>JAXMBP010000013.1:0-127929 GCA_046349795.1 Pirellulales bacterium | reverse complement strand
AAACCACGGCGATACAGAAGCTTATCGATCAAAAACCCGCAGACGAGCGATGGGCGATCATCATCAACGAATATGGTCAAGTTTCTATCGATGATGCATTGCTTGAAAACACCGGCGATGTTCAGATCATGGAATTAGCCAGTGGTTGTGTTTGTTGCACAATGTCGTATGCCTTCGAGCCGTTGTTGGCTCAATTGATTCGCCGCGTTAAGCCTGATCGCATCATTATTGAACCGTCGGGAGCCGGTCATCCTGCCCGCATTATTGACATGCTGCGGAATGACAACTTCGGCAAAGTGATCAAGCTTGGCTGTACGATTTGCATCGTCGACCCAGCCGATTATGATAATCCTCGAATCGCCGATTCAGATCTGTTTCACGATCAAATTCAGATGTCCGATGCTGTAGTTGTTTCTTGGACTGATAAGCGACATCCAGAGCAAGTCGCTCGCTGCCTTCAGAGTCTTGCTCAACTAGATCCACCCAAATCATACATTTACCAAACTTCAATGGGGCGTTTGGATCTTTCCTGGCTAGACGCCGAGATCGTTTCTACTATTGTGCCGATCTACCATCCGAATCATTCTGCAGCAAATGTTGTTCATGAGGAACGCTCGGAGGATTCGACCAGCCTTACCACGCTTCAGTTATTGCACCAGGCTGTGAAAAGCGTTAAGCCACGTCGGCTTGAAAACTCTGGCAACGGTCATTGGGCCTGCGGGTGGATTTGGGCTTCCCATGTTTGTTTTCAACACGATGCGTTAATGGAGGCCCTCGATTCAATCGGTCAAGTGCTACGACTGAAAGGCATCTTTCATTGCGACAACGACTGGTGGGCCGTTAATCGAAAAGGAGCAGAATCCAGCCTAACTAGTAGCTCCTATCGCAGTGATAGTAGATTAGAAATTATTGCTGATCAGCCAACCGATTGGGATGCCATCGAAACTACATTGATGTCGTGTATCAGAACCCTGCGCTAGCGAGCTGGGCTCATGAGCCTACAGCGCTAGCTGAGGGTTTTTAATCACCTTCAATGATTTCGTATTCCTTGCAACTCAAAATTAGCCCCTGCACCAGCGGGTAGGGCTAAGATCAATCAGGGTTTGATTGGAGATTGATTGGCTTGACCATTCATCTGCTGGAGTTGCTGTAGCATGTTGCCAATTTGAGCCCGTGTGGCAGGATCTTGAGTGTCCTGCATCATTTGCTCCAACTGGTTTTTCATCATCTCCATCGCAGGATTGTCACCTTTTACATTAAATCCGTTTCCACCAGCCACGGCTGCAACGCCACCTTTGCTTCCAGGCAATCCAGCAGTAAAGTTCGACGCTTGATAGTTGTCTTTACAGTACTTTTCAACCCACTCATATGCATTTGGATGATTCTTGGCTAGCTCCTCACGCGTGTCGGCTGTAAAGGTCTGACGATCCTTCGGCTTATTACGAGGTGCGATAGAAACGGTGATCCCGTCTTCGTCGTTCTCCTCGATTGTTACTCGCTCCTTGCGTGTAGTGATATTTGTTCGCTGAGTTACAACGCCGTCCACTTCATCTGAAGTTCGACTCACAGAAACGCCGTTTCCGAACGATGTTCCATTGCTGCTAGCCGATACTCCTCCGAACGATCTGCCGCGACCCGTTGATTTTCCCTCTCCAGACGAATTCGTCGAACCTGGTTGAAAGGTTCGACCGTTGGACGTGTCTGCCTGAGGCGCACCACCAATCGCAACTCCAGCCGCTGCAAACCCGCCGGCAGCCGCAAATCCGCTTCCGTTGCCTTGAGCCATTGGGGCAGAGCCTGGAAGAAAACTACCTCCAAAAGAGTTTGGCGAGCTAGCCCCTGCAGCCTGTCCGTTTCCGCCGGCTATGGCCATCCCACCGGCAGAAGCTTGGGCAAAGCCACTAACATTCTGATTTGTATTGGTGGAACCGGATTGGCTCGTTGAGGATGAACGGCGGGAGTCGTTGCTCTTGTTTTTCTTAGGGCTATCGTCAGCGAAAGCCCATGGAGAAACAACCAGACCCAACATAATCAAAGTGACCAAAGAGCCGCTTAGACGGTGATGGCAAAGTTCATAGGACATGTTCTGTAACCTTTCCTTGAGTGTGAGAAAATCTCTCGATTGAGCCATGGAAAAACAGATTGGACTGGCCAACTGCGTTTGACGGTTCTGCAAAATCTGAACTAACAATCCGGCATAGATATGGGGTTCGAATTTGGCTTTAGTTATAGCAATCTGATCGCAAGCACTCTCCATCTGCAGGTAGTACCGACGCGCGGCATACCAAGCCGAAGGGCAAAAGAACAACAAGATTGAAACCATTGATGCAAGTAGGTTCCACCATAGGTCAGCGCGACGATGATGAGCTAACTCGTGTGCCAACGCCATCTTGCAACTATCTGTTCCGTATAGTTGCTGAAACTTAGTTGGCAACACGAGGATTGGCCGACCAAAGTAGAGAATCATTGGGCTGTCAATTCGGTTCGATAACATCACTTTTTCAGGCAAACGCACTTTCAGTCGTCGAGCCATAGTTAGCGCGATGGTTACAAGTTCTGAATTCGCGGTGGAACTTGATTTTCTTACGATTCGAATCAAACGGATATAGCTTCGAGCTACCAAAGCTATGCAGACACAAACTCCAATGGCCCAAAGAACCACCAACGAAAATTTGATCCGCGCCCAACTCGATAAGCTAGTTGCGGAAGCCAACTTTTCAGAATTGGTCGAAGAAGGCGTTGGCTCGATCCATTCGAATGTTTTAATATTAGGTGTCATGACGCCGTTAGTTGCTTCCGACGTTTTGCGGTCCTTTGAATTGCCTACGGAATTAGAGGGGATTGAGTATGCGGGCTCAAGTTTTGCTAGGGAGTCTCCAGAGTTCTTGATTTGCGATTCCTGTGTCGAGCCAATTACGGAAGTTGTGCCATGATCGAATAGATGGTTTTGATTACTGGCTGTGGAGTGGGCGGCTGTAGAAAAAGAAATTGGAATTTTCACCAATCCGAGTGTCGGCAGAACGATTAGCAATGCGGCTTTCAAATAGATCGCTCTCCATAACCACGATCTTTGCGTCGAAGACAAGCCGAGTCGCAACCTATCGACGATAGCGATGATGCAGACCATCAAGGTGAAGACAATTGTCAGTCGAACCAGTGATTCAAAGATCCAATCGATCATTTGTCAGTACTCCTCAAGTCACTCTTGGAAGAAAGCTTCTCTACCATCTGCTTTAATTGATCGACTTCATTCGGGTCCAGTTTGCGTTCCTGAGAAAGATAGGCGGCTAACGGAGCGATAGAACCGCCAAGCACTCCCTGAACAAAATCGCTAACGACATCGCCGATGACTGAACTAACGGATTGCTTCGGACTGTACTTGAAAACGCCATCGATTTTTTTGCGAGCCAAAAAACCCTTCTTCAGTAGTCGCTCCATCATGGTAAGAACCGTCGTTCGCGCACCACCGTTCTTGTTGCACCAGTATTCAGCAACCTCACCGACGCTAATCGGGTGATTCTTGTCGATGTACTGGAGCAGCTCCAGGTCAACTCGACCTAACGACGATTGCGATTTTTTCGCCACTTGTTAGCACTCCGCGAAGCGTATTCCCATTGCTTATTTGACGACACGTGTAGTCATTCTACGAAAACTACAGATGTAGTCAACAACAATCTTGGAAGATTCTCAGAAAACTCTCGGCGGTTTTTCTTCGGCCTGACAACAGTTCATGTAGCGGGAATTCCAGGAAACGGGTTGCCCGTTGGTTGCCCAGTCAAAGCCGACTTGGCAGGGCAAAACGGATTCAAAGATCAAGACGCAAACAAAAACGAACAAGCCGATGTCAAAACGAAATGAATATCCTCGACGTACGTTGCTGGGCGGATCGGCTTTGGCGATGGCCCTTTTTACTACCAAAGGCTTGTTCGCTGAGGAGTTGTTTCGAACGCCCAGCTTAACTGAGGGCCCTTACTATCCAGATAAGCTGCCACTAGATCGTGATAACGACCTCATCATTGTCAATAATTCAATTACGCCTGCAGTTGGAGAGATCACGCACCTTACAGGTCGCATTCTCAGTCGTAGCGGGTCGCCTGTGAAAAACGCTACGATGGAGATTTGGCAGTGCGATGCCAACATGGTTTACATCAATACTCGCGACAGTAGTGCAAAACAAAATCAACAGGATCATAACTTCCAAGGCTTTGGAACATTTGAGACGGGGTCGACTGGCGAGTATCGATTCCGAACAATCAAACCAGTTTCCTATCCTGGTCGTCCAGCGCCACATATTCATATCAAGATAAAACTCAATGGCCGAGAAGTTCTAACAACGCAATTGATGGTTCGAGGCCATCAGAACAATTTTCGAGACTCGATCTTCGCCCAGGCCGGTGATTGGGTTGACCGCGAGTTAGTTCAAGCTGATTTTATTCCAATCAAAGAGTCGAAGATTCCTGAATATCGATGCAACTTTGATATCGTATTAGGTGTTACACCTGATGATGCTCAAATGAATCCTAAACGTCGCTCCTAGACCATTCCCACTAAATTCAATCCGTCAGTTCTGCGAGGAAAAACATGCGATACAAATTACTAACTCTAGCAGCTTTAGTAGCGCTACAAACGTTTGCGGCGGCGCAGCCGCCTGGTGGTGGCGGTGGTCGAGGTGAAGGCCGAGGTCCGGGACCCGGCGGTCAAGGTGGCCCTGGATGCGATGATCCTATAGCTCGCTTGATGGCGTTGGACAAAAACAATGACGGCAGGCTGACCGAAGATGAATACACCGATAGCCGATTAAAGCCTTTGATTGAACGAGCTGACGCAGACAAGAACAAGATCGTTACGAGAGAAGAGTTAACGGCTCAAATGCAGCGCGAAGTGCCGAATCAAGGCGGCGGTCCCGGTGGCCAAGGGTTTGGCGGAGGCGCCTTTGGTGAAGGCCGCGGTGGTCGTGGTGGAATGCGCGGCGGCATGATGATGCGACCAGGCACAATTCTTCCTGAGTTCATGGTTCAGGAACTGCAATTGAACGACGAGCAGAAAGCGAAACTTGCCAAACTTCAAGCAACCGTTGATGCTGAACTTGCTAAGATTCTCACTGAAGGCCAGCAGCAGCAGATGAAGCAGTTTGGCGAAAGGGGGCGTGAAGGATTTGGAGGTCGCGAAGGCGGTGGTCGAGAGGGATTTGGACGCGAGGGTTTTGGACGTGAGGGCTTTGGGCGCGAAGGCGGTCGTGAAGGATTTGGACGTGAAGGTGGCGGAAGGCCAGAGGGCCAAGGTGCAGGTGGACCCGGAGCAGGTGGACCCGGAGCAGGTGGACCCGGAGCAGGTGGACCCGGAGCAGGTGGACCCGGAGGCGGACGGCCTGAAGGTCAAGGCGGGCAAAGTGGCCCAGGTGATCGGCCTCGATTCTAAAAAATTGTGCTACTCCATGAACAGTTTTCGATCCATGGATGAATAAGAATAGCTCAAAACTCATCACGGCCAGCGAGTTTTATCTCGCTCGGCCGTTTCGTTAATTCCTTGCTTTGATCAACTTCCTTTAAACTCAGAACTTAGATGTCTCTAAACAGAAAATCTCGCCGGACTTCACTATTGTCTCTGTTCCTCGTGCTGCTTTGCGTACAATTCGAACTCAACGCCGAGCAATTTACCTTCCACCACGAAAACGTATTGGGTACATCGTTCGAACTAAGAGTCGAATGCTCGTCGGCCACTGCTGCAAAACGTGTCGAACAGTTGGCGCTGGCCGAAATCGATCGCCTGAATCACATCCTCAGCAGTTATGATTCCTCGGCTGAATTGGCAAGCTTCAACGGGTTGAGCATCGGACAGACGATGAAGGCTTCAGCGGAGCTTTTAGAGTTGCTTAAGCGCTGTGAGGCTTGGCAGGTAAGTTCACAAGGAGCTTTTAACCCGGCAGTTGAAGCTTTGACTCGACGTTGGAAGCGAGCTGCTGCGGAAAACTCATTGCCAACCGAGGTAGAGCTAAAGGATATCGTAGGGCGAATCAACGCAAAGCACTGGTCGGTTGATATGCAAGCCGGAACTGTTACCAAGCAATCAACGGAGCCGATTTCGCTGAATGCAATTGCTAAAGGCTCTATCCTAGATGCTGCTGCCGAGCAGATTCAATCGTCGATTTCGTTCACGCCTAGTCTTGAACGAGTTGACGGAGCCACCATTGTCATCGGTGGTGATATTCGAATCGTTGGTAACATGAACCAGTTAGTCAGCGTTCCCAATCCGAGACGAGATGCACTTGGCGGGCCGATCATTTCGCAAGTTGTCATCAACAGTGGAGCCATTGCGACAAGCGGTTCTTCTGAACGAGGTTTTGACGTTGAGGGTAAGCGCTACTCACATATTTTCAATCCAACTACTGGCAAGCCTTGCGATGAAGTTTTATCAGCCTCGGTCATCGCTGATAACGCTGAGACCGCAGATATCTTGGCAACAGTCTGCTGTGTTCTGCCAACCGATCACGCTTTACGACTTGTCAATTCACTTCCGAATGTGCGTTGCATGATCTACACGGCAACAGGATCTATTTTGTTCTCAGCCAATTGGCAACAGAATGGACAGACTGGCCAAAGCGGTGCGAGTAAAGCTGCTGAAACCCCATACGACTTTCAGCTCGAGTTTGAAATTGCCAAATCATCTGATGGTGGGAGATATCGACGTCCATATGTGGCAGCTTGGGTTGAGGATAAGGATGGATTTCCCGTTAAAACGCTCAGCTTGTTCTTAATGGCTGATAATCCTGGACCAAGGTGGCATCGCGATTTGCGACGTTGGTATGCGAGCGATCAAGTTCGTTTGCTTGTCGATCCAACCAAGTTGATTGGAACAATCTCAAAACCAACTCGGAATCCTGGAGTCTACAAAGTCGCTTGGGACGGAACAGATGATCATGGCAAGGTCTTGAGTGACGGTGAATACACGCTTTTTATCGAGGCGGCCAGAGAGCATGGAACCTACCAATTGATGAAGTTCGCATTTGCGTTTGGCAAGAAAGATTTCGAAGAGAAGTTGAAGGGTAATGTCGAAATCAAGGAAGCCTCTTTCCGCTATAAGAAAAAGTAGCTAGGGAAAGGCTCCAAGAGCATGACCGATACAAAGGCCGGTGGTAAGCATAAACCTGGTTCCACTTCGCTGCATCGACTTGCAGCGAAGTGGTTTCGCTGGATGCACATCTATTTTTCGATGCTGTCACTGGCAGCCATCCTGTTTTTCAGCGTTACTGGATTTACTCTTAATCATCCCGATTGGTTCTTCAGCGAAAGTTCGGCGCGCCAACAAGGTCAACTGAATGCCGACTGGCTGAATCTGAAAGTCCTTAACCCTGAAGGCTGGGATGAGAACGATTTTGGACATCAAATCGACAAGCTGAAGGTTGCGGAATTTTTGCGAGCTGAACATCGCTTGTCCGGTCGTGTCAGCGATTTCTTAGCCTTCTCCGATGATTGCGAAGTAACGTTTCAAGGTCCGGGGTATGCGGCAACAGCTCGAATTAGTCGGGCCGACGGCAAGTATGAACTAAACGTGACTCAGAACGATCTGGTCTCAGTGATGAACGACTTCCACAAGGGCCGAAATACGGGACCAATTTGGTCTTGGGTCATCGATATCTCTGCAATATTGGCAACTATAGTTTCTTTGAGCGGTTTCGCCTTAGTTTTCTACTTGCGTCTGAATAGACGACGAAGAGTTGTTGTCAGCATCCTTGGATTGATTCTCGTTGTTATTCTGATTCAATTGCTGCGCTAGTTGATCCACTTAGGTTGACTTTACCGATTGCTTTAGAGTTGCCGGGCGGCCAATCAGGTCCTTATAAGTCGTTCAGAATGCGGATTAACTACATTCCCTCTGTTCACCTCCTGCCCGAAGATTGACTGGACTCCAGCAATTGACAGAAAGTTCAGCTAGTGCCGGTTGTATCAGCTCAATTGTTAAGAATCTGAGTCTCTCTTAACTTACATTGCGAATAGCACTACGGCCTTTGCCGTTAAAAGCGGTGGGAAACGGAATTCCCAAAATTCAACGTTTGCTAGCGATGTCAGGGATGACGATGAAGTTCAGATTTCGAAACAGTCTTAAGTTGTTGTGCAGCTTAGGTTGCTGCTTACTCGCTTCTACAGTTCTGGCAAACGATCCGCCAATGCTGCCCGGAAGTTATCTAGATCAACCGGCTAGTGCGTTGACTTTGATCGAGGATCCAAGCCCTTCGGACAAAGTCGCGGCTCCTAGCAAGGAAGCAACCTCGGATGCCGTTAAGAATCTTTCTGAGGAAGACATTAAGAAGATTATCGATAAGCACTTGAAGGAGAAGGCGGAGAAGGACGAGGCCAAGCTTACCGACAAGGAACGCAAAGACAAAGAGCTTCAAATGTCGGCCAAATGGAACAATGGCTTGGAGCTGACAACAAAAGACAAACAGTTTCGAATGCACGTTGGTGGCCGTCACCAGATCGACTGGTCGGGATTCTCAGTGCCTCAAAATGTTCAAAACAACATCAACATTCCCTATGCCAACGGCGTTGACCTTCGCCGCTCGCGAATGCGAATGGACTTGACGCTGTATGAAGTCCACGAATTCTGCGCCGAGTTCGACTTTGTCAATTCGGTCCGAGTTCGCAATCAGCCCGCACCCGGTGGATTGGTCTTCCCGGCTGGTACTGCTCCAACATTCTTCGATCAAACGGTCACGGCTCCGACCGATTTGTGGTATCAAATGAATGTCGTTCCATTCTTGGGTAGTGCTAAGATGCGAATTGGTAACCAAAAGGAGCAGGTTGGTTTCGAGCATATTGTGAGCAGCCGGTTTTTGCCTTTCATGGAGCGATCTTATAACCAAGATACGTTCTATGGCGGAAGCTTCAATGGATTCCAACCTGGTATTACTATCTTCGATACATACTGTGAAGAGATGGGTGTGTGGAACGTCGGCGTCTTCAAGCCATGTAACAACCTGTTCGCTGCATCAAACGGTACTGGTGACTGGGCAATAAGCGGTCGGGCTACTCGACTGCTTTTATGGGAAAATGAAGGTGAACAATTAATTCACTTGGGCGTTTCAGGTCGTCAAGGTACCGCGTATTCACAAGCTGGCGTACCCGGCCGAGTTGTCACCTATCGGACTCGAGATGCTATACGAGCTGGCCTCAGTGCTGAATGGCCTGTACCAGCTAGCATCAATCTGTTTGGCGAGAATTCGCAAACGGCCAACGGTGAATTGGTTATGGTCAACGGTCCTTGGACTTGGCAATCGGAGTATCTGGTCAACGCTCTGGATGACGCCAGAGTGAATTTTGCTTCGCCTGGCCAATATGCTCGATATCATGGTGGCTACATGCAACTGCTGTATTTTATTACAGGCGAGCACGATCATTACAGCCGCAAGACTGGAGCGTTCGAACGAGTAACACCAAGAAACAACTTTTTCCGCAACTGCAAGTGCCATGGAGCGTCGGGTTGGGGAGCATGGCAAGTCGGCTTCCGTTACAACTACCTTGACCTGAATGATAAGGGGCTTAACGGCGGATCGCTCAACAACTATACACTCGGGCTGAACTGGTTCTGGAATCCAAACATGAAGATGCAGTTCAACTACAGCGTTACACAGCGCGACATGTCGAAGGTTGTCAGTCCAGTTGACCGAACAGCAGGTTCAGGTCAGATCAACGGTTTTGGCACGCGACTGGCAATCGACTTCTAAGTCTGAGAGAATTTTGAGTTACAATCGCGATGTAAAAAAACCTCTTCCGTTACAAATAGCGGAAGGGGTTTTTTCGTCAACTGAATCTAACATCAATGCTGATCGAGTCTGACTAAAGTTGATCATAGGGCAGATCAAATACCTCATTCATACGTCTGGGATCACCTGTCTTCATGCCTAAGGCAAACCAACGCATGCGTTGTTCGGAAGTACCATGAGTGAATCGCTCGGGGACAGGTCGAACTCCAGCATTTCGCATGATGGTATCATCACCGACTTGTTTGGCCGCATTAAGCCCACTCTTGATATCATCAGGTTCAAGGCTATGAAACTTCTTTTGAGCATGATAAGCCCAAACGCCGGCCAAGAAATCGGCTTGCAACTCAAGGCGAACCGACTTCTCGTTATCTTGAGTTCGCTGAGTGGGCAATAGAATATTCAATTCGTTCTGAACGTGATGCCCAACTTCGTGGGCAATAACGTAGGCCCTGGCGAATTCGCCCGGAGCCCCGAACTTCTCACTCAACTCTCCAAAGAAGCTCAAGTCGATGTAGACACTGCGATCAGCCGGACAGTAGAACGGCCCGACACTAGCGTCTGCACCACCACAACCACGCGTCTGATCAGCACCCGTGTAAACAACCAAAGTAGTTGGTCGGTATGGCTTTCCACCAGAGATCTTTGGGTACAACTCGGCCCAAACAATTTCGGTGTCACGCAGTATTACCGAACTAAACTCCTTCTCCCTATCATCCGGTCTTGGTCCTTGCGGCCCGCCGTTATCAACATCAACGGCAGCCTGCTGGCCAGGTTGTCCAGCGTTTTGAATTAGGAAACCGAGCGGATCTCCGCCGGAGAGATAGGTCATGATCGCACCAATGATCAGGACCAAAATCCCACCACCGACTACAGGTGCTCCACGACTACCACCGCTACCTCGTCGATCATCTACATTCTCACTACCTTCACGACCTTCCCAGCGCATCGGACGTACCTTCCTTCACAATTAGAAACCTTCATACCCAAGTTCTTCTAGGCTAGCGAAAACAGGCATTCTCGGCAATCGCTCGCCCGTCGATTCAGCAAGATTTCGCTGCCGAATGGCAATTGTACGTTTAACCCAAAGCTACGAATTGCAAGCAGCCGATGTTCCAATCTCGAGTAAGGGAACCTGAAGAATGGTCGATCCTGGATCGAGGCTTCACGAACCAACTGTAAACACGCCTCGATTTTGCTTTCGGAGCGCACTTGGTTAAGGATTAGTTTTACGAAATTCTGAACAAACCGAGTTACGCTCTGGCTAGGTCAGGACGCAGTGTCTTGAGCCAGACTAAATTTCAGGAAACGTTACGTCGGTTCGAACTAACGCTTCGTACCTGTACTACCTTCGGCCATCTTCTTTGGCTGGTCAGGAACGTATCCTAAGAAGGTCATCAAATCGCGAATTTCGGAACTGCTCAAGCGATCGAACAATCCGCTGGGCATCAACGAGGTGCTGCTCGGTTCAATCTTTTCGACGTTCTCTTCGCTGAAGCTAACCTCTTTCGACTGAGCATCACGGATGACAATATTTCCGTTTTCGTTCTTAACCAACAGACCGTTGTAGGCCTTGCCATCGACGGTCAAAACCCGGTGAGTTCTATACTGATCGCTGATAACATGCGAAGGGAATAGAATTGACTCAAGTACTTCCTTTCGCGTAAATCGATTTGCTACGGTGGACAGGTCAGGACCAACTGCCTTTCCGACACCACCGGCTCGATGGCAGTCAGCACATTGAGCTTTCGTGTAGGCTACTTTGCCAGCTTCAGAATCACCTTTTCGGCCTTCGCTGGTTGCAAAGTACTCTGCCAGTGATTCCATACTCCACGGTGAACTGTTCTCTAACTTTGGGAGTTCTGCCTTAGGTTGATCCGGATAGCTTTGAACAAACCATTCCTGCCACTTACCAAGCTTTGAACCTTCGCCAACAGTTGTATTGAAGTTCTGGCCAGTCCAATAAGCGAGCAACTCAACAGCAGCCTTTGGCGACTCGCCCTCTTGTTCCATTCGCAAACCATGCAAAATGACTTCGCGAATTGCTTGCGCGTCATCGGTGGCTGACGGAATCTTACGAAGGGTATTTAGAACTTCGGGAACAGCAAACGATTCAAGTACCGGCAAGCTTCGAACTAAGTAGTCCCAGTTTTCATCCGTTGGGAATTGGGCTAAACCAAGTGCGATTGCTTGACGACGTTCTGGACTGCGAATCCAAATCTCTCTTAAATAAGCTTGCGACTCGGCATCGCCGTGTTGTGATAACATAGCCACAATGCCAGTCCTCAATCGCTTATACTGCTCGGCTTCAAACCCCTTCCGATCCACCTCGGCGTCCAACTTCTTCAGGATTGCCAGATCGGAGCTTGAGAGTTTTCCAGGGAATCGGAATAGAGAAACTAAAGCTGCATTGGGCCACTTAGCACCTTCTGTCACAAAAATGCGAGCCTCTTCTAAAGGCAAATCTTCGCAAAGTGTTCGCGTAAGATTCATCGTATAAAGTGGAACGCTACTGCCCGAATCTGCCAACTGACACTCTTCGAAGAATTTCACAATGGCATACCGCTGAGCGGCCGTCCATTGATGCTTGAACATACTCAAGTGCATTGCGATGTGCATCCGTTCGTCTAACGGAAGATCTTGCTGCAACGACGCGATCGCGTCAGGAATCACCTCTTCCACGTTCAGGTAAGTCAGGATGCGGAACAGTTCACGATTCAGCAGCGATTCGCCAACCGGATACTCTTTTCGCAGCGACATCGACAGCTCTGTCACCTCACTGGGCTTCAGTTTTCCGCGATGCAATGCTACTTGGACAACTCGCAAAACATCGACAAAGTTGCGATCACTTACGAATCCCTCCAGCATGTTTAGCATGCTCTTGATCACAGCTTGGCAATTCTCTTTTTCGGGCCAGGCCGTAACCAACGCTAGCGCGGCTTGCAATCGAACTCGCTGATCTTCGTTAGCCAACAAAGGTTGAAGTTGCTCGGCAGGCACTCGTTCGAGCAAAACTCGAGCAGGCCAAGCAGCCTTGCGATCTGTATTCTTGGCCAATCCAGTTAATGCATTTGGGTCGCACTGATAGCCACCACGCACGAGCGACTCGGCAGCCGATCGTTGCACATTGGCGTCGGCATCCAGAAGAAGGCTCTCGAGACTGACTTGCAGCTCGTTGGACTTTGGAAGCAGCCCAGCTAGCATCGCAGCCTTTGCGCGTACCGGTTCACTCGGACCCTTCATCAGTTGAACGAGCATTGATTCCGTTGGTGCTGGCCCAAATAGCTGCATCAACTCCAAGCCGCGAAGTCGCTGCGCCGGAGGAGTATCATTGCTTGAGACGATGGAGTTCAGTTGACTATTCCAGCTAGCTCCCAATTCACGTTTGAGCGATGCGATGGACTGACGCCCCCAAGCTGAATCCAATTGAGGTTGTTTGAGTGCTCGAGCGATTCCATTGCCGAGATCCTTCACTGAATCAGGTACTTTACCGGTCCAGCGCACTTGATAGATGCCGCCTTTGGTTCCACGGCCACCCGTACAAAAATACAAATTGCCATCGGGACCGACGGTAACGTCCGTCACGTTTAACGGTTGTCCTTGGAGAAACACTTCTGAACTCGCCGAGCCCTTGTCGTCAAGCTTGACGCACAGAATTTGACCTTTCGACCAGTCTGCCAGAAACAAACTGTTGTGGTATCTGCGGGGGAACATGTGGTGAGCATAGACGCATCCACCTGCAGGAGAGCCGCGACCGGTTTCGAGAGTTGCAGGCAAGCGGTCTAAGTAGTGACTTGGCCAACTGGCCCAGCCACTTCGCCAACCAAATTCCCCAGCTTCAGCAACTTCATAAAGAGCGGTTGGACGATACCAGACAGCTCCTTCATCGGCTTCCATATCGCTGTCATGAACAAACAGTCGTCCGCTTGTATGGAACACCAGGTCGTAAGAGTTTCTTAGACCGCCAGCGACCAGTTCAACATTCTTGCTTTCCAAGTCGATGCGGATCACCGTGCCACCGGGAGCCTTAACGCCCTGAGCGTGCCCGCCTGGATCTTCCATTCGAGGCTGAACGAGGTCACCTTCGTAGTAATTTTTCAAGGGACTAGATTCAGCGAACGTACCATCGAACTGAACGTGATTGCCCAGAACGCAGTAAACGAACCCGTCAGGTCCCAAAGCCAGACCGTGAGCCCCGTGCTCACCAATCTGTCCTTTGAAGCCAACAATCTTTTCGGCCTTATCGATGCTTCCATTACGGTCTGCATCGACTAGCCGGTAGATTCCAGAACCTTCTTTTCCATCACCTGTAACATAAACATCACCATTCAATGGCAGTATGCCTTGGATGTTTTCAACCAAAGTGCAGTAATCGCGTGTCTTGTCAGGAACGCCATCTTTGTCCGAATCATAGATTAACAGCAAAGGCCCACCTTCGCGCGAGGCGATGATATGGCCGAACTCGTTGAAGGCCATGTTGATCAAAGAACCAACAGCTTTTGAGTCTAAGACCTCTTCGACAACAAACTCTTGATTGATACGGAATCTTTGGCTTTCGGAAAGTTGATTCGACTCAACCTCTTCGCTTCTATCCCACGGTGCAGTTTCACCCAACAAGCCGAACACTTGAGCTGGCTTCCAACTGCTATCGCGATAGGTCACATTGGACCAGCCATCGGCTTTATCAAGAGATGTTCTCCATCCTTCGTTCGTCGAGTAGCTCAACCAGCCTTTTCCCTTTGGCTTTATCATGACTCGGGCAGCTAGGGCCGCTGGACCAGCGGCAACGTTGGTAACTCGCACACCGATAACATTGGTGCCCTTACGAAGTAGTCGAGTGATATCGAACTGTTCCATCTGTCGAATGGACTTGCCATTACCGATGAGTCTACCGTTGATATGCAGGTCGTACTTGTCATCAGCAGTGATCGTGATGGTGGCTTCTTCCACAGCGTCGACTTGAAGCACTCGGCGGAAGTAGCAATCGCCTTCAGGAGCCTGATTGCGAGGGTGCTCTGGAGACCAAATCCACTGTGCTTCCTGGGCTTGAACTGCTGCAATACTTGTCAAAGTTATTAGCGTGATCAGGCTAGGTAGCGATATCGCCAACGAGTGGATGCGTCGAAGTGCACCAGATTTGAAGCTCATCACTTGGCAATTCCTTTTGCCGGGTCGTGAAACGAGATAGACCGGTTTGATCTGGTCGTGATACCGTATCTTTACGATTGTTGTCAATACAGATCGTTATGCTGTCTTTGGGATGACGACGCACCTGCGGCTTCGTAGTGGACGAGGTTACGAGGTATCAGATTTGCTCACTTCCAGAAGCCGTAAGGATGGCGAGGAGGGTGGCGAGTACAGTCTCACCCACAGTTTTACCTGGATTCTCCCCCTAAAGTTTGTGTAAACGGACTGCTCAAGTCCCTACCTGAAAGCGTTTAGTTGTTTTGCTAGCTAGTCTCACACAGATAGTAGAGTTTAGGTTAACATTACTGCCGGTTTTAGTAGCCTAAGTCACTTTGCTCGGTTGCTATCACATCACTCATAACCCACCTTCGTTTCTGTCATGGGAACTGCCGTCAATGAGTACTCAATCCGATCAACAAGCTGCATTTGTTCCACCGCCATCGGGCGACATGCTTGGACATCCCAAAGCACTCTGGATGCTGTTCTCCGCGGAGTTCTGGGAAAGGTTTTGCTACTATGGAATGCGAGCCATACTTGCGATCTACGTAGCTGAAGCATTTTTCTCCGATTTATCTGAAGGCGACGCAAAGGCTCAGGCTTCGCTGACCTATGGAGGTTATACCTCACTGGTTTATGCGACTGGCATTTTGGGCGGGTTTGTAGCAGACCGAATATTGGGCTATCGCAGGTCCATCATGGTGGGCGGCACATTGATGGCGATAGGCATGTTTCTACTGATGGTAAAGAGCCTGCCAATATTCCTGCTTGGCTTATCTGTCATTGTTGTTGGTAACGGTTTGTTCAAACCCAACATCTCGTCCATGGTCGGCAAACTCTACGCTCCAGGCGATACGCGGCGCGACTCAGGCTTTATCATCTTTTACATGGGAATCAACCTCGGGGCGTTTTTCTCACCCATCATTTGCGCCACAGTGATTGGGAAAATATATGGAGCGCAGTATGGATTCTTGGCAGCCGGAGTTGGGATGATCTTCGGAATCATGGTCTTCCAACTCCTGACCGGGATGCTTGGTGAGATCGGTAAGTCGCCAGTTGGTAGAGAGAGTCCAATAACAATAGTGCAAGTCGTCTTGGGATGCCTTTTGCTAATTCCTACGATCTATTTTCTGCTCAGTAAAGACGAAAACATTCTGGGCTTTATCCTGACTCTATTGATGTTAGGTCTAGCAGGGTACTTTGTATTTAGTGGATTGAGGAGCGAGGACAAAAAACAGCTCAGCCGTTATGTAGCTATGCTGATTCTCTTCTCAGCCAATATTCTGTTCTGGGCCTTGTTTGAACAAGCTGGTTCATCGCTCAACTTTTTGGCTAAAGAATTTGTGACGTCCCCTTTTCACTTCTCGTTGTTTCAAAGCTTTAATGCATTCTTCATCGTAACTCTGGCACCTGTTTTCGCGCTACTTTGGCCGTGGTTGGATAAACGTAGTTTGAATCCGTCTATTCCTATGAAGTTTGCTTTCGCGCTGATTGGTGTCGGCCTGGGATTTTTGATTCTGGTGCTGACGATAAAATCAGTAGGCCCGAGTGGGAAGATCGCTTGGTACATTCTAGGCCTAACCTATTTGTTTCATACGATTTCCGAATTGTGCCTATCACCAATTGGTTTATCGATGATAACCAAACTAGCTAAGCCCAAAGAGGTCGGCCTAGCAATGGGTGGCTGGTTCCTCACAACTTCGGTTGGTAACTATCTAGCAGGCCGCATTGCTGCTCTAGCATCCGGGGGAAGCGGCGGTCACGATGAAGCCGCTAGTTCGATCGACCAGTATGCAGTGGTCTTCAATCAACTGTGGTGGTTGGGAGCAATCATTGGTTTGATCTTCTTAGTCATTTCACCATTGGTCAACAAACTGATGCACGGTGTGAAATAGCTTTCAAGAAAAAACTTTAGCGAGTCAGCGATAACCATGAGTCAAACCGAACTTACCTTAGAGCAGATCCAGACATTTGAGAGCAAGTACCCCAAGCAATTGTGGAACTTGTTCATGATCGAAATGTGGGAGCGATTTTGCTTTTACGGCATGCGGGGCATGTTGACAGTGTTCATGACTAAGCAACTTTTGCTGGACGACAAAGCCGCCAATTTACAATATGGTGCAATCCAGGCTTTCGTATACGCCTTCACTTTCATCGGAGGTTTGTTTGCAGACAAGATTCTCGGGCTGCGAAAGTCGCTCGTCTGGGGCGCAATCTTGATGATCATCGGCGGTTTCACGATTGCCATTTCGCCGGAGAAACTGTTTTATCTTGGCATCTGCTTCTCAATCGTCGGCACCGGGTTCTTCAAACCAAATGTTTCGTCGATGGTTGGTCAGTTGTACAAAGAAGGTGATAGTCGGCGGGATGCGGGCTTTTCGCTATTTTATGCGGGCATCAACCTAGGTGCGATGCTTGGCGGAATCCTGATGATTTGGGTAGGCAAAGAGTATTCGTGGAGTGCTGCATTTGCACTGGTTGGTGTCGTCATGATTCTCAGTCTAATTACGCTGTGGCTGACGAAGCACAACCTAGGGCCAATTGGACTTTCACCATTGGCAGAATCGCCCAAGCGGCAACCGCTGGAAATTGGAACCTACCTCGGCTCGATTGCGGTCATTCCGGTGATTTGGTTATTGGTCACCAACACGACCTACACAGATTTGGTGATGTACCTGGCTGCACCGCTAGCCTTGCTGTGGATCTTTCATGAGATATCCAAAATTGACGATGCGGCAACCATCAAGAAATTGCTGGCAGCCTTAGTCTTCATCGTGTTCTCTGTCTTCTTTTGGGCATTCTTCGAGCAAAGCGGTGGATCGCTTTCATTGTTTGCAGAAAGCAATTTGCACAGTAGTCTGCTAGGAATCGAATTTGGTGATAAGCCGATTGCTAATGCCGTCAACAATAGCTCCAACTCCGTCTTCGTAATACTCTTTGCCGCTCCGGTTGGCTTACTTTGGGTATGGCTCGCAAGTCGCAAATTGGAGCCCAATTCGGTCATCAAGTTTGGCATCAGCTTTCTGCTCTTGGGAGCAGGTTTCTATGTGATGTACTCCACCATTGGTTTTGCTGACAAAGATGGCAAGACTTCTCTTAATGTCTTCACTTTTGCTTGGCTGGTCCTGACCTTTGCAGAACTATGCTTGTCGCCCATTGGCCTGTCATTGATGACGAAACTCTCGCCACAGAAAATGCAGGGCTTGATGATGGGCATGTGGTTCTTGGCAAGCGCCTATGGTCAGTACATCGCAGGTATCTTAGGTGCAGCGATGAGCGTAAGCGCGGAAGAAAAAGATGCTACGAACTTGGATAAGCTAGTTTCCTACACCAACGGTTACTATCAATTAGCAGTCTATGCTTTAGTGCTTGGCGTTGTCTTGATGCTATCGCCGGTAGTTCGTCGATACATGTCTGAAGTTATGGCGACAGAGGTCGGGAATCCTCCGGCAAGCCAGCGGATTTCAGAGCGAATTGCACCCATGATCGATTCGCTCGACGGCTACTGATCGCGCTGCACGTGACGGCCAGAACAATAACCAAGCCAGTAATGATCTGCTTCAGTTTTTCATCTCGCACGCTCAACTGGGCTAAGACCCCTGTCTGAAGTATCTGAATCGTCAGCACGCCCAGCAGGGTGCCCACTATGGATGCTCTCCCGCCCATTAAGCTAGTACCGCCGATGACACAAGCTGCAATGGCTGATAGCTCCATTCCCACAGCGGCATTGGGATCTGTTGTTGGCATTCGGCCAAGTTGAGCCCAGGCAGCTAAAGCACAACAAAATCCGCTAATCGAAAACACGCTGATCGCATAAGGCCAAGTTCGAATGCCGGACATTCGTACGACTTCTGCGTTGGTGCCAATCGCAATACAGTACCTGCCGTAAACTGTTCGAGTCAGCAATAACTGAGCTGCCAACACGGCTGCAATAGCTGCCAGAAATGCTGGTGAAACGCCTAAGCCTGCAATCGGATTTCCAAACCACTCAATCGGTCGACCAATGTACACCGTCTGAGAATTAGTAATCGTTCTGGTTTGACCTCGAGCTATCTCCAGCATGCCCAAGGTCATAATGAAGCTTGAATCCTCAGCCAAGTCGAAATCAGGCCGCTCATACTACCGCAACCAATGACGAACAGCGTAGTTAATACACCAAATGAAGGGAAGGCTCCAGTGGTAACGTACCATCAGAACTCCAATCACCGCCGACGCAAGAGCCAGCAACGATCCGACGGAAAGGTCGATCCCGCGAGTGACCAACACTAAGGTCATACCGATTGCCACGAAGGTTAATTCGGGAATCTGATTTGCAATAGTTGTAAGCGTCGATAGCTGAAAAAAGTTCTTGCTACTAAGACCGAAAAACGCGATCAGTGTAACCAGCGCGACTATTAGTCCTGCGTAGGGTAAAACGCTCTGCCAAGCTCGATCAAGTTGTTTCATGTTCTTCATTAACTCCTTGATGCATTTACTCGGCTATATCGGCGAACGAGGCTCGCGTAATCAGCTCACGACTGCTCTGGTCTCGATTTCGCTGGTCGTGATTGAGCTGGTCACGAGTGAAATGGGCAACCATTCGTCCTCGGCTCATTACACTAATTCGATCACAGGTTTCAAAAAGCTCGTCGAGATCGCTACTGACAACCACGATGGCCTTTCCCATCGCCGATAGCTCGGCAATTAGATCATGTACCAGTCGTCGCGCGGCAACATCGATACCTCGCGTCGGTTCATCGAACAGGAAAACGGTAGAGTCTCGCAGCAGCCACTTCGCCAGAACCACCTTTTGTTGATTGCCTCCACTGAGCGTACCGACCGACTGGTTAATCGAGTTACGCTTAATAGCCAGCCGATCGCAAATGCCCGCGGTACCTTGACTTTCAGCTCTAAACAGGATTCGTCCCCAAGCGCTGAACTTGGTTCTCAAGCTTGCCAAAGTTGAATTCGCGGAGATCGGTAATGGTAGTAGAAGACCGTTCTGCTTGCGGTCCTCTGTGACTAGGGCAATGCCAGCCGCAACGGCATCGCTAGGGCCGCGAAAGCGACACTTCTCGGTCTTGCCAGCCAGATAAACTGAGCCTGATTGAATCGGCGCGGCTCCAAAAATAGCGTTCAGCAATCTGGTGCGACCTGAACCGACTAAACCGGTGATTCCCAACCGCTCTCCAGGTTTCACCTCAAAAGAAACATCCTGCACCTGGCCGCTGCACAGCTTTTCTACTCGCAGGAGCGGAGTGTTTGCAGAGGTGCTTGTCGGATCGTTAGCCGCGTCATTTGATCGTATTGAAGCTTTGCTACCAGTCGATGGCGGAGTAGCAGGACTGCCGGTTGTTGAAATCGATTCGCTTCCGCTCATCCAACGAATAATCTCTTCCTTATCCACCTGAGCCACATCAGCGGACTTCACAATCTTTCCATCACGCATGATGGTTAGTCGATCGCAGATCTGAAGTACTTCGTCCAATCGATGGCTAATGTAAAGAATGCTGTTGCCCTGTGACTTAAGTCGCTGTATCTGTTCGAAGAGTAGATCGGATTCACGTTGGCTGAGTGCCGCAGTGGGCTCGTCAAGAATTAGCAATCGACAACTTCTCGCGAAAGCCGCAGCGATCTCAATCATCTGCTGTTGGCCGACGCCTAAACTGGAAAGCAACTGCGAGGGATCCAATAGAGCAAGACCAAAGAATTCAAGCAGTTCGCGGGCCGACTGAACAAGCTTGTGTTTCTGAACGATTCCAAATCGGTTTGGCAGCTCACGCAGAAACAAGTTTTCTGCGATCGATAGTGTCGGCAGCAGATTAAACTCCTGCTGTACAATTTCCACTCCAGCTTTTTCCGCGTCGCGTTTGGATTTCGGCAAGAACGGCTTACCTTGAAATTGCATCGAGCCGGAACTCGCTGAAACAAGTCCTGCAATGATTCGACTCAGCGTACTCTTGCCAGCTCCATTCGCACCCAACAATGCGTGTACTTCACCGACTCGAACTTTAAGGCTCGCGCAATCCAAAACGGTCACGCCTGAGTAGCTCTTGGTAAGTCTGTCGGTCTGGAGCAACAAATCGGACATTCCGCACCGATCGAAAACTAGAATCGATCTGCCGTAATGACATCCACTGGCGTTTCGACGTTTGCATCTTTGTTGATCGAACTGGTGCCCTTCACAAGCTCCAGTGCGACTTCGATCCCAAAGACGGCCAACTGATCGCCGTGCTGGTCGGCAGTTGCCAGAATCTTTCCTTCCCGAATAGCCTGTTGAACAGCGTTGATATTGTCGAATCCAACAATCTTCAAATCGCTCCGGCCAGCACTCTTGGCAGAGGCCAACGCGCCCAGGGCCATATTGTCGTTGGCAGCCAGAATTGCTTTCGCCTCGGGATGTTCGCTCAGCATTGCCGAAGCGATTGTGTTTGCGCGGCTCATCTCCCACTCTGCTGATTGACTGTCGACGATCTTTAGCCCTGCAGCATCGCAGGCATTTTTGAAGCCCTCGAGACGCTGCTGAGCATTGAAGGAGGTGCGTATGCCTTCGAGAATCAGAACTTCGTCGCCGCTCTTCAGCTCCGAAGCCAGATGCTCAGCAACCGCTTTGGCTCCAGCGCGATTGTCGGGACCAACGAAGGGGATCTGAACGTTCTCCTGCGCGAGGATATCCGCATCAAGTTTGTTATCGATGTTGACAACGATAATTCCCTTCTCTATCGCTTTACGAAGCGATGGAACCAGAGCCTTCGAATCGGCGGGAGCGATGACGATCGCATTGACATTCATGGCAATCATTTCATCCACCAAGGCTACTTGTCGACTTAGATCCCGTTCATCCTTGATGCCATTGACGATCAACTCATACGAGGCACTGTTCTCTTTGTTGTGCTTTTCAGCACCAGCAGCCATCGTCGAAAAGAACTCGTTGGCTAACGACTTCATGATCAGCGCAACTTTCGGTTTTGGACCAGTTGCTGTCACGGACTTCGGGCTACTAGTGGAGTCTCCACAGCCAGCTAGGACTATCGATGCTACGAAACAGAGGAAAATCGCAAGTCGGGAAGAGTTCACGTTGTAGTCCTTTGAGCAATAAACTGATCAATTTCATCTCGCGTTGCCATCGCTTGCTGAGCTCCATGTCGCGTCACTGCAATTGCTCCGGCTGCATTGGCGAAGCTTAGCGATTGCAGCAAATCGTTCGATTCCACCCAGCGAATCGCCAGCGCGCCTGCGAATGCGTCGCCGGCTGCCGTTGTATCCACTGGAGTCACCAAGAATGGCTCAATGCATTGTGTTTGATTTTGGTCAACTAGCAAGGTGCCTTGCTCCGCCATAGTGATCGCAACCGCGTGAATTCCCTGACCAAGCAGTTTTTTAGCGGCTGCTTCAGCTTGATCGAAATTGTCCACTGGCATTCCGGTAAGAGTAGAAGCTTCAGTCTGGTTAGGGCAGAAAAGACTTATCCCGTTGATGACTGGTTCGCTTGCCTGTCCGATTCCGTTGGTGTATTGATTGGCTGAGAAAGCTCCTGGCCAAGTCGTTGGCGCTGGAGCAGGATCAAGGACTACACGAACGCCAGCTTCATTCGCTAGTCGAATAACTTCGGCAACCGTCTCGTGCGGTATTTCCAACTGAAGCAAAACAATATCAGCCGATTGAATCAACGCCTTATGCTGCTGAACTAGCACCGGTGTCAGCCTAGCATTGGCGCCAGGTACAACCAGGATTGAGTTCTGTCCAATTTCTTCAACGGCTACGACGGCCACGCCACTACTACAGTTGCTGATGTGCTGAATCGTAGTGGTGTCGATGCCCTCTTTATCCAAATTGCTAATGAGCCTATTCGCAAAAGCATCATCACCAACGCAGCCGATCATCGAAACGCTCCCGCCAGCTCGAGCCGCTGCGACAGCTTGATTGGCTCCTTTGCCTCCACATAACTCCTGAAGGCTTGTTGCGAGTTTCGTTTCGCCAGGCCTGGGAAGCTTATCGCAACGAATCACTAGGTCCATATTGATTGAACCAACCACAACCACAAGAGGTCTTGCATTCATCCGTTTGAGTCTACTTTCGAACTGAGCGATGGGCAAAGAAATGCCTTGGTCGGCTAAGCGTAAACCAAACAGAAGTGCTCCGCAACCGAAGCAAGAAGGAAAATCTAAAGGCTCAAACATCGACCGATTGAAGCGGCATTCAATAACGTAATCGGCTTTACCTGTGATCGCGCTGGCATCAATCTCGGCACGATTAGAAGCCCTAATTCAATGATGTGGCGAGCCGAAAAAAGCCCGAAAGTCTGACCATGTTCGGAAGTCAAACACCACGACAGCCGAGTATAATGTCAGAAGTGAACTAACGTGGCGTAGGCATCTTGCCTGTGCTTGCCATTACCTCCACCCAGTTTTCAACTACTTCGTCCTGCTTAGGGCCCAGGACAATGGCGGTGAATGGGCAGTTCGTCCCACAAAAACGACTCTTCATCGTCGATCAACTTTACTGACCGTGGTACTTTGATTGGCTACTGGCGTTACGGCACCAAGATAGATGTTGGAGTTAGATTTGGTGAGACTGGTTCGCCTTTCTCGCAATACTAGCATTCTTAGGACATCGACGAAACCATTGAATTTGAGTATGTCGGCGTAGTTGGAGCTTCCATCGATGTTGAAGTTACTGTCGATGCGAGTCTCTCCAACGTTTCGGAGTAGTTGGAAGATTCAACTAGATAAAGCAAAGTCAAGGAAATTTTGGCTGCGGAACATTCGAGCTTACATCCTGTGTTTCAAGCGATTGCTTCCGTTTGCATTCGGAATTGGTATATTCTTCTCTTTCTTTATGGTTCGGCAGCAAGTACTCTACTACACGTTTTGGTTAAACAAAAACCATTATATTCCCACGGAGATCACCCTCGACAACGCGTCAGAATTAACAGTCATTTCTGGAGGTGGAATCGTCATCTCGTTTCGCTTTCAGGATCTATCGGTGGACTCGAGGCCACGTTATCGCAGCAATTACACTGATCCAAATACCGTTAGAAGTAACGAAAAGGATCAGAACCGATATACTGGTAATATTATTGGCAAGCTCTTTGGAAATCACTGATATCCCAACTCCGCAAATCCTTTTCCCTTGCTTATCAGGAATAAAGTAAACTTCAAAAATCCAAACGCAAAAGCGTCTGCTTCCTATGTTTGTTCCAGCGACTAATTGCAACAGTAGCAAGGTATGCTAACTAATCCTGGCTACGACTGTTTCACCCTCAACCCAACGTTTCGCTAAACATTGTGCCACCCAACTACCACTGTCACTCAGCTTAGAATAAAAGGCAGATTGAGCATGAAGATCGCATTAGTCTGGACGTACTTTCTACTCGCCTTGCTAGCAGCCGGTGGTCGATTGAACGGACAAGTCCCACCTTTCGAATCGGAAGTCAATTTTAATTATCCCGAGAAGATCGACAAGAGTATCCAAGATTCAAGGAATAGGACCGAATGGTCAAGAATTTTTTCCGATGGCAGACCGCTAGATTCAGCAGTTTCATCGGATGACCGGACCCGATTGAACAGAAGTCGTGTTTTCCTCTCAAAGGTATTTCATGACCTGAAATCCGAATTATGGTTGCATTCATGCGTTCGTGCCAAGAACAGTGACGGAGAGATCATCCTAATGTGGAGTGTTTTTTCGAAAGGCAACCATACTGGAATTGGACAGTCAGTGGCTCTAGTTTTTGACGGACTCGAACTTGTCGAACCAGGTGTGGTTGTAACAAAGCAAATGGAGATCCGGCAAGGTAGTGGTACTTCAACTCTTAAGCTGCGTGTTGAATACAGTGATGCGATTCAAACGAAATCGGGAATCGTTTGTAGTAACGATGAGGCTGAGGAATTAGCGGTAAAGGCAATACAACAAAACAGTAGAATTCGAGGCTTTGTTGAAATGCCTCCACTGGTCGAATCGCGGGAAATTATTCTAGGCAAGCAATTGGCTTGGCTCGTGTTGTTTCCGGTTGCACAGTCGACTGAGATAAAACACGTAAATAGTCTATTCCACGTATGGATGGAGGATGATGACCATCCCGCGAGTCTACCTGTTGTCGTTCTAGAAAATGGTGAGGTCGTAGAAAGCAAGCTTGCGATTGACATGCCTGCAAAATAGGAAGAAACGCGTCGAGAAAGTACTCCACAACTGTTTCGAATAAGAATTGGTTCGTTCTTTGTGCACGCAATTTCCGTTTTGGGTCTGCGAAGTCACACGACCATCCATCGAGATGGGCACAAAATAGAGATCCGTGCTCAACAACCCCCAAGTGGTTGGCTGGTAGACTAGAAGGAATCGGTAACTTCTGTACATTTCTTGTTTCGGAGCCATTTTGCGCTTCGGCTGACTAGACCAACGAGCAACGACAGATAGCTCCAGTGAAAGCAGGCGAATACGCAGACGATGAGAATAGCATTTGCAATGGGACGCACAATTTCACTTGCGATAGTTTCAAGAATGAAGACCCGAGCGTTCATTGTGAAAATTGCATCTTCTGCAATGCGTGCGTGTGTCGCATAGACAATGTACGCAACAACAGTTGTTGCGGCCAAAACAGCACGAATACCGATCGTTGCTCCATTTTTGTCAATTACGGTATACGCGGCAGTTGATGCTATCGCTGCTGCAATTGTGATTAATGCAATATTTGCCAGCATTCCAGTAAAATCGAAGTCGGCGCTGTTGAGATGATGAAGTGCGAAGTAAGGCCCCTCGTCGTTCTCTGCAATCAATTTGGCATTAAAGCTATACCAAGGCAACGGCCATCCAACATTCCAAACGCCAACATATGAGTCTGGAGAAAAGTTGAACATCGTCGAATATTCGGTGGTTTTCCCAGTTTCGTCTGTCGTAGTCCACGTTTGCTGAAGAGGAGCAGTTGTATGAACATACTGGGTATTCTAAATGGAACGTGCGACGAGAATGGACAGGCAGAAAGCAAACAGCAAAGCTTGTATCAGCTTTTTGCGAGATTTCGACATGATGTTCCGAACGCTTTGATGCGATTAATTCTGGGCAGCCCTGAGTTAGGCAGTCGTCCAAGCGCTTCAGAGCAACCTCGTCACCACAGATTACGGCTTGAATTCATACTCTGCTATGCGATAGACCTAATCCCGGTTATGACTTTTTCACCTTCAAACTTAAGAGGCTTACGCTGTCGCTTTACAGCACTCAACACCAAGTTTACTACGGAATCGACCTGCATGCCAACAATCTGTACAACTGAGTGAAATATTCTGTCGGATGCAATTGTTGAATCAAAGTAGGGCGAGTGTTGCGGACACAGCACTTTAGTGAGTGAATCAGTCGTGCCCCACTCGGCAAGCCTCATTGTTGTGTCAGCCCTCCGGGCTTTTATGTTTATTCAGACTCTTCAACCGGTGGTTACCACCACCGGCAGAGGATGTGTCAGTCCTTTGGGTTTAGGAGGTAAGACCGCAGCTGGTTTTCTGTGGCGCGGGCGAAGAGTGAACGACTGAGAACAGTCGTTCTACGTAGAGCGATTGTCCTCAATCGCTCATCACTGAACGTCGTTGGAAACGAGGGCGACAGCTATTTGAACGATGCTAAGAACTCAAGCAAATCAGCGGCCTCTTGGGCGGTAAGCGTGGATAACAAGTTTTCTGGCATCAGACTGAGTTTGTTCAACTGCTTCAGTTCGATATCGTCGATCAAAATCTCTTTTTCGGCTCCATCTTGAAGAGCAACTACGATCTTAGATTCGTCACTCTTCAGTACTCGCCCAACTATCGTCTGACCGATAGCAGTCAAAATCGTGTAGGCTCGATATTCATCTGCGATGTTTTGTGAAGGCGATACGACTTGCTCAAGCAACTGACGTCGACTCGGGTATTTCGTGGCAAGCTTTTCAAAACTCGGCCCAACCGGCTTTCCAACTTC
This sequence comes from Pirellulales bacterium, assembly GCA_046349795.1. Lineage (GTDB taxonomy): Bacteria > Planctomycetota > Planctomycetia > Pirellulales > Pirellulaceae > Aureliella. The sequence goes on along the minus strand of JAXMBP010000013.1, from coordinate 101,069 downwards.
ATCGACCTTGTGGCACTCCTTGCATTGTCCACTGCCATTTCCGAACAGCTTGCGACCACGCTCGGCATCGCCTTGAATCGACAATAACTTTTCCAAGTCGATTTGATTGCCTAGCAGTTCACGTCGCATCTCTCTGGGTAGAAGGAACTCGACGAAATCCCGTGTATGGACAGGAGCTTCCGATAAAGTCGGGTAGAGTTTCGAAACAAGACTGCTGTGAATGGTCCCGTCGTTCACGGCTCTCGCAAGTAGCATCGCTCCGGGAATTGTTTCAGTTAGGCGTTTAGCCTCTGCTGTAAGCTGATCAACCTTCGCCTTCTGAATGGGTTCGGCGATCACGGACAACGACTTGAGCAATTCAGGGTCTGCTGGCAGCGATTGAATCCACTGCGAAAGCAACTGAACGCCTCTTCGGTCCATTAACTCCGCGCCAATATGCGGCATGCGACCAGGTCCTTGCTTGGCGATGCGAGAGAACAGCGTCGAACGCTCGGGATGTCCGGCTGCAACTAGGAATGGCTCGTGCAGTCCGCAATCGCCTTTCATCGGTTTGATGTTAATGCACTTCAGCTCCTCAAGCGACAAACTCCATCGCAAATCGAATGCTGCTGAACCATTGCCGCCGAATTGATGACAGTGAGCACAATTGCTGTGTAGATACGATCTCGCTCGCCGATGAACAGCCACGTTTGTATCGCGACTATCGACCATCGATTGATAGGCACTATCGGGAGCAGGTTGATCATCACCTACGCAGCGTAGCACGCCGATCGACTGTAGTTCGCGCCAAGAATCCATTGAAGATTGAGGTTTCCTTAACTGATCTTCGATGAACCCTAATGTATTGCCAGACCACGGAGTGTGACAAATCTTGCATTGCCGATCGCGCGGCGAAAGTCCACTTGACTTGATTCCCGCTACCATCTGGCACTTGAGTGGAAGCACCCGAAGCTGGTACCAACTCGGCATCCGATTGATCCTCCGACCAGTGATAGGTGTAGAAGCGAATGTCGTTGTTCGCTTCGTATTGGCAGATCTGCGTTTCAATCCGGCGTTCGTCTAGCTTGTAGGTCTTGGCGAGCACGGAACCTTTGGGCAAAAACACTCGGCTGTTGAACCAGTCAAAAGTGTTTTGAGGATTTTGAAAAACGCGTGCCGAGTCAGTTCCAGGCACCGCGATGTGGAATTCAGGGTCAGCGCCTTCCATCCACATCGACGAGTTGATCTGGTAGCTGAAAACTCCAGTCGCAGGAGTTAACGAAGATGTCTTCGTGAACAAACCGGTTTGGCTAAGTCGTTTGGGAAACTGATTGGGCTTGAAATCGCTTGCAGCCGGATTGGGCTTGAAACGATAGATACCACCATCTTGATCCCACTGAATGTACTCCAGCACAAACAGTTCGCCGTCGTGATCATCCGCAAAGCAGATTGGCTTCACTTCCGTTTGAGCGATCTCTTCCAAGCTAGTCACTCGCTGTTCATCGAACGAAGCTGCCCAATATCGCCGAGTGATCCAGTCGCCGAAAATGTACTTTCCTTGCAGGCTAGGAATTTTCCGGCCGTGGTAGACGTAACCGCCTGTTACGGAAGCCGCGTCGGCATGATTGAGCACAATGTCGGCTGGTTGAATCGGCGTCGGTCCCGGCTTGAGATCTGGCATGACATCGCCGGGTCCTTCTTTGATACTCCAGCCAAGATTACTGCCGGAGCGAACTCGGTAAACCATCTCATAAAGTTCCCAGCCAACGTCACCCACCCAAAGCTGGCCGGTCTTGTTATCAAAACTCATGCGCCAAGGATTTCTCAGGCCATAGGCATAAACTTCTCCTTTTGCTTTCGGCAAATTCACGAATGGATTATCAGCAGGAATCGAATAGGCAACTTCGGTTCCATCGCTCAATCGCGAAGGCTTATCAACATCGATGCGAAGGATCGAAGCATAAAAGTCTGAAATGTCTTGGCCGGTCTTAAGAATGTCAGGCGGAGTTGGATCGGTTAAGTCACCAATCGAAATGTACAGATTGCCGTCTGGACCAAACGCAAGCGTACAACCGTTGTGACCACCAGCGTCGCAGCGCAAGATTGTAGTTTCAGTATCGTAGTCGATCGTTGGAGGATCTGTATCTCGCACTTGGTAGCGAGCGATATGTGTGCCGCCAGGATGGATCTTGCCACTTTGCACAAGGTAGCAGATGTAGACGTAGCGATTGTTCTTGAAGTTAGGATGAAAGGCCAGGCTGAAGGCGTTCAGACTTTTGTCCTTGCCGTCACCCCACTCAGAAAACTTAGGCGGAGGATTATTGAGTTGGATCATCGTGTCTGCCGAACTGACTTCATCATCGGCTACGAACGAAACGATTTTTCCTGACTGTTCGATGACCACCCAGCGTGTTTTGCCGTTAACCAGCTCTGGATAACGATGCATCGATATCGGCGCGCGAAAGCTGAGTTTTGGAAAGACACGCTCAAGCGTAAACGCTGGTGGCTTGTCAGGTACTCCAAGAAATCGAGAGTCGTTCCAGGCTTTCTCTCGTTTCGTGTTGCCAAGCGAATTTTTCGGAGATTTTTCATCACCATCTGCAAAGGCGACGTTGGCAAAAAGTACCCCAAACAAGAACAGCCAGTGGAAAGAAAATATTCTTAAGCATCGAAAAACTAAAGCCCACGACAAGCGACTAGAAGTATTAGCCCGCAAAGATGACGGAGAAAAGTTGAGCGCACTCATGTGAGATCGTTCGGCAGGAAAAGTTGCGATCAGCCGTTCATGAACATGGCTGTCGAGGCTACGGATTTAGACGAGAGGCCTAGATTGTATCCTAGACATCCAATGCAGTAGAGGAATTCTCAGGAATTCTTGTCTCGAAACACCGTAGTGGAATTCACCAGAGTTCCCCAAAATGAGCCGCCAGCCGTTAGGCTCCGGTTTCTTCGAACTTCCGAGATGCAACCGGATTGTTAGCCGCCCCAAACGTCTTTTCAATGCAACCGAAACCGGACGCTAACGCGTTGCGGCTAGTTTCGCACGCCGACCGGCCGCCTAGGCGATCTCTAACGCGCTACGGCTATCTGGGAATCGCTAACGCTTTCTAAGCTTGCCAGTCTTTAGCATTTGGCGGCGAGTGATTGGAGAACTTAGCCTACCTGCACTCTTGCCAATAGCGCGTGGTTTTATGCGATTGTTCGAGCAGTTCAACGTAATCTAGATGCTGAACTCCATCACCTTGCAACTCGATCTCATAATATCCGTTATAGCCAGACGAGGAAAACAGCTTCACAAGCTCCAAAAGTGGCAGACGCCCCATGCCGAGCGGGCATCGATTTTGAGCCCCCATCGGAGCATACTTAGCATCGCCCAACTGAACCAATTGAATGTGCTGAGCGAACGACTCGAACCAACCCATTGCAGCATCGTCATGTGCCAGATGGTAGCTGTCAAAGGCAATTCCCAATCTAGGACAAGCGATTTCCGCAATGATATCCAAACACTGAGGGATGGTGTTCAAGAACCAATCGGGCCCACAGCCACAATGCATCGGTTCTAGGGCCAAGTTCACATTGACTGCCTGCGCCGCCTCGGCAAGCTCCTTGAAGGCCGCTCGCAGCAATCGCATTGCGTGATTTCTGGTGTGCCCATTTCTACTGCCAACGTTCAACACAACCGTCTCGGCCTTGATGTCTGCGGCAAGCTGGATGACGTCCAACGAATCACACATGTTTTGGCGAAAAGTTCGACCATTGCAACCCGTAAAACCACCTTGATAGTTTAGCGAGGAGATGGAAAAGTGGTGCTCATTGAGCAGCTCGCATCCTTTTTCTTCACCATACTCGGATAGCTTTGGATACCAGATGCCAATCGCAGAGAAACCGGCTTGATGATAGTGAATGACATCTTCTTCAAACGTCCACTTGGGTGTGGAAAGTTCATTGACTGAAAGTCGCAACATCCGTGCTACCTGAGTCGAGTTATGTGAGTTACCGACAACGAGGCATTACCCTATTGTCAGTTTCGAAGGGGGCATTCGTTGTAGCAAGCCACAACGAGCGTTACTTGATGAGTGCTTGCGACAAGTGCTTTCCGATCCACAGATGAGGCAGTCGGATCGTTTCAGCGGTGAGCATTGTGCATAAAGTTTCCGAAACTGTAAAGCGAGACTTTTCAGATTAGATTTGCAGGCATTGGTTGTCGCGTCAGTTGAAGTGTAGAAGGTTCCCCATTGAGTCTGACACTCACTGCTTCCGAAGTCCAACAAGAAGTTTCCTGTGACTATCCATTTTCGCAATGTCCCGGTTTCGAGCGAATTCGCTTTATGAAGTGAGTTGCCACAGCCTTGCAATGTCTAGCATTAGGAAGTCGCTTTTTGACAGCGCTCACAACGTTTGGTACATTTCCTCGACATTACTTGAGAGTTTCTTGGGACTTTTCCATATTCAAAAGGTGGTTATTCATGCGAGCGTTCTTCTGTTTCGTGACATTCTTGCTACTCTGGCAATCTCCTTCGCTAGAAGCACAAATCGTGAAGTACAACTTTACAGGAACCGTTTTGAGTGCAAATGAAGGAGTAGGCAACAGCATTACTGGAACAGTTACATTAGATCTTTCAGCCACTCCAGTATTATTTGGAGATTTTGGAAATGGACAGTTTGCTCAGTATCGAAGTCCTGGCTTCTCAATCAACGCAATCACCGATCTTGGGTTTATTGCCGGCACGGACTTGGGTGGAGAAACCTACATGGATCTTCAGGACGTTATCGAACCACCTATCAACGAAGTATCAATTGAGAGCCGATTTAGGAATACTCAAGGTAGCCTGCGAGCCATATTGTTAGACAGCCGATCGCATCAGACTGATGACGGCAAAGTTTCGATTCCGAATCCATGGGACCCCATTTCATTCGAAGAGTCGTTCATTTACGTTTCAGACGCTGATGCCAATTCGGGAGCGTTCGTCTTCGGAAAATACTCCATAGAATCGTTTGAATTGGTTCCCCAAAATATCATGGTTGCTGGCGTAGATTCGGGAATCCAGGATTTTCAGTATCAAGGAAAATTGGTGACTGAATTGATTACCGATTTAGCCTCGAACGCTAAGAATCACGGCAGTTTTGTCAGTGGCGTTTCGAAGTTGGTGAAAGCACTTGAAAAGGCATCCCTACTAACTCACGCTCAACGTGAAACCATAAAAGAACTTGCCTCAGAGTCTTCCGTTGGCAAGTAGTTCAGTCTGATAGTTGTGAAAGCTCTGCCACATGCTTGACGTGCTGGCAGAGCATTAAGAGCTACAGTGAACCACGAAGATCGGGACGATTGGCTTGGGTCGCTAATTCTAGCCAACCTCGCCATACAAAATGGTAGTTTGGCAAAGTTAGTCTTTGTACGGATGGCTATCACGAACCCATAACCCCAGCCCTGGATCACGAATGAAGTAAAACTCTTCGCCGCGTGTTGAACGATTCCAGCCATCTTGCAAACCTTCGACTCCATACTCGGCTTGCAACGCTCGCCAATCGCCCCACTGATAGCCCACCGATTCAATCTCTTCTTTGCTTAGTTCACCAGGTGCGTAGATCACCTCAAAGCGTCCTTCGGTTGTTCCATGAATCAAGTGAGCAGCAGTACCAAGATTTTGTTGAAGATCTTCATTCTCTGCAACCAGCTTCAGTACTTCGGGAGTGTACCGATAGCCGTATTTCCGGATCAGTCCGTCCACGGTTGCGCTCTCGCCGAAGGAATGAACGCCAGGAGCAATCACGACCAGCTTGCCGCCATCTTCGATTAGCATTCGAGTTCGATAAATGGCCTTATTGGCTAACCAAGTTCGCTTGTACTTGGCTGGATTCATCGTCACGACAACGGTTTTTGGTGCTGGCTTGACGATAAATCGATTAACCTCAGCCGACAGGGCTCCAGCTCGATAAAAAACTTCGTGGCTATCGCCCACAAACAATCCACGAACCGCTTTCGAGCCATCTCTGAGCGATTCAACGACGGTCAGAACGTACATGATCGGCATCTGTTTGCAGAAACGATCCTGAGCTTCGTTCAAGATTTTTCGCAGCGGCGTATCGCAGCGGCCCATGATACGCTCCATGCCATACAAAGCGCTGATGTAATGGCTTTCGTTGATGCCTTCATTGCCGCCAGTTCCAACAAAAACGTTTTTGTTGTAGTTGGCCATGCCAATCACTTCGTGCGGTACAACTTGGCCCAAGGACAAAATCAGGTCGTGCTTACCCTCGACAAGCAATTTGTTGACCTGAGCTGCCCAAGGTTTCGTGTAGATCCCGTCAGTGACATTCGACACAAATTCCGAGTCAACGTAACCCAGCGTGATAACTCCGTTCTTCCAGTCGTGAACGCGAATCAAATGTCGAGGAAGATCGCCGAACATGTACTGCAATTCGTGCTCGTCCATCGCCTCGTGCGTTCCAAGAGCTGGCATCACATCGGTCAAACGATCCCCTAGCATTTCGTAAGCTAACTGAGTCAGCTCACCAGCGCGGGAATCGCTACGCGTATGATCTGGCGGGAGCGCCAGTACACGCTGCGGATTTCCAGCGGCTGCGAATGCTGCAGTCAGAGCGTCGCGAAAATCGTTGGCACCTAGGTTACTGTTGGTATCGCCACGTTCGAAATAGATCGTCATTAGTTCTTGCTAGTTGTATTGTGAGTGATTTGTTCAAGTTCAGCGATAAGTTGTTTAGCCAAATCGGGCTCTTTGTCCATCAAGTCGTTACGCTCGCCAGGGTCTGCTTCCAGGTTGAATAACTGATACTGAGGCACTTTCGTATTGCCCAGCGGTTGCTCGACGATCAGATTGTAAGCCTGCTTCTTATCGTGACGGAGCAGCTTCCACTTGCCCGATCGATAGCCAAACGTTCCGCTAGATCCATTATCCTGAACCACCAACTTTTCGCGACCCTTACCGTTAGCTTCTCCCAGTAATGCTGCGGAAACATTTTGGCTGTCAGGAAAAGCTTCCTTGGGTACTGCGGCTCCCACCAGTTCGGAAAAACTCCTGGCCAAATCGATAGTGCAAACAACTTGCTGGCTCACACCCGGCTTCACCTTTCCTGGCCAAGAAACTAGAAAAGGAGTCCGGGTTCCACCTTCGTAAACGCTATATTTGCCGCCTCGATAAGGTCCTGCCGCTCGGTGCGAGCCAATCTTCTCGATAGCAAAATCTTTGTAGCCATCATCCAACACGGGCCCATTGTCGGAGCAAAGAACTACGATTGTCTTTTCTTGTATTCCAAGTTTTTCCAGATGGTTTACTACTCGCCCCACAGTCCAATCAAACTCAAGAATTGCATCGCCGCGGGGACCAAGCTTGCTCTTGCCTTGAAATCGCTCGTGAACGACCCGTGGCACGTGGATGTCGTGCGAGGCCAGGAACAGAAAGAACGGCTTATCTTTGTTTTGGGTCAAAAATGATTCGGTTGCTTCAACCCACCGATCGGCTAAATCCTCATCGCGAAATCTGGCTGCATTTCCGCCGGTGTAGTAACCAATGCGGCTAATACCGTTGTGAATGGAGGCGTTATGGCCGTGAGACCAATCCATTTTCAGCATATCACGGTGGGTCTTTCCGGTTGGATGATCGCTTTCTGGAGGATTGTCACTGACCCACAATGGATCTTTAGGATCGAGATTAAGCACGCGATCGTTGCCTACATACACTTGAGGCACTCGATCATTGGTAGTTGGCAACAACAGACATTGATCAAAACCAATATCCAACGGACCTGGCTTGAGTACTCCATTCCAATTCGGACCTTCCTTGCCACCCAGTCCCAAATGCCATTTCCCAATCACCGATGTCACATATCCGGCAGAGCGAAGCACCGAAGCAATCGTTGCGGTTTCAGGTTGAATGATGGCCGGACCATTGGGTGGAGCGATTCCTGTGCCCTTGGTTCGAAAAGCGTACTTGCCGTAAGAAAGGAATATCGAGTCGGTGTACAGGTTGAGGCGGAGCAGTAGCCATTGTTGAATCGCAGCCCTGCAGAATTCAGTTTATCAATTGCCGGAGTTTTAATCTGATCCGCGCCGTAACAGGAAAGATCACCCCAGCCGAGGTCGTCTGCCATGATGACGATAATGTTGGGTTTATCGGTGACTTTCGCGGGTTCAGTAGCAACGGATGTCGAATGCAACAACAAACAACTGTATAGAACTCCAACCCCAACCAGGACTGCTCGCCACTGTGTGGCAACGCGAAATGTTTGATGCGCCAAAGTCTGAATACTCATGGTTTGGATCTCACTCTCTGTCTGTTGTCAAATAGTAGGCTTAACTTCCTGTCGCGGACCGACAAGATTACAGCAAGGCCAACTCCCCCGTCGACTTCGTCGCTCAAATGAAGGTTTCCACGCAATTCCCACGCTTTGGCGAGCGTAGCTACCTACGTGCTGACATCGGGGAAAAGGCTGAGGTATAGCTTTTCCAAAACAGCTCGTTGATGTTGCCAAGTTAATCCAGCTTGGATTCTTTCACGAGCAATCTGCCCCATTTGCTTACGCAGATGGGGATCGTCCATGAGTCGAATCACCTGCTGCGCATACGATTCTACATCGTTGTTGTCAGCGTAGAGAGCTGATTGGCCGGCTGTGACTTCATTTTCCGTTGTTCGAAAGCACACTGTCGGCTTCCTCAACGACATGTACTCCATCGTTTTGATCGTAGTGCAACTGTCGTTGTAGGCGTTGCTCGGATCAGGAGTCAAGCAGATATCAAAAGCGGCGATGTAAGGCGGAACTTCTGGAAATAGTACCTTTCCAGTAAACATCACCTCATCAGACAGGCCCATTTCGATAGCCAGCTTCTTGATCTCCTCAAGCTCTGGCCCGTAACCAACAATGACGGCCAAGAAGTCGCGGCGCTGAAACTGATTCTTCAACTTTTCGACGACTCGCAAAACGTAGTCAACTCCGTCTTGTACGCCAATGATGCCCACGTAGCCTAGAACTAGTCGACCTGGCCTTAGCAACTCTTGCCGAGGTTCAACATCGCGCAAAAATGCATCGTTGGGTCCATTGCGAACGATGTGGCAGTTTTCAGCCTTCGCTCCAGCTCGATGAATCTGCACATTCTGCTGAGTGCCATTAGTGGCGATCAGTCGGTCAGCTCGACTACAGGCTAAGCGTTCGAACCAACGTAGCACTTTGTAAACTGCGTTCGGCTTTGCCTCTTCGCCCTTTCGAGCCATGTATAGCTCGGGAGACAAATCGTGATGATCAAATACAAACCTTTTTCGAAAGACGATTTGATAGAAGACTGCGACAATGGCGGTCAGATCGGGTGGAGTGTGCACATGCACTACGTCGAATCCACGACGCACAAGAAGATACAGGCTGATCCACTTGAACATCACCAAGCTGTAGCTGTACTCCCAAACGTAACCCAGAAAGCCTTTGGGCGAAAAGCTAGCTGGAAAGCGATAGACCTCTATTCCTTGAACATCCTCTCGCCATCGCTGGCCGGGACAGGTTGGACAGATGATGCTGACGTCAAACCCCAATTCGATAAGTGCAACAGCTTCTTTGACTACGCGGTGATCCTCGGGAATTCCAGCATTCTCGAGCAGCATAAGCACATGCTTTTTTCGCTTACCGGCGGAGCTCGACAACGGACATTCCTTTGGATATGGGCTGAAACTGATTGAGGCAGAACGTCAGATTCCGAAAGTCCGACGTGGATCATGTGACGATGATCGCGCGCTTGAGGCCTGACATTATTCGAACCAAAACAAGTACCGCAAGAACCCATCGAGAACCAAGTGCTGCATTTGTTTTGAGTTCGCACGAAAAAGGGGATGCCCCACCGCTCTAACCATCGTTTTGCTTTGGCTAACCACAGACACAAAGGCACAGAGACTTGAATGGAAGGGGCTGAAAGTTTAAACGGAAGTCTTTTCTTGTGCTCGTGCTCAGCGTAGCGGTGCTCCTAATCGTGCTCTCTCTTCGGATTTGAGGAAGAGTATCGAACCCGTTCAACACATCGCTTGCTTGTGAACGTGGTGTGACAGCCCATGAAAAAGATCGGCAGGAGCCTCGCCCGCCTCGCACTCCCTAAATGCACTTCGTTGGTTAGAGCGAGTTCAAAACAAGTTATTCTAGCGACGTCGCTAACTACCCATAATTCTCGGAAGGCATCCATAACCCAGAATCTTTACAACGGTAAAGATAGAAGCCATCATCGAACCGTTGATGCCCGGCGAACCGATGTCGCTACCGGTCAAGAATAATCCAGGCAGACTTGTACCGACCTTCCACTGATCGCGGTTCAGACGATCTGGATTACATTTCTGTCCATAAACCATGCCAGCCGGATGAGCAGAGAACTTCTCAAAGGTTACCGGCGTCGAAAGCTCTTGATACTCGATGATGGATCTTAAATTTGGCACATGCGGTTGGACAAAGGCCAGCATCTTTTCTGCAAGCTCGGCCTTCATAGCCTCATACTCTTCACCTCGACGCATCCAAGGCTTCGATGCGAACTCCTTGAAAAAATCGTACTCACAGAAGGTGATTAACTGAGCAGTATGACGCTCTTGGCTTGGGTTTCTCAACGAACCAAACGATAGAAATGCTCCACCGACTTCGCCAGGTGCAATGTTCGTATTGTGATTGGACGAGTTGTAGATCCAATAATTTGCATCATCGAATCCATGGTTTCGCGGATTGTCTTTCAATCCGATGAACAAAGCAACTGCCGACGTACCTTTCTTGAGTCTACTGGCTTGTTGCTTCTCCTTCGGACAATAGCCATCTGGGACAAACTTGCTGAAGGTAGTCAATGCACTGGCATTGGAAACCACAATCGGCGCGAAAACTCAACTTCTTTGTTCTTGTTTTTCGCTCGAACGCCAACCGCCTTTCCATTTTCGATGATCACTTCGGTCACGCTATGGTTGACTAGACAAGCTCCACCTGCTTCAACAACCGTCTTCTCAACTGACTTAGAGATTTCCTGCGCTCCTCCAATTGGGTAGAACGATCCATGGAAGAAATCGCCTGCAACCGCTGAGTGATATGCAAATGCGCTCTCAGTGGGTATGGTTCCAAAATCCGGCCACTGCCCAGCTAGAATTCCCTTTAGCCACGGCGACTCGAATCGATTCAGATAATCGTTCGTAAGCGTCTCGGCTAATTTTCTACCTGGAAAGGTGAGCAGGTTCGCCAGAATCGGTGGCATAATCTTTGAAAAGAAAAATCGAGCAATCCAACCTTGGCACTTACGTACATCGCGAAAGTATCGAATCAGAGCCTTGCGCTCCTGAGGAAAAGCCTCGATCAATTTATCTTGGAACAATCCTGGATCATCTGGAACTTGGAACTGACCTTCCGGGAAATAGTATCTTTCCACGATTGGTCCACAACGATGCCAGAGAACTTCTTTTCGAGTTACTAAATCCATTACTCGACGAGACAACTTGTTCGCATGCATTTCACCGACGTAATGCAACCCAACATCCCATTCGAAGTCGCCTCGACGAAACGAGTGAGTGTAGCCGCCAAGCTTGAAGTGTTGCTCAAGCACCAGCACGCGTTTCTTGCCCAGTTGAGCTAGTAAACTGGCAACAGTTAATCCGCCAATGCCGCTACCGATGATGATGGCATCGTACTTTTCAGTTGGTCGAACTCTAATCATTTAGTTGCTTTCAAGTTGACTAGATAGCAGTTCTGATTGTGGCAGTTTGTTCAAAGCTAGATAGCCACAAGGAACAAAAAATAGGGCCAAGAAGGTTGACCCGGCGACACCCATGGAAACGCAGATCGCAGTCGGTGGCCAGAATTCTCCTCCGCTCATATAAAGCGGTAAGAAGCCAGCGATTGTAGTGATACTGGTAACCAATACGTGACGCGAGTTTTCAACAGCAATCTCAATAATCCTTCGTTTGTCACCTTGTCGAGCTTCAGAATCTAAAGAGATCGAAGTTACAATCAAAATCGAATCGTTCACTGCTACACCGAGCATGCCAACAATACCAATAATAGCCATGAATCCAAATGGCAAATCCAACCAGTCCAGGGCTGCCAAACTGTAGCCCACACTAAGCATGCTCACTAGTCCGACCAAAGCAGCTAGGCGAAATGAATTTAGGCCGACCACAAGCGTCGCCACCAGTGCCGCTCCCATGACAGTTGCATAGACAGACAAGTTGCCTAGCGCCTGTTGTTGCTCTCCGGCAGCACCCAAGAACTGTAAATCGTATCCATTTGGCAGTACGAAATCAGATTTGGCCAACCTCTGTTTAAAATCATTTTGAACGATGGATGGCAAGACGCCTGTTGGCAAAAAGCCGTGGATCTCAGCGCAACGTATTCGATTGACTCGCGTTATCGAACCCACGTCTGAGGATAGTGAAACGCGTGTGATGGCGGAGAGAGGAATGCCTTGGTGCCTTGACGATTCATTCGGATTGAACCCCTGAAGCTCGATCGAAGCAACTTCGTTCAAATCTCCTCGCTGCTTGTTGTTCAAGCGAACTCGTACAGGAATCTCTTCCGTTCCCTCCAAGATGGTTCCACCTACCATTCCGTCGAGTGAACTGTTGAGCGATGCAGTGATTGTTGTTAAGTCATATCCGGCCATGTAAGAGGCCGTTTGATCAACTGTGATCTTTCCTTTGGTGATGATTTCCGACGATTCGCTGCGAGTGTGAGTGATACCTTTAGTCGAGGACATGATGACTCGAACTTCTGAAGCTAAATCTCGAAGCCGATCGATATCAGGTCCTGTCAATCGGACTTCGATAGGAGCCGTGAACGGTGGGCCTTGCTCAAGTTGTCTCACTGAGATGATGGCTTCGGGAAACGTCTTCACTAGCTGAGGCTGCAATCGAAGCATGGCCTGCTTGGCCTCTGAAGCTGATCGACATTTGACAATAGCTTGACCGTAGCTGGGCTGATTCGAACGAACTGTAGCCACGTTGTAGTAAAAGATTGGCGAGCTTTCGCCGATAAACCAGTGGACCTCCTCAATACCAGGATCGCTAAGCAGAACCTCCCGGATCTCAGCGGTAATTCGCTGAGTTTCGTTCATACTGGCGTTGGCAGACAAGTCCAATTCGATATGAAACTGGTCTCTATCCGCTGGCGGGAAGAATTGATCTTCCAAGTTGAAGAAGCAGAAAAGGCCCGCAATTGCTGTTGAAGCGGTGACCATTGCTCCAACGATCGGAAATCGCAATAAGATTCGAAGTCCCATTCGATAGAGATTCGCAGATATTCCGAATGGATTTGTTAACCAATTCGACTTACGAGTGCTCGGCTTGAAGACGAACAAACTGATTCCCGGAATCACCGTTAGAGAAAGTATGTATGACAAGGCTACGGTGATCATCGTGACCATCGCAATTGACCCAACGAACTCTCCTGTGGCTCCCGGCATCAGTGCAATAGGTGCAAAAGAGAATACAGTCGTCAGAGTCGCGCCGATCAAGGGCACCATAAGAAACTTGGCTGCATCAAGCGCCGCATCACGGACCGTCATCCCATGCGAAACCTTGTGTTCGATGTGGTCGACCACAACGATGGCATTATCAACTAGCATCCCCATCGCAATCACCAAACCGCTGACCGACATTTGGTGCAAGGGGATGTTCATGATCATCATGAGTGGCATGATCAATAAGCAGTTGAGTGGCAACATCGCTCCGACGATGATCGCACTGCGTAGATTCATCCAGATTACTGTGCAGAGGAAGACCGAAAGCAAACCGACCACAAAGTTCTGTTCGAGCGACAAAAAACGTTGTTCGACATATGGATATTGATCAAAGATAACCTCAAGACCAACTCCCGATGGCAATTCTTGCTGGAATTGATCGAGCACTTGCTGAGCGTCTTTTCGCCAAATGTCGATACGATGCTTGTCTTCCAACTGAGCGCCGACGATGATAGCCGGCTTACCACTAGCGAATGCCTTGGCAGGCGCGGGATCGGGGCTGCATCTGCTGATGGATGCAATATCTCCCAATTCAACGATCGAGCCGGACTTGTCGCGTCGGATAGGAATCTGACTTAAAAGTGTCTGAGTATCCAGATTTCCAAGCACCTCAAGTGTCAAGCCACTACCTTCGGCCTGAATTCGCCCCGCAGGTAACTTGGTATCGTTGCCCGAAATTATCTGAGCGATCTGCGCAGCGCTAATTCCCAGACTATTCGCCCTCTCACGCTCAACCTGTACCACAAACTCTTCGCGTGGGTCGCCAAACATGTCGGACTTTTCGGTGCCTTGAACCTGATCCATTCGATCTTGCAATCGACTGGCCAAACGACGAAGAATCGAGTAGCTAGGCGGCTGGTCGGATTCCCATCGTACCGCGACAAGCATCGCGTTCGCCTTGGCATCCAGTTCCTTAAGCTTCGGCTTCGTTACTACTTCAGGCATTAATGCATGGGCAGCAGTTAATCTCTCGCGAACAACTCCCCAAGTGGTCGAAACCCGATCCTTTTGAAGCTCTTCGTTCAACTCCACAACGATGACGGAAACACCGCTGCGATTGATTGCGGTAACCTCCCGAATCTCCTTGATGTCGGCAAGTTGCTTCTCGATGTTTTTGGAAACCAGAGTTTCGACACGTTCAGGCGTGGCACCAGGGAAAACGGTCGTTACCAATCCAAACCGCGCGGTGAGAATCGGGTCTTCCATTCGCGGTAGAGCTGTGAAGGAAGAGACTCCGGCGATGACAATCAAAACTATTGTCATTACCAGCAATCGCGGATTTTTTACGAACCAAGTAGTAAACATTGCAGTTGATCTCGTTCTTGCAGTTTTATCGAAGCGTAGTTGTGTCCGAGCTACCGACTTGAGGACCAACTTGTTGACCAGCTTCCTGAACCAGTTGACCCGCAGTTAGTCGATGTAGACCACTCGCGACAACTCGATCTCCATCCTTAATTGTGCCGCGAACGTAGGCTCGCTCGGCTTCGACGTGTATGACTTCCAACTCGCGCTTGAGCAGCTTCGACGGTTGCTCCGAATCGGTTTCTTCCAGGGCCAAAGCTGCCCATAAACCTTGATCACCTTTAACAATTGCAGACATGGGAAGCCAGAATCCGGTTTCTTGTATTGGCTTGGACAGTTCAATCTCGGCAACTTGCCCAAACAACGAGCTGTTGTCTCCTTCTAGCAATTCAAAGACAACCGTGTTGGTCCTTGTTCCGGCATCCATTTCGGGAAGAATTGATTTCACTTTGGCAGAAAACTGTTGCTTTCCTACATTCAGCTTAAACTGTTGGCCTATTGAGATGTAGTTCAGATACTCCGGCGGCAAACCGATCCAAGCTTCGGGCGCACCAACCGCAACCAAACGGACAACAGGTACACCTGGCGAGCAGACCGAGCCTGGATCTAAGTACCGTTCCGACACAGTCGCCGCGAACGGTGCTCGAAGGACGCTTTCATCTAATTGCACCTTCATTTGTTCTTGAGCCGCTTCCAGTTCAGTCAATACGGCTCGTTGAGCGCGAAGTTGTTCATCGCGAGTTCCCGCGATCAGTTCATCCAAACCGTTCTGAGCAGCTTTCAGTGCTTCTTGTTTGCCTTTGACCGTGGTCGTAGCAGTATCAACTTCCTGTTTCGAAACAGCGCCAATACCCACTAATCGTTCCGCTCGCCCAAGTACCGTTCGAGCCAGTTCAACCTCCGCTTTGGCAGCTTCCACTTGATTGCGAGCCGCATCGATAGTTTGCGAGCGTGGTCCAGCAATCATTTCTTCAAGCCTTGCAGTAGCAGCTTTATACTGAGCATGAACAGCCTTCAGATTGGCCTGTAATGAGGCAACATTCAACTTGGCGATCACTTGATCCTTCTGAATCTTCTGTCCGCGCTCAACTAGGATTTCATCCATCGTTCCGATGCGATTGAAACCAACTTCACTCGCCTTCTGCGGCTTGAGAATACCTGTGAATCTGCGTGGCAGTTCTGTGCTGGGCAATTGCGTTGCTCGCATCACCGAAACAGGAGTGATCGTCTCTGCAAGTTCGCCCGCGCGTTTTACCCGAAACTCTGGTTGATTGAACTGCTGCACCTGCTTGATCGTCATCTCGGCTATGCTCTTGAGCTTCTCCCATGAAGTCCAACATATTCCAGCCAATGTAGCCAGCAATAGAGCGGCAACAATTCGTTGCGGTTTGATAAAGCCCGGTTTGTCAGTGGGCTTAGTTTCAGTTTTCGTGCTCACGCTTTCCTCGGCTATTGGTGTGTTATCTTTTTTCGATTCCAACTGAGATGGCTGAGACATGTTGGTATCCTTGTTTGGCTCGACGCTCGATGGTGATTGTTCTAGTGCAACAGGCTGAGCTGATTTGGTTTTAGATTGTTGTTGGCTAAGTTGCAGAACCGATTGCTTAAGTCCGTTGGCCGCCATTGAGGCAATGTGCTGAGGCTGGTTGATACGGTGATAGATGGCGACACCCTGAGCGTTAGTCTTGCGATCAGCTTCACCACGATTGCGAAGATGATTCAAGAAGCCAACTAACTCGGGCAGTAAGAGCCTTCGTTGTTCAGGGGTGAGCGGTCGATTGTGGAACTGGTCAAGACAGTCTAGGGCCGAGCTTGGACGAGTTAGCAGTTTTGTTAAGCGTGTTAAAGCGGAATCGATGTTGCATTGTATTTGTACCAATCGATTTCGAATTCCCGTGTAGGGACGTTGGTGGCCCGGCAGGCAAAGTTGATCGTTGTCTGCGAATTTAGATAGTTTTTCGCAACTGCTTTTCCACTCTGCGATTAGATCGATATCCGGTTCTGTGAATGGTACGGTCAAGTTGGCTGACACGCTCGGCAAGATCTGATCACCAACAATCGCTAACGATTCGCTCCACAACGTTAGATGTTCAGCGGCATGTCCGTGACCTACGACGACCCGCCAAGTTCGCGTACCGATAACGACCACTTGATCATCGATCAAAGGCATGAACTGGTCGGGTAACTCAGAAACTAAATTGTTAAATCTGTTGGCAGGTTGACGCTTGTAGGCCTCCAAATCAATACCGGTCAATCCAGCCTGCTTCATGAACTCCACTTCGATAGTCTTGGGAGCATCAGAGCTAGTTTCGATCAACAGTTTGCATGAAAGCCAGCAGGTTCGTGACATCCAAACGGGAACCTCGAGCTTTCTTGCCAGATAGCCTGCTAAGCCAATATGATCTGGATGAAAGTGAGTCACGATGATGCGGCGTAGCGGCAGACTAGAAAGAGCCGGAGATGCTAAGGCAGACTCTAACGCTGTCTTGCTGTCTTCGTTGTTGACTCCCGTATCGACGAGCGTTAGACCATTACCATCACGAAGACAGTATGCGTTGACGTACTCGAGCGAAGACTCGATTGGCAACTTGATCCACCAAATTCCCTCGGCTACCTCGACGGGAATACCAAAACCAAAGTTGTCTTCGAACTGAAACTGAATTCCAGAAGTGTTCGGATTCGTAGCCTCAATTCCAAAGCGTTCATTGTGGGGCAACATGACTATGCTCCTGCAGGCAGACGGAGATCTGCAGGGTTAGTAGACACCAGTACCTTGCCGTTGCGGCCAGGTTGCTCGGCGCGCTTGATGGCATCTTGGATGCTCTCAATTGGATAGACGCTATCAATAGCTCCGTGAATCAAACCCGCGCCAAGCCAATCGACAAGTTGCAGTAGCTGTTGTTGACGATCTTGGGCTGACAGCCTGTTAAGAATTTTGGACAACCAAAAGCCAACCAAACGTACGTTACGGAAGATTGTGTTCGACGCGTCTATCTGGCAAGGTTGCATTGAAAGCATGCCGTAGTTGATGATCAAGCCGCCTTCTTGCAAGCTGCTCGCAAGTCTAGCAGTTGATTCACCGGCCACTGCATCGATTGCAAGTTTTAAGGCTCCATTGCCCACTCGCTGACGAACTTCGTTGGCAACTTCGGCATCTTCAACCAGTACGATATCGCCGCCCAAACGCTCGACTTCGGCAATCTGTTCAGCTCGACGAACTAAGTTGATCGTTTTGAGCCCAAGAATTTTTGCAATCTGCAGCGTGTATCGCCCAACGATCGACAACGGCGCGTTTTGAATGACGAATTGACCAGCCTTAAGTTGCTCGAACTGCGTTAGCATGTGGTAGGCGGTCATCGCCGAAACCTTCAGCATCGAACATTGAAGCGCGTCAAGCTTCGGAGGCACTTTGACCGTTAGCGTGGCGGGAATCTTGCGAAGCGTTGCCCAATTGTTGTTTGCCAGCAGGACGACTCGATCACCCAAATCAAGATTGCTAACAGACTTGCCCTTCTGTATGACAGTGCCTACGGCTTCCATTCCGATTGTGGCGGGCGGCTTGTTGAGTATTCCATACTGTCCGTAGATCATTGCTAGATCGGCTGGATTGATCGGAAAAGCATCCACCTTCACGACAACCTCCCAGGCTGTCGGTTCTCCTGGATTAGCAGCTTCCACGCAGCGAGTGACTATTGGCGGTGGTCCAAACGTTTCGTAGACGATCTGTTTCATGATTTCACATCCTGTCATTGAGAGCAACGACTCGAACGACTAGAACAGCCCTTTGGACTTCGGGGCAACCTTAAGCTGGTCGACTACGGTTTTGATCGTGTAGTCGATCTGCTCGTGGGTGTGATTCACATTGATGAAGAAACGCAATCGCGTTTTATCTCGCGGAACAATCGGATACATCATCGGATAACTGCAGACGCCTGCTTCCCACAGTTTCATCGAAAGCCAAATTGCTACTTCTGAATCTCGCATCATCAGTGGCACGACACCCGAATCATGGCTATGGTAGGTATCTAAGCCAGCTCCCTTTGCCTTTTCAATGAAGTAGGCTGCGTTGGCTTGCAGTCGTTTAGCCAGTTCAGGATGTTCTCGCATCACCCGAAGCGATTCGAGAGCCGCGGCCGTATTGGCGGGAGTTGGCGAGGCACCGTAGAGTAGCACGCCAGGTGCATATTGCTTCAGGATAGCAATCAGTGGCTTGGGGCCAGCCACGTATCCACCGCATGTACCAAACGACTTGCTCAACGAACTGTACAGAATGTCAATTTGCGATCCGTCGATTCCAAAGTAATCGCAAACTCCTAAACCATTTGGGCCAATGACTCCCATCGAATGAGCTTCATCCACCATTAGAGTTGCTTTGTACTTGTTTTTGATCTCAATCAACTTCGGTACGTCAGGAATATCGCCATCCATGCTATAAACTCCTTCGGCGAGGATGAGAACGCGTTCATGTTTGCCTCGATGCAACTCAAGCAGCTTTGCCAGTGCTTCATAGTCGTTGTGCGGAAAGCTGAATCGACGTGCTCCTGTCATCTTGCAACCGGCTAGCGCTGAATTGTGAATCAGTTCATCATAGATAATCAAATCTTGGTTGCGGCAAAGATATCCAATAGTGAAGGTGTTAGTGCTATATCCGCCGACAGATAGTACTGCATCTTCTGTACCGAGTACTTCGCAAATATCTCGCTCAAAATCGGCGTGCAAACTGATTTCTCCAGTGATGGAGCGTCCCGATCCGGTGCCAACTCCGTACTTTCGAACCGCTTCGATAGCAGCTTCTTTGACTCGCGGATGTGCGCCAAGAGCGAGATAGTTGTACGAAGAAAAATTGATGTACTGCTTACCGTGAATATTGACGGTAGCCTCTGAGGTTCCTAAGTGCGGTTGAAAGAGGCTTTGTGGAAACTTCTGTTTATCACAGTACCAGAGCATCGTTGAGTACTCTTTGTACTCCGGAAAGTGCTCGAATTGATAGCTGGACAAGGGAACATCACTTAGAGTGACCGTAGCTGTGTTGGCAACCGCAGCTTCCACGTTATTCTCGCTACTTGCAGCAGCTTCCGCAGGCTTCTTGGCCAACAGGCTTTCGCGAAGTTTGTCGATGCTGGTTCGGATGCTCATGATCTTTAAATGGTTTTTGGTTAGTGGCAGAGTGATAGAGTGTCAGAGGTTGAAAACTGCTGCTAGCTAACAGTTAAGCCTTGGTCGAGCTTAAGTGAGGCTAACGAGTTTTTGGCCAGCGAGAGAATGTTCGAGTCGCTCAAAAGTTCGAGGACTGCAATCTTTAGTCCAAGAGTTTGTTCTAGGGCCAATTGAATTTCTGTCGCCATCAACGAGTCGACGCCCAGTTCATTGATTGGTCTAGAACGGTGAAGATGAGCTGCGTCAGTCTTGAGAATTCCAGCCATCACATCGGTGACTAGCGCGACCAAGACCTCCAGTTGCTCATCCGGGTGCAACTTGGACAATTCTTCCATCAACGCACTCTTTGCCGCAGAGTCGCCGCCTACAGTGTCTTCAGCAATTAGGTTCTGATATCGAGCTGACGTTCCTGCGCGAACTTCGAAGCGCCCCCACTCCGCCCAAGACTTCATGATCAGCACGCCAACCTGAGGCACTTGACGGATCATGGCTAGCCCTAAGTACTGCAATGCTTCTCGCGACTCCATACCGCTTAAACCAACATAGCGCAAGAACTGCTCGAGCTTCTCGTCTCTCGCGACAATACCAACGTCTCCGATGGCACCCCAATTGACGGCCAAGCCTGGTAGATCCATCAATCGTCTTTGATGAGCTAGCCCATTCAAGAATCCATTGGCCGCGCTATAGATAGACTGTCGGCTGTTGCCTACTAGATTAGCCGCGGATGAATAAAGGATGAAATGTTCAAGAGGAATCGATAGCGTCTCTTCGTGAAGAATCCAAGCCGCGTCAGCCTTGTTACGCATGACCGTCGATAGATTGTTCAAATCGATTTCGACAATGGGCTCATCAATGATTGTCGCTGCCGAATGGATGATTCCCTTCAGCGGCGCCATTTCCGATTGAATGCGTTCGATCAAGGCTCGCACTGCGCGACGATCCGAAGCGTCGCAGGCCACAGCCAAGACATTTGCGCCCGTAGCTTCAAGTTTAGCCACAAAAGACTTCTTCTCCGCCGTGTCCGCACCGGTTCGACCAGTCAATACTACCGATTTAACACCATTTTCGATAAGCCATCGCGCAGTCTGCTGACCAAAGCCACCTAGACCGCCAGTGATCAAGTAGGTTCCACCAGCAGTCAATCGCAATTCATCGCGCTTGACGATCGGCAGTTCTTGTCCCAGACAATCCAAGGAGAGTAGCAGCTTTCCAAGGTTGTCGCTGAACGGCAGTTTTCGCCAAGCTATGTCGTGGAGCGAAACTTCAAAGACCGCAGCCTCTCGCTGTCCACCCGACCGAATTATCTCAACGGCGCGGAGTATGGATCTTCGCAACAATGTTGTTTGGTGGACCATCAAAGCAATTGACGTTCTGATGACCGAGCCAATGTGGTTTGCAATTGGGTAATCTACACGAGCCTCATCTAGGTCTATCAGATTTCCGCCGATTGCCAAATGCCCCCAGCCCAGTTTGGCATGCCAATTGGAAGCCTTAACGGCCAAAATGGAGAAGCCCTGATCATCGGTGTATTTCGAAACAAGTTGATCCAGGCGCAGGCAATCTGCTGCGGCCACGGTTTTCATCGCTAAGACTTCGGGATCCACCGAATCTAGATCGAACGAGACTAGCAACACTCTGACACCGTGAGCTTCCAACTGATCAGCCAACTCTAAACCGAGCGGGCAAACTTCGATCAATGCCGCTTCGCCCGAGTTCGGCTTTAGGATTTCGATAGCTGCGCTAGCACGGGTAAGGTCACTTAGGTTGCCAACCATCTTTGAGCCGTTATCTCCTGGCATGATCTCGATGGCATGTAAGGACTTGACCGAGACCGTTAGATGGCTGGCCGTTTCTGCGGGAATGAATCCACAGACGCGAGTACCAACGTGCGTATCTTTCACATCGCAACCAACCTCAGTCACTCGTCCCACGAACTCCATCCATGGCCGCTCCATGATCTCCTCAGGAGCCAGTCGTAAAAAGTCTATCGGAACCGATGATTTCTCGAGCATGATACGAACTTGATCAGCCTCGAGAGCAGGCAAACGATCCTCGAGTACTCTCACTGCGCCGACATCGTTCTCCGAAATGCTGGGGCGAATCAAGATCGGTTGCTGCTCGTTCAGCGTGCCAATTGCTGAGATATCCTTCGTCAAGGCGTCGGTTAAGGCTAGTTCACTCACGAAGCGCTGACCTTCTCGAATGGCGATTTCATCTTCAACGCCATCGCAGATTAACTCCTGAATCAATGCTTCGAAGCTGGCTGCGTCAATCGACATTGGTAGATCGATCGAAGTGAAGCGACCAATCTCAAGTTCATTAAAGGCAACTCGCGCAAAGCCGTTGAACGTAGACTGAGCTGGATTAAGCTCTGTATCGCTGGGTACAACCTGAAAGGCCGATTGTGTGAGTAGATAAATTCGCGGAGCATCACTTCGAGGAGAGTTAAACAACGCTTGTAGAGCTGTTACGATGCGTCGTAGTTGCCATTGACCCGTTGGATCATCCGATTGTGGCGATGCATCAAGCGAACAGGTGAAAACAAAGCCATCGATCTCAGGATGATCCGCCAGCGCTGTCTTCCAGTCGTCTACTGACTCTGGTCGAACAGAGACCTCTCGGCCGTCGATCGCAAATTGGTTGCCAGGTCGGATATGGGCTCCTACAATTGCGCCAAAATTCTCAAGTTGCCCACAGACTAAGCCGCCCAGATCGGCCTCATCACCAACTACGATCCAGTTACCCAAGCGTTTCGGCTCTGGTAGATTCTCGCCCACTCTCCAGGCATAGTTCAGGACTTGCAGCTTGACTGGATCACCCCACTTGTCAACGCGTTGACGTTTGGCCGCGGCGTTGGCTCGTAGTCGCTTGATGCTGGCGACCATTCGCCCTTCGTTATCATACAGGTCCAAATGGCATTCGACGAAACGACTGTTTATCTCTTGCAATCTACCGTGGCACCAAACTTGTTCTGGCAAGCGATCGACCAATAGACGAATTTCGTCGATTCGAGTTGGAAGGTAAGTTGCCGCTTGAGTATCGATCATGGCCATCAATGTTTGGAAGCAACCATCCAATAGCGATGGATGCATGCGATACTTTTCCAAGTGGCTCACATGTTCATGATTCAATTCGAGTCTAGCGAGGCTTTCTTTGCCACTAGATGCGATGTAGATTTCCTTAACGGTCTGGAACGCGGGGCCATACTTTAGCCCGATGCTTGCAAGCTGCTTGTAGAAAGCTGTTGCATCCAGGCCAGTTGAAATTGAACTGCGAAGTTTTTCAATCGAAGTCGATAGCGGAGAAGCGTTAATTGCACCGAGTTCGGCTTGAGCATGAATCTGGCCGAGTCCTAGCTTTCCGTTCTCCAGGCTTCTCGCCAAGATCTTCTTGGTAATGGGATCATAAGTTGTGACGAAGTCGATTGCCCGATCCTCTTTAAGAATCAATGGGGCAGCAATTTCAAAATTCCACAAAGCCCAAGCCTGAGACTCACTGTGCTCGATCCCAGCCAACTCTAGAAACGATTCGACGTAACCTGCAGCAGGCAATATCGACAAGCCCATTACCTTATGGTCAAAAAGGTAATGCATATTTTCGTAATCGAAATCGTTTCGGTAGGAATAAGTGCCAGGAGCCTCCTGAGTACCCAAGATTGGATTGAGTACAGGATTCATCCGATCTTGAGCTGCGCGATCATTTTCGACCCACAGAAACTCTCGCTGCCAGCAATAGTTTGGTAGACCAACAAATCGGCCTGGCTCGGCGATTTTGTTCCAATTCAACTTGCCGCCAGATACATAATATTCCAGCACGCTTCGATCCATGGCTTCCACTTCGGAGGTTTTTCGTCGAAGCGTAAACAACTGTCGGCAGTCCTTGCCAGAGTTCTGAATACATTCTTTGAGTGATGTTGCTAGTACTGGGTGTGGTCCAACTTCAATAAAGATGGAATAGCCGTCTTCGATCGCGCTGCGAATTGCTTGCACGAACTCGACGGGTTGTCGAATGTTAGCTGGCCAATAGTCTGCCCCATACGCAAGTCCATCGACCTTCTTTCCTGTGACCGTCGAATACAGATCTATCTGTGGCATCTTGGGTTGCAAAGAACGCAATTCTTCAGCCAAGGGTGCCATCAAAGGCTCCATCGCAGGCCCGTGATAAGGTACTTCGACCTCGAGCATTCTGTTGAAGACGTTTTCGGCTGTAAGCTTTTGAGTAATGTCAACGATGCAATCGGTATCACCAGCCAGCGTAATATTGGTTTCACCATTGATAGCAGCGATCGAAACGGCTCCTTGGAACTCGGCGATAACATCTTTTGCCTGTTCAAGATTGATGCCAACTGCAATCATGCTACCAGCGCCACGAGCCTTGGCTTGTTGCTGACTTCGATGGAAGCAAACTTGCATCGCATCATCCAGAGAGAGTACGCCAGCTACATAGGCCGAGGACAATTCGCCCACCGAATGGCCAACACAAGCGGCAGGTTCAATGCCGCGAGATTTGAGTACTGCAGTTAAGCCGATTTGAATCAGAAAATTGGCGGGCTGCGCGAACTCAGTGCGAGTGATTTGCGAACTCTGTTCGTCTTTCAACATCTCGGCTAGCGCGGAGAAACCAGAAATGGACTGGAAAACACCGTCTGCTTTGTCGACGGCGCGTCGGTAGACTGAATTGTTTGCGTACAACTCCTGTCCCATCGCCCACCACTGCGGGCCCATACCTGTAAATACAAAAACTGGTTTGTCCGATCCTGAGTAAGGTACCTGACCTGTTGCGACCTGAGGAATCGTTCGCCCTTCAATGAAGGCTCTCAGATTCTCTTTCAGTTGATCGACGCCTTCGGCTGCAACGACAGCACGCTGATTCAAGTGGGCTCGTCTTCGCAGTAAGCTGTAGATCAGATCGCCTGGCCGAATACCCGATTCAAGCATTTCCAAGTAGCGACCGGCAAGTTCTGGCAGTGCCTTGGTGCTTCGAGCGGTGATAGGAAGCATGAATCGCACACGGTCGCTTATCGGACTTGCTTCCGCAGAATGTCCATTTAACTTGGCTGGATCGTTTTCGTGAAACGCTTCTAAGATCACGTGAGCATTCGAACCTCCGTAGCCGAATGAGTTCACTGCGGCACGAATGGGTCTTTCCTTTGATCCGTTTAGCGCGTAACGATCATCCGATAGCCTGATGCCAAGATTTTCGAATGCGATTGAGGGATTGGGCTTTTCGAGATTTGCGAGTGGAGATGCCTCGCGGTGGTGGAGTGTGAGTGCTGCCTTAATGATCCCTGCAACTCCAGCTCCAGCTTCCATGTGTCCAAGATTGCTTTTGATAGTGCCGATGATCACTGCATCTTCTGCAGTGCGTCCTTTACCATAGGTCGATCCGATGGCTCCGGCTTCAGTTGGGTCGCCAATCGCAGTGCCTGTGCCATGGCACTCGACGTAGCTAATCGTCTTGGGATCAACATTGTATTTATCGCAAACTTGTTCAATCAGTGCTCGTTGAGCTTCACCGCTTGGCATCGAGATACCTGGGGTGTGACCATCTTGATTGGTTCCAGAGGCAATCACGCTGGCCCAGATGTCATCGCGGTCGGCCAGAGCTTTGGAAAGTGGCTTGAGAAGGACTACACCAGCTCCTTCAGCCCGTCCGTATCCGTCACCGCGTTCATCGAAAGATTTGCACTGACCATCTCGAGCGAGGAAATGACCTTTGCACATACCGATTGGATATTCGGGACGCATCATGACGTTAACACCGCCAACGACAGCCAACTCGCATGTCTTGGCCCAAACGTCTTGGCAAGCGTAGTTGAATGCAACCAACGATGATGAGCAGGCGGTATCGATCGAAAGGCTTGGACCGCGGAAGTCAAAGGTATGCGAAACGCGATTGGACAGCATGGTCATCATCATGCCAGCCGCGCTGTACTGGTTGATGGCGGATCGGTTGGCGACCGTCATCTGAGTAATCATATGGTCCAGCATAAAGCCACCAACGTAGACTCCAACGCTACGTCGAGCGTGATCTGGTAAACTGAGGCCCGCATTTTCAAAAGCTTCCCAGACCACTTCCAACATCAGACGCTGCTGAGGGTCTGGCGTTCTCTGCGTCGCGAGGTGAAATGCCAAAGAAGCTCGCATCAAACAGGCGTGGATCTCGCTTTAGGTACTTCCAGACGTACGTATGTCTTACCTTTTGAAATCTCGTTGGGCGAGTAGTAGCGATCAGCCGACCATCGATCAGCGGCGTTTCAGGATGGCTGTAGCGACTTAAGGCCTTCCCAGAGCTTCTGGATGTTCTCCAGTTCTCCTGGGTATCGGCAGGCCATGCCAACAATAGCGATTGGTTCAAATGAACTCTGATAGGCAGTCATATGTAAAAAGCTCATCGTGAGTGACTCGGCAACTGCTACCGTAGCCTGGTAAATCAATCCAGCGCGTGCCTTTCGGTAGTTTGCCTGCAGGTAACTGCGACGCCCGACGCTAACCTTGGGACCAATTTTGAGCGAGTTTGAATGTAGGAATTCGCTGAAGCCAATTTCGATGCAGTTCAATTCCTACAACCGGAACAACACGAACTGACTAGCTTTAGATCCCCTCGAATGTTCAGTGCTAAAGTAGATGGGCCGTGGTTAATAGCCGGACAAGTTCAAATCGGCAGGTCCAGTTCAAAATGGCGGACCAGTTCAAAATGGGAATGGCGGTTCGATAGTCGAGTGGCACTACCAACCCAGGCATCCAAGCACATTAGTTGAGGTTGACTGCCCAGATGCTGCGATTTGATTTAAGCCAAAATCAAATCAATTGCCTTATTTGATACGGAAAGAAAACTCCTGAAGCTCTTTGTCGAAGGTAATTGTTGCGTCGCTATAGTTGGGAGCACCTAGTGTGCCGCGAGTTTTTTAGAGAATCCATAGGCCTGCTGGGCATGCCAATCAAGCTAGCTGTAAGCTTGTTGTTGCCATCTTGATCGTGGAAGGTTAAGTAGATCACATGTGCCGCCTGAATGGGACATCGTAACTCATATACACAAATCCTGCCCGTCTTGCTCAATTTTGATAGCCTCTTTCCGAAAAGCATCTCCCTGCTTTGATTCTTCCTTTCGAGCATCGAAAGCCTGGATACTGCTTCTCAGAATCGAACAAAGCAATACGCATCGTACCCGAGCCTCGCGACACTCCTTCGATCGTCAGTTTCAGTACTTTTCCTTTGGCTGAACTTTGGCCTCAGGTTGATTTGCTGGTTCTTTTGTGATCGCGCTCTTCTTCCTGATTCTGGCGTTGGGCATAGTGTCAACAGGCCGCGTCAGGCTTCATCTCAGACGCGTGGTTTTCAGCAGGCTTACTCTCAACTTTGGGTTCGCTGTCAGGAGGTCTTCGCTTCGTTTTTCATTTCGCGAACCACGGCAGATTCTGATCGCTGGTAGAACTCCCGGCTTTTCTTCGCTGCTATCAGATTTCGGGAGCTGCCCGATTTGATCCATTTTGCCCTAGTTGAGGACTGGCTTTACTTCCTTGGTTCAGCATCAGAGGCATTTTCAGTTTCTGACGGAGTTAAAGGAGGATTTGACTTGTTTTGCTCTGGCTTTTCTTTGGTAAATGCGGCTTTTTCATGATCCGCCGCTCTGTCAGTTTTAATCCCTGCAGACTTGTCGACTGCATCAACTGACGCGTCTTCGTTCGTCTCTTTCGAGCTTTCCACGTCGTTGGTTTCGACGATCGATTTTGACACAGCGTGTCATACTTGCGTCAACGTCGTCAACTGCTCGCAGGCTTTCTTGAACGTGACGTTCTCGATGATGCGATTGATGGCCTCCATGCGACGTCATGTTTTCCATGTCCAGTATGTTCTATCTTAATCGCTGTAGTTGTCTTGGTTGCTGGAGTTAGCGGTGTACTTGTAGGATTGGAATCGCAATATCCCTACTTGGCTCGACCAAGGAAACTTCGATCGTAGCTATGTGGTCATCAGCATGAACTGATAATAGATAATGCATCATGCCGTATTCGCACGACCTACCCAGGATGTCGATCTGAGCTGACGACTTTCGACGAATCCGCAGGCTTATCCCCGTTCTCTCTAGGCACATACTGAAGCAACTCCAAATGTTGAGATGCAAACATCTTGTGGCTAGTCTGTTCACCATCCAGTCGTTTCAACAATCGATTCATAGTCGACCGATACACTAAGAATCTGACTTTGGCAGACGACCGCTTGGGCATTGGCGATTTTATCTGACGCGAGTTGGGCGACGGACAGGCATACAATTGTTAAGGCTTTGAACCAGCCATTGGTGCGGATCGTTGATGACATGAGATTGACTGGTCGTGAGTTCTTGATAAAGTTGCATTTGGGTTCCTGAGCAAATCGCACTGAGTGAAGCTGTAGCGGAACGAGCTCGGGATTCAGCTGCAGGATTCTCACAGTCGATAACGCAAACAAAGATTGGGACAGACGATGTTGCTGACTGATCGGTAAGCGAAGCTTCTGAAGACTCGGCCTGCTGCAACCGGAGCAGCCGGAAGAATTGGAAGTGTGGAGAGCGTGTCCTGTGGCCAGATCGTTGTCTCGGAAGTTCAGCAATGGGTTTGTCGGAAGAGAACATGCTCAATGATCAGTTTCAATCCCCATCGCTAGGGGAAGCAGACTCATCCGGCGCGGCTGTGAAGGTTCAAGTCGTGTTCGTTTCGCTGTTGTATTTTTCGCCGTCTATCAATCTTCCACCAGAACAAAAGATCCAGTGAAGATTCAAAATAGCCGTCCAATGAATCAGCGATAGCAGCGACTAAATTCTTCTGCTTTCATGCCATTCCATCCAAGCCTCAAACGATTGCAACGAAAACAACTGCGGCAACTATTAACCTGCAAATGAAGAAGCTCGCGCCTGCGAGCTGCGGGTGGTGCCGCTAATCTCCGAAATGTGGAGCCATAGAAATGAGCCATTTGCGATCAATAGCCTTAGTCGGTTTCTCGTTACTGATGTTTTTTTCTGTAGCAGCCGCCCTACTTTTTATTGCCCTAAAGAACATCATTCCGAAGTCAACCTTTCAAGCGTGGCGATTTGTAAACCTTATGCTTGACGAGGCTCCTCAACATGCTGCTGACGAACCCGCCGACCGCACTGCCTACCAGCGATCATGAGCGAACCAGAGAATTGCATACCGAAATTCAAATTATTGCTGAGTTCTTGATCTCTTGTTTCCAGAAACGATCAAGCCGTTTTGCAATTGCGTGAATTTCTGCGTTATCAAAGGTGTCTTTGGCCACAAGCTTCCCGTCGGGCCTGTCGACGCTTTACCAAAGATTCTGCCCATGGTACTTTTTAGCCGCAATTGCCATATTGATTCTACTGCCAATATCAGCCAACAATACAATGGTTGACGTTACCTTGCAGGACGGCAAGTTGGTTCATCGAGTTGGCGAGAATGGAGATCGTTTGCCCGATTTTTTCATATGCCGCTTTTCGTGCAGGTGATTCAGAAAATTCCTGATGTGCCTATCGTTGTTCTGCTCGGCGATCTCTGTACGACAACACACAGTTGATAATCCGCCATCGACTACGCATCAACTCTTCCGTTGAATGAACAGGGGTTTCGCGGAGCCGTTTACTTGCCCCCAGGTCGTTATCCAGTCTCTGGTAGTTTATCGATTCGTCAGAGCGGTGTGGTTCTTAGCGGTAGCGGGATAGGTCCCAAAGACACCGTTATTATCGCGACGGGAAAGGACAGGCGAGCGCTGATCGAGATCTCGGGTAAACCTCTAATGTCGCTATCCGTTCAGCAAGACATCGTAGATCAGTATGTTCCACTGAATGCCAATGAGATCAATGTCTCGAACTCTGAACAGTATTCCGTGGGTGATTCGGTTCGACTGACACATCCTTCCACAGCGACTTGGATTGCATCGCTTGGCATGGACAACATGGGCGGAGATCGTCACGGCTTGAAGTGGCGACCAGGTTCTCGTGACCTTGTCTGGCTGCGAACTGTGGTCAAGGCTCAATCTGGCAAGCTAACGCTCGACGCTCCACTGACCTATGGCTTGGATCGCAGACTGAGTCAATGCAAAATCGAAAGGGTCGATATAGCTCCAATAGTTTGCAATTCAGCAGTCGAAAACCTTTCGATAGAATCCGAATTCGATGCCAAGAATCCGCTCGATGAGGAGCATGCTTGGATCGGCGTTAGCATCGAACATGCTCGCGATGTTTGGGTTCGTAGAGTTGTTTGTCGGCACTTAACCAGCTCAGCAGTTGCGGTTTGGGAAAATGCTAGCCGGGTGACCGTTGAGGATTGTAAGAACCTGAGCCCAGTCAGTGAATTGGGAGGTCATCGTCGACGCGCTTTCTTCACGGCTGGACAACAGGTCTTGTTTCAACGTCTGTACAGCGAGGAAGCCGTGCATGATTTCTGCGTTGGACTTTCGGCGACTGGACCAAACGTTTTCTTTCAATGCGAATCGTCCCGTTCGATCGACGATTCTGGGCCAATTGATAGTGCAGCTTGCGCGACCTTGATGGATCGTGTTGCTATTGATGGTCGAGCACTTGGGTTACGCAATCGTGGTTACCAGGGGCAGGGAGTTGGCTGGGCTTCCTTCGGAGGCGTACTTTGGAACTGCAGCGCGAGTGTCATCGTTGTCGAAAAACCTAGTGACTCACAGAATTGGTCCTTTGGTTCTCATGGCCAATTCAACGGCAATGGAGCCTGGTTCAATTCCGACGATAACGTCTCTCCCGATAGCCTGTATTACGCTCAGCTTGCAGAGAGAATTGGCCATCCAGCCGTAAAGCATCGTGCGTTACTAAACCTCCCCAAGATTCAAGGCTCTCGCGCACCGACTCTTGAGGCTGCGGCTGAAGCGATCGGAAGAACTTGGCGGCCAAGGCTAACGATGAGCCAGTTTATCGATCAGCATTGCCAAGCCAATCCTCTACCGAGAGACGTTCGTGCATGGAAGGTTTGGAGCAATCAAGAGAGCTTGTCGAGCATCGCCAAAGAGCAAAAGTCGCGAACCAGCCCCAATTTCGAAGTGACCAATGGCTGGATAACCATCGATGGTCGACTGGCAATCGGCACACGGCAAGATGTGCCTTGGTGGAACGGTGGTTTACAACCCGACGCAATTGCAAAGGCATCGCCCGCGTTGACTCGATTTGTTCCTGGGCGTAAAGGCAAGGGATACACCGATGATGTATCCGAATTGGTTGATTCGTTGCAGGCAAACGGCAAAGTCATGCTTTGGCAACATCCGCCGCTGTGGTACGAGCGTCGACGCGATGATCACAGTCGAGTTCAACGATTAGACGGAGAGGTTGTTGGTCCCTTTTACGAAACGCCTTGGCCGAGATCTGGCCAAGGCCTCGCTGCAGATGGTCTTTCCAAATGGGATCTAGAACAGACGAATCCATGGTATTTTTCCAGACTCCGAAAGTTCGCAAACAGCAGTGCTGACCGAGGTATTTTGCTTTTCAACGGCTTGTATATGCAGCACAACATTCTTGAAGCAGGCGCCCATTACGTTGATTCACCTTGGCGACCAGCAAACAACGTCAATCAAGTTGGTCTGGCCGAGCCGCCCTTCTTTGCTGGAGACAAATTGATTTACATTGCCGAACAGTTTTATGACCTGCGCGATCCCGACCGAGCTAAATTGCATCGCACCTACATGAGGAATGTACTCGACCAGTTGGCGGACCTTGGCAACGTGATATTGTTCTTAAGTGAAGAGTACACCGGGCCGGAATCATTCGTTCGTTTTTGGCTCGAAACGGTCTCCGTCTGGAGCGAAGAAACTGGAAAAAAGCCTTCCATTGCTTTGTATGCTACCAAAGACGTCACCGATGCGGTGATGAACGATCCTCAGCTAGCCAAGTTGGTAACGCTCATCTACAACCGATTTGGTAGCGAAGGCTGGTGGTATCAGCCTGACGGAAGCCTTTATGCTCCACAAGGCGGCAAAAATCTTGCACCGCGCCAGTGGATTCGTCTACTTAAGCCTCGCAATCCTGGCTTTGAGCAGGTGCATCAAGCTGTTCGCGAGTATCGTACGAAGTATCCTGACAAGCCATTCGTGTATCAGGGTAGCGAACAATTTGCTTGGGCCAATCTGCTCGGCGGAGGCTCGCTTGTGCCTTTACCGAGCTCGACAGATGCCGCGCTACTGAAGGCTATCGTATCGATGAAGCCGCTAGTCGATCGAACTGGCCTTGCGGATGGATCTGGAAATTCACTTCTTTTCGCAAATTCACCTCCGCCTGTGAAACAAGGAAAGTCGATACGACTAATTGACATGAAGTCGGGCCAACTGGTCACCTCGATTCAACAAGAGACTGACCAGTCTGTGCTCTACTGGATTTCAGACTAAGACTTTGTAGCTACGCTCGCCATGGCGTGGTTTATCAAGAAATCGTGGCAGCGCCCGTCAGAGCCTAGTGAACGAGAATTTGTAGCTGCGCACGCCAGAACGTAGAAGGACAAGTCACTGAGGTTGCCCTGTTTTGAGGAATCGTGTTAAACTGAGCTCCGCATGACAGACCAATAAATCCAATTAAATGATGAAGACGTTATGCTGCTAAATTAACTCAACGGCTCGTTGGAAAAGGAGTTCCCAATGGCTTCACTGCGATGGATTGCTGGATTTGCTTGTTTGCTGTCAATTCTCGCTTTTGCAATTGCGGACCAACAGGGGCAGCAGAAAGACTCTCTCCCTGACCAGTCTGATTCGCAGCAAAACCGTTCTGAGAATTCGGGCCAACTCTCCCCTACCCCATCAAGTTCTACACGATTCGTTTCGATCAAATTGTACGACGAGACCTCTGCGGGAACAAATGTTTTGGCCTGTCCTACAGTCAAAGCTGGAGTCGGCCAGAGGTTCAGCATTGCATCGTCAGAGTCGAGTTCGTCGAACGGTTTCAACATTTCAGGCAGAGTTGGTGACTGCTATGACGGAATTGCTCCACTCTCGCTTACCTTCGCAACTGTATCAAACACTGGCGAGCAATCGTCAGTTCAGCGAGCCCAATCTGAAAGCCTGCAATTCGAATTCGAGATCGAAGTTCCTGGATCGAAGACTCTGGAGCTAAACGCAGGTCGCAAATGCGAGGTCATAGTACGCTAGGTAAGCAGACGATCAACTCCTCACTGCTTAACTGCCTGCCGTGGAGCGAGTGGAGACAATCAGTCGATGGGTTGCCGCAGACGCTGTAGGTTTGTCCTGTCGCCTGGCTTAAGAATTTCTACT
Source organism: Pirellulales bacterium (assembly GCA_046349795.1). Lineage (GTDB taxonomy): Bacteria > Planctomycetota > Planctomycetia > Pirellulales > Pirellulaceae > Aureliella. Next base: position 67,913 of record JAXMBP010000013.1, on the reverse strand, counting down.
CGTGGATTTGTGTCGTTCTCTTCGGCCATGCAGGCCATAACGTACGACTTGCCAATAACCCCAAGCCGGCCATGTGGAACTTGAACGACCAAAGCCGTACCCTCATCGACTCCAAAGCCGATCAAGTTAGGTTGATCTTTAACTGCACCCATTAATCGTTGAGGACGATTGCGATGGAAGAAATGTTGATCAACAACTGAGTCCTTAAGCAGATCCAAGCCGCGATTCAGCTTCGCTTTATTGCGACCTTCTTCGATCATGACTCGAGTCATAATCGATGCGCCAGCGGACGTACCTCCAATGATGCCACCTCGATCTAGCAGGGCTTGCAATTGCGTTTCGACGGGCGTTTCGGCGTACAAGTTCGCCAGCCAACTTTGCTCGCCGCCACTCAGCCAAACTGCGTCGGCTTTACTTAGCGGCGTAGCAAAATCTGGATCCTCGGCCTCTTCGCGAGTTCTGGCTTGCAGAACCTTCACTTGCCGAAATGGCCAACTCTTCCATTCAGACTTTAGCGCTCACAATATCCTGCTCAGTTGCATTATAAGCGGGGATTGTTACTGAACAGCTTTCTTTGCTCCAGCTAATTCCCAAAATCACTGGTTATTGGAAATTCGAGGGCAGCTCGCCGCCACCCCCGCGATCACTAGTGTACCACCTCGGAATCGCTCTAAGAACTCCAGGTTCGTCCTCGGGGGATACAACGCCCATGTGCCTTTGGCAACGCTCAGGATTAAGCCTACAAGAAAGCCTCTAGCCCATTTCGATGTAAATGAGCTACCCACAGTGGTTGTAATGAATTGAACAAGCCGAACTGCTGGATTCAACCGTGTACCGACCATAGTCTTGAGCCAGTTATGACGAGTAGACGAGATTTGACGAGTACGGAATACCCGCGTCGTTCGAGTTATTCCATATTTATCGACTACGAATCAAGACGAAATATGTTCGCCTTCGTTCGCTATCTTCCCGAATTCTACGCCAAACAATAGCAAAGGAAAGTTCTGAGATTTCTGTTTTTGAAAGTTCACATTCGTAGAGCATCACAACACCGCCCCTCCAAAATCGATTATTTGGCTTGGAGTGATTCAATGAGCATTGGACGCTGGGTTGCAGTCGGCTCCGTCGAAAGCGTGATCGGCCTGAAAATTCCACCTGCTCCGAACCAATCGTAAACTGCTATTGCGATGGTGAAGGTTCGGTCGCCACTGACCAACTTGCTAATGTCGAAGCTGTCTCGAACCTCAAAAGCAGTTTTCTTGTTTTCAATATCACCGACGCTAGCCACCTTTTGTCCGTTCACATAGATGTCGGCGTAGTCGTCAATGCCGTTGACGTTCAGATACAAATTTCCTGACTTCCAATCTTTTGGCAGATCCGCTTTAGTGCGATACCAAGCCCAATTGTCTAGTGAAGGGTGGCCTTGCCCTTCCCAGTGTCGATCAATGCCTATCTTTCCCCAGTCCGAATCATCAAAGTCGGCAGCTTTCCAATTCGCAGCTTCACCAACCTTCTCTGGATCAGGCTTGAACTTCCAAGTTTGTTTCGCCAAAGAAAACTGCTTTCGATTCAATTCTGCTTTCAGACGCTCAAGCATATCAAAGTCCGCTTGCTGAGGCGGCAATAGATTCCTCTGCAACAAAGCAACCCATTGTTGAAGCAACCATCGACCTGCCGCATTCGTCGGTCCTGCGTGATTCAACGTTGTTACCAACAGTTGCCCCTTGCCGACTCGACATTGAAAAGCCAGGCCATGAGTTCTCGTTTCGCGCATGTCATGATTGTCCCACAGTACAACCATCGGATCGATGTATTCGAGGTAATGTTCCATGTGCGGAACGACATTGCCGGCCAAGTCAAAATGCTGAAGCTCGACCAACATATTTTGATCCGAAGCCTTTCCGTTGAGCTGACAGTCAAACGGTAAATCCCAACGTTCATTTGATTTGGGCAATGCAACTACACTGCCTCGCAGAAACCAGTGCGACTGCGAGGGAAAGCTACCAGGTTGACCGCTGGGCACCATCAACACTCGGCCACCTTTTTCAAGCATGGCAATCACCGCTTCGTCTAACACACGGGTCAGCAAAACGCGATTACTTGAGGCGGCAGAAATTTGCGGCTGCAATTCATTGGCATCAAACAATTCTCGCGCAGATTCTTGAATGTTCCAGGCAAATCCACTGTAAGGTTGTGAGGCTGGAAAGATCCAAATTGGCCAGTCATTCCGCGCGATAGTTGTACTACTCTTTTGATCAGTCTTGGTATCACCGATACCGGTCCATGTGGCTGAGATCGTAAAACGTTTCGGTTGAGCGACCTTAGGCAATGGTACCGCTACTGGAATCGTAGTTAGAATACCGTTCGTTTCGGTCTGAGTTGATTGATTGAACTGAACACGCCCTTCTTCGTCTCGTAGTTCCAAACTCAGGTTCGATTGCTTGGTTTGAACTGGCAACTGCTTCGCGATCAGTTCAACCTTCTCGTTCTTCCCGCCCCAGAAGCTTCGTCTATCGTTTTCAGTTTTGAGTAGCAGCATCTGATCAGACTGAAACTGCCAATGTACGGCATCGATCTTTGGATTATTTTTGCCATCTATCAGGCCCATCGACGCCTTGGGGAAGTCGCGAATCACGCTGACGACGTACCCAGAGTTTGGCATTTCCTGATGAAACGCTTCGATCTGAAACTTGCGCATTAGCCATCCGTAGTGCAGCGATTGTTCGCACATTCGCTCGGGTTGAAAAATGCGTCCGTTGCGTTTGGCAAGCTTATCCATTTGCTGAATCCAGCGATCGTTATCCTCGATGGACCACGATCCGTGAGCCAGATCAGCTTTGGCGGCTTGAATATTCTCTAGGCTGGGAGCAATCCAGTTATCTGCCGCAATCGCTTCGCCCAAAGCTAATGGTTTGGTTGTTCGAGTTGACATGTAGCCGCGGAGGTCTGCCAGGGTCTTTCGCCACGTATGATTGTTGCCGTAAGGATGATCATCGTAGAAGTCGTGAACACGATTCCAGGAGATCCAACTACTATCGTCTTCCACAACGGCTCCTGGAATCATCTGCTTGCATTGATCGTACAAAGACTGAATTACACTGAGCTGAGCACTGGAACCGGTTTCGCAGGTTAAACTTCGCAGAACAACACTGGGGTGCCCGCGATCATAGGCGAAGAACTCAGCGTACTCGCGACGAAGTTCTTGCAGGTGTTGGCCGTCAAGTTTTGGATGCCACGTTGGATATTCGATCCAAGCCAGCATACCCATCTGATCGCCCAAATCCAAGTATTCTTGAGGGGGAACATAGAGGCAGTACTTCATCAAGTTGAATCCGCGATCTTTGGCGAACTGGATCTCCTTGCGCATTTCTTGGCGATCTAACGAAGGTGCAAGACTTGGCGGCGAGTAGCCCCAGTTCAGGACGCCACGAATCGAAATCGCGTGACCATTCAAACGAAACTGGTCATCTTGAGTCGCGAAATCTCGAACACCGAACGTCGTTTCGGCTTGATCGATTTGGCGACCGTGCTGATACAAAGTACAGCGAAGGCAATAGAGTTGCGGCGATTCGGGGCTCCAGTTTTTCAGTTTCAGCTCAGAAACCTTCAAGCTACCAATAAACATGGCAAGCTGCGAGCGACCAACGGCGAGCAGTTCAGTCTGTAACTCTTCAGCCTTGGGGACTCGGCCTACGATCTGCTTGATAGGTTGCCAATCGCGCCGACCGTCACCATGAAACTCAGAGAACTCGAAATACCGCTCAATCCGAGTTTCGTCGGTAGGCAAAGAAGAATTCTCAGCGTTTCCTAAGTCGCCCGAAATTGGTAACTTAATCAGCAGCAGTTGATCTGCCTGATCAAACTGAACGCTAAACCATTTCTTAAGAATGTAAGTTGATTTCACTACTTCAACTGAGACAGGTTGCCAAATGCCACTGAAGTGATTGGTCACCACGGGCAAAAAGCCTTGAGTGTTATGGCCAACCAATTCATCTACTTCTACATGAACTTCTACTTTTGAAGAATCGCCAGCCTCTTGCACAGCCTCAGTTACATCCACAGCAAAGGGCGTCCAACCACCCAAGTGTTCCGCAAGTAGTTTCTGGTTGACAAACACTTTGGCTCTAGTAGCAACAGCGGCAAAGTTCAAGATCACGCGCTGGCCTTGACCGACTTTCAAGCTCGGTAGTCGAGTTCGATAGATTGAGACACCATCAAAGGCCACATCGATTGTGTTTTCGATAGTACTTGGAACCGGAACCTTCTTAAAGGTTTTCCCAGAGTCGATCGAAACCTCCCATTGATCCACTTGAACAGACTGGGCAAAGGACAATGAGGAACACCAGCCGATCAGAAAAAGTAGGCAGAAGTATTTCGTCAAACTCGTCAAAGTTCGGCAATGCAATAAAGAATGGATACTGTTTGCGAAGTTTGACATCGTATTTAGGAGAACCGGAACCGAAGAAACAACTGTCCGAAGCATGCGTGCCTTAACTCTTTGACTTTTCAGTGGTAACAGATCTTCGCTGGATTCAATCCCTGCTTGCTCCAGTGAGGCCAGCATCGTAGGATTGTAACAGCTAAGAGGCAACTTTTGGCAGTGCATGGAGGCAACAGGATGGGATCGCAGCGATACTCTTTTTCTTCCCTCGCCCCGAAGAAGCGGCGAGGGGAGCAAGAACGCTTCTAAGTCGATTGCCTCACGCATCGTGCGAAACGCATGTTTTTGTTTGTCGCTCTAGACAAACTACATCGCTTAATTCTAACGCACGAGATTGCTGGTTGTGATACAATCTCGTTGTAGCACAAAGAACCAGTGGAGTGGATTTGCTGGTGATGAGATCTCATCTAAATCTCTGGCTTCAGAATCAATCAACAATACTCATTCGACCTTGACGAAAATGGATCATTCAACTCAGCTCAATACACCTCAACGGGTTCTCATGGGTCCTGGACCGAGCGACTGTTCGGCTCGCGTACTACGAGCCCTAGCAGCGCCAACTCTCGGGCACCTAGATCCTGAGTATTTGCGCATCATGGATCAAACTCGTTCCATGCTTCGTGAAGTTTTTCAAACCAAGAACGAGATGACCTTAGCTGTATCCGGTACCGGTAGCGCTGGTATGGAGGCCTGTGTTTGCAACCTGATCGAACCAGGCGACGAAGTTATCGTTTGCGTCAATGGAGTGTTCGGAGGTCGTATGAAGGACGTTGCCGAACGATACGGAGCTAAAGTACACGCAGTAGAAGCGGCCTGGGGACGAGGTATCGATCCCGATCAGATCTCGCAAGCATTGCGACAAAATCCAGGCACTAAGTTTGTTGGTATCGTTCATGCCGAAACGAGCACCGGTGAACACCAACCTCTTGAGGAAATCTCTGAGATTGTTCACAAGCACGGGGCGCTGTTCGTTGTGGACGCGGTGACAAGTCTAGGTGGAATCGATGTACCAGTCGATCGTCTGAAAATCGACGCTTGCTACAGTGGAACTCAAAAGTGTTTGGGCTGCCCTCCGGGTTTAGCTCCAGTAACTTTCTCGCCGCGAGCACTCGAACGACTGGATGCAAGAAAATCAAAAGTCACCAGTTGGTACCTGGATATTACCATGCTTCGCAGTTATTGGGGATCGGATCGAGTCTATCACCATACGGCTCCAATCAACATGACCTACGCGTTGCGTGAAGCTCTGCAGATCATTCTGGAAGAAGGACTGGAGCAGCGAATCGCTCGCCATGAACTCAACCACCGAATGTTGCGAGCTGGCCTAGAGGCGATGGGCATGAACTACGTGCCTCAGCATACTCTGACTACGCTCAATGCAGTTCAAATTCCAGAAGGCGTTGACGATCTGGCTGTGCGCAAGAAGCTGTTGCAAGAGTACAACATCGAGATCGGCGCTGGCTTGGGACCCTTCAAAGGCAAAGTCTGGCGAATTGGCTTGATGGGTAGCAGTAGCACCAAACAAAACGTCATGTTGGTGCTGACAGCTCTCGGTGAAATCCTTTATCAACTTGGCAAACTTTCCGATCCTGGCTTGGGCTTAGCAGCAGCCAGCGACGTTCAGCAAACCGCAGCCGTTGGATAACTCATCATGATGACCGCCGAAGATATTCTCGACCAACTGCGAGGCTTGCTTCCCGAGGATCGCATTCAACATGATTCTTGTGCGCTGGCTGCGTTCCAAAGCGATGGACTGACAGCATTTGCGGTTAAGCCAAAGGCGGTTGTGGTTCCAAGAAACGTCGAAGAAGTTGTTCAGACAGTTAAGTGGTGCCACGAAAACAAGATTCCGATGGTCGCGCGCGGCAGTGGCACTAGCTTGTCAGGTGGTTCGCTGCCTCATGCAGATGGGATCGTCATTAGCCTCCATCGCCTCAATCGTATTCTGGAAGTCGATTTGGCAAACCGTTGGGCAGTTGTTGAGCCGGGCGTTATCAACTCTAAACTCACTTCTGCGGTCGAGCACGCTGGACTGTACTACGCGCCCGACCCTAGCAGTCAACAAGTTTGCACGATCGGCGGCAACGTAGCCTTCAACTCGGGAGGCGCGCATTGCCTAAAGTACGGGATGACCAGCAATCATATCTTGGTCATGAAGGTCGTCCTTGGTGATGGTCAGCTTGTGGAAGTTGGCCATCCAGGCGGTGAATCGATCGGCCCTGATATGGTAGGTCTAATGGTGGGCGGAGAAGGTTTGCTGGGGATCGTGGTTGAGATCACCGTTCGACTCACACCTAAGCCGGAAAGTTTTCATACTGTGCTGGCCGGCTATTCGACGTTGGAGCAAGCCGGAAAAGCGGTGGCTCAGATTATCGCAAGTGGCTTACTACCTGCGGCAATCGAGATCATGGACCCGCTCAGCATGCGAGCCGCGTCGGCTGCGGTGGGTGCGAAGTACCCTGAAAATGTTGAAGCCGTTTTGATTGTCGAGTTGGATGGTAGTGCCGATGCTGTCGCCGCAGATCGAATTGTGCTAGATGACCTATTGGCCAAGAGCGGCTCAAGTGCAATCCAAGTCGCTCAGTCTGCCGCCGAGCGAGCAACGATTTGGAAGGGACGCAAAAGCGTCTTCTCGGCAGTTGGTCGACTAAGCCCCGACTTCATTGTTCAAGACGGAGTCGTTCCACGAAGTAAGCTTGGTTACGCACTGAGCGAGATTCAGCGCATGAGTCGCGAAGCGGGTATTCAGGTCGCCAATGTGTTCCACGCTGGCGACGGTAACCTGCATCCACTCATTCTTTTCGATGGTAGCGTCGAAGGGCAATTGCACGCGGCCGAAGAGTTGGCGTCGCGCATTGTTAATCTTTGTATTGATTTGGGTGGATCGATCACTGGAGAACATGGCGTCGGAATGGAGAAGCGGCAATTTTTGGCTGGCATGTTCTCTGAGGATTCAATCGACTACATGAAGCGAATCAGGCTGGCTTGCGATCCCCACGAAATCTCCAATCCCGGTAAAATGTTCCCCGCTGCCGAAGCAGCTTCCCTGTCGATGTACGGCCTTCATCCACTAGAGAAGCAAGGAATTGCAAGTCGCATGTAAAGCTGCTGCCAGTACAACTTGTGTTCCGCTATCACGGCAGAGATCCAGGACAGGCTCAACCACTCGTCGCTCAACAGCCAGTCCCTTAACACCCTTTCCCTCAACAAACTCACCCTCCTCACCATTTTTATCAGTCTTTTCAATGGCTTCTACAAACTCCAACTCTCCTTACATCACCTTAGAAGTTCTCAAGCAGCTCAAGGGCAGCAACAAGCCCATGAAACTGGCTGATTCAACCGGCGCGAAACTCTCATGTAAAGATACACTAGTTCGAACTTTAGCACTACGAAGGTTTCTGGTTCGTGAGGTTCTTGGAAGTGTGCAAGATGAACCTCGAGTTGGCGTTTTTCTACCGCCAACTGTGCCTGGAGCAGTAACCAATCTTGCATTGACACTGGCCGGACGCGTCTGCGTCAATCTGAACTACACCGCCACATCAACGCAGCTCAAGCAATGCTGCGAACTGGCTGGTCTAAAACACGTGATCACTAGTCGCAAGTTCGTCGAAAAAGTTGGCTTGGACGTGGGCGCTCCGACAATCTTCTTGGAGGACATTCGCGATCGAATCACGATAGGCGACAAAGTTTTCGGACTTCTTAATGCAAAGCTGCGTTCCGCTGAATCTCTGCATCGATCGTTTGGATTGGATAGTAAGAGAGGTTCAGACCCGCTGACCATTATCTTTACCTCCGGTTCAACGGGCTTTCCCAAGGGTGTTGTCCTCACTAGCGACAATGTGCTTACTAACATTAATGGAATCGGGAATGCGATCAACCTGAGTGATAGGGACACTTTGCTTGGAATACTGCCGTTTTTTCATTCGTTTGGTTACACGGTCACGCTTTGGGCACCGTTGTGTTTGAAATCACTCGTGCGTTTATCACTTCAGTCCCTTGGAGGCTCGGCCAATTGCTAAATTGGCAGAGGACCATAGTACAACGGTGCTTCTGGCAACTCCAACATTTTCGATCCTACATTCGTCGAGTCGAACCGGCTCAGTTCAAAACGCTTGAGATCATCGTGGTCGGTGCAGAAAAGATGCCGATCGACGTTGCCGAAGATTTTGAGAAGCGATTTGGTGTTCGTCCCGTTGAGGGCTACGGCACAACGGAACTTAGCCCTGTTGTTAGCGTAAATATTCCGCCTTCGCGAGCCATTAACAAGGGAGTTTGGTTGCGGGAAGGCTCAGTTGGTAGACCGATGGAGAACATCAAAGCCCGAGTCGTTTCGCTGGATGATGATACTCCCCTACCCGTGGGCGAATCAGGACTACTTGAGATTATCGGCCCTAACGTGATGCAGGGTTACCTTGATCGCCCGGACCTGACATCGGAGGTGATGCACGATGGTTGGTATCGAACAGGGGACGTAGCCAAAATCGATACAGAAGGGTTTATTCACATCACCGGACGACTCAGTCGGTTCTCGAAGATTGGCGGTGAGATGGTTCCGCACATCATGATCGAGCAAACTCTGAGCGAAATTGTTGGGTTGGATGACGATGGACTGCAACGCGTAGCCATCTCTTCGGTGCCAGATCCAAAAAAAGGCGAGAGACTTGTTGTGCTGCACAAACCTGGCTTGGGATTGACTCCAGCCGAGATAGTTCGCAAGCTATCGGAACGCGGCCTACCTAACCTTTATTTGCCCGGTGAAGACTGTTTCGCTGAAGTTCCTTCGATTCCAATGCTGGGTAGTGGTAAGCTGGATTTGAAGGGCTTACAACAAGCTGCCAAACAACTGTTCGCGAACTGAAGTCGTTTTACAATCAACCGTAGTGGAACTCGCCAGAGTTCCTCTATCGTTTGGAATTGAGGAACTCTGGCGAATTCCACTACGTAAGGGCGTTGAGGAAGCAATGAAAACTACGCAAGCATTTAATGGCTTTGTTTGGCTGATAGCACTTCAGCTTGCACTTGCATTTCCTTTCATTCAGAACGCTAGCGGTCAAGAAGCAACCAAGGAAGTTTCTCAGAAACGTACTAGCGAGATTAAGGCTGAACTCTTAAAGCAGATGGCCGAACTGTCTGTTGGACAGAAGTTCAAGGCTCGAGACACACTAGACTGCGGAGTTGAATCATCTGAGGATGCTGCCGAATGCTTGAAAGGCTTAACCTGGGAAGCTGCCGAGTTCGAAGTGTTTCTTGAGGATGGCAATGCATCCGAAGGCAATGAACGCTTGGTTCGCTTTGCGTCGCCAAAGCCGCTTGGAAATGCAGTGAATGATCTGGTCGCAATGGAATGGCACATCGCCAGAGACGGAAGCGGAAAACCCAAACAAGCTCCAGCGATGGTTGTAGTTCATGAATCTGGTAGCGGTATGAACGTAGGTCGCATTGTGGCTCGTGGCTTAGCCGCTCACGGGATGCACACCTTCATGTTGCAAATGCCCAGCTACGGAGTTCGCCGTACAAAGCAAGAGCGCGAAGCGACTTCTTTTCTTCCGAGCCTCAAGCAGGCCATCGCGGACGTTCGACGTGCGCGCGATGCAGTTTCCGCCTTGCCACTGGTCGATACAACAATGGTTGGCGTGCAAGGAACAAGTCTTGGTGGATTCGTTACAGCCACAGTATCAGGATTGGATGCTGGCTTTCAACGCAACTTTATTCTGCTCGCCGGAGGCAACTTGCACGAAGTCATCTTCAGCGGTCAAAAGGATGCAGCCAAGGTTCGAGAGCGTTTGGAAAAAGCTGGTGCTACTCGAGAACAGATTATCGATCACGCTCGCCAGATCGAGCCGCTGCGGTTAGCTCATCGCGTTCGTCCCGAGGTAACCTGGTTGTGGAGCGGCAAGTTTGATGATGTTGTGCCCCCACCGAGCTCGTTTGCGTTTGCAAAAGCTGCCAAGCTGCCCGCCGACCATCACATCGAAATGCCCGCCAATCACTATTCGGGAATCATCTTTCTGCCTAAGGTGCTCGACGATATGGCAAAGGAAATGGGCGTCGAGAAGTAAATGTGTAAGGTGTAAGGAAGGCGAAGCTCCGACTGAGCCATTTTCGGCAGCCGCACCACGTTCACATGCAGGCGATGAGTCAAACGCGATTGAAACTCAAGCTCAATCACTTTCCCCCATTGCCCTCCCAGCAAATGCTCGTTGAACTCGCTGTGCGACCCAGCCCGGGCAACCCGTTCTCACTCGGGCGACTAAATTAAATTAACCAAAGACCTGCGTTTATTCTGCCGGCGATCTCTGGCTCTCTCAGTGCCTCTGAGTCTCTGTGGTTAGTGCAAGAGAAAAGGTGGATAGAGCTGGAAGGCTCGTAGCGAGGAGTCGGATCGTATATTGCAGCAAAGTTTACTGGAAAACAAAAAGCATCGCGCTATTTGCTCGATGCTTTACTGTTTTTTCGAACTAGCTTGACAATGCAGAGTTATCGCTGAACTCGAGCTGATCCGCCCTTGGACAAAGCCTCGACTTCAGGCAACTTGGCCATGGTTACGTCGCCAACGAATGTTGTCAACAGAGCACCATGAGCCCAACCCAATCGAAGAGCTTCTTCGGGCGATTTGCCAGCCAACATGCCGTAGATCAAACCAGCGGCGAAACCATCGCCACCACCAATGCGGCAAATAACGTCCAACTTCATTGTTGGGCTTACGTAACGCTGACCGTCGTACCAAACTACCGCGGCCCAATCGTGTCGATTGGTTGAATGAACTTCACGAAGAGTGGTTGCTACCAACTTCACATTGGGAAACGCCTTGGTAACTTTTTCGATCATACCAAAGAACGAATTCGGATCCAGCTCTGACGAAGACTCGACGTCTTGGCCTTCGATACCAAGCCCTTTCTGAAGATCTTCTTCGTTGCCAATCAACACATCGCAATGGGAAGCGATCGTGCGACACATTTCCTGACCTTTGGATTCGTCGCCGATGGTCTTCCATAGCTTGGCTCTATAGTTCAGGTCGAACGAAGTGATCGCGCCAGCAGCTTTGGCGGCTTGCATACCTTCGACGATTAATTGCGAGGTGGTTGGCGATAGTGCAGCAAAAATACCGCCTGAGTGGAACCATCGAACGCCGCTGGCAAAAATGGTTTTCCAATCGAAGTCCCCCGGCTTAAGCATCGCGCCAGCTTCGTTAGCTCGATTGTAAAACACTACCGGAGCGCGAACACCAGCTCCTCGGTCACTGTAAACGGTAGCGATGTTTGGACCGCGAACACCATCGTGCTCGAACCACTTGAAGAACGGCTTCACGCCAGTTTCACGCACTGCGCGCTGGACAATTTCCCCGATCGGATAGTTCACCATGGCGGTGCAGACGCCCGTCTTCAATCCGAAACAGTCTGACAAGTTGGCCGCCACGTTGTACTCGCCGCCCGAAACATGGACATCAAAACTTCTAGCCTTTCGGAAAGGAATGGTACCTGGGTCCAATCGATGTACCAACGCACCAAGAGAAAGGAAGTCGAGTTCTCCACCTTGTTTGATGTCAAGCTTTGCCATGTTTAATCTGCTTTCTATGTAGTGATACTGGTTGTTTCCCGGTAAGTTGCCGAATAGTGCCAACGATGAGGGTGAGTATTTTCAGCAGATTTGGCAGAAGGTCTAGGTGGTAGGACAGTCAACTTCGGCAGCGAGCTAGATTTCCTGAGGAAAATTCGGAAAAACAACTTGGAAACCCATATGGAATGGATGAATTTGCGTTGAGGTGAGTTAGCTGCTGGACGCTGAACACATACCGCGTTGTACGACCCAGTTTCGTCGTAAAAGGCGGCTACATGCTCCGCAGGAAATTACATACTATTTTTGCGCGACGCTACGTCTCCATTCGGGCTTTTCCGTCGAGATTGAAGGCTAGCCCCGTTCCAAACCAAGAGAATACATGTGTTGAAAAAAAAAAGCGATTGGATCAGCTCACGGTCGACTCTTAAAACAGAGCAGCTTCAGCTACAGGAATGAAGACATCAGCCTTCTTATTTTGTAGGCTGTCAATCATCTCTCGAATGCCCTTAGTACTATGCCCTTCCAAGAATCGAAAAACAGATGCGATCAAGTATTCATGGCTCGCTTCAAAAGTTAGCCACCTTCGGTTCAGAGTTTCTGCTGCATAGCCAGTAGTGTTGGATCCCCCGAAGATATCGACAACAAGATCATTGGGGTCTGTGAGCATCTTGATAAAGAATGATGGCACTTCCGTTGGGAATCGAGCGGGATGCCTATCAAGTTCGAATTCCTTGCACAGCCTAAGATACGGAGAGTTGCTATCCGTATTTGGAATCGAAATCATGTTTGAAGGGATTGCACCGCCGTTGTCTTTCCCAAAACCGGAGCTAATGTCATGCCCAGAGGGACGTTTTGCAGGTTTGTAGAAAGCTTCCGGATCTTCAATCAGCTTCTTCATCCTCTCGGAATACGGTGCCAACACGTTTCGAACATCCGCTTTTGGCCACGCGGTTTTGCTAAACCACCAGACCGTATTAACAGAATCCTTAGCTCTAATTTTTCGCTTGTTGACCCATTCAATTGGTGATGGCAACTTTGCTGGGTTGAACCAATAAAAATCCTCTGCCAAGTGAAATCCGACTTCATCGCAGAGCGCGATTAACACTCGAAAATTGTAAAGCGACCGAGATGGTACTCCAGTTCGGTATGCGCCACCAAGGTCGAGAACAAAACTGCCAGTATCTTTAAGAACCCGAAAAACCTGCTGAGCAAAAGGCTTAATCCATTCGACGTATTCTGACTCTTCTACATTTCCATAGGTCTTTTTGCGTTGCAAAGCAAAAGGCGGAGAAGTCATTACAAGGTCCACCGAATCGCATTCTAGCGTAGACAGTAGTTCCAAAGAGTCGCCGACATAAGCACTGCCTGCTTCCGTACGATAGATTGGCTTTGACTCCATCTTAATACTCCATTATCTGATTTATCCAGCTTTGAACAATTTGCCAAAGCACGCTGGTAGCAAAGTACACTTCGGGATCTTGCGAGCAAATCGCATCGAGATCCTTTTGATCAAACTTTTCTCTCTCTAAACCAATTACATAGCTAGCCCAAGCGCGAAGGTTTAAATCGCCCCCTGACGTAAGCAGCGAACGTGGCTCGACTTTTTCGCTTCTTGCTAGAACCCAAGCTATCCCATCTCGGCTCGCTTGATCGACCTTCTTTAGTTGATCGATCAAGAATGGCACTTGTTTCCCCGAAATCTTTAAGAGAGCTCGAGCAGCTTCAACGCGAATATCCAGTGGGTTTGCGTTAAAGGTTCCTATCAATGCAAGCGCTGAAGTGTTTGTCTCGAACTGCCCCATCGCCCATGCGGCACCGGCGCGTAACTCTTCGTCGCGGTTGCTGTCCATCAGGACTTTGATAAGCAGTTGCTCACTTCGTTGATGCGCTATCTCTGATGTGACTATCACTGTTTCGAGCTGCGTCTCTAGCGGTACTACCATTGCATTCGAATTGAACTTGCGCTCGAGAAAGCTCCATCCTGCCTCAACTCCGTGCGCTGCGAGTGCCGCCGCCGCCTCAAGTTGCACATAGATGTCCTCAACGGCATCATTTATTCTTTCGAGGAGAATTGCATTTGTACTATTCGAATATCCTCTATAGCGCAAGGCCTTCGCCGCTGCGTATCGCTCACTCAAACTCATGCTCGTAAGGCGGGACGCAAAGAATTGTTCATCGACGGGTATCGGCTGTGGTAAGGTCGTCCGAGCGTCGGCAACCGAGGCAACAATTTGATTGGCTTGCACCACATCATTCACAGAGACGAGCGGAGCTAGAGTCACAGCTCCTTTTCTCCTCGAAAGTTGGATAGTTTGACCCCTTGACTGATCGATAGGCCTCAAACGAATTCTTGTTTCCGTTACTTCTTCAACGAACGAATCCTTATTCGCCGAGGCGCAGGTCCAAACAACTCGGATTTCGGATCCTTCTTCCACCCCTTTAGGTTTTGTGATCGTGACTTGATCGCTATTAAATGCGTCACGAAGTGAGCGGACTGAGACATAGTGCACTGGCGATACTCGCTCTGGACGAGTCGGAGTATCATCAGTTTGGTTAAGCACAACGATTGAAACGAAATCGTCGTCGGTCATGCCAGCATCCCAGGTCCGCTTTGGGTCCTTCCGGGAATGCGACATCGAGATTTCGACTTTGGTCTTTCCACGCGATTCGAATCTCAGGCCTGTACTCAAGCAAAGGATGTCAGGCACACGAACTCTCTTTATCTTGATCTTTTTCCAAATCTTGAATCCGCGTGAACCTCTCTCTAACTCAATTGGGGAGTAACCAAGCGCGACTAAGTTCTCAATCGTCGCATTCGTACCAGCGGCACCCACTGCGAGTTTCTTTAGAAAGCTGTCATCGCTCTTAAAATTCCTTGCCATAAGCCCTGCCAACTTCCTTTAGCTCATTGACTCCGTAACCGTTGGTTTTAATTATGATTCTACCAGATTAGTTCCTACGTCGGGACCAGCAAGAAACCGGACGGCTCGCGCCGTGCCGCCGGAATGAGTTCGCACTACGCCGGTGGCTGCCAAAGCTCGACTTTGTTGCCTTCTGGATCGATGACCCAGCCGAACTTGCCGTACTCCGAGTCCTCGACTTTATCGAGAACGTTGCAACCCTCGTCGCGTAAAGCTTGAAGCAACCCATGCAGATCGGCTACGCGATAGTTGATCATGAAAGGAGCTGTGCTAGGAGCAAACGTATCTCCATTGCATGATCCGATGCTCCAAATGGTCATGCCACCCTCACAGGGCTTGCCTTCGTCGTCAGTCCAAGTAAAAGCGGTTCCACCCCAATCTTGAACATCTATTCCCAGATGACACTTGTACCACTCGCAAATTGCCTTGGGATCTTTGGCCGTAAAAAAGATCCCACCAATTCCAGTTACTCGTTTCATCTGTAAGGCACCTTTGCGGCGTTTGTTGGATACTGGGATAAAATTGTCGCGACTAGCTCAATTCGGTTCCGGGAGCCACCTCTTCGTAGGTTCGATTCTGAGCTAGACCAGTGTTGCGAAGTGCGATGCCATAAAGTTGCTGACCACATTTGGTGGGATACTGGCCAGTGATACAAGCTTGACAAAGCTGATCTTGATCCAGGCGAATTGACCTCGCGATTGCACTAACCGGCAAGTATCGCAGCGAATCGCAGCCGAGCTTCTCAGCCATTCGCTGTTGGGCCTCTTCGCTCAATTCCAATCCATCCATAAACTTCGGTGCGAACAATTCGTCAACTGTCGACATATCGATGCCATAAAAACATGGCGCGATGATCGGTGGACAAGCAACTCGGACGTGAATCTCCTTGGCTCCACCTTGCTCGCGAATTCGATCCAGCAGAACCTTCATCGTCGTAGCCCGGACAATCGAATCTTCGACCAAGAAGACTCGCTTGCCCTCAAGCACTTCGCGAAGAGGCGTGTATTTGATCGAGGCTTTCGCAATTCTCGCTCGTCCACCTTCGATAAATGTTCTGCCGCTATATCGATTGCGAATCAACCCTTCACGGCTCGGTATGCCAAGCTCGTAAGCCATCGCGTCAGCGGCTGCTTTACTGGTGTCGGGAACTGGAACAACGATCGTGTCCTTATCCAGGGGAATGCGATTGTCTGCGATCTCTAGCCTTGCCAGCTCTTCACCTAGTCGAGTTCGTGACATGTAGACGCTTCGTTCATCAAGCGTGCTTGCGACATTGGCGAAATAGATCCACTCGAAAAAGCAGTGAGCAGTTTTCGTCGATGGCGCGAACTGCTTGATCTTCACACCGTCAGGACGAACGACGATGAGATGTCCCGGTAGCAATGAGCGGATACTCTCCGGCTGGAAGCCCAGATTTAACAGCGCCACGCTTTCACTGGCGGCTGCAAACAACGGCCCTTCAAGCGCGTAACACATCGGCTTGATGCCAAGTGGATCACGGGCAATCAGCAGTTCACCCCGAGCGTTCAGTAGAGCCAAACTGTAAGCTCCATCGAACAGCTTTGCCACCTCCGTGAACACATCGGCGATATCGCGGCCGGGAGCGCCTGCGGACAGCTCACGTCCAAGCTCGTGCATGATGATTTCTGTATCGGTATCGCGAGCCAAATGATGCTCGCCTTCTTTCAAAAGTCGCGAACGCAACTGAGCATAATTGGCTAGCTGGCCGTTGAAGCAGAAGCTAAACCATTTGTGCTTGTGTATGTGCTGACGCTCGAAAGGCTGAGCGTAATTGCGATCATCTTTGCCACAAGTTGCATAACGAACGTGGCCGATCGCTGCAGGACCAACATACTCGGCCATCAAAGCTTCGCTCTTGCCGCGATGCGAGAGTCGAAAGACTTCAGCCACTGTTCCAATATCCTTCATGGTGTCCAGCAGATTTGGCTTAGAAGGATTGTAGGCGGTCATGCCTGCTGCGAGTTGTCCTCGGTTTTGAATGTCTTGTAGCATTCGAGGCAACAAACGCGAAATTTCGTCAGGACCTTGCTCTGGGCACAACGGACTAGGTTCATCGCTGGGCAAATGATAGATTGCGGCCACGCCGCACTCGTGGAAAAGTTCGCTCATAGAATCCTGGTCCTATCTACTACGCGGCGATGTGGCTAATTCAGTATTAAGAACTGAGTGCGTTTGAGAAGTGCATTTCGATCGCGAATCCAGTAATTTCAGCTCAGGCAAATCAACCCAGTCAAAAAACAACTCGGGGGCCTCGACGATCTGTGTACAGTTTAGCTACTGGACAAAAGTCAGCAATCCGCAACACTCCATTCGGTAACGCTTTGGACACTGCAAATTGCTTAACACGCCGATTGGGTAAGTTCTTTAACCTTTGCGGTGCGATCATTATTGCGTATTCTGATGGTGGATTTGGAAGCTAATTGCAAAATCCCCCCTTGACGATAACGCAATACATCCACTAGTTCTTGATTGAATCCAATTCTCGGAAAACTCACCGAAAATCGTGCAGGCATGTCTGATTCGATAAATCAACGATCCATCCTTCGAACCGCAGAGATTATTGTGGTCAAGGTTGGTTCGCGCGTACTCTCTTCTTCCACCGGACAACTAGATGAAAGCCGCATTGCATCCCTGTCCAGCCAATTGGTTGAACTGACGAAGCTAGGTAAGCAGGTCGTGTTGGTGAGTAGCGGAGCTGTCGCTTCGGGTGTTGGTAAGCTTGGGCTAGAACGCAGGCCTGCCGACTTAGCTCAACTGCAAGCCGTTGCTGCTGTCGGTCAAGCTCATCTGATCCAGTCCTACGAACGCCATTTTTCACAACTGGGCAAGCATGCAGCACAAATCCTGCTCATTGCCGACGACTTGGACAATCGAACCCGCTATCTGAATGTTCGCAACACGTTGCTGGCTTGCTTGCAGATGGGATTGATCCCGGTCATCAACGAGAATGACACGGTTGCAGTCGAAGAGTTGCAAACGACGTTTGGTGACAACGATCGCTTAGCTGGAATGGTTGCTGGATTGTTTGCCAAACTGGCGCTGATCATTTTGAGCGATGTTGAAGGCGTTTACGATCGCGACCCCAAGCTGCCCGGAGCGACTGTGGTCAGTCAAATTGAGCAAGTTGATAGAGGCGTGTTAGGATTGGCCACTGCTCATAACTCTACTGTAAGTAAAGGCGGTATGGCCAGCAAGCTTCGTGTGGCTCAGTTCGTAACGCAGAGCGGTGCAGCCGTTGTTATTGCGGGCGGACGAGTCGATCGAATCCTGCCTCGCTTGATGACGGGGAAATTCTTGGGACGCTCTTCTTGCCTCACACTGAAGGACTCATTCCCAAAACGTTGGCAGCTTTTCTACTCAGCCAAGTGGACAGCTTCTGGTATGATGGAGCCGTTAACGCTTTACGCAACAACGGCAGCAGCTTGCTCTCCATCGGCGTTCGATCTGTCGAAGGTCAATTCGAAAAAGGCGACGTCGTTGCAGTTGTAAGTTCGGAAGGCGCAGAAGTCGCTCGCGGCCTATGCAATTACGACTCAATTGAGCTCGCAAAGATCTGTGGTTTAAAAACTAGTCAGATCGCTATGACTTTAGGTCACTGTCCTCACGAAGAGGTAATCCACAGGGATAATTTGACCGTGATAGATGGATAGCTTCAGTCTTGAGTGCTGAAGTTGACGTGGCTGTTAACGGACCCTCCCGCGCGCTAAACTCATCTATCGACCACTCAAATTTTTTCGCGGGTAGGATCGCAAGGCGAGTAATGCGAGCTCTTTCGGGGAGGGTAAATGCGGGCCGGGAATTGCGTTGGAGTCTGAGCAACCACAACTACGTCGCACTCAAGAGCAGCGTATCGGTCGCTCTTCCGGTTGCGGTGGAAATAATTTTAGCTAACCACAGAGTCACAGAGTCACAGAGGCTCCGAGATTTGGCTCCGCTTGAATTTTCCACTCTCGCGTAACAGCACAAGCCCGCGGGCGATCAAATCAACGGCCCCCAGCCATTCGGTTTTTCAAGTGGTTTTATTGAACCCATGGGAAAGCTGAGGTGTCCCCGATTTAACAGGATTAACTTCTTAACGCTGTGCAACAACGCAAAGCTCATGACGATTATGGCCAAGCTGTCGAGCGCCGACGCGACTAAATCCCCAGCTCGCAATTCTCTCTAAGTATTCATCAAGATTATCAAGCAACTCGTAGCTTGATAACTTCAACGTTAAAATCAATCCGTCGATTCTCGAGGTTGGATAGTTGACGATATCGCCCACACAATCCAGGGTGTAGTTCGGCGCTACATTAGCGTCAGCTACTAACCATCGAAACTTGGCATAGTTCTTCCGCTTGACGGCCGAAGATTTTGATCGCCAGTGTTCGAACCGCGAATGCTCCAACAGCATCGGATCCATCTCCGCTGGATCAACTCCTGTAACATGCATTCCCATGTCGAGCAATCGTTGTGAAGCTCCACCAGGTGCACTGCCAACTTCAACAACCTTGTCACCAGCGGAGAAAGGTAGAGCGCTCCAGGCTATTCCCTCTGCCATTTTCAAGTAAGCTCGACTAATCATGTCGGCTGGTTCCGTAACTGGAAAAACACCACCCGGCCACGTCTCGAAAACCTGCTCTGCGGAATGCCATCCGACTAACCAGTGATTTGGATCGACTAAAACGCAATCAAGAACTCTGGTTCCTTTCTCCACAATTTGATTGATCTGCAACTGGTTACCCAGAACCTGCCGCGCAAGACCACCAACTTCAGTTGATAGAGGGCTCGTACCTGGCTCGAATCCAAACATGCCTGTCTCGGCTCTGTCTCGCTCGAAAATGTGCAGTTGCTCCCAAGCAAGAAAAGTAACGCCAACCGCACCTCTTGAATCGTTGTTTGTTTGAATGGCGCTGGTCGCAGGTCGCAACGAGGCGGTCTTAACGATTTGGCCAGAGGAAAAGGCTAACTGTTTCAAGTGTTCCGCCATCTCCAATCCGCCCTGCCCCTCTATTTGCCCGATCACTCGACCGGCGAGTCGAATTAACGGATGCTGCGGAATTGAAACGGGCTGATCAAGCTTAAAAGTCAGTAGTCCAGGTCGGGAATAGGCTAGGCGGAAAGGGGAGTTTGGGTAAAGGAGAAACTGCTTTAGAACAGACTCGGTCCCGTGTTGGCAGACCAAAAAAACGAAATCTCCACTAGCTATTCTGGAGGAAGTGGTCAAATAATCCTGGACGGCGGTCGGGGTCATCATCTATAACATACGGATTCTGGAGTTCGGGAGACCGCAGATTGTTAGTCGGCAGAGATCCAACGTTATAGTTGGAAACTGTTGAAATCACAGTCATTGATCCTCATTTCGATCGATTTCTTTCGACTTCTAATTCACGTAGTTTCGATTTTCTAATCAACTTTTGAGGACCACTTGGGCTGATCCGAAGGAAGATCGAATACTGCCACAAAACACGGAAAGCTGTATGTCGAAAAAAGAAGAAGCGTTCGAAGTCGAAGGTACTGTGACTCAAGCCTTAGCCAATACTCGATTCCGCGTCCAATTGGACACGGGGACTGAAGTTCTGGCTCACGTCGCGGGAAAAATGCGTAAAAACTTCATCCGAATCGTTCCTGGGGATAAAGTCCGCGTCGAACTATCGCCTTATGATTTGACGAAGGGTCGAATCGTATTTCGAGAACGATAATAGTAGGCTCAGCCTATTTCGCTTAGTTCAACTTGATCGCTGGAAGGCGGAGTGTATCAGCACGTTTTTAGGCGCAGAAAATTGAAATCTTCCGAAAAAAATTACTCCTTAATTGCGCCAAGGTTCTTCAAAATTCGGGCCAGACGGTCTGTTCGCGGAATAGGTGATCTATTCAGACCTGCGGGCAACCGTTAGCTTGTTGTGGTCGAATGGATCGACCTGCATTTGTTGTCTTTCTGACAATGTTCAAGCAAGCCTCGTTGCGACCCGTGCGGAGCAACAATCGAGTCAAACTAACTTATTGAGAGTGGAGATTTCTATGAGAGTTAAGCAATGGTTGGCAACTGCCGCCGTAGCCTTGGCCATGATGGTAGGGCTAAACACACCAACAATAGCTCAGCAACCTGCGGCCACTGTTGCAACGGTTGTCATCGCCCCAGTAGAGCGAACGCTTAAGGATGTTTCATGGTTGATCGAGGCTTGCAACGTCCCAGGCGTTAGCGGTTTCTTCGAGATCATGGGTGAGAATTACACCACAGGCCTAGACAAAACTAAGCCATTAGGAATTCTTGTATCGCTCGAGAACGGTGCTCCTAAGCCGTTGGTATGTCTGCCAGTTGCCAATGCCAAAGAGTTCTTTGACAAGCTTGGCGAAGCTAGCTTGCAAGTGGATGATCTTGGCGATGGCATGTATGAAGTCGGACTTGGACCTCAAGTTTTCAACGCCAAATCTGCAAATGGCTGGTTGTACGTCGGACAGAACGAAGAGGCTTTGCAAAACCTTCCAAAGAATCCTGCTGAGTTATTCGGCGACTATCACAAGCGATACAACTTCACGGTGAAAATCGACCTGCAGCAACTCCCTGAGGAACTGAAGGACATGGCCATCGAAAACCTACGCAACGGTTTCGAAGGCGCTATGGCTCAAGCTCAAGCTGGCAAGTCTGACGAAGAGCGTGAAGCTGCAGAAGAGATGGCCGAACTTCAAATGGCTCAAATCGAAGAATTGGTTCGAAGCACACAACAAGTTGTACTCGGGTGGTTGATCGATTCATCCAAGCAACAAATTCACTTTGATGGCGCCGTACAGTATGTTGCAGGCAGCAAGCTTGCCAAACAAATGGAATCACAAGCCAAGCTAAAGTCAGACTTTACTGGCTTGGTACTTCCTAACTCTTCAGTAGAATTTCGCGTAACATCTTTGGCAACTAACGAAGAAGATAAGAAAGTCGCCAAGCAAAGCATGCAGAATTCCTTAGATCAAATTGATGCACAGTTGGAAAACTCCAGCCTACCTGATGAAATCGCAGATGCAATCAGTGAGTTCGCTGAGGGATTTGTGGGCATTTTCGAAAAGACCATTGACGAAGGTGTGGTCGACGGCGCTGCCAGCGCTAGCTTTACCGATGATTCGGTTCGCATTTTGATTGGTGGTCGAATCGCAGATGGACATTCGTTGGAAGCCGAAATCAAGAAGTTGGTTAACAAACTGCCAAAGACTCCTGACGTCAAAGTTGAATTTGATGCAGGATCCTACAATGGCTTCAACCTGCACCGCGTTTCAATTAAGGTTCCGAGCAAGGAAGCAAAGGCTCGAGCAGTTTTTGGTGACGCTGTGAAAGTCGTAGTGGCTGGCGGTGACAAGGCTGTTTTGGTTTGCCTGGATTCAGCCGGTGATGCCACTATTAAGGCTGCGATAGATTCACTGAAGTCAAAGAAGGGTGTTGACGTTACCTCACCGATTCAAGCAGCACTTCGCTTGACTGGCATCCTGAAGTTCGCACAAAACCTGAATCCAAATCCAGTTTTGGAAAATGTTATCGGTGTACTAGGCCAGTACAGTGGCAAGGACGCAATCCAAGTGAACAGCACTGTACTACCACGTGGAATGGTGACTCGAGTGAGCATTGATGAAGGTATTCTACGAGCAATTGGTTCTGGCGTTCAAGCCGGCCAAGCTGCACGCGGAGGCTTCTAGCATCTGCCGTCGTACTTGCTCACAAGCTGAGTATTAATCAACCGAAGGGAGCATCAATCAAAGCGATTGATGCTCCCTTTTCTCTTTTTGTCGAATGCAATGTCCGCTCTGCAACTTTGCGACTATGTGTTTGGCGATTGCATTATCATCGCCAAGCGTCATGAACTGCTCTTCCAATAATCGGTCCGCGCTCCTAGATCAGCTACTATTTCTGAACGGCCATGTCAAGCAATTCGCGTGGAAGCTCGCACGAAATTTTCGACCTTATCAAAAAAACGATTTGCGTATGGAATTGCATACTCGTTGAGACGTACAATGAGAGTTGTCGAGCGAACTGAATACATCACTCCGAACTCAGGGAATCAGTGATCGGAGTTGTGTACTAATCTACTCAGTTGCTTACCTCACCTCAGCCAAGAACTTGGAGAAGTTATGGCCAGACTGTTTCAAAGAGCATCAACCAGAACTACTGTCCGCAGGTCGGGCGTTGGAAAATATTCGCCTCTAAGCCCCGATCAATTTTCGTTTCATCATCAGCAGTTGCATAAACTGGTATCCAGCAGACTGTTGTCGGAAGATCAACGGCGAAGCTATTGCTACCAAATCGGTCAAGCGACACTCGCTGGTTCGAGGTCGATGAAGGGTCCAAACTTTTCACTCACCAGCACGACAGACCTGCAAACGATGGCTGAAAAGTATGATCAGCACTTTTTCAATGGTCATTGTTTAGCACTCGCGCGTCATTTCGGACTGCAGTTTCGTTGGTCCAACCGCATGACCAGCAACGGCGGCAAGACGGTTAGGACCGTTCACGGTCGTCAAGGTGCTCAGCGAGTTTCCTATGAAATCGTACTTTCAGCGCCCTTACTGTTTCAAACCTTCAGCGATTTAAGACGCCCAATTCGTGTCACTGGAATCCTCTGCAGTAATCGCTTGCAAGCCATGCAACGGATCATGGAGCACGAACTGATACACCTGGTAGAAATGTTGGTCTGGGAGGATAGTTGCTGCGCCTCGCCAAGATTCCAGAGTATTGCCGCCAGATTGTTTGGGCACACCGAACACAAACACGATTTGGTTACACAACAAGAGCGAGCGGATCAGAAGTTCAACATTCGAGTTGGAACTCGAGTCTGCTTTCGGTATGAAGGAAAAACTCGTGTTGGCACAGTCAATCGCATCACTCGCCGAGCTACTGTGCTAGTTGTTGATCCTTCGGGCCAGTTGTACGACGACGGGAATCATTATCGAAAGTACTACGTGCCACTCAGTCACCTATCTGCAGCGCGGACCAATGACTAGTGAACCTAGCTTTCTTCTAACAGCCAACTAAGTGTTGCCGGAGTTGCTAAATTGTTGGTTCGTACAATATTCTTCGCGCTCTGGCGAGCGTCGCTACAGTTTTGAAACAAAGCCTAGATAACAGGATAAGGCAATGGCCGGCCGCTAATTCCAGCCAAGATATTCTCAGCCGCCCGGGTCGCCATGGCATTTCTAGCTAGTGTTGTCGCGCTGCCGATGTGAGGCAATAGCACACAGTTCGGCAAACTCAGCAGTGGGTGATCGAGCGGAATTGGCTCGGGAGTGCAAACATCTAGGCCCGCTCCAAAGATTCTTCCTTGCTTCAGCGCATCCACAAGTGCCTGTTGATCAATGACTTCCCCGCGGGCCGTATTGACCAACACTGCCGTCTTTTTCATCAGTTCGAATTGAGGGTAGCTAATACAGCCGCGAGTCTGTTCAGACAGGGGAACATGCAAGCTAATGAAATCGCTCTGGGTCAATAGTTCATCCAGGTCAACATGCTGCGCACTCAAGCTTTGATCAACTTCCTGCTTCGCACTACGAGCTGTGTAAAGGACCTTCATGTTCCAGGCTGCGTGCATTCTTTTTGCTACCGCAAACCCTATGCGTCCCATACCAACAATTCCCAATGTCTTTCCGTTCAGATCCTGTCCGATCCAGCCCAACGGCTCCCACGTTCGCCAGCGACCATCGCGAGCCGCAGTAAATCCGTCACCAAACATTCGAGCTGAAGCGATCAACAGTCCGATTGCAATATCGGCGGTGGCATCAGTTAAAACATCAGGAGTGTTTCCGACGCAAATGTTTCTAGCTTTCGCCGCCGCGACATCGATGTTGTTGTAACCCACAGCAAAATTCGCAACTACCTTCAATTGAGCTCCTGCCGCCTCCATGACCTCGGCGTCAATGCGATCGCTTAGTAGGCTCAAGATTCCGTCGCAACCACGAACACCGCTCAGCAGTTCTTCGCGAGTTGGCGGTAGACCCGCTGAGTGCAGAAGCAATTCAACTCCAGCATTTCGCAGCAAATGTAATCCTGCCATGGGAATTGGACGACACACAAAAACTCGTTTCATTGTTTCACTGTTCTAGTTCAGAATGTACTCAAAATATGATCCCGCCAGAGTTCAGTCCTACAACTGATCCCGCGCTCGCGCCGACGTTAAGAGATATGAGACTACGATCAACGCGCTTCGTTCTGATGAACCGCCACCATCATAATGAATCAACCGAGGCAAGAAAGTTGTTATCTGTCTTGTCTACACTTTGCCTGTCATCCTCCAAATCACCTGGCAATGTGCTTTGATGGAGCAATCTTAACGAAATATGATCCTTGGGGGGTTGTAGTCGGGGGGTGGAAAAATATACGCGAACTGCCATCCCCGGTGGAATTCGAAAGTGACATGCGTTATGTTCAGGCCGGGCCAATTAGACCAACGAGGCCTTTAAGTAGCTGGCCAGTACAACACCGACAATCATACAGGCGATCTAAATGAAGCGCAAGAACTCCACACTGCGAAGCTCGGCCAAATCGTTTCGTCAATTAATCGTTGAGTCTTTGGAGACTCGCTGTTTGATGGCTGCAGATGTTGCAACCAACGATTGGCTGGATGTTAAGAATGGTCCTCTGGCGAAAACAGGGCAACAGACAATCGAGAGTCTACAAGGATTTCGTCAGTGGCAGGATAGCCCCGCATCTGACGTGCCGAATGCTCTTTTTCCCATGCCAGCTAACAGTTTGGCTCAGTTTCAAGACAATAGTGTGGTGATGGAAATCATAGCCAGTGATTATTCAACTGCATTACCTTGGCTTAAAGCGAACGGCGTTCAAGTCGATGCTACTGACGCAAATTACTCCGTGATTACAGGCAAGGTTCCGTTGCTGAACTTAGAAACGATAGCTCGCAGCCCGCATGTCGCCAGTATGCGAATCGTTGAACAACCGATGACGACTACCGATTTTAGCAATGTTAGTGATGGTCCATCTACGGACGTTGGATCTGTACAAAGCCAAGCTGACTTAGGTCAAAATGCTCCAGCCGCTCGAACTCAATTCTCGGCTAACGGAGCTGGGATCAAGATCGGCGTATTATCGGACAGCGTGAGTATGCTTGCGGGTGGATTAGCGGATTCACAGGCTTCGGGTAACCTTGGAGCGGTTCAAGTGATTCAAGATGGACCAGCAGGTTCAACCGATGAAGGACGAGCGATGTTGGAGCTAATTAAGGACATCGCGCCCAATTCGCCACTGGCGTTTGCGACGGCATTTGTCGGCGGACAAACGGGCTATGCCAGTAACATCGACGCCCTACGCACCGCAGGTTCCAAAGTTATTGTGGATGATGTTTCCTATTTTGCCGAGCCGATGTTTCAGCCTGGAGTTATTGATCTTGCCGTGAAACGAGCAGTTGATGCTAACATTCCTTACTTTGGCTCTGCGGGCAACTCTAGCACAAATGGATTCGAAGTCCCTGTCACTGGTGCGTGGGCTGTTGGTGGACTATATGATTTCAAAGCTGGTGCAGGAGTTGATACGACGCTTAGAATCACTATCGATCGAAACGCCACATTCGGCTTCCAGTGGGATGACCCGTACAACGGAATTGCAGCTCCTGGAAAGGTTGATACTGACCTAGATCTGCTATTCTTTAATACCTCGGGTGGTTCGATTGGAACTCTACAAACGAACAACATAGCAACCGGTGCGCCCTCAGAAGTTTTTTCCATTGGACCAGGTACGTTTGATCTTTCGATTAAGCTTGCCGCTGGGCCGAAACCAACTCGAATGAAGCTGATTGCTTTCCGCGGCAATATGACGACCGAGTATGTGGCCAGTCAATCTTCAACCAGCGGCCATCATGCGGGGCCTTGGACGATCGGTGTTGGAGCGGTGCCGTTTTATGAAGCTCCAGCGTTTTCGGCAACACTGCCCATCGTCACTGAGTCATTCACTTCTACAGGTCCATCAACCTACATTTATGATGGAGTAACTCAATATCGTAAGCTTGCTAGGCAAGTGGTCTACAACAACCCCTTCATATCAGGAATCGATAACTCCAACACCAGTTTCTTTGGCAGTGACATTTCTCAGGACACAGATACCTTTCCAAACTTTGCTGGCACATCAGCCGCTGCACCCAACGTGGCGGCGGTCGCAGCACTCATGAAACAAAAATTTCCGACCGCACGAGTAAACCAAATCGCCCAGTCCCTGGCCGAAACGGCTAGGCCAGTGAATGGTGCAGCGGATGCTGTTTGGAACAATCGAGGTGGATACGGATTGATCGATGCCCAAGCCGCTATGGTTGACTTACAAACGAATTTGGCCGGCGGTCAAGTTATCGATAATGGGGATGTCGGATACGCTGCACCTGCTAATTGGGCAAAATCAACGGAGCTAGTCGTTACCGGTGACATTACAGTTGCTCCTGAAGCCTGCGACGGTTACCAGAGCTAACTACCAGTTCTTACTACCTTCCTAGAGGAACTTACGACGTAATGGCTCGTTGGTTGCCTGCAGCTTCACATCTCTACGCGCGTCACGAGTTCTTTGATTAAGGACCGTACCGAACCTCAGTACCGTTAATCAAAAGGTTGGTCCAGCTGGAAACACGTTCGGCGGACTTGCCTGGGGTGCAACCAAGCGAGTCGTTATTACCCAAGGATCATTGTTTGTGAATGTTTTGTTCGTCTTCGGACAGGTACTGTTGCCGCCGATGCGATTCGACTAGTCTTCGTTTCATCGTCTGTTGCAGTTCTCGCCTCCGCAAGTGCTGCTCCACTTTGCACAATCAACTGGTATGTCTGTTTCGTACTGGTAACGGGGCGCTTCAATCGCCGCTCCGGTGATTTCTAGGTATCGATTGCCGCTGATTGCCGCAAATATGGCAACAGCAAGTCAGGTAAAGAGTACTGCACGACCGATGCAAAGACCATTCAGCCCCAAACGAACTTATCCTGCCGGCAAACCCGATTCTTTTGGCAATTGATTTAGCGCTACTGAGTTTGTAAACAAGCGGATCACCGAAGTTGATTCGGTGCAATTGGCATGGCAGGGGTCCCATTGCCCGTCAATCGAACCAACTGTTCTCAAGTGTTGTTTCACCTTGCAAACGCGCCGAGCACCTTATCGAGACAGCCTATATCGACGTTCTGACGGCCTCCATCGCTAAAATAACCATTCGTGGTTTTGCCGATGCACCTGACATGAGCCGCTTAAGGTATCGCAATCGAATGCGATTGCCGGCATCTTGAGGATTAAACGCCCGCAGGCTGGTTGATTGCCGCTAACTCCACAGAAGGTTTAATAACGCATCCTCGGCAACGTCATACTTCTGAAGCTCAATTGCGGATCTGGCCAATATGTACCAGCCGGAACGTACCACATTTGCGCTCGCTTGTTTTACAGCGCGACCACCAACCAATACATCGAAGATTTGTAATCGCCCCTTGATCAAAGTGAAGCTGTCCGAGCAAATATGCTGCATCAAACTTAGCTCGACTGAAGATCATAATCGCCCGAGCAACGCGAGCATCGTACATCTGCTGAGATTCGTTTGGGTCACGTTCAATTCAGGCTCTTCGCTAAAACAAATCTGGATTGTATGCCATTTTTTTCAACATCTCGTTTGTAACACGAGTTTCGACATAGGTCTTTAGTGCTCCAATACCCGATGCAGTGTTTTCAAACTTGCCTGATAAGTGCAGATCTCGCCCAGTTGCTACCGATCCATCGACAAGCCAAATCAGGTGCTCGGACATATACTTCATCGTGAACTTAGACATTTCTTTCAGACGCTCTTGAAGCTGCAATGCGTATGCCTGCGCCATCACTGGAACATGCCAGAGTGCGACCGTAGAATTCGGAGCAGCTTTGTTAAGCTGCTCGGCAACCGTGTCTCCATCAACAAACAAAGTCATGCGCTCTTCGTTAACCAGGCCACTCTCAAGCAGTTCGGCCTGTCGGCTCAATGCGAATGGAGGGCATCGATCAACAATTGAATTGAGTTGATGTCTTGCTTTTGGTAGGCATACTCGTATTAAAAATTCAGCCGTCGAAGTATCTTCTCATTCTTGGCTGCCGTCTTGAATCGTTGCCCAAGCATCGGTGTCTGACTGGCACGATTCCCACTGACTCGACCAACAGTTGATTCTCCGAGTAGAATGCCCATGCAGAAAAGATCGCCAGTAAACGCTGCGTGGAGCCTACAGATATCCAACAGGTTTCAATCCCTTGCTGTCTAGCCAAGGGCTCCAAACACTTCCCACGCGTACGATGAAGCTCGGGCTTTTTTGGCTGTAAAGTGCTGCCTCCCAAGGTAAGTAACTGTAGCCCACGCCGTTATCAACAACGATCGCACCGCGAGGGTCGCGAATCTTATTGTTACTTTCCGATGACGGCACTCCCGCCAACATCACATTACGCATGGTCCAATCGAACAGCTTGTAGGCCTGTTCTAGTTTGACTGCAGCTTCCGGCTTCAGTTGAGCCATCTTGGCGGCTAACATTGGCTGAAACAAACGATCACGAACCGGTGCAGCTACAATCCACTCCGAAAGTGTTCGCATCACCTTCGCTTCGTACAGGCACTCGAGATCGGTGCTTGAAAGTTGATCCGCTGCAGGCGACTCACAATTCACTGCTGCAAGCAGCTTTGGGTCGATACTGTCAAGCAGATTACTGGAACTGTAGCTGATCGACTTCGGATCTGTAGACTTTAGCCAAGCGTTGATAAGAACACGCGTCTCGTCGATCATGTCCTTCTTGTTAATCTGATTGGTTTGCATCAAGTTTCGCATGCCTTGACGCAATGAATCGCTACTAGAATTTCCCGAATTCGCTCGCATCTTTTGGATGACGATATCTGACTTATTGCGAGTACTTTTTTGACAGCCCAGCATCAGAATGCCAAGGCAGACGATCAGAATGGCTCGGATGGTAAGACTCCGCAGGATCAGCAACTTTTTTGAGATTTGGGTGTGATTGAATAGGCTGAGAGATGAATTCATGGCTTCGAAGTAATAGTGCGAATTACCAGCCATTCACAAGCTGGGAAATTTCCTGTAACTGTTGCAACAAAAGATGTACGTCCGCAAGTGGAACCATGTTCGGCCCATCGCTGGGGGATTTATCGGGATCAGGATGAGTTTCCAAGAAAACGGCATCCACCCCAACGGCTACGGCAGCGCGAGCAAGCGGAGCTACCATCTGCCGATTGCCGCCAGTCGCATCCCCCAAACCACCAGGTTGCTGGACGGAATGGGTGGCGTCGAAAACCACGGGAACTCCGAACGATCGCATGATTGGCAGCGACTGCATATCATTGACCAGTCTGCCATAACCGAAGAATGTACCACGCTCGCACAGCAGTACGCCTTCTGAACCAGATTTCTTCAGCTTGTTCAAGACATTCTGCATGTCGGTGGGTGCCATGAACTGACCTTTCTTAACATTGATTGGCAGGCCCGTTTCGGCTGCCGCGATCAACAGGTCTGTTTGACGAGCTAAGAAGGCTGGTATCTGTAGCAATTGACAAACTTGAGCCGCTTGAGCAGCTTGCTCCGGAAGATGAATGTCAGTAACAACCGGAACGTCGAACTCGTTATGGACCCGATCCAAGATCGATAAGCCACCATCGATGCCAACTCCACGAAAGCTCGCTGCGCTGGTGCGATTCGCCTTGTCGAACGAGGCCTTAAAGACTAACGGAAGTCGCAATGCATTGCAAACCTGCTTCAGTCGCTCGGCAATCCTCATCGTCAAGTCGAGTGACTCGATAACGCAAGGTCCTGCGATAATTGTCAGCGGCGCCTCTTTCGAACCGCAAACGATATTGCCGATCTGTACTGGCTGAACTTGGGTGCTCATCGGTTCCCTGACATAAAGCAAACAATGTTGTGTTTCGAAGTTGAATTTAGTGAGGATGAATTCTAACGTAACGGCGCGAGCCGTACTGTTCCCAGGGATTTTGTTAACGGTTACCGGGCAACTTGCGCTTTTTGATGTTGTAGTATTTGGATTTAGGGGCGAAGCCCTGTCCGTTAACTTACGCAAGGTAGTCGATGTTGTAAAAAGTGAGCTGATGTTTCATGTTGCTCGATCCCGAGAGGGAATTGATAGGCCAAACAGGCCCAAGCGGTAAAGGGATTCTCTCGGGGATTCCTTTGTTTTTTTGGGGGATACTGTCATGGCAGACCAGCAAGTGAAGTGTCATAGGGACGTTTGCGTCGAATTTGAACCCAAACGCGACTCAGACGATTTGATAGCTAAGGCTTTTCGGCTTTTGAAGTCTCGAAATGAGCCCCATGAGCCACCAGTTCGCATCAATCAGGACGAACTACTTCTATCCAATCAGGAGGTTGAAATATGACACGAGCTGCATTCTACGCAAGAGTTAGTTCTCAGAAGCAATCGGATGAGAAGACGATTCAGTCACAATGCAAATCCCTACGTGAGCGTTCGGCAGAGGACGGATATGACATTCCAAAGAATCGAGAATTTTGCGACGACGGCTACTCTGGCAGCGAGTTATTAAGACCTGCTTTGGAAGCCATGCGAGACCAAGTGCATGCGGGGCTAATCGACAAGATTTACATCCTTTCAGCCGATCGACTTGCTCGTTCGCTGTCACATCAAATGCTCTTGCTAGACGAGTTTCGAAGAAAGCGCTGTGAGGTGATCTTCCTGGATCAAAAAGGAATACCTGATGGTCCAGAGGGAACGCTGCTGACTCATATGCAAGGTGCGTTTGCTGAATACGAGCGAACTAAGATTTTGGAGCGTACGCGCCGTGGCCGAAAATACTCAGCGGTTGAAGGCAAGGTAAGTGTTTTTGGGCGAGCACCCTATGGGTACATTTATGTTCCAAAGTCTCAAGGAGTAGACGCTCGATGGGAAATCGATCCGATCAAGAGCGACCATGTACGGTTGATTTTCGAGCTGTATTGCAACCAACAATTGTCCTTTGGACGTATCGCACGTTACCTCCGAGATCGCGGAATCTGTTCAAGCCAAGGCAATACCAATTGGCACAAAAACAGTATTCGTGAGGTGTTGGCTAATCCTGCATACTACGGCGAAGCTATGTTCGGAAAAACGCGAATTTCCGAGAGAAAATCAACAAAAAGACCATATAGAGGCTCGCCTGAATTCCCTCACAACGCCAAGATACAAGTTCCAACATTGCCGTCAGAGCAAATCAAAATACTTGTCCCCGCGATCATTGATCGCAGCATGTTTGAAACAGCAAGAATACAAATGGACGAGAATCGCAAACGCTATCGACAAGACAAAGCAAAGGGCAAGTATCTGCTGTCTGGCCTTACGATGTGTGGCCAATGCGGTGCCGCTTACTGCTCTCGCATAGCGCGCGGCATTAACAAATATCACTACTATCGTTGTATCCGAAGTGATGCGTCTCGAATAGCACTCGAGGACCGCTGCGAAAACAAGTCAGTCAAAGGCGCAGAATTGGAGCAAATGGTATGGGACGAGATATGCAAGTTGCTGCAAGATCCCGCGCGATTGAAGCAGGAATTGGTTCGTCAACATCACAAGGATGACATCGATGAAAAACTTCATCTGGCACAGCGAGAAGCAATCAACGTCGAGAAGCAAATCGATCGCCTGATCGATCTCTACACTGAAGATAAGATCACGAAAGTTGAACTCGACAGACGGTTGCCTGAGTTGCGCAAGCGGCAGGAAAAACAGTCACTAGAAATCAAAAAGTATGAGCAGGATCAATTGACAGATGACACACTCCAAGATGCACAGACGCGACTAGAGGAACTTGCTCAAACGGTTCATTCTCAGCTCTCGACAGCAGACTGGTATCTGAAGCGAGAACTCTGCCTGCTGCTGGTCAAACGCATTGAAATTCACCCCCAAGAAATCAAAATCGTCCTAAAGGCACCCCACCTCCCTTTTGACTACGGCCCCGACGAAAATCGGGGCTTTTTACATCAAAGACTACCTTGCGTAGCCCAGCCTTGTAGGGCCTTGTAGGGCTGGGTAAGTATTTCGCGAGAAGAACAAAGGGCCAACGACCCGATGGTTTGAGCTCAAACCGTCGGGCCGTTGGCCTTACTATGTTTATGCTCCGTTCCCGCCCGATGGGCTGGGCTTTGTAAAATGCTGGGCCTTCGGCCCGAAATCCCAGTAACTATGCAACATCAATATTTGCGATCCTCTCGAATTCCGGGCATGGTCGAATGAAATTCAGTTTACGTAGTCGGTACGGGCATTGGAGATACCGGTATTGGATCGCTAGCCGGTGTGGTATGAGGCACAATCAGTTTTAGCCTCGCTGGCAGCGTCTCAACCTCCAACGGGAGAAATCCACCAGGATCGCCATCCAACTGATAGGGAACCTGAATCGCTTGTCCCTTGGTATCTACGGGAGCTTCTACAGATAGCTTTCGAAAACAGGCGTGCTGAAAGTCCTCGAGCTGTTGATGTTTTTGCCGCCACAATTGAAACAGATAGTTGCAGCCTTTCCAGATGCCTGACCGTTTGAACAAACACAGATCCAGGCGTCCATCACACGGATCAGCATCGGGAAAGAACGATAAGTTTCCTCCGTAACGTGGAACATTAAAGGCAAACAACCAAGCCGCTTGACCCGATTGATTGGCGCAGTGAGCATCCCACTTCAATTGCGGAAATCGATAACCCTTGAGGGCACGCAAAATGGGCATGGTGTATGAGAATCGAGTGATATGACCGGTCCTTCGCAAATCCATCTGTCGTACGACTTCGGCATCAAAACCACAGCCAAGCATCACCAGGAACATTTTGCCGTTCGCCAATCCAACATCCATTTGAATCGTGCGGCCTCCTACAATCGCTGTGCAAGCTTGAGCTACATCGCGGCTTAGTCCCCAATGCTTGGCAAGCAAATTCTCTGTACCCAATGGAAAGACGAACAGCGAAATATCATGTGGCAACAGATTGGCGACGACGGCGACCGTCCCGTCACCGCCAGCACAGACAACGCAATGCAGATCTCGCCGTGAATGCAGATGCTCAGCGGTCTGCTTTAGCTGATCCAGTGACCGAATCACTTCGACTTTGAATCCGCGCTGCTCAATCTGATCTGCCAGTCGCTGTACAAGCTCTCCACTTGGTCCTGAGCCGGACTTGGGATTAGCTGCAATTAGAACCCAACGACTGGCATTCACAAATTGCTCACGTTACCACTTGAGGCCAAAACGATCACCACCACTGGCGCTGCCAGTACCGCCCTTCAATGGTCCGCGATGCTTAGCCACTGCCGATTTACGTGGAGCTTCTTCAACAACTTCTTCAGCAACGTCCTCAGTTTCTGCAGATGGCGGGGGTGTCTGAGCGGCTTTCAGTGATAGGCTAATTCGTTGCTTGTCTTCTTCGATCGAGAGCACCTTTACTTCGACCTCTTGGCCTTCGCTAACTACGCTGTTCACTCGAGCTACTCGATAGTGTGCCAATTCAGACAAGTGGACAAGCCCCTCAACTCCAGTTGCTAGGCGTACAAAGGCGCCGAATTCTGCGATTCGAGAGACAGTTCCCTTAACGATGGAGCCGGGAGCGAAGCGAGATTGAATATTAGCCCAAGGATGTTCTTGCAGTGAACGATAGGACAAGCCGATCTTGCCGGTTTGAGGATCGATCTTATCGACACGTACGTGGATCTCCTGGCCTTCTTGAAGCACTTCGCTGGGGTGCTTAACGCGCTCCCAAGAAAGCTGGCTGATGTGAAGCAGCCCGTCCAAACCACCAATATCGACGAACGCACCGAAGTCCATAATTTTGCGAACGGTACCTTTTACTGCAGTGCCAACTTCGATAGCTGCCAGACGCTGAGCGCGTTGCTCAACGCGTTCACGCTCCAGCACCGATCGACGAGACAGAACCAGATTGCCTCGACGCTCGTTAGCCTCGGTAATGATACAGAGCACTTTTTGGCCGACGAACTCAGCCATGTTTTCAACTCGGTAAGGAGCAATTTGGCTGGCTGGAATAAATCCACGAATGCTGCCAACTTTGCACTCCAAGCCACCTGTATTCGAGCCAGTGACGGTTGCTTCGACAACTTCACCTTCCCTAATCTCGCTCCAATCAGCCGCATCAATCGCTGCGCCTGGAATAGTCAGATCGTAGATGCCTTCTTCGGACAGATAACCACGAACCAGAACATCTACTTGATCGCCAGGATTCGGAGGTTGCTTGAATTGCAGAATTGATAGAACGCCTTCATTGGGCCCGCCCATCGACACGAAGACGTACTCCTCGTGCAATTTTACGACGGTTGCTTGCATACGCTGGCCTTCGGTCAGCATGTGGCCGATTTGCAGCGAATCATCGCCAACCAAGAATTTGTCCAGATCAAGGTCACCATTGAGAGCCGCGTTTAGTTCGTCCTCAAGATCCCGCGACAATGGTGCTCGACGTGATGGCACTTCTACTTTCGGAGCCACTGCTGGAGGTGTCTTGATTTTACCGGTTTCATACCGCTTTTCTTCCGTGCCTTCATCTGCACTTGCCTCGCCACCTTCTGACTGGGAAGCTGGCTTGGAAGGACGAGCTTGTTTCTTCGGTTTTCGCTGGTCAAAGGCCTGCTGTTGGCTCAAGCGAAGCTGTCTAATGCGGTCAAGGTTTATGGGACCACCTGCGGCGGCCGAGGTACTTTCCACTCCAGACTCTGGCGCTGAATTGGTTACGGACTGAGCCACTGTTTCGTCGGAACTGCTGGCGGTAGATTCGGCTGGAGCGGAGTTTGGATCGGTCATGGAAGGGAGAAGGGAAAAAGGAGTTCGGCAGGCGGCACAGGCAAAGTTGGAACCGCCACTAAAATTGCAATCCAGTATTCTAATCTTGCTTTCGCCGGCTGACTACAGCATCTAAACGCCCAAAAGGGGTGGGGCTTAACTGATTGCTCTAACCACCTTTTCGCCTGGTCTAACCACAGAGTCACAAAGTCACAGAGATTTGTACGGAAGGGACCGAAAAGTTAATCGGAGATCTTTTCGCCTGCTCGTCTTCAGCGAAGTGGTGCTCCCAAATCGTGCTCGCTCTTCGTATTTGGGGAAGAACGACTACGATTACATGTTGTAGGTGTGGCAGCCCTTGAAAAAGCTCAGCAGCAGATTCACTCGACTAAACCTCAACCCTCAACCCTCAACCCTGAAGTCTGAAGTCTGAAGTCTGAAGTCTGAAGCCTGAAGCCTGAAGCCTGAATTACGCAAACAGATTTCGATCGAGCATGCGATAGTTGATCGCCTCTTGCAGATGAGCCGCCTCAATGGAGTCGCTGTCGTCCAGGTCAGCAATTGTTCGACTTACTCGAAGGATCTTATCATGGGCTCTGGCCGACAAGCCCAACTCATTGCAACAGTCTCTCAGTAACTTCCGGCACACAGCGTCTATCGAACAGTGTTCTCTCAGTTCTCGGGTAGACATTTGAGCGTTGTAAAGTGTGGTTGTCTTGAGGAAGCGCTGCTTCTGTCGTAGTCGAGCCCTTTCAACCTGATCACGCATCTGCCTACTACTCGTACCATCGGTCGTCGAACTCAGCTCCTCAAACGGAACACCTGGAACTTCGATGTGAATGTCGATTCTATCGAGCAGCGGTCCGGAAATGCGCGACATGTATTTTTCGATCTGCATCGAAGTACAGTTACACGTTCGCCGTGGATCGGTACGAAAACCACACGGGCACGGATTCAACGCAGCCACAAGCATGAAGTTGGCCGGAAATGTGGTGCTTCGTAGTGCTCGTGAAATTGTCACCACGCGATCCTCTAACGGTTGACGCATTACTTCTAGAGTTCGCCGATCAAACTCGGGCAGCTCGTCCAGGAAAAGAACTCCATTGTGGGCCAAAGATATTTCGCCTGGTGCCGGAGGATTGCCTCCACCAACTAAACCGGCATTGCTTATCGTATGATGAGGCGAACGAAAGGGACGTAGAGCCATCAGCGGTTGCCCTTGTCGCATTTGTCCCAACGAGCTGTAGATCCGAGTCGTCTCGATCGACTCTTCGGCCGTAAGCGTGGGCAAAATCGAGGGCAATCGTTTCGCCAACATCGTCTTGCCTGACCCAGGTGGTCCAAGCATCAGGATATTGTGTAGACCTGCAGCGGCGATGGAGAGCGCTCGCTTAGCCATCTCTTGACCTCGAACATCGGAGAAATCCTGAGCGTAATGAGCGAACTCCTCGAACAACTTAGTAAGCTCGGACGGCTGAGCATCAATCTCCAGGCTACCGACGAAGAAGCCAACAGCCTCGGTTAATGAGTTGATCGGTATCACATCGATCTCCGAAACCACAGCCGCCTCCGCAGCGTTCTCGCGAGGAATCAACAAACCCTTCAGCCCCAAATCACGAGCAGCCATAGCCATTGATAACGCACCTTTGATTGGCCGAGTGTGTCCCTCAAGCGCTAATTCACCAACAACCGCATACTGCGAGAACATTTCGGAAGAGAACTGACCACTTGCAGCCAGTAAGCCCAAGGAGATTGGCAAATCAAACGAAGCCGCCTGCTTTGGCAGTTCAGCCGGAGCTAAGTTGATGACCACGCGATCATTGGGCCGCTCGAAACCGCTGTTGACGATAGCTCGTTCGACCCGGTGAATGCTCTCTTTCACCGCAGCTTCGGGCAACCCAACCAGCATCGTCTTTGGCATCGGCGTACCCGACACGTCGACTTCCACTTCCACCGGAATCGCCTCGATCCCTAGCAGCGAAAAGGTATTTAATTTAGCTAACATCTCTATTTCCTCACACAAGAGTGATTCTATAGAGTTATTAGTCTGTCGATTTCCCAAATCCTTGCGCGCAATCTAAAAAAAATTCGAGAATATTTCGATTTTCTCCTACAATCCGAGCCTGTCGGTCAACCGGCGGTTGTTGCCAGCGGGTCGCTAAGAAATTGCGACCTCAATCGCAAGCCGACATAATGAAAAAGTGCTCGGAATCCGCCAGTTTGTGCTGGCAACGCGCTGCGGCAATCCTGGTACTGAAATCTTTGAACGACAGATTGCGGAAGCTCAATTCCGAATGACAATCCAAATCATAAGCAGTGCTGCAATGGATGAGTCTACAAGGGTATCAGCCATTGCAAAAGGGACTCGTAACCTCGTCCACTACGCGCCTACCATCGCTGAGCGGCGCGGCCAGCTTCGACAAGCCTTTGACTTTCCATGCTAAGACCATACTCCAAGCCAGCTTGATTCAGCTCTAAGAAAAGATTGAACCGACCATAGGGAGAATCATTGTAGATCACGGCTTGACGGAGATATGAAGACGGGCATACCGTTCCATTTTTGACCATATACAAATTCCAAGCGATGGCTCTTGAGACAGTTGATAGGCTCGTTGCAGTTCTGCTACGAACCGAGTTGGATCGCCAACGGTTGCATGTACAGTCACTCGTTTCAGTTGTTTAAACCGATCAAAATAGTAGGTCACTGTTCCAGCCATGTCAGATGGAGTCGATCCGGTAATCAAAGGCGCTCTCAATCCATCCAACTGCGTCTCGGAAAGCAGAGTTGAAACGCGCGGGAATCGGCCCATGACCCAATCTGGAGTAACATCAAACCTCAGGACTTCCGCCAAAGAGATGATTGGTACTTGATCCAGCGTCCGATTCTGAGGGTTAAAAGGGTCGGCCGAAACTGCTGAGCCACTCGCCGATGGCATTCCGTAACTGGCCGGACCGGCATAGTTCAAGCTATTTGGATCTTTGGGGGAGCTGATTCCTAAGCCTTGCGAGGCGGAACTAACGGCGGATTGTCCTTGTTTGCCAATCTCCGTTTCGTACCACAAATAGGGTCCGCCAGCAGCGGCAGCCAGTAGAGCAACGCCTGTAATAGGACTTCGCAGGAAAGCTTCGGACATGGCCAAGCCTCGACACAGATAGTTTTCGGAAGGATTTTGCGACGCTCAGTTCGATCATCTTTGGTGCGTTCGGTAGGCGGTTTGGAGCGAGCCTGACGAAGCCAGCTTGGAGGGCTGAGGAAGGCGAACTAAGAGCTATTCGTCAGTTTCGGATCGGCCGAAATCATTCATGATCAAAAGTAATAGTTCTGGTAGATCAAGTAAATTCGGCACAACCGGTTTCTACCAACGATTAGCGATCATCCCAATCTATCGTCTTGCAGTTACAATCTCCAAAAAGACATTTGGAGCGCGAACCAAGAAAACTCAATATCGTTCAATTGGTGCGAAATCTCATTCCAGCGGCACGGCGCAAGCCGTCCGGTTCCCAGTGTTTTCGCACACTGTTACCGGGCAGTTCGCGCTGCTCCGCTAGAAATCGAAGCACAATTGAACGGTATTTGCTTGAAAAGTCCCGATAACTTCGCTCCAGCTTAGAAACCTGTTGAGATTGATTCGATGCGACCGTTATTACTGCTATCCGTTTTGCTGCTAGGTACCGTTGCTGGTCGAGCTGATGATCTACAGCCATTGAAGATAAGCGATAATCATCGTTATCTGATGACCGCAGAGGGAAAACCTTTCTTCTGGCTAGGCGATACCGCTTGGGAGCTGTTCCACCGAGCTTCGCGCGAAGATGCAATTCTTTACTTGGATACTCGAGCAAAACAGGGTTACACAGTTGTTCAAGCTGTCGCATTGGCTGAAGAGAATGGTTTGAATGGACCCAATGCGTATGGTCACAAGCCTCTCCAGGACAACGATCCAACTAAACCTCTGCTCGTTGAAGGTCCAGAGAACGACTATTGGGATCATGTAGATTTTGTTATAGCTCAAGCCAATCAACGCGGGATCTATGTCGGCTTGTTGCCAACTTGGGGCGATAAGTGGAATAAGAAATGGGGTGTTGGTCCAGAGGTCTTCAGTGTCGAAAATGCCGAGGCTTATGGTAAATGGATTGGCGAGCGTTATCGGAATGCTGGAGTAGTCTGGATCCTGGGAGGAGATCGCCCTGTTGAAAACGACGGCCACAAAGAGATTCTTCGCGCGATGGCTCGCGGCATCAGAGCTGGTGATGGAGGTCGACACCTGATGTCATTTCATCCGACCGGCGGTCAAGGATCGAGTAGTCCATTTCACAAAGATGAGTGGTTGAGCTTCAATATGCGCCAGAACGGTCACGTTGTAGAGTTCAACGGTCGATACGAAAAGACTCGCGCAGACTACGATCTAACTCCAACGAAGCCTGTTCTGGATGCCGAACCGATCTATGAGGATCACCCTATTTCGTTCGATGCGAAGAAGCTCGGCCATTCGGTAGCCAGCGATATTCGTCGGCCTTTGTATTGGGATTTGTTCGAGGGCGCTTGTGGGCACACTTATGGCAATCATTCCGTGTGGCAATTCTGGACGTCTCAGCGCGAACCGAAGAACAATCCGTTGTTGCCATGGCAAGAGGCGATTTTGCAACCCGGCGCAATACAGATGAAGCATGGCAAAGACCTGATGCTGTCGCGGCCTTACTTTACTCGGATTCCCGATTCAACTTTCATTGTGACTGACCGCGTACCCACTAGTGTACCTGGAGCTGGGCGCTATCAGTTTGTTGGGACTCGCGATCAGCAAGGTACCTTCGCTATGGTCTATGTGCCCGTTGGTCGGAAATTCTCTGTTAGGCTGGATGTGATTCATCATCAGTGGATTCAAGCTTGGTGGTTTAATCCGCGAACTGGCGACTCGACGTCGGCCGGAACTTTTACCAACGAGGGCCAACGCGAGTTCGTTTCTCCCGATCCGGGCGAGGCGATCGACTGGGTGCTTGTCTTGGATGATCAATCCAAGGGTTATCCTCCACCGGGCGCGCAAAAAGAATTGTAGAACTTTTTGGCTCTGGCCGCGTTTCCTCGCAAAAACAAATTGGTTATGGCTTCGAATTATCCTGAGCTGAATGAAGTACAGCGCTGGTTGATTGATTCTGGACGAGCGTTCTTAGCTGACAATGCACAGAAACAGCGTTCAGGCCTGAGTCAGATACAGCAAGCGTTACTACTACAGCAAATCGAGTGGCGCAAACGCAGCCGTTTTCGCTTTCCAGATCCAAGCCTTTGGTTATGGAGCGACAAAAGTTTATCACAGGCAAGCGATTGGTTGTCAGCCATTTTTAAGTCGGCAGTATTTCCCGAGGGCAGGCTAGTGCTAGATGCTTGCTGTGGAGCTGGCGTGGATTCGGTAGCCTTCACCTTGCGTGGGCCGGTCATCGCAATGGATGAAGATCCTTGGATGGCGGCACTGTCGGCCAGCAACGCGACAGCTCATGGTAAGTCTA
Organism: Pirellulales bacterium; assembly: GCA_046349795.1. Classification (GTDB taxonomy): domain Bacteria; phylum Planctomycetota; class Planctomycetia; order Pirellulales; family Pirellulaceae; genus Aureliella. The sequence goes on along the minus strand of JAXMBP010000013.1, from coordinate 26,762 downwards.
TTGAAAGCTACTCAGAGCCGTTTTCTTTTGCATCTCTCCGAAATGCGCGACTCATTCATGTTGATCCAGACCGACGACCGGGAAACGTGAAAACCTTAGAGGCTGATGAGTTCTCACCGCCGCTCGAAGCCATCCTCGAGATGATTGAGAAAACCGAAGGAGGCATTATCAAGATCGCACCATCCACGCGATTTTCTGCCGATCGAAGTCGGTGGATTGAGCAGAATTGTACGCGAGTGTGGCTAGGAAGCTTCGGTGAGTGCCGTCAGCAACTATTGCTTTGTGGCTCGGCGCGGAAAGCAGCTCTATTGAGTCAACTGAATCCGAAGCTCGAACCGCCTGACGCAAACATTCTTCGGATGGCAGTAGTACTTGGATTCTGCAACTCAAGCGGTGCTGATAGGTTTTCGTTTCAAAGTGACTTCGAGGATGCTCGGCGAAACTTTGTGGCAGAATCATTCGCTAGTAATTCAGCGGATGTCGAGGGTGTTAACTTGACCGATGAAGTTGACAATTATGTATTCGATCTTCACTCAGTGTTGCACGCTGCGGAGCTGCATGAAGCTTGGGCCAATCAACATAAGCTGGCTGCGATCACCGATTCTCGCGGTTACTTTACTGGCGGTGAGCCAATTTCGAGCCCTTTGGCTCAATGCTTCGAAGTGATGGACGTTGTTTCCTGCGATGATCGAAAGCTGCGTAAATGGCTGCGACAAAACAAAATTGGCACCGTTGAAGTCAAGTGTCGCTTACACGCTTTGGATGCAAACTCACTGCAGCGCCGATACTCCAGCAATTCAGGCGAGCCGATTACATTGTTGATCACGCGTTTCGACGAGCGCGTAAGAGCAATCGCTTGCCGAAGAGTAACCGAAGTTTGCCCTGAGTAATGTAGCATGAACTCCATTTTGGGACCGAACCATTTTGTGAGTAAGATTGTCACTAGCAATCCAGGCGTGTAGCAAATACACTTGCCAACCGCCGGTTGACCAGGTAGTCGCTGTCGACTCGATCGATAGAGGAAAGTCCGGGCTTCGAAGGGCAGAGCGGTCGGTAACGCCGACCAGCCGTGAGGTTAGGGAAAGTGCCACAGAGAATAGACCGCCACGACTGCTTGCAGTAGTGGTAAGGGTGAAACGGTGGGGTAAGAGCCCACCAGCGCGCAAGGTGACTTGTGCGGCTCGGTAAACCCCGCTCGAAGCAAGATCAAACAGAGTGGAGTCCAAGCTTCGGCTTGGCGCGAGGCGGCTCGTCTCGTTCGACTCTCGGGTAGATCGCTTGAGGCCACAAGCAATTGCGGTCCCAGAGAAATGACTATCGGCCTCCAGATAATGGAAGGCAACAGAACCCGGCTTATCGGTCAACCGGCAATTTTCGATTTGATTTACTGCGAAACTCAGTTTTGCAGCTAAATGCCTCGGCAGTACATCTGGCAACCCGAAAACACTCGGGAAATTAGTAAGTCAAGACCTGACAAGCGGACTCTCAATGTGCTAATCTAGTGCCTTTGCTGGGTCAATCGCACCCCCTCGTGTGGTGCTGATCCGCAATCCGTTCAGCTCTTCAAGTTTGGCGAAAATTTGCCGATTCTGAGCTGACGATGCCGTGCATTTAGTTCGAGAATCGACGAGTCGTTCAATGGCCAAGCCAACAGACATAACCTTACAGTCCGCTACGAACACTACCATTAACTACAACTATCGCCAACCGATGAAGTTTGGTGGTCGCGTTGTTGAAGACGTATGTGTATTGCGTACTGAAATCGAAATCAGTTCTTCGGCTGGCAAAAAGAAAGCTGTCGGCGTTGGTGAAATGACAATGGGAACGGCCTGGGCTTGGCCGAGCAAGTTGCCATCGAAAATCGTTTTGAAAATTCTTCTCGAATTGGCTAATCGGGTCGCAGCTAAAGGTGTTGAATTGAAAGTGACTGGAGACCCTTTCCAGATCACACATCAATTAGCCGACCTGCGTGCTCAGATCGTCACTGAATTGGAAACCGAATTCAAGATTCAGAACGGCATTCCGAAATTGGCTGCCATGCTGGCGACAAGTCCGCTCGAAGCTGCCATTCACGATGCATTTGGTCGAAATCTGAAGCTTAGCAGCTTCGATTGTTTGACTGCCGAGTTCTTAAACCAGGACTTGAGCGCGTATCTGGGAGAAGATTTTGTTGGCAAATATCCGGCTGAGTACGTTCACAGCAAGCCGCGACCAACCATGCCGCTGTATCACTTGGTTGGCGCGTTGGATCCATTGTCAGCGGAAGATCTAAAGAGTCGCCTGAACGATGGTTATCCAGAGACCTTGGAAGAATGGTTGCAAACAGACGGAATAAGCCATCTCAAACTTAAGTTAGCAGGCAATGATATCGACTGGGACGTGGGCCGAATCGTAGAAGTGACTCGTATCTGTGAGTACGTCGCATCGGAGCGTAATTGGAAATTGTCCTTCGACTTTAATGAGCAGTGTCCTGATGAAGACTATGTCATCGATCTGCTGGAACGACTAGAAAGACTGAGCCCACTATCGCACGAAAGATTGCAGTACATCGAACAGCCTACGCCTCGCGACTTGACAACCCGCACCGAGATGACCGTGCACCGTATTTCACGGCTTCGCCCAATTGTGATTGACGAGTCTCTAACCGATTTGACGAGCCTGAAGCTGGCCCGTCAGCGTGGATATACTGGAATTGCGCTGAAGGCATGCAAAGGCCACAGTGAATGCTTACTGATGGCCGCCGCGGCTACCGAATACAAGATGTTCGTGTGTTTCCAAGATCTCACATGCGTTGGCGGATCGTTTTTGCATTCGGCATCACTTTCTAGCCGTATTCAACGAGTAGCTGCCGTGGAAGGTAATGGCCGACAATATTGCCCATCGGGTAATCTCGCCTACATGAAGCAGTATGCTCCGATGTTCCGAGTGCGATATGGAACAGTTCCAACCGATCTGCTTGGTGGTATCGGTTTGGGGTTTGATTGGCAGGCCTTGCAAGCGGCTCCAGAGCCTGAGCAGAAGCCCGCTGCAAAGTCTGTAGCGGCAAAGGCCGATGGCGAAAAGACCAAAGCTGAATCGACTTCATCGAAGAAACCAATGAAGGAAATTAAGCCAGCGGAATCAGGCAAAAGTGGTTCGACGAAGAGTCCTGCAAGCAATCCCAAAAAGGCTCCCAAGAAGAATTAGCCGATGATTCGATCGTTGAGCCTCGTTCTGTTCTTGCTTTGGCATTGCCAATGCTCAATTAGTTTGGCTCAAGATGCTGCCACTTTCATAGATTTCGAACCTCATTACGGTAATCGGGCTTGGTATGTGTCCGGAACTGGCAGTGATCTCAATAATGGCAAGACTTTGGAGCGACCGTTTCGGACATTGCAAAAGGCGGCCGACCAAACTTTACCTGGAGATACCGTCTGGATTCTAAACGGTACATACACGGCTGAAGGTTCAGGTAGTACCGTGCTCTTCATTAGTCGATCAGGTACAGCCAACAATTGGATCCGTTACAAGGCCTATCCAGGAAATTTGCCAGTGATTCGAACTGGGTCACATTGGAGTGGTATAACGGTTGGTGGCGCTGCTTACATCGAGCTAAATGGCCTGTCCGTTGAGGGAAACCAAAAGCAGATCTCGCTGGACTACGCAAAATCACAAGCTGGCAACCTTCACAACGCAAGTACTTCAGGAAACGGAATTAGCGTCTGCCGGGATGATGGTCGAGCAGTTCATCATGTGTTAATTCGAAATTGCCATGTCTACGATTGTTGCGGAGGTGGAATCGCTACGGAACACGCAGATTACATGCGAATTGAAGAAAACTTGGTTCACAATAACGCCTACTATTCTCCCTACTCACAGAGCGGAATTTCTGTCTATTCGAATTGGAGTTTCGATCATGATCTGGGAATCAAGATCATTGTTAGACACAACACATGCTATGAGAATCGGAACTATATTCCTTCCTACTATTCTGCGACAAACCTCCAAGATCGAGTGATAACGGACGGAAACGGAATCATTATTGATGACTTACAAAACAGCTTGACAACGCCAGTACATGCTCCGTACACGGGCTCTGTGGTCGTTATCGCTAACCATGTTTATGACAATGGTGGTCGCGGTGTGATGGTGTTCAAGTCCGATCACGTATTGGTATCGAATAACCTTTTGGTCAACAATGCCGCGACCAGTAAGATACGGTCGGAGTTGCTGGTGAATGGTTGTACCAACGTCACGCTGCTGGACAATTCTATTTTTCCGCGAGCAAATAGACTTTCGTTTCAAGTGATCGACTCGACACTAGTCAAGACGTCCAAGTGATCAGTTGTGTCAAAGGGTGTTCATGTCGTCAATTCATGCCTCCAATTTCTCGCCTGATGACATCGCAAATCAGACAGCGGTACGTTATGAACATAGTCCGGATTTTCCGAGTATTTTAGAATATCTGCAGGCATCGTTGATTATCACGACCTATCAAGCTGGCCAAGTTGTTGTTGTTGGCGTTGAGAAAGGTAATCTGCAGTTCTCGTTTCACGCCTTCAATCAACCAATGGGCGTTGCTGTAGGTAGAGAGCAAATTGCCATTGGAACTCGCCGCGAAATCCAAATCTTGCGGGCGGCACAGGATATTGCCAAACGAATTGAGCCGGCGGGAACTTATGATTCAGCCTGGTTAGCTCGCAGTCAGTGGATTACCGGCGCGACTCAAGTTCACGAAATGGCCTGGACTGAGAACGGCTTCTGCTTCGTAAACACACTGTTTTCATGTTTGTGCACCATTGATAATCAGCACAGCTTTGTTCCCATCTGGAAGCCTCCATTCGTTTCGGAGCTTGAACCTAACGATCGCTGCCACATGAATGGCTTAGCGTTGCGTGATGGTAAGCCTGCATTTGTAACTTGCCATGGAACTTCGAATGCTCCAGGTGGATGGCGAGAGAATAAATCGAAAGGTGGCGTTATCGTATCGATCGAGACAGGTGAAATTGTCGCTGATGGGCTGGCAATGCCTCACTCTCCTCGGTGGGCGCATGATCGATTGTGGGTTCTTCATTCCGGCGCTGGAATGTTGTGTAGCGTCGATGAGGGCACTGGGCAGGTTCAGGCCATTGAACGGTTTCCAGGCTACGTTCGCGGCTTGGATTTCTATGGTCAGTTTGCCTTTGTTGGCCTTTCGAAGATCCGTGAGCGATCGGTATTCGGCAATTTGCCCATTGAGCAGGATCGAGCCAATCTGCGATGTGGCGTTGGTGTGTTCGATTTGGTTTCTGGTCGATCCGTAGCTTCGTTACAGTTTCATTCGGGCGTTGATGAGATATTCGCTGTGTCGGTTATTCCTTCGTCGAAACGACCGTATTTCGCCGGGCCCAGCGAACAGGATTCGCAGAGGGAGATTTGGCTGCTTCCCGAGTCTGTGCGTGCTCCGGGGCAAGTTCAACCTGAAGCACGAGTTTCTGCAGACCAACCACCCGAGCAGATTGCAGCTAGTATTTCAGCGTCGGCTGTACAAATGCACCAGCAAGGACGACTCAAGGAATCGCTTGCATTGTTCCAGCAGTCACTCGAGATTATCCCGAATCAGGCGATGACGCTTTGCAATCTTGGAAACCTGTGGCAAGACCTCGAGGATCAGCACAGCGCGCTTGAGTGCTACAAGCAAGCGGTAAGCATTGACGAGACTTGTGTACCAGCCCTGCAAAACCTTGGCTATTTGTATTGTGCTCAATGTCAACCGGAACTGGCCGTCCAGGTTTATCAGAAGTTGATCAAATGTCAGTCTTCGCCTTTGAATCATGTTTTGGACGCAGGCATACTTCCGGTCGTTTATAGTTCAACAGATGAGTTGAAGTCTTGGCGTGCGCGTTTTACCGGCAAGCTCAGAAGTATGGTCTCTCAAAGTCAGGTAATCGATACGGAAAAGACCTTGGTTCCGACATCTTTTTTCCTGGCTTATCAAGGCGAGAAGAACGTAGAGGTGATGAAGGACTTTGGGCGTATCTATCGTGGACCTCAACTTTGTGAGAGAGCTGCGGAGCCACTCAAGCCTCGCGCAGATGGAAAATTGCGAGTCGGCTTTGTGTCAGCCTATTTTCGAGATCACACGATTGGTCGGCTTAATTTAGGCCGCATTCAACATTTGGACCGTTCAAGATTTGAGGTTACGGTCATCTCCACGACCAACAGAACGGATTCTGTCGTTGCTCAATTCCGCAAAGCTGCAGATCGGTTTGTTACCGTCGATCGCAACCCTCATACCGCTCGTGAAAAAATTGCTGATCAGGACTTGGATATTTTAGTGTTTGCTGATGTTGGCATGGACGCATTGGCCTCCACTCTAGTTTGGTCTCGAATGGCTCCTGTGCAGTGCGCAACGTGGGGGCATCCTGAAACAACCGGCAGTTCGCACATCGATTTTTTTCTGTCGAGTAAGCTCTTAGAAATGGAAGAAGGACAGAGGAACTACACAGAGCATCTTGTGAAGTTTGACCGATTAGCAACCTACTTCGAACTGCCACAGGTTGAGTTCTCTCAGCCACAGGATCGCAAAAGCCGGCGTGATCTGGGTAGGTCGTTCGGATTTGAAACTAGTTTGAACTATTACGTTTGTCCGCAGACGCTTTACAAGGTTCATCCGGATTACGATTCATACATTAAAGGTGTTCTGCAGTCTGATCCACAAGCAAAGTTCGTGTTAATTGAAGGTCGAGAACAGAATTGGACAAATCGTCTTCGGACTCGATTGGAGTCCTCGTTAGGTACAGATCTAGCTGGTCGAGTGGAATGGCTGAAGCCTCAGCCACGAATCGACTATTTGAGATTGCTGGCCGCGTCGGATGTGATCTTGGATCCAATTCACTTTGGCGGCGGACACTCCAGTTACGAAGCGTTGGCAATGAGTGCTCCAGTTGTGACCTTGCCAGGCGATCTTCTTCGCAATCGAATCACGCTTGCCTTGTATCGATTGATGGGTATGGATCAATTGATCGTAGCTAGCCCAAGTCAGTATGTGAGCCTAGCAGTTAGCATTGCCAATGACGAAACATTCAGGAGGTCGTTGAGCGAGTCGATTTATCAGTGTCGCAATCGGATTTTTGAAAATCGACAGGAAGTCGATGAGTTTTCCGATTGGCTTTGGTCATTGACGACCCCCGAAGCAAAAGTACTATTTGGACAGCGCCCTTAAGTCAGCTATCCGACCTTGTCTGCTTTTGGGGCTGTCCAAACTGAACGAACGAGCGTCACCGACCTGCTCTTGAATGTATGTCGACATCTCGTCGATCTTAGCTTTCAAGTGTTTGTCTTGCTTGACGAAAGTAAACGTGACGATCTCAGCCTTGTCGTAATCATATTCCCAAAGCCCAATTAAGCGACCACGATCAAAGATGGCGTGGCAAGGTAAGTCGCTTAACGCTCCAGCGGCTTCTTTCATGCGATCGATGGGTAGCGGACGATCAGCATCATCTGGATGAAGTAAGCTGACGACGTTTCGGCGAAGAGTTGTGATCGAGTCTAGACTACTGAGCAATTGATAATCCGGTTTGCCGTCGGGCTTGAATTTCTCAAACTCCTCCATGTCCTCTTCGAGTAGCAGCAATGTGCCATCGGAGTCAATGGGGCAAAGTGATAGGCCTTCAACAGCAGCCTTGGCAGCTTTCACTCCTAGACCCGAGAACCACTGGAACTCGCCGAGCGTTGCTGGGCCAATCCACCTAAAGTAGAGTTCCGCTAGCTGTTTAAAGACCTGCTCTTGGCTAAGCTTGAAACCTTTAAGAGGACCGGGCGACCAAGCAGTGTACAAGTATCGTTGCTGGTCTAACCGTCCATCTATTGGAACTCTACGGATAAGTCCTTCGGTCTGGAGCTTACCCAAAGCGATTGGAAGAGTCGTCGTTACTCCTTTTTTCTTCCCCTCTTCACCTAAACTTCGTGACAGATCGCCGGTAGCTGTTCGTATGGCTGCTGGATCAAGTTGCCTACCCTTTAGGCATTTCAGCACCGCATCGCACAGCCTTTCGATCTCCTTTTCCGTCACCCCCAACTTCATGGCCGTTTTCATTTCGCTAGTGCTGAAATCCTGACCAGCTCGAAGGGCAAGTGCATAGTGAATTTCGGGAACTACATAGGTGCAATTTCGCGCTGCAGGAAGCTCGTGAATCTTTGCTTTGGCGACAGCATCGTCCACATCATTGCGAGAGGCACCGTTTCTGGCAAAAAGCGTGATATAGGGGCCAACGCCAGCTACACTCCTTGCCCATCCGCAACGAGCCAGTGTGTCAGCAGCGTCCGAGTTGCCAATCGAACCATCCAAACCTTGGCGATGCCACCACCAGCCCTGAAGCTTGATTGAGTTTACTTGACTTGCTTTTGCGGTCTTTGTTGGCGAAGATTTAACTTGCTTGCTGGTAGATTTCTTGGCCACGAGAACTCCTTGAAAAACGAATCACGGTTGAACGCTTCATTCAATGCGTAATTTACTCTTCCATTAGAGTCAGCGAACGAATTGAGTCGTGTTTTCGCTAGAATTTCGGGCAAGATCATCACTTACAACGGCATGGCAAGTTGCAACCATCCTTGGTCGATGGAGATGGCTAACTTGTTGATGTCAAAGTTCAGATTGCTAGCCTTCGGAAACTTCTGCCCCAATCGTTCTGCAGTGATTGGTTCGCTAACTATGGACTCACGGAAGGTCTTGTCAAACTTATTCTTGAGGAAGGCACGAAGAGCGGCTGCCATTGTTCCTGTAGTTTGCTTATCCGATGTTACTTCAACCTCTCCCTGTCGAGTCAAGGTAAGGCGATTGTCAACGATTTGCGGCAGATACTTGGCATTGATGCTTAAGGCCTCTTCCAAGACTTGCTTGCCACGAGTCATCTTGATCAGTCGAACTGTGAGAGCAACGTTGTTTCCTACGAATTCAATACGTACTGGCTGGGATGGATTAAATGTCATTGACCAATCTTCGCCCTCGATTTCGTCCTTCAGGTCATCCGGAATCTTGCCCGTAACTTGCTTGACGTAGTCGCCCAGTGAAGTATTTCGAACTGTTCGCCCTGCCAACAAGCAAGAGATCGCATTGGCAATTGCAGACTCGTGAATTTGGCCAACGAATGCTGCCGAAGCCGGACGTGGCAACGGACAATCTCCTTCCGCAGCTAGTTGATAGACTTCGGCTTGTTTGGCAGCGGCAAATATTGCGGAATCGGAGGATGACAAGCTAACCTGCGGCTTGCTAACACCCACTCGCCCAAGTTCAGGAGTTTGACCGTTACGAAATTGAGCTAACTTTGGTTGAGCAAGAGCGACTTGTTCATCGACCTGTTGAGTGAATTCAGAGCAGATCCGAGTTTGCAATTTGTCTTCAGCGATGGCATCGGCTTGAGGTTTCTGTTGAGCAGCCTTCTTACTTGCGATCTTTCTCACCAATCGTGATTTGTGTTCAATGCTCTGAATTGTTGATTGCAAGTTGGTCGAAATCGAAGCGGCGGGCGAGCTGATTCCAGAATCCGACAAAAAGACTTGTTTTGATGCCCAAACTGGTGAAGAGCTAACGGTATTGAGTACGACTCCCCGATTGTATCCTCTGCTCTGGCTAGTCATGCATGCGTTCAAGTCCAACTTCAAACCGACTCCGTTCGACATCGGTATAAGATCGACAGAAACGTCTCCATTCATGAAAGCTGTGCCAAGAACTCGAGTCCCCAGAATACACTCATTCACATCGCGAGGCTGTGCGACAGGTCGAGCGGCTAGGCGTTTGACCAACGACTCTTCAATATGTACTTTGACGTTTTGAGCGCCATACAGGCTGCGGATTTGCTGGACTTGACTAGTGGCTTGATTGCTGTGATGCAAATTATTGACAACTGTCACCAGATGATTCGTAATCGCTCTGGGATCTACGTCAGGCTTTTTGGATTCGTTGATCACATGATTCATGGCGTCATCCATGAACTTCATGAACTTGTCTTCTTGATTGACGAAACGCGCCGCATAAGCGCACTTCAGCAAGGCTTCACGAAGCCGAACGAACTGAGGGTATTCCAAACCCAGATAGTTCTGTCGCATGTTCATCTCCAAGTCCAGCAACTTCACGAACGAAGGCTTGCCTTTTACTTGGTCTCGAATTTCGGGTAACCGTAGAAAGTTACTCCATCGCTTTCCATTTTCAGAATCCACGACAATGAACTGTTCTAACTGATCGAGAGCCGCCTTTAATTGTTCCTTTGCCGGTTCAATTTTAGGCACTCGTTCTTTGTCCAAGCTCTTGCGTGCTTCGTTCAAAAGGATCTCTAACTTTTCAGTTCGCGATTCAGCACTCGGCGCAACGTAAGATGCACTAATTACTGTTGGGGAAGAGGTAGTCGAACCGATCGGAGCTTCGTAAACACTATTGGTGACCTGGCTTGAATTCACTGAGGCTTGGGCTTTCTGTTCAGTGTGAATCGGCGTGAGGACTACAGGCTGTGTTAAATTCTGTACGATAACCGGACTCGGCTCTCCATAGTAGACTTGCCCGACGGCCGACGGTTGCAGCAAAACAGATGCAGAAAAAAGGACCAAGCTGAAGGCTAGAGCTGTGATTCTCGAATCTTGCATTTTTCGTTCCATGCTATGTGAAGCTCTGAGGGATGAGACGTGATTCAAATGAACCCCGACGCAGGCAACGCTACTTTTCCTGGGCAGCGAGCGGCGGAAATGCCATTTCCTAAAGGCAATCCCACCTGGGTGGATTGGCCCTAAAGCCATCGTAGATTTTCTAGCTTAACACGATTGCTGTCTAACTCCAACCCGAGCTTCTAGCTGGGCTCGAAAACCAACGAAATTCCCTGAAAAAAGACAATTCTCGCTGATTGGAAACGTGGCATTCGCAGGTTGGCCACTCTGAGCCGAATTGCCGGGTCGGTTGGAATGCTCGTTCTTAAATCTGCCCAGACTTGAGTTAGACGACAACCCCGAGTTTCCAACGCGGCGAGTTTGAATGAAATGGGTTACATGGCTAGCTAGGAAACCATACTGGCGACTGAGTAGAAGTAACCTAGAATAACTCTCAGGTGCAGATTCGAAATTAGAAGATGAGCTTGTAAAGCTACTCGTCTTCCGCAACTAGAACGAAAACTGCTCATACTTGTGGATCTCGACAAGCCTAACTCCTCTCCCACTACATCGGTGTACTTATGGCAACCTTTCAGTATGTTGAACGCCTCGTAAACCTGCTCGATTCGACCGCCAATCAGATTGTGAATATGAGCGTCGAACAGGCCGAAGCTGCTGTGCAGTCGGGAGACACCGAGCTTGTTCGTAAGATTGAAGGGCATTTTGCACTTCTCACAAAATCGGGTCAATTGATTCGAATGGCTCGCTCTCTCGGACGCCCGATGCGATACTTTCTGGCGAAGCGAGCTGATGGTCCTTGTTTAGTTGTTGCGGAGAGGATCGATGAGATTTACCAGTTTCTCTGCGCCGAAGGTTTGCAAAATCAGTTCCACCCTTCCTACACTCGCATGGTTCCTGCTCACCATGTCGTTGAGTTGAAACTGATTGGCTGCCCAGATCCTAACCCAGTCAATCGAAGGTTCTTCGCGCCGAAACAAAATCAACTCCCGACAGACCTTGATGTTATTGGTCAACGTTATATCGAAGCCCTTTATCAGGCCTGTAAGACATGGCTTTCAACTCAAGATCCCAAAGAACCTATCGGAGTGCTATTCTCTGGTGGCATCGATAGCGGTTCCGTATTTTTGGTGATGTACCATGCAATGTTGCAAAGTGGAATGTCGCCATCTCGGCTAAAGGCCTTTACGCTTTCGGTGGATGGATGCGGCGATGATGCCGCTCAAGCTCGACAATTCCTCAAGCAACTGAACCTCGAGCGATTCTTGGAAACGATCGAAATGCCAGCCTCTGCGGTCGATTATCGAAAAGCAATTTCAGTCATCGAAGACTACAAGCCTCTAGATGTTCAAGCTGCGGCCATGGGATTGGCTTTGTGTGAGGGCATCAGAGCGCGTTATCCAGAATGGAAGCTGCTGGTTGATGGCGATGGCGGCGACGAGAACTTAAAGGACTATCCTATCGAAGACAACCCAGAGCTAACCATTCGCAGCGTACTGAACAATGTCATGCTCTATCAAGAAGGCTGGGGAGTGGATGCCGTAAAGCACTCGCTAACCTATTCCGGTGGACAGAGCCGTGGAGGCGTGCGATCCTGGGCACCGCTTCGCAGCCTCGGTTTCACTGGCTATAGTCCTTTTGCATTGCCGAGTGTCATTGAAGTAGCTGAGGGAATTCCGTTCATCGAGCTAACGGGTTGGGCTCACGATAAACTGTACGAGCTGAAGGGCGAGGTGGTCTCGCGAGGCGTTAAGGCGGTTACAGGTTTCGATATGCCAGTTTTTGCCAAGCGTCGCTTTCAACATGGTGCTACTCAGTCAAGCGAAGTGAATCGCCTGTTCCCGGAAAATCCGACCGGAATACCGTCGCGCGTTTGCCGAACTGTATACGGTGTAACCATAATCCAGTTTGGCTGGGCAATCAGTGTGACTAGGCAACTCGTCTGAGACTCGACAACTTAACATCGATACATCTGTGAACAAAAGTCAGCTCAGCAATCAGCGACTTCCTCAATGGCGAAACCAGGTTGATTCGCGTTCGGCATACGCTCGTCTAGTTGAGAACGAGTGTAATCGCCATGGACAAATTGAGTCGATTGGCACGATCTTCTTGACCAATCGCGAATGCCCCTTTCGTTGCAACATGTGCGACCTGTGGAAAAACACGTTGCAAGTTTCAGTAGCTCCTGGAGACATTCCTCATCAAGTTGCGACTGCCATTGCTGAGCTTCCTCCGTTCGATAGCATCAAACTATACAACAGCGGGAACTTTTTTGATGCCGCGGCAATTCCGGTAGCCGATTTTCCGGCAATCGCTCAGCTTGTCACCAACTATCGCGATTGCATTGTGGAGAATCATCCGAAGCTCGTAAGTACGCGCTTGCCGAGATTTTGCACAGATGATTGGTCCTGCTCAGTTAGAAGTGGCAATTGGACTAGAGACCTGCAATGAGCCAACGCTGGAGTGGCTTAACAAGTCGATGACTTTGGCCGATTTTGATAAAGCTGTTGAGCAATTGCACCTCTGGAATATTGAAACTCGCGTATTTCTGTTACTCGGTCTGCCCTACATGAGTCCAACTGAGAATCTAAGTTGGACCATCCAATCGATAGAATATGCCGCCAGTCGAGGCGTGAAATGCTTTAGCATCATCCCTACACGGCCAACAATGCAGGGACTGGCCGAGTTGTTATCGCTGGGAGACTTTCACCTTCCAAATGGCGAGGTTATCGAAGCGGTACATGAGCAAGGTATCCTGCTGAAGAAAGGCCGAGTCTTCGTCGATCTATGGGATGCAGGTCAGTTCTTTGCTTGCGATCATTGCAGGAAGTTGCGACTAGATCGATTGAATTTGATGAACCTGCAACAAATTGTGCTGCCGACGATTCGTTGTGAATATTGCGATAAGGTGAACTGATGGAAGTCGATTCGCCTACTTACGATGTTGCCGTGCTTGGTTCTGGGTTCGCCGGAAGTTTGGTGGCACTGATACTGGCTAAGGCTGGTCGACGAGTTGCTTTAATCGATCGGACAGCTCATCCACGATTTGCTGTTGGCGAATCGTCTACTCCGGCAGCCGATTATTTGCTCGATCAGTTGTGTCGACAGTATGACCTTGAGGAACTGAAGCCTTTGTGTCGGTATGGATCGTGGTGTCAGAGCTTTCCGGAGGTTCGGCGCGGATGCAAACGCGGCTTCAGTTACATTTGGCACGGAAGCGGTCAAGACTATCGAGCAACTGAGAATCATGATTGCGAATTGATGGTTGCTGCTAGCCCCAACGACGCTCTGGCAGATACTCAGTGGTATCGCCCCGACGTCGATCAATTGTTTTTTCAGCAGGCGCTAAGACACGGAGTACATTCATTTGTGCCGGTAGAAGCAACGGATATCCTCTGTACCGAACACGATGGCTACAAGCAGCCAGTCTGGCGACTTCAGCTAAGGATCGGCCGCGATTCAGAATCGATACAAGCCAAGTTCGTGGTTGATGCGAGTGGTCCAGGTAGTCGATTCTTGTCTAAGCTCGGTGTGATTGATATTACCGACCAGCTTAGAACGAACACATCGGCCGTTTACACTCACTTTTCGCACGTCTCTTCGGCTCACAATTGGTTAGCAAACCAGGCCGCAAAGGTTGACGAATTTCCCTTTCACTTCGATAAAGCCGCCGTGCACCATCTATTTCAAGATGGATGGTTATGGCAGATCGGCTTTGATGGCGATAAAACCAGCGTGGGCTTTGTAACTAAGCAATCAGTCTCAGAATCAGCCACCGAAGCCCATAAGTTTGAATCGGATGGGGAAGCGGCCTGGCGAAGTTCCCTCGACAAGCATCCCGTACTCAAGCAGTTTTTTGAAAATGCAACGCTGGATGAAGTTCCTGGGCGAATCATTGTTTCGCCTCGGTTACAGCGACTGATGACTCAGGGAGCCGGTACAAATTGGGCCGCGTTACCTTTTACGGTTGGATTCATCGATCCATTACACAGCACGGGCATTGCACATTCGCTCAGCGGTGTTTTGCGAATCTGCCAAGCTCTACTCGCCAATAGTGAACACGATCGGAAGCAGCTTTTGACAGCCTACTCTCAAGAAGTAATTCGCGAAGTGCGTCACATCGATGCAATGATCTCGGGCTGCTATGACAGCTTGGTCAATTTCAAGCTATTCAACTGCTGGACGATGATCTATTTCGCAGCCGCTACGACCTTTGAAAGGCTACACAGACAAGGCGAAAGTCCATCTTTCTTATTGGTTGGTGATGTTGAGTTTTCAAAGATTGTAGGGCGATGTCGCGATGACCTTGACGCTCTGCTTAATTCGGAAAACGCAAATGATCCAGAACGCGTTCAGGCGTACATCAATCGCGTTCGTCGGTGGATTCAGCCCTACAATCACGTTAAGCTATTTGCTCCAACCTTTCCCAATATGTACTACCACACTGTGGCCGAGAAGAACCATTACTAACCACGGAGACACTGAGTCACAGAGGTTGATGATCGAGGAATGGAGCAACGTTTTTTGATGGCTGCCAAAATACCTGCAGGACTCGAACATATCGATGATCGCGCAACTTGGGCTGCAACGCACTTAGCCAATTCAAGACTGAGCTCGCTGCGCTAGGCGAATCGCTCCTGCAAGCACTCAACAGTGTACTGACCGTGTCGAAGAGCCTCCATCGCCATGATCGCAGCGTTTGCTGCCGCGATAGTAGTGATACATGGCACGCCATGCTGGACCGCCGCCGCGCGAATCTTGCCTTCGTCCGTTCGAGCGCCTTTGCCGTTTGGCGTATTGATGATGAGCGACACGTCTTCGTTCTTAAGATAGTCGATCAAATTTGGTGACCCCTCGGCGATCTTCTTCACAGTGGTTACTGGTATACCCGCCTTTTCAATTTCAGCGGCTGTTCCAGGAGTAGCTAGTACAGTGAAGCCTAGTTGATGGAGCCGTTCGGCGATCGGAGCAATGCGATTCTTATGTCGTGAGTTGAGACTAACAAAAACATTTCCCGAGGTTGGTAAAAAGACTCCAGCCGATAATTGGCTCTTTGCAAACGCGATGGGGAAATCGGCGGCTATTCCCATTACTTCTCCGGTGCTGCGCATTTCCGGCCCAAGCACAATGTCGACGCCGGCGAACTTGCGGAAAGGAAAGACACTTTCCTTGATCGAGACATGCTTCGGAATGGGCTCGGCGGTCACACCCAGTTGAGGCAAAGTGTATCCGGTCATCACTTTGGCGGCTAACCTAGCAACGGGAACTCCTGTAGCCTTGGCAACGAATGGTACTGTTCGGCTAGCTCGGGGATTCACTTCAAGCACATAAACGTTCGTCTTACCGTCTTCGACCTTCAGAGCATACTGGACATTCATTAGGCCGATGACTTTGAGTTTCTTGGCCATTGCCCAGGTTGCTTCGCGAATCTCTTGAATCACATCGGCAGCCAAGCTGTATGGCGGAATAACACAGGCCGAATCACCCGAATGCACACCGGCTTCTTCGATGTGTTCCATGATGCCCATGACGACAACATTTTCACCGTCACACAACGCATCCACGTCCACTTCGATCGCGTCTTCCAAAAAACGATCGATCAAAACAGGCTGACCATCGGCAACGATAAAGGCTTCGGCGACGAAACGCTCGAACTGAGCAGTGTCGTAGCAAATCTCCATTGCGCGACCACCGAGCACGAAGCTAGGTCGAACCAAAGAAGGGAAGCCAACTTTCAGAGCTTCAGTTCTAGCTTGTGCCATATTGCGAGCGATTGCGTTGGCTGGCTGCTTTAAGCCGAGTTGATTCAAAAGCTTCTGGAATTTCTCGCGATCCTCAGCCTCTTCAATTGTATCAACGCTGGTACCAATAATCGGCACGCCCGCAGTCGAAAGTGCTCGAGCCAGATTTAGTGGTGTTTGTCCACCAAACTGCACGATCACACCATCGGGCTGTATGCGGTCACAAATGTTCAGTACATCTTCCGTCGTCAGTGGTTCGAAGAACAGAATGTCGCTGGTATCGTAATCGGTGCTAACGGTCTCAGGGTTGCTGTTCACCATTACTGATTCGATGCCGAGTTCTCGTAGGGCGTAACTGGCGTGGCAACAGCAGTAGTCGAACTCAATACCTTGGCCAATTCGATTCGGACCACCGCCAAGAATCATGACTCGACGTTTGCCAGGTTCTTTCGGTGGCAGTTCATCTTCGTCTTCGTAGGCACTGTAATAGTAGGGTGTGTAAGCTTCGAATTCAGCCGCACAAGTATCTACCGATTTAAAGGTGACAATGATATTATTCCGTTTTCGCCAAGCTCGAACTTCCATCTCGTCGCTAGCTAGTAGATTACCGAGCTGTCGATCGGAGAAGCCAAACTGCTTAGCCAGCTTCATCATCTGTGGGCTCATGCTTGAAAGGCTACCGATGCTTCGCAGCTCGTCTTCTAACTCGACGATCTCGGCTAACTGATCCAAGAACCAACGATCGATGGCTGTGATTCGGTAGATCTCGTCGATGCTCATGCCGAACTTCAGAGCGTAACGCAGGTACCAAACCCGATCTGGATTGGGTCGCGCCAGCTTGCTGCGAATTTCGTCTTCATCTGGCTGTGTGGTCGAGCCCCACAGGTCCTTGTTGTCGCAACCAAAACCGAATGCACCGACCTCTAGACCTCTTAGTGCCTTCTGGAACGATTGCTTAAATGAGCGTCCAATGGCCATTGTTTCGCCTACGCTCTTCATTTGAGTCATCAGCGTAGTGTCGGCCTCAGGGAACTTCTCGAAGGCAAACCTCGGAATCTTGGTAACCACATAATCGATGGTTGGCTCGAAACAGGCTTTGGTCTTTTTAGTAATATCGTTGGGCAATTCCCACAATCGATAGCCAACAGCCAGTTTTGCGGCAATCTTGGCAATCGGGAATCCTGTAGCCTTACT
Source organism: Pirellulales bacterium (assembly GCA_046349795.1). GTDB lineage: Bacteria > Planctomycetota > Planctomycetia > Pirellulales > Pirellulaceae > Aureliella. The sequence continues at coordinate 9,216 of JAXMBP010000013.1, read as the reverse complement.
AGCCAGCGCACTTGAGCGGCTAACGCGAGGATTCATTTCGATAACGATCATACGGCCGGTTTTCGGTTCGATGGCGAACTGAATGTTCGATCCACCGGTCTCGACGCCGATCTCGCGAATCACCTTCAGGCTGGCGTCGCGCATGATCTGATATTCTTTGTCAGTCAACGTCTGTGCAGGAGCTACTGTGATCGAATCACCGGTGTGCACTCCCATCGGGTCAAAGTTCTCGATGGAGCAGACAATGACCACGTTGTCATCCATGTCACGCATGACCTCCATTTCGTACTCTTTCCAACCGATGATCGATTCTTCGATCAGTACTTCGGAAATCGGAGATTGCAGCAAGCCATTGCGGACAAGAGCATCAAACTCATCTCGATTGTAAGCGATAGCAGATCCGCTACCGCCCATCGTGAAACTTGGTCGGACGACGCACGGCAAGCCAATCTCTTTGACCGCCGCGCGAGCTTCATCCATATTGCTGACAACAACGCCTTTGCAGACCTCAAGACCGATTTTCTCCATCGCGACCTTAAACAAGTCGCGATCCTCGGCTTTGGCGATAACCTCTGGATTGGCTCCGATCATCTCGACGCCATACTTCTCCAGCACGCCATGTTTGGCCAAGTCCATCGCGACGTTTAGTCCAGTTTGGCCTCCCAGAGTTGGCAATAGGCAGTCGGGACGTTCGCGCTCGATAACCTTGGCGACAAATTCCCACGTTAACGGCTCGATATAGGTTCGCTCGGCCGTTCCCGGATCGGTCATGATGGTGGCTGGATTGCTATTGACCAGTACCACTTCGTAACCCTCTTCGCGCAAGGCCTTGCAGGCTTGGGTACCCGAATAGTCAAACTCGCAGGCTTGGCCAATGACGATAGGGCCTGAGCCGATGAGCATAATTTTTCGAATGTCTGTTCTTTTAGGCACTTGGCGGAAATCCTTACCGAGTTCTAGTTAGCCATGTTCGCCTCTAGCTTGCGATAATTGCCGTTAGAGGGGGTCGTCCAGACCCAAATAAAATTTCCCTAACGTATCATGGCAACAAGCGTTTTGCCAAGGGGTCGCGGCCAAGGATATCCAATATCAGCAGGACTATCAAAAGCTGGCCAACTTCTACCACAATTTTGCTTGATCAGGCTAACCGGCTAGCGCCCCAAATAGCTCTGCAATTCTGCCTTAGTATCAACCCGCCTTACCAACAAGCAAGGCTATCAACTCGCGACGCGGGCGGTTATCCTGGTTTGCATTGTCTAACACCATTTCATTGGAAAGCGCATGAATCAACTTGATGCCGATCAGTTGCTTGTGGGACGGATCCGAACGGGCGAGCCTTCAGCTTGGGAAGAACTGATTGCTCGGTATGAAGGGCGGCTATTGGCATTTGTGGACACCAGAATTCGCAATAGCGCAGCCAGCGAAGACATCGTCCAGGACACCTTTGTGGGGTTTCTGAATAGCTTGCCCAACTACGACTCTTCGCGATCGTTGGAGAGTTACCTGTTTTCCATTTGCGCCTACAAGTTGACCGACCATCTGCGCCGCGAAGGTCGACGTCCAACGATTTCGCTGACTCAGAATAGCGATCGTGGTAGTTCTGCTCCTTGGCAAATCGCTTCGGTTCGGTCAAGACCTGCGAGTGCAATCGTTCGAAGCGGTGAACGAAAGAAGCTGGAAGAGGAAGCGATTATCGACGCGCTACGTGAACAGGTTGACAAGTGGAAGAGCAAGAGCGATTGGCAAAAGCTAATGTGCATCGAACTTCTGTTTGTTGCAGGAGCCGGTAATAAAGAGGTCGCCGAGCTGCTAGATATTACTGAACAGCAGGTAGCCAACTACAAATTCGATTTTCTGGCTCGAACCAAAACACTCATAGGTCGTCAGAATTTGAATGACGAGATCTTCCCTGAGTTGTCTGAAAGCTAGCGGCTAAAAAGTCTTTTTTAGAGTTGAAGTGCTAGAACCGATGCCAAGGTCAGTAGAGTAACCAAGAGCATTGCAGTTGGCGCAAAATTGGCTGATGATTCAACCTCAACGCAGAAAGTATTTGCGTCTGTGGGAATCGGCTGAAATGGATTGACATAGTCGATCATAGAAACCCCAAATGCGCATGCATTCGAAGCTTCGAATGTGAAAAATAGGCGGGACCTACCCGACCGAGTAGGTCCCGCTGTTTATCAACTGCGCTGAACAGATTTTATTAGAGATCTGTCAGTACACATCTTCGACGATAGGGGCAGATCAAAGTGGTACTAGGGGCATTGACAACTAAACATACAAGCTACTGAGCGTTAGGCAAGTCGATGGGGCAATTTTTTGAGAGTTTCCCTCCTCGACCTTGTGCTTTGGTCGGAATCCTAAAGTTGTTCTCCTGCAGCCAACGCATCAAATTGGGGCAGTTACGGCTGTAACTAGTCTGCGCAAATTGGATACCACCACTTAGCCTTAGGAAATCGAAACGAAAATGATTGCCATGCATTCTCCTACTACATTCTAATCAGAACAAAAGTGCTGACTATGTCAGCAGTATCAACTGTACGGATTTGACTTTGCGAGAGGGTTAGGCAAGTATTGAATTCAAGGCGAATTGAGCTCGAAATGCTACCAACAATGAGGTGAGTGCTAAGCTTGGGAAACGACATCACAGTCATCCTTGCGAATGGGGCAGTTCGTATGAATGATTCTCTACAACAAGATCGCTTTGCGCAATTATCTGATAGCGTTTTGAAGATACGCGGCAAATGGATCATCAGAGAAGCGAGCACAGTTCACAAAGAACTATTAGCTCTAGAAAATCCCGCTACCGAAAACTCAGGCACACCGTCTTTGATTGACTTGGCGGAGCTTGAGGGCATCGATCTTTCGGGAATTCAACTTCTGCTCTCCTATCGTAAGCAGTTCACTACGGCTCCTTCGATCGACGTCTTGTCGAACGAACCGATTCACGAGTGGCTGTCGCTTTGTGAAACGCGGTAGCCAACAAGGCTACGAACCGTTCAAGAGTTTGTCGTCGCATTCATTCCTCGTTCGGGCTGCGCAGCGGTCGGAGTACTTTTTTATTGTGCCTACAAACAAGACTATGATTGCCAAGAATCGTTTTGCAGACCATACCGCAATAGCTGCGATTTTGGTTGTCTTGGACATGTTGTCAGCTCAGTTGGCAGACATCGCCAAAGATGTTGAGACATCCGTTGTTGGAGTTTGCACAGGCTTTCATGGCATGAGTCAGCGGGCCAAAGACGCCTTGGGAACGGCTTCTGATGCACTCAACTTACAAGCCGATGGTCAAGGATTAGATGCGTTTGTTCAGCGAATCAAGATTTCCCTTGAGATTTTGCTGCGACGAATCGAGTCTTCGACAGATTTCTCAGCTCAGTTGGCTCGGGATATTGATGAGATTGACGATCGGATGGAATTGCTTCTATCGTTCAGTGATCGCCTGAACGGACTAGCATCAGACGCCAAGCGAGTTGCAGCCAGCACACCGGACAGATCCGCTCAGGCCAAAGACGAATATATTTACGAACTAAGAGAACAAGTTTCAATCCTTAGCCACGCCACGATCGGCTCCGGCGGAGCTATCAAGGGACTCGTCAATGGGCTGAAGAAGACCATTTCAAACACATCAAACCGCGTGAGAGAGAAGTCGAACAAGGATCTGGAAGCTGCAGCACATAGTGAATGTACAGTCCGAGATATTCTTGATCAACTGACAGATTCCTACGCCAAGATGCGTTCATCGTTGACTAAGGCTGCTTCGATGTCTCGGCAACTGAATATGGACATCAGTCAAGCTGTGATGTCGATGCAGTTCCAAGATCGTGTCAATCAGCGAATTCAACACTTGCTCGAAACGATCAACGAGTTGGCAGGCGAACTACAACCCTACACGTCTGACGCTCACGAAGGCAACGTTCAATCGATTACTGAATTCTGGATGCAACGTGTGTCCGAACGTACAACAATGGCAGCCGAACGCAAGCACATTCAATCTACTGGTACTGAATCTGATGAAGGTTCAATCGAATTGTTCTAAAAAAAGAGAGATGAGAACATGAGTAAAGTCGCCCTAGTTGTCGACGATTCTACATCAATGCGGCAGATGGTTGCCTTCACGCTTCAATCGATTGGTTTCGATACGATCGAGGGAGGAAATGGCTGCGAGGCGTTGGAAGTAGCTGGTGAGAAACCGCTTGATCTTGTAATCACCGACTTAAACATGCCTGAAATGGATGGCATCACCCTAATCAAAGAGCTGCGCGCCAAGCCAACCTTCAAGTTCACACCAATTCTGTTGCTCACGACTGAGTCGCAAGAACAGAAGAAGCAAGAAGGTAAGGCGGCTGGTGCGACTGGATGGATGGTCAAGCCGTTCAATACCGACCAGTTGTTAACAGTAGTTCGCAAGGTTGTGAAGTAGTTTTCACAGTTTGCCGGAAAATAGAATTAACGAGTTTTGTCATGCAAATCGATCTAAGTCGCTTTCGAGCCGCATTTTTTACGGAAGCCGAAGAGCATCTCCAACAAATGGAAACTGCCTTGCTGCAGTTGGAGAATAGCCCTAAGGATTCAGAGTTGCTCAACACGATTTTCCGAGCTGCACACAGTATCAAAGGCGGAAGCTGACTTTCGGAGCTGATGTGATCAGTAAGTTCACTCATATACTCGAGAACTTATTGGATCGCCTTCGAAATGAAGAGTTCCGTTGCATCACCCGAACTGATCGAACTGCTTCTGTCCAGCGTTGACATAATCGATGGTCTAATCCGCAATGCGAGAGACAACGAGACAATTCCTGCTTCTTTTGATGAAGTTTATGATCGTCTCATCAAAGTCAACTCAGAGGCTCAGCCCGAACCGAAACCGCACGAGGGCGTTGCATCAAAGTCAACTGAAAAGTCGACTCAAAGATTCCAGATATCGTTCATTCCATCTCATAACTGCTTCGAATTTGGAACTGACCCACTGCTCGTAGTTCGGGAAATCAAATCGCTAGGAAATGTATTGAGCCTTAAGGTAGATGATTCTAAGCTGCCAGAGCTGACCTTCCTTGATCCAGAAAAGTGCTACCTCTCTTGGCAGATTGAACTTGAGGCCGATATCGGAAAGCAGGCTATCGAAGACGTTGGCATGTTCTTAGACAACGACAGTAAATTCGTCGTAACTGAAGTTCATGTTGACTCAAATTCAGGCAATCAAAATACACGAATTCCCACTGCTCCTTCGAATAACGCAGGGTCTGAGAGCTTCGGAACAACAGAAAATAACCTAGCACAAAAGCCTGACAATTCAGGTCCGAACTCTAACACGAAATCTGCCGGTGCTCCTCAGTCGCGAGCCTGCGAGAATGAAACCGTTCGAGTGGACCGAAATCGGCTTGATATCCTGATTAACCAGATTGGTGAACTGGTAATTGGCGCATCGATGGTTGAACAAGATGTGCTTAGCCTCACAGATTCAATCGCACCAGAATCGCTTTCTGCCTTAGGGAAGATTGTTCGCGATCTTCAGGAAATGAGCCTCGGGTTGCGCATGGTTCCAATCGCATCGGCCTTTCAGAAGATGCAACGAGTTCTCCGTGACTTGAGCAAGAAGCTGAATAAGCAGATTGACTTTATCACCGAAGGCGACGACACCGAACTTGATAAGACTGTAGTGGATCAAATCAGCGATCCGCTGATTCATATGGTCCGCAATTCAATTGACCACGGCATAGAGTCCACTGAGGATCGAATCGCAGCCGGTAAATCGCCGGTAGGCAAGATTTCGCTGCGAGCCTATCAACAGGGTGGGAATATCTACATTCAATTGTCCGATGATGGAAAGGGATTGGATCGAAATAAGATTCGACAGAAAGCCATTGAACGCGGACTAGTGCAATCTGAGGACGTACTGACCGATGCCGAAATCTGTCACTTGATTTTCAAGCCCGGCTTCTCTACAGCAGAGAAAATTACCGATGTGTCGGGCCGCGGCGTCGGCATGGATGTCGTACGCAAGAATGTCGAGGCGCTTCAGGGAAGTGTGACGGTCACTTCTGAGTTCGGTAAAGGCTCAACAGTGACTGTGCGTTTGCCATTGACCCTGGCCATACTCGATGGGTTGTTAGTTCGACTCACTAATGAAGTCTACGTCGTTCCATTGCTCTCGGTTGTCGAATCGATCGCCGTTGAATGTTCGGCTCTAAAACAAGTCGTTCGAGTTGGTGAAGTCATTCAACTTCGTGGCGAGGTACTTCCGGTTCTAAGGCTTCATCGCTTGCTTGATATCAGCGAGCAAAACGATAGTAATCAACAGATTCTCTTGGTAATCGTCGAGGATCAAGGTCGTCGATTCGCTCTTCGAGTAGACGAGCTTTTGGGACAACAGCAAGTTGTCATCAAGAACTTGGAAACAAATTTCCGCAAGGTGCCTGGTGTTGCTGGCGCAACGATCCTTGGGGATGGTCGAGTTGCACTTATCCTTGATCTACTTGGACTATCAAGCATTGCCAGTAACATCGAGTCACAACGAGTCGAATCATCTAACAATAATTAGAAACGAAACAACAATCTCGAAAGAATCATTATTTGGCGATGCAACTCAATGGAACGATCTATAACTGGTTCACAAGCTGGTTAGCTCCAAGCCAGCGCTGTTGAATATCGATCCGATTCCAACAAGTTCCAATTCCGCTGTGCTTGAGTTCCAGCACTTCGAACCGTCCATTTCAGAAACTCAATCCGTAATTCAAATTGGAGAAGTAATTGTGAGTACAGCCACACTTTCAGCCGACAATGCTTCGGCAGAATCAACCAGACAATTGTTAACATTCTCGTTGAACGATCAGGATTTCGGCATCGACATCCTTCGCGTTCAGGAGATCCGAAATTTTACAAGAGTGACACCGATTCCTAACATGCCGGAATCAGTCAAAGGAGTAATGAACCTACGCGGTACTGTGATTCCCATCGTCGATCTCAGAACTCGCTTTGAAATGCCATCAGCAGACTACACCCAGTTCACAGTGATCATCGTGGTCAACGTGGGCACAAAGGTCATGGGTTTGGTAGTTGATGCTGTCTCCGATGTATTGGATGTCGGTTCTGACGCGATCGAACCAGCTCCATCGATCAATGGAATCGACACGACCTTTATTACCGGACTCGCTAAGTCAGGTGAACGCTTAGTCACTGTGCTTAACATTGACGAACTGCTTGGTGACAAGTAGTCCGCTATCCGAATTGACGAAAATCGCGCAGTCAAAACGATTTTCATTTCCTAACCGCATCAGAAAAAGACTAAAAATGAGCCGCATTGCTTCCAAAACAGTCGCCCGAAAACAGACAAATCGTACCACTACCAAAAAGTCAGTGCCAGCGAAGAATTCCTCGCGATCAGCTAAGACGACTCGCACAAATGAACTGGCGATCTTCAATGGTAACCCAGCAGCTCAGTTCGATCTGGAGGGCAACCTAATAGCGGCTACCCAACAATTCGTTGAGCTATTCGAACTTCCCAAAAACTATGTGGGTTCCTATAGCTTCACTGATTTGTCGAGGGATGGCGATAATTCCTTCGAGGATCATTGGAATCAAGTAGATTCAGCTAAAGACAATAAGGAGGCTGCGAGGAGAACCTGCAAGAATAAACCACTGTGGACATGCTCTCAATTTGTGGTAATCAAAGATTCAAAAGGCAATCCCACCTCAATCATCGAGCTCTGTCAGAACGTCAGCGACGAAGTAAATGTTCGTTTAGATCATAATGCGAAAATCGAGGCCATTCAAAAATCTCAGGCTATCATCGAGTTTGACTTAGACGGAAAAATTCGTTCTGCAAACGAAAATTTCCTGAAAGCAGTTGGATACGAGCTGGATGAGATCATCGGAAAGCACCATAAGATCTTCGTCGACGAAAAAGACGCAAAGTCTTCGGAATACACTAAGTTTTGGGAGTCGCTTCGCAACGGGGAGTGTCAACAAGGCGAATTCCACCGAAAATCGAAAGAAGGCAAAGATATTTGGATTCAGGCCTACTATACACCAATTGTTAATGTTGAAGGAAAGCCATACAAGGTCGTAAAGTTTGCCAGCGACATCACCGCTCAAAAGAATTCCCAGAACGATCTGATGGCAGCGATGCTGACCAATATGGCCGCAAGTATTACCTATGCAGATGCAAACAATGTAATTCGGTATGTCAATCCTGCAGCGGAAAATCTCTTGAGAAAGGTTGAGCAATTCTTGCCGGTTCGAGCTGACAAGATCCTCGGACAATCGATTGATATCTTCCACAAAAACCCGCAACATCAGCGTACACTCGTCGCCGACAAGAGAAACTTCCCGTTCAAAGGAACGATTCAAATCGGTCCAGAATACTTCGTATTAAATGCCAGCCGAATTCTTAATGATAAAAGCGACTTCGTGGGAACACTTGTGAGTTGGGAGTGTGTTACTGAAAAAGTTGCTAACGAAAAACTGATTCATGACAACAATGAACGCGAGCGTCGTCAAGCCCAGGAGTTGCAGGAGAAAGTTTCTGTAGTTCTGGAAAATGTGAATGCAATGGCTGAAGGCAACTTCGACGTCTCTGTACCCGACCTCGGCAGTGATGCAATTGGTCAAGTTGGAGCGGCGTTGAATCAGGCAATACTGGCAATCAACGATGCTCTCAAAGAAGTTCGCCAAGTCGCCCGCACAGTTTCGACAGCAGCCGAACAACTGAACGCCGTCTCTCGTGACATCAGTACTGGCGCGCAGAGTCAAGCATCGTCACTTGAGGAAACTGCGTCGAGTTTGGAGGAGATCACATCAACTGTCAAGCAAAACACAGACAACGCTCAACAAGCAAGACAATTAACAGTCGGTTCTCGAGACGTTGCAGAGAAAGGCGGGGATGTCGTTGGCGATGCTGTTAAGGCCATGGGCGAGATCAACCACTCATCCAAAAAGATTGCAGATATTATCACGACGATCGACGAGATTGCTTTCCAAACAAACCTGCTAGCACTTAACGCAGCCGTAGAAGCAGCCAGAGCTGGTGAACAAGGCCGAGGTTTCGCGGTGGTTGCGTCCGAAGTTCGCAATTTGGCTCAACGTAGCGCAAGTGCGGCGAAAGAGATAAAAGCCTTGATTCAGGACTCCGTACGTAAAGTTGAAGTTGGAACGGATCTAGTTAATCGTTCTGGCGGATCGTTGAGTGATATTGTCAACTCGGTGAAGCGTGTTACAG
>JAXMBP010000012.1:0-132217 GCA_046349795.1 Pirellulales bacterium | reverse complement strand
GTGGGAGCAAGTCAAGCCGCTACTTTATCCGATGATTCGTCCCGATTCGATCGTACATTCTCTGTCTGGTCGAACACCCGCCGAAATCGCATCGGATAACCAAGATTCTGACAAAGATCCCGATGAAGGACGTTCGCAAATGTTAGTTCACAATCCATGGCTGGCTGATCTAGTAATATGTTACGCAATAGACTCCCCAATGACCTTGCGCATGGTTGCCGAATCAGATTTGCAACGATGGCAGATAGACTCTTTGCAATTGCATCAAACTGCTATGGATAACATCAAGGATGGCAAGCTACCAGAATTTGCTGGAATGCCTGGACCTGACGGAGATCTGATCTTAGGTGGGTTTGGGGATGGAGGCATTTCCACAAAATCAAGCTACCTGTTGTATCCTGAACTTTACGAGTTGATTCGCGCTGAGTTTCGCGGTCATATTTGGGCCGCGATTCCATCACGAGATGCTTTGATCATTTTTTCTTCAGAGCATACTCAGCGAGAGACTTTGCTGAACTTAGTAGCCAATGACTACGCCAACAGCGATCATGCGCTCTCGGATCGCCTTTTCGAAATCACCGCCGACGGCATAGTTCTGGCCTAAAGTTTAAGTAGGCCCTAATAATCCGTAGTCCGTAACAACGATAACGCCGTTACGGCAGTCGCGTCTGCCGCGCGCAATCTACGACCACAAGAAAAAATTTCGTAGCTGCGCGGGGCTTGTTACAGCCTACTCCTGATTTGGTCTGGCACTTTCTACAAGCTCCCATTTCTGCTCTGCAGGATTGAAACCTGAGGGAAAGACTGTTTTCGAGTCGTAGGTTGGCGGATTTTCGAAGTAACAACTCTTGAGGTTATCAGATTCAATCGCGGACAAATCAGTTCCCAATAGTTTTGCGCCACTCAAGTTACATCCTCCAAAATCTCCATTCAGTTTGGCGTTATTCAATATGGCATTTTCAAACGATGCGCCCTGAAATGAAGATCCCATACCGCGAAGTTCCGCACTAGTCAGATTAGCCGCAAAAAATGTCGCACTTTGAAATGAACTCGACCCACCAGAAAGTTTGGAGTTGCTGAGATCGGCATTGTCAAAACACGCCAACTGAAAAGCTGCACCTCCTCCCTGAAGATTCACGTCATTCATCTTGCAATTGCGAAAGCAAGCTCGTTGAAACGAATTGCTGTCGTTAGCCAATGTGGTGCCTGACAGGATGGTACCCTCAAGATTTGCATCCCAAAAGTTGCGCAGTTGATTTTGTGGCTTCTGTTGTATTAGCGTCTGAACCTCGTCACGAGCGCGAGAAAGTTCTTCTCGAAAGTACATCAACCTGCGGTCATTTTCTTCCCATTGACGCACATACTCTTGCTGCAGACGATTGTAACGAAGGTAGGCTGCATACCAACCGCACAACAGCCCAACAATAAGCACCACAACTGTCAACGATTTAAGACTGAACTTCATAGCACACAGCTTCAAGTGACTCACTACCAGACTGAAAGAAGATCTTGATCTCTAGAAACTCTACCACAATCAAAATCTCTAAACTCGCCAAATGCCGTAACTGCGCGGGGCATTTTACGGTCTACAACTTGTAACGGCCTGTATTTCTAAGCTTGCGTAGCAATCTGACCGGCCAGTTCGCCGACCGTAGTCCGCTCGTCGCGCTGTAGGTGAATACAAGGAATGTCTGGAGAAATTTCAGCCAAGCTCTGCACGACTCTGAAATGGCAACTTAGCAAAATGCGCTGAGCTTTAATCTTCCAGTCGGCGATCGCTCGCAGAGCGTGAGCGGTACGCAAATCATCAAAGTTCACGAAGCAATCGTCCATAATCACCGGCAACGGTTCGTGATTTTGGCAATAGTGCGTGATAAAGGCCATGCGAATAGCCAAATAAAGCTGTTCGCGAGTTCCCGTGCTCAACTTCTCAGGCTCGAACGCCTCACCACTTGCATTACGCACGATGAACTTGGCTGTGTTGACAGAGTCGTGTTCGACAGTCTGATAGCGTCCACCGGTTAACTGCTTGAGAAAATCTCGCGTGTACTGAAGCAGCACTGGCTCATGCTCCCCGGAGAATCTGTCGACCGCGCGGTCGAGCAATTCAGCCGCCAAGCGATGCACGACCCACTGCTCGCACAATTCAGCAAGTTGGCTTCGCTGAAACTGAAGTGCCTGCGATAGTTGCCCGGCTTGGTGATTCTGGGCTAGTTGCTCGATCTGCTGCTCCAAGCTGCCAATCTTTTGATCATTAGTGTTACGATCTTGATCCAGTGAATCCAAACTGCGATTGAACTCCTCGATCGCGATTCGAAGCTTGACTTCATCTTCATTGGCTAATTGCTCTAGCAGATCCACCAGCGGTTGTCCCGCCGATTGAGCCTCAAGCGCTGAACGACATTCGGCTATCTCCTGTCGCATCTGCTCGGCTTGCTGCACCTGCTGAGCGATCGAGGTTACTCCAACCACATCGCTGGATCCTGAAGCTGATATCAGTGCGGCCAGCCGATCATCCAGGGCCGACTTCTCATTGCGAAGATCTTCCACTCGTCGCTGTCGATGCTCAATCGTAGCCTTAAGTCGAATGCGCTCCGTGCGATCAGCCCGCATGCGCTTGACTTCGTCGAACCATTCCGCCACCACGGAATCTACGGAAACTTGTGGACCGATTTCTGAGCCCGTTCTTCTAGCAGTTTCGCGAGCGGCTGTTTCAAACGCGTTGAGTCGCTCAGCAATCTGCAGAAGATCGGCCTCCGCTTTTCTAGCCGTCTCGTCTTCGCGTCGAAGATGCTCAATCGTCTCGACTAATTGAGTAACTTGTTCCACTGGCCAGGGCTGAGTGATGGGTGCCGTCGACAACCAATGATTGTAGAGCTTTAATTTGGTGTCCTTTTTCTCCAACAGCTTCTGAAGCTCGTCGTCCAACAATTCGACCTGTAGCTGCGCAGCCTTTAGTCGCTGCTCATCGCGGGCAGCATCGCGAAGCGCATTTTGCCAAGCTGCAATTCGAGAAGCGAGCACCGCCACCGCCGTATCTTCTCGCAAATTTCCGGGCCAATCGTCCAACAAGCTCACCCGAGATTGTCGAACCATGCTACGAGCCATCTGCAGATCGCGTTTGGCTTGAGCGATACGCAGTTGATGATCCTTCCAGCGTTGATAGTCGACCAGCCATTGCTGCATACGTTCAGCAGATTGAGCCGCGATACCCAGTTCGCTCCACAACTGATTCCAGTCATCTTTCCACTGTTCTAGCTGAATTGCATTCTGTTGATATTCGTTTTGTAGGTTTTCAAGCTGAACTCGCATGCGTTCCAATTGCTTCTGTCCTGCCTGATAGATTGCAAAAGCTTCGGCAGATTCCATCAGCAAACGCTGTAACTGGTCAGCCTGCTCCGACAGAATACGAATTTCTGCCAAACGTTGCGACTGAAGCTCAGGTGTGATGCTTGCGGCGATAAGCGGCTGAGTTAAATCGTCTTCCCAATTCTCAAATAAACGATCTCGCTGAACGCGATTCGATTCAATGTCAGACAGGGTTTTTTGCACGACGCTTTGATCTACATTCGTGAGCTGACTCTCAACTTCAGATATTTCGGTTTGTAGCTTGGAAATCTCATTGACCAGTTGTTGCCCTCGGTTCACAAGACTTAATCGACTATCGCTGGCCTGCTGAATCAAATCTGCGGATGGTAGTTGCCAATCGACCAGCAATCCGTCCAGAGCGCAAGATGCGAGCTGTTGTTCGAGAAGAAGGACCGAGGGACTTTGTTGCAATTCCATGGCAGCCTCAGTTGCCCGAGCCAACTTTAGCTCGGCCGCCTCCAACTCCTTAACACGGTGAGCCAAATCGTCTAAGTTTGATGGAGGCAGCTCTTGATCGTTTGTCGGCTGTAATGCGGCCAAAGATCGCTTGGCGGATTCTAATTGTGCTTCGCAGGCTATCTGCTGCTCGGTCAGGCCGATAAGGTCGCGACTAATCTTTTCGAGATCACGTCGCTGAGGAGGCGTCACAACGAACGAGCGGATCGCATCGGTTACATCTGCAATTTGAAGCGTTTCACACAGTCGACGACAGAGCGCCGTGGATTCTTCCAATGTATCGGCAAGATCGATGGCTCTTTTGCGTAGCGAACCGATCTCTTCGACCTGATGCCCTAATTGCTCGATGCCATCTTCGAATTCCGAGAGCTGTGATGTGCCACCTAAACTATCGTAGCTCATCTGCTCTTGGCGAAGCTGTTCCGATTCCTGCTCCAAAGTTCGCACCAGCTCTTTTCGTTTCTCCGAATGGTCAGCCCAATTGGCCACGAAATGCATGTCGACGCCTTCGGGCAATTGAATGCTGTCCAATTGCTGCTTGAGTTGCACCCATCGACGATAGTTGGGCATCATCTGAAGCAAGAGTCGGGCTGCTTCGCGATGCTGGAAAGTCGTTGCATGTTCTTCGCGCAGTCGTTGGCTAGTTTGTTTCAATTGCTGCTGCTCTCGCTGCAACTCTTCCACCTCGGCCGGCAACACTTGTACCTTAGCCAGCTCGGTTCGAGTCGCTTGAATTTCGCTCAACTTCACATTGATGGCAGAGCGACTGCCGCGAGACTTGTAGAGATCGCTCAGCGTGTCGCTCAATTCGCTGCGAAGCTTCTGCAGCGCATTGATGCCAGCCAGACCACCGCCTGCTAAAGCTTCTGATAGCTGTGCACTCTTCAGCGCTTCTTCACCCCAACGCAGTTCGTCAAGCGAAAAGCCAAACAGTTGTTCATAGCTTGTAAGATCTAAATTGCCCTGCAATTGTGCTACTGCTGTAGCATCAATACTCTTGCCCTCCAGGAAACCCTCGATGTCATCCTGACGGCCTTTGCGTCGCAAAAATCGAAGCGACTTTCCATTGGACATTCTGGCCGTTACAACTGCTTGCATGGTCTTGCCAGCGGTCAGGTATGGACTCCGCTGCTTGAATCCAAACAACGCCTGACGCAAGCCATTGAGCGAAGTGGTCTTGCCCGACTCGTTAGGCCCATACAGCAAAATCAAATCAGACTTGCCAAAGTCCAACGTATGCTGATGGTAGATTCCAAAGTTATCTAATTGAACTCGATCTAGGTGCATCGACTACCGAGCCTCCGAGCTTAAACGACTGAGCACGAAATCCTGAGCAGATTGAAGCAGCCTAAGCAACTCTTGCTCTTGAGCCACATCCGTCACTAGCGGCGAATCGATCGGCAGCAATTCTTGGCGGCTCTTTTTGAAAAGTTCCTCCAACGTTTCTGAAAGTTGTGACCGCATCGCCTGATCGTGAATCAACTCTTCGGTGACCTGCCCCAAGTACTTTAATGGCAGATCCAGTTCAGCAGACAACGCGGATTCTTGCGGACGAGTGTACAGCTTGACCTTCTCCAACCAGATATCGCCAAGCTCGTTCAGTCGCATAGATAGCGTATCAGCCAGCTTTTCCAACGTACCGATCGTTGTTAGCTCGCGATGAAGCGATGTGGAGCCGGTCAGACGGATTCTAACCGCCATAGTGCGACCTTCCGACTGTTGCTGAAGAGGATCGATGGCGGGCTGAAGCAGGTCCTCGACGTCGCCCAAAGAATCAATGGTGCTTACGTCCAACTGAATCTCGTACCAGCGCAAACTATCGCTGGCAACAAATTCGACTTTTGATAAGCGACCATCTTGGACTTCGACTAAATTGAAACCGCGCGGACCGGATTCTCGAATATGCCGCCCTTGAGTGTTACCGCTATAGCCAACAAAACACTGCGAACTGAGCGATTGCACGGAGCGCTGATGAATGTGCCCAAGCGCCCAATAGTCGTATCCCTTACTCTCTAGCACGCTAACTGTGGTTGGAGCATAGACATCGTGGGCCGCCGATCCAGCCAACGAGGTATGTAGCATGCCAATATTGAAAAAACCTGCTACTGGCTTGGGGTAAGCCACGGCCATATCTTCCATTTCCGCTCGTGCACCAAAACTCTGACCATGAATGGCAAGCCCAGCATGTTCCATGATTCGAGTTTCAGCAGCATCGGTGCCAAGCATGTGTACACCCTCGGACCAGTGAACCACTCGACGAGCGTTGCTTTGCGCATCATGGTTGCCTCGGATTAAGACCACAGGTATCCCTGCTCGACTGAGTCGCTTAAACTGACTATCAACCCACAGGCCCGCTCCTGCATCCTTCACCGGTCCATCAAACAGGTCGCCAGCGATCAGCACTGCGTCGACGCTCTTTTCCAGTGCTGTTTGCACCATCACTTCCAAGCTACGGCGGCTGGCTTGTTGTAGCCGATTGGCAGTTGCTTGATCCAATCGCCGAAGTCCATCCAGTGGACTGTCCAAATGCACGTCGGCTGCATGAATGAATTTGCTGATGGAAGTCATGGTTGTTTACAATCCGTTAGTAGGTTGGCCACTCTTGGCCGACATATTCACAGGCCAATTCATCGCACTGGGTGGCATCTCAATGGCGATGTTTGCATGACGGGCAGGAGTGCCCATCCTACGTTAATGTTTTGGTACATGACTAACCGATGGTTTTGCTTGAAGAACTTGGTGGCCAAGTCATGCGCATCTTGGGAGCTGCAATCTGGTTGCGATCCACCTGCACAATATCGTCACTGGAAAGCATGATCAAATGCGAGGCAACCAGTTGACGTGGGATCTGAAGCTGCTGTGCGACAATCTGCGCGTACAATTCCAATTGAGGCCGATGATGCTCGACGCGATCTTCTAGCCACAGCAAGGTCATGTCAGGATCGAATGCGTCCACCTTAAAGTCGAACAGCTCGGCAGCATAAGGTTTTCCGTCTTTGTAAAGCACAACTAAGCGATCAACCACGCCTTCCACCAAACTGCCATCGACCATGGCACTCAAATTGCGTTCCGTATCAACCTCAACTCGCTCTGGCAACGCGCCATGCATCGGACGTTGGTATCGCGACTTCGATAATGCGGCACGAACGCTGCTGGACTCAAGCATGCCAATAAAGTCTTCGAGCACGTCGCTCAGCACCAGATGACGCAATTCTTCGGGAGACATTTTCGCGACAGCAATTTGTCGGAGCGTTGGAAGATCTATCTTGAAACTATCCAGCCACTGAGCCTGCTCGAACAGAGCATGAATAAGCTTGCCGTAAGCTGAGTTGACCAGATAGCCTATCGAAAAAACGTCGCCCAATGAGATCGTTTCACCCGCTTCTGTCAGTTGACTCGGCGCGGTGACTCGCATTCCGCGAATGGGCGCGTTAGCCACATCCTGCTTCAAGCGAACTTGCAATAACATTTCTGACTGAGCTTCGTCAATCTTACATTCACTACTCGATTCTGCCTCGGCTAGAGTCGCCGAATGTGCTTTCAGTCGCTTGTACCAATCTTGATCGCCGGTAGCGAAAATTTCCGATTCCGATTGAACGGCCAGATTCTTGGCTTCACCTTCAGCCAAAGTCGAATGCAATAGAGAACTGTAATCTTGCCGATAGCTCTTACCTGATGGGTGCGTAATCATGTAAAGAGCGCATCGAGCCCGCGTCATAGCCACGTACAATACGCAAAGTGTTTCAAACAAGCTGCTGGCTTTGTTGTTCTCAAACGCCTTTTGCCAAGCCTTCGGTAACATCGATTGCAAAGCAGCATTCATGTATCGAAGCACACCGTCCGGAGGATCGGTTGGATCTTTTCGACGACTGACTAATAGCGTTGTAGACTTGGTTAGATCGCTATCCAGCTCCGGTAGGAATACCGCATCGTACTCCAGGCCTTTACTACCGTGAATGGTAAGCACCTTTACCTGCGCCTCGGTCGGCAAAGCCACGCGATCTCGCTCAACGGTCTCTTCAAACTCTCGCAGTCGCCCTCCGGTGGCTTCAAACGCGTGCGCACTGCGGATCAATTGTTCAAGCCTCTGTTGATCCCACCACGAGACATCATTGGCTAACTGGTCCGCTAACCACTTAACCGTTGCCCCAAGTCCTTTTCTCGAGACCAAGTCGCGGAACCAAGCACTGATTGCCGCGTTCTGATTGCGCACTTCGGCAGGGATCACAAAAACCAGCGGCGAAGTTCTCACGTGATGCGCACGCCGATTCCGTCACCGGGATGATCAGCTAGATGCATCAAAGAAAGAATCAACTCGACGGCCGCCGAGTCGGTCAATGGATTACCGCCACCTTGACTGGCTGACACTCCACGATCCCTCAGCAGCGCATTCATGCGAGCCACATCGGCGTTGGTGCGTAGCAGTACACCAATGCTGGCAGAACTCTTCTTGGACAGCTCTGCAATTCGATCAGCACTGAATTTCAAAAATGCGAATCGCTTTTCGTCGGCCGTTAAGTCCTCTTGGTCAATCTTGGGACCATTCATCAGTTGCACAAAGCCAGGCAGATCAGTTCGAGCAGTTTGATGTTCGGGAAACAGTTCAGACCATCGATGCGCCAGTGCGTCGCAGTCGGCAAAGTTCCCGTGCTTATCCAGATTGCGGAAGACTCGATTCACAACGTCCATCACTTGCGGACTACTGCGGAAGCTGCGCTGCAATTCGGCCCTCTGGATACCAGAGATCGACTTGGTTACCGTGTCAAAAATTTCGGCGACACCGCCGCGCCAGCCGTAAATGGCTTGTTTGGTATCGCCCACACAGAAGAACGATTTGTCGGAGGCAGGAGTTCCACCTAGCGGTTGTGCGATCGGCTTCAGGATCTGCCACTGCTCAAGCGACGTATCTTGAAACTCGTCCAACAGTAAATGCTGGATTCCACAGTCCATGCGGAATTCAAGTTGAGCTAAATTTTTCGCGCCTTGCGAGGTTAATCCACCGTCATGCATCCATTTGGATAGAAAATAGGACACATCGGAAAACGCCAGCGATCGTTGACGTTGAATCAGTTCGTTGTAGCTCTTGTCGTATGCTTTGAGTACTTCGTAGCTGGCTTTGGTTTGATCGCGGCGGATAGGTAGAATTTCGGCGGCTGCGCGTTCGGCCAAAGTGTTCAGTGCAAAAGTCAAATCCGCTCTAAGCTCTTTGCCGTAGTAGGTTGGTTCTCGTTCTTCAAGCTTCTTATAAATGCCGTGCTGAATCAGTTGCTCCCAGTCACCGATACTGGCCAGAAATGCCAGTTTATCTAACTCGGCATCGATCTTCTTGTGGCTGAGGCGAGTCTTGGTAAGAGTCAATATCGACGACTCGGTCGCTTGCTCGCTTGGGGCAGCAGGAATCGGCAATTGATCCCAGGCTTCTGGCTTGGTGGATCGATAAAGTCGAATATCCGTGCGTGACCGTCGAGCGAATTTCGTCGGAGACTTTGCGGGAATCGATTCGCCTTTGGCCAACATGCGAACCATGTCCAGCAAAGTCTTACGACTGTGGCTTTCAAGCAGATAGGAAATGGCTTGCGATTGCACTTGCGGCTCGCGGACCGGATCGAGTGCAGTCCAACCGGCTGGCAGGCCCATGTCCAACGAAAATGTCTTAGCCACCTGAGCGAAAAAGCTATCCAACGTGCTCACTCGCAGTCGATGGATGCTGGCTGTAACTCGACGAAGCGTAGCCAAGCAACTCGCAGCCGTAACTTCGACATCGGGCAGATGCTCCGCCATCTCGTCGCGTTTCTTAGCATCGATGCATCCCTGAGCCAAACGTTGCAACACGCGCTGCATGATTTCGCCAGCAGCCTTGCGAGTGAACGTTGTTGCCAAGATCGGATCAACATCTTGGCCAGACAGCAGAATGTGCAACAGTCGATTGCTCAACTGGAATGTCTTGCCAGTACCCGCCGATGCGCGAATCAGCAGCGGAGGCAACTTGATTGGCGTTCGAACGATCGCATTGGTTAGCTTTCGTTGAGCCGCTCGAACGGCTTCGTCGGGAACCAATTGTGCTTGATAGCTGTTGGTGCGATAGAGCTTTCTGGGCGGCGCAGCTACTTGGACTCGCTGCACATCAGTTTGACAGATTCTGGCAAAGTCATCGTACTCGACTGCTGGCAACGGATCTGGCCAGAATTCGCACTCGGCAACTTTGCTGGCTACCTCATTCGCCACCGCCATCGCTTCGGCCAGCTTGACTTGGTCGAACTTAGCTTCATAGAAATCGATGTCGCGAGCTTGTTTCGGAAGGCCAACATAGCCCAGAATTGGATTGCCAGTGATTCCCAGTTTTCGGGCAATGGGAATGTACAAAGGCAACTGTAGGTCGGTCCATTTGTCGCGCTGATTCCAGTGAACCGATTCAGGATGCTTGGCTGTTTCGCTGGTCTTATAATCCCAGATCGCCCATTGATCATTGCCGGGGTGGTAATCAATACGATCAATGCGTCCGATCAAGATCAGTTCACCGCTGTTGCCGATGCGAACATCGCTTTCAATCGTTGAACCGCACTCTGTGAAGCGAATCTCCCAGCCCTCAGCAGCTCGCGCAGCTTGCTTCACGGCAAATGCTTCCAGTCGCGACTGAGCTTGTTCGATCTGAATCAGAATATTGGCTGGAGGATTAGGGCCAAACTGTTCGGCAGCGATGACCAGCAACTCTTTGATCAAATAGTCTTTGATCTCGTCCGCATCTGTGCTTTTCGCTAGTTCGCTGCGTCCGAAACGATCCAAGGCTCCGTGAACTAGCACGCCAAACTTTGGTGCATCCAGCTCGACATCAGCATCTTGATCATCGCGCAGCTTTAAAACATGCCGCAAGAAAAATCGATACGGACACTTCAAGTAATCGCGGAAGGCAGTTACCGTGATCGTAGTCGGTGGCTTGACCTCTTGTGGTCTTGGTACGATCAGCTTGCTACCACCACGGGCCGGTTGGCAACGGCGCTGAACTCGCGGCAGCACATCCGCCCGATCCTCTTGAACCAAATGCAACACGCGAGCCGGCAGTTGCTCAAGCGGACAAGCCAGCAGCAATCGACTTGGCACCAACGGATCACCGGACTCGTCTGTCTTACCCACCACGATTTTCATCTGCTGGCGTGAGTGCAGCATGACCTGCAGGCTGTACATGTCGCGAGCTAGTCGTCGTGAATTGTCCATCATGCCAAGCTGGCGACGAAGTTGGTTGGGCAGAAACGCATCCGCGCTGACGCTCTCTGGTACAACTCCGTCATGCATGCCAGCCACGACCAGCGCCGGAGCGTCGTCCAAAGCTAGTTCCAACCAACCCAGCATTTCAACAGCGGTATCACTGAGTGGTTCTGCGATCAACTGTCCCGAGAGATTGCGAAGTAGCCAGTCGATCAGCTCAGTGACCGTCATTTTCGGCTCGACCTCGCTGGGGATATCTCGCAGCGCGATGATGGCAGCGCTCAACTGGGTAGCTGCCTCATAAAGTTGACTGTCTTCAGCATCGTTCAGGTCGCAGGGAACTTTTTCGTAAGCGCTCATCAAGACCGACAGCAGCGGCTGAACCCATTGCGAAACAGGCAGTGTGCGCCGATTCAATTTGCCCAGCCAGCGATGGATGGCCGAGGTGACCACTTGATAGCTCTTGGCACCAACAGCCTTCTCGTTCACGAAGCTATCGATCAACTTCGGCATCGACTCTTGATAGTACTTATCCAACTGGCTCAACCAATCGTCCGGCACTCTGGTCTTCTGAAGTTTGAAAAGATTATTGATCGCAGGATGGCGAATCAAAGCAGCAAATGCCGAGTACGATTGCTGCTCGACGAAGCGTCCAATCAACGATAGCAACACGGCTGGCTGGCTCGACGTCAACGGTTTGCCAGGACCAAATCGAGATGGAATGCCGCAAAGGTCTAGTTGATGCTTCAATTCCGCAATGAGCGAATTATCGGGCACGCCAAGAGTTACTTGTCGCGTATGGTATTGATCGCCTAATTGAGCCAACGATGCGGCGACGAGTTCCGCTTGATCTGTGGGTGAGTTTCCGACCAACAGCATTTCGGCTGGAACATCGGCTGTCATGCTTTGCCACGCATCACTCTCAAGACAGCCCCAAGGATCAAAATGGTTGCTCAATTCGGCAGGCGCCGCAATCCAGATTTCGACGTTATCCGAAATCGCCTCAAGGAAGCCGCGTTGAGCGCGATTTAAGTCGACGCAGCCAACCACAATCATTCGTTGCTTGGACTTTGCTTCGCCGCGCTTGAGAGCCTCCAATCGTGCAGTCTGAATATCCCATAGACCCAGCTTGTGCAACTGATCCAGGTATTGTCGTTGAAACTGCTGTAGAGCTTGCCAACGATCGGCTTCGATATGATTCTTGCCCAAAGCCGTAACCACATCAGCAAATGTCAGTCGATCGCTGGCTAGCTCTTGGTGCAACTTCGCGAGCAGCTTGCCAAGCTCTAACCATTGCTGATAAGCCGAAGGATCGGGCGGATGAGGAATGATTCGCTGCAGATCGGAAGTCGCTGTATTCTTGAGCACCGACATCCAGGCAAGGACTTGAACAAGATCGCTGGCGAAAGGCTTTTGAGCTACATAAAGATGCTCGGGCAACCAACCGATCGTTTCGATTCGAGGCGGATATAGGACCAGTTCGCGCTCTTTCGCTCGGATGACCAAAAGTTCACTCAAGCGGCGCTTAGCCAAAGCGCTGGGAAGTACGATCAACAAATTCCGCAGATCCCAAACTCCAGATTGACCAATGATTGTTGCAGATCGATCGAGAAGTTGGTCGACGACATTGGACAGAACGGGCTTTTGCCAGTCCAAAAATAGACGACGACCTGATGGATTGGTGTCCTTTTCGACTGCCAAATCGGGTGGTTGAATTGAATGATCCATCGAAGCTCTTTCCTTAGACGCTTTTTAGCTCGAGCCCCCACAAGTGGCAGACTTCGACTCCTAGCCTCCGCATGCTTCAAATTATAGCGGTACCCGCGTGAAGCAAGCCCCATTGAGCTGCGAAGACCAGGAAGATAGCTGGACTTTCCATTATCAGCCGGTCCCGTGACACCTTTGGTCACGAGCCTTTTCCTTCCGGTAGCTGGACATCTCATGCGTAGCGGGACCGGCCACGGTTCAGATTCCTCGTCCAACCTGGGTCGTTCGGCAAACTTGTAGGCCGTAACAAGCTCCGCGCAGTTACGGCGTCTGCATCTCCATAATCGTCAAAGCACAAGCTCGGTAGGGTCCCGGCCCAACTGGGTTTGCCCGGGGTTTGCCTCAGTTGACCGCAAGATCGGCTCCTAGGCACAGAGCTTGGCTCTACCGAGACAAGCTCGGTAGGGGCCCAAGCCCGGAGGGCCTGATGGGCTGACACAATAATCAGACTTACTTCTTTTGCGCTTGCTCGAACTGCTGCTGAAGTGCCGCGACAGCTTTCAGCGCGTTGTTGTCTTTTGCAAAGCGCTCACTGAGCCTTTCAAAGACTTCTGTGCCTCTTGGGTCGCCCAATACCGAGATCAGCAGCGCATTGGCAAAGATGTCGTTGTAGTCGCTTTCGGACATCGATTGCTTGAATCGTTCGTTAACAATCTCAAAAGCTCGCTCCGATTGCTTGAGTGCTACCACCGTTTCGGCAGCAGCGATGGGATAAGTGAATTAGGCGGGGCTTCCAGCGCGGCGAACAAGAGCAATCCGACGCTGAATGATTTCCAGGTGATGAACGAAGTGTCCAGCTAGTATGAACAGGTTCGCCCGAGCCGAGACAGTATGACCCGAGGCTGTTCCGCGCCTCCGCAAGGCTTCATCGGACAATCGAGACACCAGAAGTACATTAGCTCGTCGCAAGCAGTCGAATTCTTCAAGCAACATCTCTAAGGAGACTTGTTGATAGTCCAAATTGGCAACGTAGTCATCCTGCTCGTAGCCGGGAATCGGAGTTACGTCTCCAGCCGCAATGCGCAACATGCGTGTGCTAAACAACCGTTCGACATCAATCAAATGCCCAATTACTTGCTTTAGTGTCCAACTAAACTCAGCGTGAAGTCGACTCACTTCTGCTTCGGGCAATCGGGCCAGTGTCTCTCGTAGTTCTTGACTCTGCCTACCAAAGTCACTCAGAAAAAATTGCTGGGGTGCTCGGCTTATGTATCGGTGGTAGTATTCGAAGTACTCATCAGAACTTGGCGGCTCAATCTGTCGTTCATTTAACATGGCTGAATCTCTACTAGGTAGTTGTCGGATAGGTAAAAGTTATCCTCAGAATTATGTGTAAAAAATGCACCGTTACGAAAGTGGCATAAACGTCATTTTTAGCTACAATAGTGCCATGAGACGAAAAACGATTGCCGCTGCCATTTACGACGGATTGCTGGGCTACGAATATGGAATCGTGGCTGAGTTGTTTGGGCTGATCCGACCTGGGCTTGAGGATTTCTGGTACGAGTACAAGCCGTGCCGAGTCGAGCGAGGTCCGATCCGCTCCAATCACGGCCTTTCGATGGAGCCCGATTTCGGAATTACTGAACTACTGCGAGCCGATACGATTGTCATTCCAGGCTGGAGATCCATCCATTCAATCCCAAAGCCTGCCTTTCTCAGTGCCTTGAAGACTGCCTATCGCAATGGTGCTCGAATTATTTCGGTATGCTCAGGGGCCTTTGTATTAGGACATGCGGGCCTGATTGATGGCCGGCAAGTTTCCGCTCATTGGCTGCACTGTGACGATCTGCAGAGCCTATTTCCAAAGGCCAAGGTGTTCAAAGACCGTTTGTACATTCACGACGGTCGCATTTCTACCTCGGCAGGTTGTTCGGCTGGGCTAGATCTGTGCCTGTCAGTCATTCGCAAAGATTTTGGAGTTGAAGTAGCCAATCTTGTCGCCCGACGCATGGTCGCGCCAACTCATCGGGAAGGAGGTCAAAGTCAATACGTGCAGCCAACAGTGCTGACGTCGGAGGATCTTGACATGGCACAAGTGCTAGATTGGATAAACAAGCATCTGACCAAGGAATTCACTCTGGAAGAGGTGGCAGACAGATTTGCGATGTCGCTGCGGACCTTTCATCGTCGCTTTCAAATGTTGACCGGCCATTCCCCGCTGAACTGGATTAACGAGAACCGCATCAACCGCGCTCGAGCGTTACTCGAAACAACGGATCTATCGATCGAACAGGTCGCCCATCAATCCGGGCTTGGCTCCACTGCCAACTTGCGAAAACACTTCTGCAGGCGACTGGAGACAACTCCCAGCGCCTATAGATCTTCCTTTCACAGTTCTTGATTGAAGAATGGCAGTAAGCAATTATCTATAACTCACAGCAATATTCCACGATCATCGCCTCTATGTCTTAGTGTCTCAGAGGTTAATGATAGACTTTTCGCGAACAAGAGTTGAACAGGGCCGGGCCAGTAACCACGAAAGTTCAAGTGTGAATGGCGTCATCATGCGCAAGCCTGGGACCAATGTCGAGCTTAACCGGCGACAGGACGCGAAATGACTACTATTTTCGAACACCTCAACAGCGGTGTGCGCAATTGCGGATCAAGTTCATTTGCATCCGAATACATCCTTTCGCAAACAAACCCCGTAATCGATTCCTCTTAGCTGGTGACGAATTCCAGCAACATCTTCCTTACCAGTTCTTGCACGACGAGTCCAAATGTGATTCGTCCGCTGAATCCCTATTTCCAATTGAGCTTAAGAAACTCCGCTTCTGTGCTCCGATGTACAATAACAGACACTTGTATGCCGTATTCTATCGCCTGAAATCTCTACGCGGAGTCGAGTCATGTCCAAGTTACCATTCGAATTGACGGGCTGCAATGTAAAGCAAGTTAAGTGGAACTCAACCGGCGTACGGATTACTTTGAGCGGTACCACGGACGAAGGGACGTCGGTAGACGGGTGCTGTTTGACTTTGTCATTTATTGCCAATCTATACGAACTTCAGGACTTCCTAAAGAATCAAAGGTCAGTGGAGAAGAAATCTCGCAAAGGTACTGTCCTGGACAAGAAGACTAAGAAATGGGTCGACCGCACGGTGGTTGTTACTATCGAAAAACTTAAACCCTATCCACTGAAACTGCCAAGCCGATTGACACATTTCAGCATAAGTAAGTCGACGCAAGCGAGCTATGGTGACGCATTATTTACTAATGTGCATGGCAAACCTCCCAAGGCAGTTGGCGGCCAGAAGACTCTTTTGTTTGCGTTGGACGAGAAGAGATTTTGTGATCGTAAGCCGTTTCCCATCATCTGTGAAGAGTTCTCCATCGAGGATAAAAAAGGCAAGCCACTGGATGGAAAACAAGAGACGAAACGCAACAACTGGTCCGAAGAGGAATACCGGCGACTAGGCCTTACCTTCTTTGAGGCACTTGCAGTCGCAGACAACTCGGCCGTAGATCAAATGTTGACAATCGGAAGTCGCAAACGCGTTAAGAAGCTAAAGCTTGAGAAGCTTGCTTCCGATTTCCATGGAGTGGCTGATCGTATGGCTCAAGCCCAGCCCATCAAAGTCAAGGGATCGCCGATCAGTTGGTTTCGCAAAATGATGCGAGTGGATGTTGAACTTGATCCGCGATTTTGGGATACAGAGCGAGGACCTGGCGATCCGCCATTAAGTGCGATGCGAGCCCAGTTGACGTTGAGCACCGAATGTTTGCGAGAAACGCTCAGTGTCTATGTCATCGAAGAAGATGGCGAGATGCGGATTGAAATGTAGAAGGCGGATTGTTTGGTAAATGACCGACCAAAATTCACAGACTTTTGCTGAAAAGTAGACGGCGAAATAGTTGGCATTGAACACTCGTTTACGCTGGGAAAAATGTTATCGTGCAGCCATCATCGAAAATCTACTCGTGGCGCGACATTGCGACTTCCCAATTTATGAGATGGGTCGCAATTGTTTGGCCGGTAATTGCTACAGCGATTCTGGTTGTCTGGTTGCTTTATCGGGATGTGTTTAGCGTCCAATTGCCCGATCACGGTGCATGGATCGCATTCCTCGTGATCTGTGGCCTTCCAGCCTTGGTCTACGGTGCCATCGAATATCGCAGATTGTCCAAAAGGGTCGCCAAGCCAAAGCATCTACGCTGGAGTCCATTACGCCTCGCGCTTGTTTCGATTCCTTGTTGGGTTATTTTGAGTATTGTGATGTTGTTTGTCAAAGGTAGCGTGGAAAGCGTCTTCGCGCTATTTAATGTCGGCTTACCGCTTTTGATCTTCGAAATCGGTCTGGGGTACTCCATTCTCTTTCTCGCAACTGGATACCTTTTGGGATTGAGTCGAGCACCTCGAAGGATGGCTCTATTGGGTCTATTTGTCTTGATTTTGACTGGCTATTTTACTGTTGTTTCTGCCATCGATTATGGACGAAACCTTAAACTTCAGGAGGCGGATGTCGCAGAGATTCTGAAGGCTCCAATAGCTCAACGTCGATTAGTAAGGCTTACTGGAGGAACTCGTTCTGCAACTTCTCGGCCAGGTCCGGCGTATTTCGAGCACGGCACGATAAAGGCTTTCTTCTTCAGTATTTTCAACATCAATCGAGCAAAATTCAATGTCGGCGTTTCCAATAGTATTGACTTAGCGTTGTTAGACAACAAATCCGGTAGCTGGATTGTGGTTCGATTCGAAGGCATTCATCAGGCCCAATACTGGCAACCAGCCAACAGTATTGAAGGTCTATTGCTACCGGCTGACGACAAGATCTTTGGATTTACGCCAAATCGCGACTTTGTGAATGAATATGGGCGACAACCTAGTGGGCTGCTGTTGGTTGGACAAAAGCCAAGTGTGATGCTGAATCGAGTACTGCGATGGTTTGGAGCTTCCATACTTACATTGATACATCTATTGCTGTGCTGGTTTCAAAGCCACCCAGATCAGTCTCACAGAATCGATAGGTTAGTGTTCACTCACTCAAGTTGTCGTTTCCAGTCTTCGGCCTGAATGGCCAGAGGTTTACTCAGGTTTACTTAGCCCAGGTCAACGGCGTCAACGGCCTGGGAGCGAGAACGAGAGAGAACAAGATTGTCAAAAAAGGGCCGAAGGCTAACGCTGTGAAGCATATTCTTGAACCGAATTTGTGTTTTTCGGACCCTCCTGTTCGGTTGCGTTCCTACAGTAGTTTGATTGATTAACGAGAGGTTGGCGAAGCGAGGAACGAGCGCCGCCGGGAGTGCCCTCCCCGGAAAGCTCGCATTACTCGCTTTACCGACCCTCCCATGAAATGCTGTATTTCCAATGGTTAGTTAGGCGCATGGGAGGGTTCGTAGCGGGGCATTGGAACGAAAATTTTCAATTCACAAATGCTTCACAGTGTTGGCCGAACGCCCGGCAGATTTTGACTACGGTGACCGATTTGGTTAGTTGGGAATGGAAAATGGCCCCGTCGTGGGCTCATCGTTCGGACAGCTTTTGAAACAGCCAGGCCCGAGAAAATGTCCACCAGCGTGCGGCTGTGGCTCGTGAGATATTAAGTGTTTCGGCGGCCGTTACTTCATCGAGACCTGCAAAGTAGCGAAGTTTAACCAGCTCCGCTTTGTCAGGCATCAGTTGTTCGAACTCCTCAAGTACTTCGTGCACACTAACGATCTCCTCCAAGTTAATCGACGGGTTCATTGCAATTTCGCCGAGCGGCTCGTGAGCTGCATCTCCACCGCGTTTGATGCGACCCCGACTGCGAGCATGCTCGATCAAGATTCGTCGCATCGCTTCAGCGGCTGCTGCGAAAAAGTGCCGTCGATTGTCCCATGCCTGAGGTTCGCCCCGAAGCAATCGTAAGTAAGCCTCATGAACCAGAGCCGTCGGCTGTAAGGTGTGCTCGGACGATTCGTGCAACATCTTCGCTGCGGCTAACCTTCTCAGCTCGTCGTAAACCAGCGGCAACAATTCCTCCGACGCGAGAGCTTCTCCTGAAGAGACTCGATGAAGGATGCGTGAGACTGGAGTCTCCATAGGCGCTCTATCCAAACTCAATTTACACCTCAACGATGAGAACTAGGGTTGCACAGCGCCGGCTGGTGGTTCTTTCATTCTCCATGTGCCAGGTTCCTTTCCAGGTATCAGAGCAAAAGTCATGTTGCTTCGTGGAAGACTCGATTGCCCGTTGGACCAGAGCTTCTCCCACGAATCAACCTTGCCAAGCCGCAACAGTTCAGCCTCGGATACATCCGGCTCGCCATCTAGCCAAGCAAGTATCAACCGCTCGGCAGCCTTGACTGCATGTTTATCCAGATAGATCGCGTCCTTGTCAAACCAATAAAACCCCATCCCGTTATCGCCCGCCGTCCTTTGGCCGCTCAGCACGAAATCTCGCATCCGAGTTCGAGTCAAAGGTCCGACAATCAAAGTTTGATTCGACAAACTCTGAAGGTCCAAGACCTTGCGAGTGTCACCTGTCCAGGAAAACCCGTCTTGATAGATCACTTCGTAATGTAGCTGGCCACCGGGAACATGGAACCCTTCTGGTACAGAACGATTCCAGTACATTGCGCCCTGCTCAGCGACGATGTCGATGTGTTTAATGTTTAGTCCGGTGGGGATATCCAGTTTCATCATTGGCGGCTGATAACAAAGTTGAGTTTTAGAACTTGAATCGGACTCGGTCGAAACGAACTGTTCTTTCAAAGCGTGTACAGACCAATCTACCCGCCCATAAACAACTCCATAACGTGATGCTTCGGTCTGTTCAGAGGACATAGCGGCAAGTATTTCATTGACCGCGTTCATTTCGGAAGCGTTCTTCAGACGATATGTCTTTCCAGCCCAGCGAAAATTGGCACCTTCTGGAGTCGGTGTCATTTGTTGACCCGCGAAGGAACGCTTGACTTGAATCGTCTGCTGGCCTCGACCCAATGTAATTGTGCCGCGACGATCAAGCTCCCAGCCATAATCCAGATCCTGAACAAGTACGCGATAGCGTCCTGCCTGCAGCTCAACGGGTTGCTGCATTCCGTCGCCTGTATGTTGAAAGTACCCCACGCCCCACGCACAGTTCGCGATGTACTCAACATCCGAATTTTCCTGACCTTCAAATGTCAGCGGCTTGAGCCTAATAACCAGCCCCGGTTGATCAACCCACGCATGCGTCAGGATGGTCTGATAACGGTTATCGATATACGGATAACGCGGCATCGTCGTCGGATCGGTTAGCACTTCGACTGAGTCTGCCAATGCAATCGATGGACTGTTCGCAGCGCCAGCGGCTCGCATATTCGCTAAAAAGGAACTCGAAGCGGGCTGCTGATTCAAACCGGATTTTTCGGCATCAGGCGAAGCCAGGGGACGAATCGTTGGTGCCGCATCAACGATCGTAGTTGATCCGCTCAAGTTGACCGTCGATTTGTAAAGCTTCCTTTCTTGCGGATTGTCCGATTCATATTGTATTTCCAGGGTTCGCGGTCCGGTGTAGCCCATAAAAGTCTGGCGTCCGCTATCATCGACTTCCCAGTTCTGCAAATGAACCTCCTGGCCATCAATCGTAATGTGCGAGATCTTATTCCCATGAGTCTCCAATACGACTTTGCTCATTTCCAAAGGAGCTGACTGTCGCGCCATAATGAATGGAACAATGATACCAATCGCTAGTAGAAGAACTCCAAGAACTCCAACACTAATTAGCCCGACAAGCATCCAGCCGAGAATTGACCAGGGAGAACGAGGTGCTCGTGAAATGGAGGTGCCGCTTGGCGAGGCTGAAAGGGAGACGCGCGGACTTGGCGTGATTGGCGCTGCAGAGTTATTGTAAGGTCCAACTTCGACGACTGATCGATCCGATGCTTGCCCAGTCTGATCATGCGTGTCAACTGATAAACCTGAAATGACAGCGCGAGCTTCCAAAGCTTGTACAATCTCGGCTGCTGACTGCAAACGATGATCGGGTTGCTTATGCAGTAATTGGTGAGCTAATTGACTGAGCCATTCGGGTATCTCAGAATTCAACTGTTGGATTGGCTTGGGAGTTTCTTCGCATACTTTCTTCATCACAGAAAGTATGTTATCGCTTCTAAATGGACTGATACCTGTGCACATCGTATAGAGTACGCAACCAAGACTGAACAGGTCGCTGCGTTGATCGACAACTTCACCGCGAGCTTGTTCGGGTGACATGCATTGTGGTGTGCCGAGAATTTCACCAGTGTGTGTGATACCTCCGTCCGAGGTTGTTCTAGCCAGACCAAAGTCGGTGATCTTGACCCGTTCAACGCCATTCTCCAGCAAGATGTTGGCTGGCTTGATGTCGCGGTGAATCAGTCCTCGCTTGTGAGCCGCTGCAAGACCTTCGGCCATCTGCCGTGCGATGCGAATAGTCTCCTCCACCTTCAATGCGCCGACGCGTTTGATCTTATCGTGCAATGTCTGACCGACGATGCACTCCATCACGAGAAAGGGCAGTGTCGTGCGTTCTGTACCAAGTGAAGCTTCTTCAGTACCTTCGACCGCAAAGATGGTCACGACGTGTGGATGGCTAATTGCAGCGGCTGCCCGCGCCTCTCTCAGAAATCGCTGCCGGGCCGAGGGCAATCGCGCTAGCTCAGGCGCCAAAGCTTTGATCGCTACGATTCGCTGCAGCTTAGGATCGTAAGCTCGGAAGACGACACCCATTCCACCGCGACCAATCTCTTCGATGATGTCGTAGGTCCCAAGGCGGCCGATCGTGCCTGGAACCTCGGAAGGTGACAGGTACTGACCAATGGGCGTTGGCTCCGAAGTCACCGCTGGCTTTTGAAGAAAGTCGCCCGCCTTTTCATAAGCTGCCAACAATGCTTCGACCCGTTGGCGTTGAGATTCATCTTGGCATTTTTGCGCTAGGAAAGTAGTTCGTTCTTTGCCGGATTTGCCCAATGCAACAAGAAAAATACCCTCGACCGAAAGAGGGTCGACGCTCCCCAAATTGGCAGGATCAATTGTCATTGCGTCGGGTTCCGGAAGGTGAGTTTTGTGGTCGCTGGACATTTTTGCACTCCTGAAATGAATGGTTTCATAGAGATGCGTCAAAACAGATCCGCGCGCCTCACGGATTGTTAACTTGATCAACCACCTAACACTTACTTCGGCTGGAGATATCGGTCCATGAATTGCAGCCAAAGTTCCCAATCAGTGGCTCCATGTCCTCCGTCGACCATAAGATATGAAAGCTCGTTCCCAACCAATTCGCCAACGGACTTGTATTCTGTAGTCTCGATTCCACGCTTGCCATAGAGTGCGAAGGCTGGCGTTGCAGCCCGGGCCGCCAAGAACTCCCCGTAAGGATCAGACCATCCATCACGAATGCCGGTGGACAGCAAAATAGGACGCGGCGCCATAAGCGCAACCAGGCAATGTGTGTCCACTAAACTAACGGCTGGGTCTAGGCCATACTTTTGATAATTGCTCGCGAATTGATAAGGGTATCGCGCTGGGGCAACTAAATGTGCGATCGTTTCACCATAGTTCCGACGAGCCAGGGCGGCTCCGCCTTCTCCGCCACAGCAAGCAATTACCATCGCAATTCGCTGATCTTTGGCACCAGCCCATGTTACAGTTTTTCCTAACCGTGATGTGTCGGTGATAGCAACTCGCTTAACGTCAACTGTGCGGTCCGTTTCCAGATAATCCATAAAGCGACTAATGCCCCAAGCCCAGGCCGATATTGCGCCCCACTGGTCAGGATCTGGAACTTGTTGATTGGGCTGGAGTGCCAGCTTGCGAGCGATGTTGACATTGGATTGCCCTGAAACATCCGATTCAATACTCGAATAGATTATTCTCGCGTAACCATATCCTCTACTGATCAAGTGAGCTGGTGAACCAGGACGAGGGACAGCGCTATCCGTTGGCTGCTCAGTTTGATTAGGCCTGCGAAGTCGGGCTGGATCAAATGTCAAATGAACCAACACCGGAACAGGCTTTTCAACTTCGGCCGGAGTATATAGCAATACATCAATGGCTGGCCCATCGGGAGACCCCATGTGACCCGCTAGTTTCCTTTCAACTGCCTTGCCATCTAAGGCCTTCGAATCGGTACTCACTACTTTCCAATAGACCTTCGGCGCTGTTGTTGGGATTCGACCGTAGTACTCTGACTCGAAGTATTTCAGCAGCTCAGGCCGCCGTACATCAATCCAGGTTGGTAGATCATTTACGGGACTTCCGTCGAAGGTCTTAAGCAGATTCGGAAGCTCTATTCCACCAGCCTTCGATTCCGTGTAGTTTGCGGGAATACCGGCAACCAATCCCTCTGGCGCATCGGGAATTTGCGCAAAAGCTTGGCGGAACAAAATTCCCCAGCACAATACGGCAAGCGCCATCCAATGTGTTTTTCTGAACATGCTGCGGCCACCTTGTCGGTTGAAGTGTTGTACGTAATACAGTGTATCAAATAACCTCAACAAGGAATGAACCCGGTTGGGCAATTACTTCATCATCGGGCTTGCGATAAACGTGCCTCCAAGGAGATAATCGTTCTCGAAACTGGAAGCAGCCCGTCAAAAATGGAGTACGTGATGAATCGACGGAGATTTTCAACTCAACTTACGATCGGTGCGATTTCGGTGAGTAACCTAACTGCTCTCAAGGCTTTGGCGGAATCGTTGCCAGATACAGACCCAATGCCTGGACTGTTCGTCGGTCACGGAAGCCCCATGAATGCGATCGAGGATAATCAATTCGTTCGCGGCTTTCGCGAGATCGCCGGCTCGATGCCAAAACCCAAAGCTATTTTGTGCATCTCTGCACATTGGTTTATTGAAGGCACGAAAGTCACAGCGATGGCCAATCCGCGAACGATTCACGATTTCGGAGGCTTCCCGAAACAGCTCAATGATATTCAGTACGCAGCTCCTGGTAGTCCAGATCTCGCCAATTTGGCCGTTGAGATCAGCCGGCCGACCAAAGTGACGCCAGACGACAATTGGGGCCTCGATCATGGCGCATGGACTGTTGCCATGCATCTCTACCCTCGCGCCGATGTTCCCATAGTTCAGTTAAGCATTGATCGGAACCTAACTACGCGCGGTCATTTCGAACTCGGTCAACGGCTGAATGAGCTACGTCACAAGGGCATTCTGATTCTTGGCAGCGGCAACATCGTACACAATCTGCGGATGATCGATTTTCAAAACTTCCATCGAAAAAACCATGGATTTGATTGGGCTGTTGAAGCTCGGCAATTCGTGAATCGCTGCATCGTCGACGGAGATTATCAACCGCTGATCGATTACGCCAAGCAAGGTCGTTCGATGCAACTAGCTGCACCAACGCCAGAGCATTTCCTGCCCTTGCTTTACATCCTTGGACTTAAACACGATCCAGCCAACCACCATTTTTTCAATGATGAATTACTAGCTGGAAGCCTTAGTATGACCTCGCTCAGAGTTTCCTGAGTCCTCTGTGCGAAAGCCCGTCCTCGGCCTGAAAGGCCTTACAAAGGAGCTTTTGGATTTTCTTGCTTCTGTCTTCGGCCTCAAAGGCCAGAAGTTTCCGTGGCTTCCATTTGAGCAATCGATAGTACACGAAACCTCACGTGCGGTCTCGTTCTTGACGATGCTGAGAGATGGCGACTCGCAACTGCTGTAGCGACTGTTCGAATTCAATGCTTGCTAGTTCGCCTCGTTCATACGCTGCAACACGCCGGTCAATCTCATTTGACCACAACTCAGCGGACTCGGGCGAAATGGATGGTTGTCCGGCAATTTGACTTTCAAGCATATCAGCTACGTACGCTTGATCGGATGGCGGAAGAGCGAGGGCTTGCTGTAGTACATCTTCTCGTGATAGCATCGTTAATATTCGAATTTACACAAATAGTGATCGGTAACCTATTTTGCCACGACAACTATGAAAAGTCGACTCCACTCAGCAAAGTGCTGTGAACCGAGAGATTAACCGCTTCCGCCATCCTTTTTTTCCGGAGAACAATCTCGATGAAGACTCTTATTCAACTTCAAGTTCTAATTTGGATGAGCCTAGTAGGTGATTTCCTCTGCGCAGCGCCACCGATTCCCGATTCGGTCGAGTGGATTGAGAACATCGAATACTCGACTGCTGGCGATGAACACCTGATGTTAAACCTTGCACGACCAAAGCGTGGAGATGGTCCCTTTCCGGCTGTATTGTGCATTCATGGCGGCGGCTTCAGGGCGGGTAAGCGAGAAAGTTACGACGAGCTGGTCGTGAAGCTGGCCCAGCGAGGCTATGTGGCTGCAACGATCAGCTATCGTCTGGCGCCAAAGTATCAGTTCCCTGCTGCTGTGCACGATACGAAGGCCGCTGTAAGGTGGCTGCGAGCAAACGCGAAGACATACAAGATCGATCCGAATCGCATCGGTGTGACGGGAGGTTCCGCGGGAGGCCATCTAGCGCAGTTCCTTGGCGTGACCAGTTACGTTCCACAGTTTGAGGGCAACGGCGGTAATCCAGAACAATCGAGTGCTGTCACATGCGTAGTCAATGTCTACGGTCCTAGCGATTTCACCAAGTCGTACGGCAAGAGCGTCGATGCTCATGAAGTTCTGCCGCTATGGCTAGGAGGAAACCTCGACACCAAGAAGTCGCTCCACATCCAAGCCAGTCCGTTGTACTGGGTGACTCCCAATTCAGCTCCCACGCTTTGCATTCACGGAACTGAAGACAAGTACGTCGCTCACGAACAAGCTGTCTGGCTGATCGACAAACTAAAAGCATCGACTGTCGAAGCCGAACTTCTCACTCTCGATGGAGCCGGTCACGGCTTCAAGGGCGCCGATGCTGAAAAAGCCGAACAAGCCCTTTTCGCGTTTTTTGATAAGTGGCTGAAGAAGTGACGTGAATTACTTTAAGGGCAGCAGCTTGATGTTCTTAAACCAACAATCGCTGCCGTGGTCTTGAAGACCGATGTAGCCGCGACGAGGATGATCCTTGTAGGCAACGTCGAATTTGTGAGTCGAACCGTCGGGACGCTTGTTGGGCTCGGGCCACTGGTCCATGTTCATGTGCGCAACGACTTCGCTATTCAGCTCGACGCTCAACTCGTTTTTGTTACTAGTAATGACAATGTGATTCCATTGACCGACGGGTCTCATCGCGTTCTTTGCAGGGGCAATCAGATCGTAAATAGCTCCGGTGTCGTGGAATCCATTGGTCATTGTGTCATCGATGGCTACTTCGATTCCGTTGAAACCGA
Source organism: Pirellulales bacterium (assembly GCA_046349795.1). Taxonomy (GTDB): domain Bacteria; phylum Planctomycetota; class Planctomycetia; order Pirellulales; family Pirellulaceae; genus Aureliella. The sequence goes on along the minus strand of JAXMBP010000012.1, from coordinate 106,211 downwards.
CGTCTTTGCCTGATCGCGGCGTTAGCGGAGAGGTGCGAAGGAAGATTCCGCTATTGCAGTTGCGAGATATCTTAAAATCCATCGATAGCTTGAAGTTCTCCAATTCCTTTTCGTAAACCAGCATGTAGTTGCACGGATGCGGATTCAAACTTCCCTGCTGAACGTGACGGTCGCTCAAAGCCTCCTGCTTGATCGACATCCAACCCTTAGTCGATTGCCCATCGAACAGCAGAACCCAGCCCTCCTGCTTCTCTTGATTCGTCAACTCGTTGTCAGCGCCCGTAAGCAGATTGGCTGGTGAGCATTAACAAACTTGCTACCAACGCTACCAACATTGTGAATGAAGTGGTGCGAGTCAATTTGGGAAGAATACCTCCGCAAAGGCCTTTTGCCAGAGTGATGATATCAGGGCGAACGTCAAAGAACTGAAATCCGAACCACTCACCGATTCGATATGCGCTCATCCTATAATACCCAGCCCTTTCGATATTCGGTGTGAATGTACTGATTCAAGTCGGGCAGATTGGTGACTTTCAAGTTGTCTGAATCCCAGAACAGCCGATTGCCTGGACTACGCATGGCTAGCACGCCCAACAGCACAGTCTCAGTCATTGGGCCAGCGTATTCAAAACTATCGACAGGCAACTTACCAGTCTTGCAAGCTTGATACCATTCCTCGTAGTGTCCAGGCGAGCGTTCGATGGTCTTCGGCACAAGCTTGGCCTGTTCGTGAAGCTCAATTGGCAACAGTTGCGGCATGCCTCCGTGCGAACCGTGAAACATCTTTCCCTTGCTGCCAATATATAGCACTCCGTTGTCTGGTAACTTCTGGCCGACAGGCATCTCGTCAGGAGTCGATGGCATCAATCCTCCATCGTACCAAATCATCTTGACCGGCGGCAGTTTGCCATTTTTGCGAGCAGGAAATCGATACGTGACCATCGCGGCCACTGGGTATGTTTCGAAATTCAGTTTGTTGTCGGCCAGCACCGTTCCGTCGTGAGTCGTCGAAGCCTCAACCGAAGTTGGCGCTCCTAGCTTCAGGGCCCACACCGGATGATCGATAATGTGACAGCCCATATCTCCCAGGGCCCCCGTACCAAAATCCCACCACCCGCGCCAACCGACCGGAGCGTAACTGGAATGGTAGGGCCGCTCCCGAATTGGACCCAGCCACAGATCCCAGTCCAGCTTCGCGGGCACCGTCGGAGTTTCGGTGGGTCGCTGGATTCCTTGCTTCCACAGTTTGCCCGCGCGGTCCGACCAAACGTGTACTTCTTGCACTTCGTCTCCAATGACTCCGGCTTGAATCCATTCATTGGTCAACCGCGATCCCTCCGAAGCATGACCCTGGTTGCCCATCGAAGTCATGACCTTAGCGGCTCGAGCTGCCTTGGTCAATTCGCGGCATTCAAACAGCGTATGAGTCATCGGCTTCTGGACATAGACATGCTTGCCAGCGCGGATCGCAGCCATTGCTGCCACGGCGTGAGTGTGGTCGGGTGTACCTACAGAGACTGCATCGATATTCTTGGCTTCTCGGTCCAGCATTTGGCGAAAGTCTTTATATCGCCGAGCCTGCGGATGCGCGTTAAAAGTACCCGCTGCACGTTCGTCGTCTACATCGCACAATGCGACATAGTTAGCACCCAACTTGGTTAAGGTTCCAATGTCGGCGCCACCCATTCCGCCGCAACCGATTCCCGCGATATTGACTCTTTCGCTGGGCGGAATCTGCCCTTGTCCGCCAAGTACGTGCCGTGGCACTATCGAAAAAGTTGACATCATGGCTGCGCCGGTCAGCAAGAATTTGCGGCGTCTCGTAGTACTCTGTGACGGTGATTCCACGGACGATTCAGTGGATGGTACGTTGCACTCTATTGCTGATTTCATTTCGTAGGTCACCTCTGATTAGGTCGCAAACAGTATCCAACGTCTCAGACCGCATTCTATCCAATTTGTGAGTGAGGAGTCAGCAGACTTCGGTTTTTAAAGGCCAGAGGTTTGCGTATCCACTTGTAGGCTAATTTGCGAAGAATAGCATGACGCTTCATCCCTTTGGCCTTCCACATGTCGTAGAAGGCCTTGCTCTAGGGGCACCACTTGGCGGCGGCACTGGCGAATTCATGAAATGTTTGGAGCACGTACTTATTACACGTATGCCATCGATAGACTGAACAACTTTTACCGCTTTGTTTTGTGATCGGAGCCACGCCTGCGTATCACCCGATGCGATCCGCATTTTCAAACATGTCACGATCGGTGCCAAATGCCGCTTTGCGAGGAGCAAGCGCTGCATCTGCTCCTCGTAGTGCCGGAAAAATAGAACGGCATCTGGATGAACTGGACAGGATTTATAGGACGTCGAAATGTTCTTTTCCATCTGCTGATCCTGAATATGCTGTCTGAAAAATCACTCTCACCGATAGCCAACTTCCCCAGCAGGCAATTACTGTGAAAATGGATTCCGCCGCCAAATCGAGCTATACTGGAAGGCCAGGAGATGGTGATGCCGAGAAAAGTCAGAGAGCTGATTGCGGATTTAGAGCGCGCCGGGTTCGAAAACCGAGGTGGCAAGGGAAGCCATCGAAACTTTGTGCATCCCAAAGTAAAGGGAATCGTTACGATTTCGGGAAAACTCAGCGATGACGCTAAGAGTTACCAAGAACGAACCGTGAAATTTGCGATCGAGGAAAGTAAAAAATGAGCGAAGCAGACCGTTATGCCAAGATCGTCTATTGGTCGGAGGAAGATCAGTGTTTCATTGGGTGTTGCCCTAAATTGGTCTTAGGTGGTTGCCACGGGGATGACCCCAAAGCCGTGTTCGCCGAGTTATGCGATATCGTAAGTGAGGCTGTGGAGCTTTACACGAGGGATGGCCGCACTTTGCCGCCACCGGATACAGACTACGATTGGTCAAACCTGAAACAATCTGTGACTACGACCTAACCATTTCCAATTCCCTGAAGATCCACCAGCTCGTAGAGCGATTGTTCGCAATTGCTCATCTTTCTATTGGCCCATTCTCCATGCCCAACTAGCCTTTCTTAGTACGTGGGCTGGTTACCATTCAGAAACGCAGCCACGTTCTATCGATGCCTCTGTGTCTAATAGCTTATCCAGCACAACCCGGCTTTCAGCAGTTCTCCAAGTAGAGCTCGGCAGTAAGCATCGACGCAGGAGAACTGCGAAAAGAAAGCCGACGCCCATTTTTTGACTATTTTATTCGAGTCGGCCCCGAGGCGTTACGAAACTGAGATCGGCGCAATCGACCTTGACTATTAGAGGCTCCGACTCTCCAATGCGTCCATTCCCAAGGAGCCTGTTTCGCAAAAGGCAATTTGACTTGCTACTTCAAATACCAAAACTCTTTTGCGTTGATCAATGTGTGAGCTAAATCTAGCCATCCATCGCTGGGTGATTGATTCACAAAATCTACGCAACGTTGAATCTCACTCTGCTTCGCTGGCCTAGAAAAGGCGGTTTGAATCATTTGCGAAACTCGTTGATTTAGCTCCGCTATCGACGATGTTCTGGCCACCCAACGCTTGGCCAGTTCATCAACCAGCGGGTCGTTTAACAAACCCAATGCTTGAGCCGGTACGTTTGACACATTGCGTTTCCCTGTAGTCGTGCTTGGCATCGGAAAGTCAAAGGCTAACAAGAACGGATGTAAGAAGTTTCGACGAACTTCGATAAACGCACTCCGGCGATTGTTACCATCCAACGGACCACTCTGTCCTGGTCGTCCGCGGCCTGTCATCTGGTCGGTCAAATAAATCGGCACACTGGGACCAGTGATTTGCGAATCCAACGATTCGCAGGTAGCCAACATGGCATCTCGCAAAACCTCAGCGTCTAAACGACGAACAAGGCGATGGCTATACAGGCTGCCATCGGGATCACTCGTCGAGTGCTCGTCGAGTGGAGTACTACTGCGTCGATAGACATTGCTGCTAACGATCTGTCGGATAAGCCATTTGATCGACCAATTGTGCTGAACAAACTGAGCCGCCAGATAATCCAACAACTCGGGATGAGTTGGACGACTACCGAGCACTCCTAGGTTGTCTGTCGAAGCTGCAATACCGCGGCCCATCAGATGATGCCACACGCGATTGACGATTACTCGTGCAACTAACGGATGTTCTGGATTTGTGAGCGACTTAACCAATTCAAGCCTTCCCGAAGAATCGGCAGCAACTGAGCTCCAAGGCGTCAGGCTCTGAAAACATCCACGTGGGGTTGTATCACCCAACCGATGAGGATTACCACGCAGTTCGATCGCCGCATCGTGTGGATCACCCTCTTCTGCCGCTATAAGTACGACAGGCTGTGGTGTTTGATTTGCCAACGAGCCAACTTGCTGCGACAGATCGTTTAGCAATGCATGCTGCTCACCCAACAACAGCTCGGGACTACGCAGCAACATTGCCCGCGCGAGTTCTACTTGTTCGGATTGACCTTTGGCGTCTAATTCGGAAGCTGATGCAATGGTTGTGACTTTGTTTGCAGTAGCTTCTGCAGACACAGCAGTCCGAATCGCCTGAGCCAAATACTCTGTCACGATCGCGCGAAAGGCTTGGCGACTGTCCGCAGAGCTGTTCAACATTCGCAATGCGGTAGAGCTTGGATTCGCTGGCGGCCCGCGATCAGCCAAGCGAACCTCGCTGATTTGGAACCATGCTCCCGATTCAGCCTCTAGTGACAAAAACGTGGGATCGCCAATGTACTTATTCAAATCCCCTGCATGAACAACCCAACCCCAATCGTTCGGCTGGTCGATCGGCTTTCGTGCGTCTGCGAACAACAAGCCTTGAACTTCGACCATGAAGTACCCATCAACACAAACCATAGATTGAGTCGATTTGCCCCGCATCTTGAAACAAACACACCGATTGGACAGAGTGAAGTTTGGCGAGCGCAACGTCATGAACTGCGAACGACCAAACCGATCGCTGGCAAACGCATCTGTTCGACTCGGTAGTGGAACTGCCCCGTCGAACCAATCCAATTTTGCAGCACTCGATTCGGCTCCTTGAGGTTTGGTAAAGTCATTGGATTTGATGGCTTCTAATCGCCAGCCGTTGGGCAATCCTTGACTGAAGTCTGCCAGTTGCTGACTTTCCGATTGCCACTTGTTGAAATCTGCTTCGGCTCGAGCGGCCTCTTTTCGGAGTTGATTCAATCGCTCCATGAAATGCATGTTGGGATCTTTGTCAGTCGGCGATTGCTCCACTAACAGACGTAGTGCAAACAATGGTGAACCGATGGGTAACTGCTGTTGTAGCTGATCGGCCGATAGCGAACGCCATGACTCAATCTGTTGATCTAACCATCGTTGGACTGACTCGTTGCTCACTGCAGTGTAAGCTTGTTGAGCTTGTGAGTTGGCTTGATTGAGCTGAGCTTTCAACAGTTCACGATGATTGGCTATGCGGTCATGAGGATCAGTGATGGCAAATCGCCGACGAATACTCTTGGCCACACCGACCATTCCGTAATAATCGCTTACGCCAATGGGATCAAACTTATGATCATGACAGCGTGCACAAGCCACTGTCATCCCCAGGAAAGTCTTAGAGAACACGTCGACCTGGTTTTCTAATCGCGTTGCCCAATCATTTTTCACATCTACGGGAGCATGTACCGAATCTCCCATCCACCACCAGGCAGTGAGTGCTAGACTTTCATTCACACCGGTTTGTGGATTGATGCGTGGAACGTTCTGAAGATCGCCAGCAATATGATCGGCGATGAACTTGTCGTACGGGATGTCGTCGTTGAAGGCGTTGACAACGGCTTCACGATATCGCCATGCATGACGGATTGGATAATCAAATTCGTGCCCCAACGTTTCGGCGTAACGCACTAAGTCCAACCAGTGCCTACCCCATCGCACGCCATATTCGGGCGATGACAAAAGCCTATCGATAAGCTGCTGATCGGAATCCGCGCCAGAGCCAAGAGCCTCTTCAAGCTGCTGAGGAGTTGGCGGCAAGCCGATCAAGTCAAAGTACAATCGTCGAATCAATTCATGGCGTTGAGCTTGAGAAGAGGCTGTAATCTTCTGTTCGCTAAGCGTTTGATTGATGAAAGCATCGATCGCATTGGCAGTTGTTGAAGTCTCCGTGTTTGGCACTTGCACTTGTTTTATCGGATGCCAAGCCCAATGTTCACTGGCCCGCCGCGCGACCCAGTTCTCACCACCAGCCGCGTCTGGTTTGCTTTCTGGCCATGGCACGCCCATCTTGACCCACTTTTCGATGATTGCGATTTGCTGGCTCGACAAAGGCTTATCAGGCGGCATCTCAATCGACTCGCGTCGAACCGCTTCCAGGATCAAACTCTTGTCAGGCGACTGAAGATTGATCGCTGCACCACTTTCGCCTCCATCAATCATCGATTGGCGGCTGTCCATGTTCAGCCCACCTTTGACTTTGTTGACCGCTTGGCTGTGACAACCTACACAGCTTTCAAGCAGCAGCGGTCGGACTTGTCGCTCGAAGAACTCGGCTTCCTCTGGCTTGATGGACTGCTGAGCCGATGCCAGTGGCGATAGCACCGAGCAGAAACAAATAACGGCAAAAAGGTGGATGCGTAAAAACATAAGCTCAGGCAGTTGGTGGGATTAAGCTGCGATTTCAATAGCTACGAGTCGGGGGAAATCACAACTGCTAGGAAATCGCCAGGCGGGAGTCAGCTTTGCTCTTCCATTGTAATAGATCTTCGACTCAATTCCGATTCCCGGCATTCTGAGATCCCGACACAAGAATAATGGTATTTTCGTCGTGTTTCGCCGAGTAAAATGTTCGTCTCAATAGCTCGGCCCACACGGTTCATCCGTATCGACGGTCGCACAATCCCTATCCCAGCTCGCATTTCAAAAATTACGCTCGATGGCTCAACGCCGCACCAATCCCTACAAAAAGTCGTTTCAGGCAACACCACAGTTTCGACTGCCCGTCGAGCTTCCCTTGGCACCCGCCGCTGGAATTGAACTGCCTAGCGCGATCATTAGCCGAAGAACGACTCATCCGACCGTTTATCGCAAACGGATTATGGAATTAGAGGGCAGTCCATCTGCGGGCGACTGGGTCCGCGTTTTTCATACCGATACAGAATCGCAACAGCCCGAGCCGTTCGCCTACGGCATCTACAATCCAAAATCCGAAGTAGCCATTCGACTTGTCTCTTGGCAGGAGACTCTTCCCGATGAAGCCTTCTGGGACAACTTGCTTGATCGAGCGGTCAGCCTAAGAGTTGAAGCACTGCGACTAAACGAGTGTACCGATTGTTACCGAGTGATCCACGCTGAAGCCGACGGATTTCCCGGCCTTGCCATCGATCGTTACGGTGATTGCTTGAGCGCGGAGGTGTTCAGCATCGCGATGGCTCCGAGAACTCAAGAGATCCTTCAACGACTGTCGCAGCGTTTGGGAACGAAACACTGGTTGATCAGCCCAAGCCCCAATCTACTGAGTCAAGAAGGCTACGAGATTAAGAGCCGCTCAAGTTCCGAATTGCCGAACCAAGTTACTGTTACCGAGCATAGGACTCAGTATCGCGTTCATTTTGGAACCGGCCACAAAACGGGCTTTTTCTGCGACCAACGCGACAACCGCTTCAAGTTGTCGGAGCACTCACGAGATCGAACAGTGCTGGATGTGTGTTGCTACACCGGAGGCTTTTCCGTAATGGCGGCCAAACGCGGTGCAGCTCGCGAAGTTACCGGTATCGACTTGGATGATGCTCCACTGGTAACGGCTCGTCAGAATGCGGCCATCAATCAAGTCAGCAAAAATGTGAAGTTCACTCAGGCAGACGCATTTGCTTACATGCGAGACATGCTGCGAGGTGGCAAGCAGTACGACATCGTCGTGCTTGATCCACCCAAGCTGATTCGCAATCGAGCAGAACTGGAAGAGGGCACGCGCAAGCACTTTGACCTGAACCGACTAGCTATGCAACTGGTCAGACCCGGCGGCCTGATGCTCACCTGTTCCTGTGCTGGCTTGCTGCAAGAAGCTGAGTTCACCAAGCTGGTTCGCGCGGCAGCTAGAAGTGCGTTCTTGCCCTCAGACTTCAACCCCAAGCCTACGCCTCGCGATATTCAGATCATCGCCAAAGCTGGAGCCGCCTGCTGCCACCCCATCTCTGCCAACTGCCCCGAGACGGAGTATCTCAAGAGCTTGTGGCTGCGGTTGTAATGTTGGTGTTTGAGCGAAGCGGCGGGTGTCTTTGTAGCTGAACCGGCCACGGTTCAGAGGTGTAGCGCATCGGCATGCATTCTCAACCGAGCGAGCAGATCAACTAAGGTGCAGAGCAGGGTAGATTGAACCTTGGCGGGATCAGCTACGAAGAGCTTAACAGGAAGTCGAATTCCTGATAGTGCGCAGCATATTCAGAACAGCGCTGGTGGGTTTTGCTCATCATCTCGCCTTCGTCGAGTTTCAACGAGTCAACTCGCTACTGCTGTTGGCTAAGGTATTCGTGCCGTACGGCACCAATTAGGTTTCCAATTCCTACACCAGATGCAGTCTCGTAACCATGGCTGTCATAAATGATAAAATAGGGCCACTCGATGCCCCGAATGGGCACGCCAAACCTTTCTGCTATTCTGGATCTAGCATCGTCAATCAAAATAGGGAAAGCTCCTCTCTCACGCGCAGCCGAAAGCTCTTCACTGTTCATGCAACGCCATACTCCAACAAACTTAAAGCCTTTGCCAGCGTAAAGGCTATGCACCAAAGCGGCATCAGTAAAAACGTCAAGGTACGGACTAATGCAAACCACGAGATGCTCAGTTGGCTCACAGTCAAGCGTCGTATCATGGCCCGCCAACCAATCGCAATCAGTGATGAGTGGCTTCGTGGGCTTATCTTCCATCGCAGGATGGATACCTAAATTTTTTGGCAAGCCAGCAAGTGGTACTTTGATCTTGGCAGATTCGAGTTGATTCTGGATCGCAATTACTTGTTCAAAGACTGGCTTGTCACGCCAATCTCTTCCAAGTATTTTTAGTTTGCACTCCCCTTCTGCAAGTCCTTCGAATACCGCCATTCCCCTACGATCCGTGGCCTTTAGATTAACCAAGTTTCCTTGTTCGAGCCTTAGAGACAGAAAAGGAATCGCCGTAAGTTCTCTTTCGTCCATAACTTGTACCCGCAAGAAATGATCGGGCTGGAGGCACATTTCCTCAGGAATCTGGACTAACATTTTCCCACGGCCAGGATCCTTATTGACCGGAGCATAACGTAGCTTGACCATTTGATGCGCTGAGAAAGCTCGAAATGGATCGACGGCCTGTGTAGCGATATCAGTCGTGCTTGTCATGAAGCTTACCATACCAGATTCATCAGTTAGCTTAGGTTTTCCAATTCTCGGAACAACTACCATCCCCGATACTGGTTGCCCGGATTTGGAATCTACAACCTTTACCCAAAATGGCTCCTTAACTAAAGACGCAATTACATCGGGGAGAGAATAGTCTTTATTGGCCTCAACCAGCGTTGGCTGAAAATCCAGTTGTTTGTCAGCCCATGATTCTGTGCTGCCCATCTTGAGCCCAACAATTTCATTGCCCTCAATAACCTTTAGTTGATACTCACCATTAGTATCCGTGACAGCCGATTCCCTACCATGACGAACTGGTGACTTTGACGCAAACAATGGACTAACCATGGAGCCGACTACACCAAGTCCATTTGAATCGATGAGCCGACCTTTCAGCCTTCCAGTTCGACACAGTGAAAAGTTCATTTCAGAGTTGTTCGGAGTAAACGTCAGCCCACGAGTTGGTGTCAGGCTTGGATGATCAACGTTAACATAGATTGAGTGGCCGGAAGACAAACCATCGTTGGTTAGCCGTAGAAGCAATCGCCCATTCTCATCGGGAAGAAACGATAGGGAATTTGAATCGTAAATCACATGAATGTGAGATTCTTTTACCATCGTTTGATCGTGATCACATTTAATCACAACAGTGACCAAAGTACCTTTACTAAGCTGCACGACTCGCGGCTGGTTTGGTTGCAGTGTCGTCTCGCCCAGCGCAAAATCGGGGTGAGAAACCACCGCTGTATATGTCCGCTCATCGCAGATGGGCAGATCACGAAATTCCCCCTGTTCCGACGAGGTGGCGATCTCCAGGCCCAGAGCATTCCAAATATTTTCCCCCAAAATAACACGAGTGTCGGAAAAGCAGCTAAGTTCGTTCAAACTGATCAGCTTAGCTCCAGCCAAGGGCTTGTTTGATGGATCTACGACCGTCAAGACTTTTTGGGATCGACGAGGTAACGACAAATTGGTTACCAGCCGATTCGGTTTTGTTGGTAAGAGTTTTGGAAAATAGTTCGTAGCTCGAACTATGGTAGGCTTTTGGTAGCTGCATTGGGCTACTGCGAAGCCGTCGGCGACTGCCCGGAGAGTGACGCTACGGATCTCTTCAAACTTAGGCAGATCACTATCGAATTGATACTGACCATATTGGTCCGTAACAGTCGACAATTGCAGCGGCTTTTGATCTGTCTGAATGGCTATGGCTACAAACGCGGGCTAACGGCAAGCGATTACCAGCTTCATACCCTGACCAATCCCTGACAAGCTGAATTGATTGTCGCCCTGTTTTGCATAAGCTGGCAAATTGGCCGTGAAAGCCACAACTGTTGAAAACTGTACTGCAAGAAACAAATAGTAGAGTGGGAACTTCATGATGGGCGTATGGTGCGACGATTTCAGTTCGCATCGTTGAAAGCTAATGCTTGATTGAGTTCAGAGCATTATAACAGAACGTCTTTGCATTAATCTAAGGCAACTCTAGAGGGTCGAGTCTCTTTGACAGACCGAGCTTCCTATGCCGTAACTGCGTAAACTTGTTACGGGCTTCGAGCTAGAACCGTAGTTGGGATTTTCGGACCCTCCCATTCGTGAAAGCAACTACAGCCGATTAATTCATTAATGGGAGGGTGGCAAGCGAGCCCAAGCGAGTCTTGCCGGGAGGGCGAACGTACCATTTAACCCACTCAACGAAGCTCGAAATTATGCATCCATGTAACCTCATCGGCTACCGATCGATCCTGCTGTTGCCAATAGTCGTAAGCTACAGAAAGTTCATGCCAGGCAGGAGAGCTTTGCAAACTTGGCGGTATCGAGTAACCAATTTGGAAAAGAGTCCGTAAAGCAACGGCGCGAAGTGTCACCGACGGATGTTCATCAAGCCTCTGATCTGACTCGATGACTCTCATAAGACAATCTATCGTTCGCGGCTCTTTTACCTTTGAAAGTCTAATTGCATTTAGTGCGTAGAATGCGACCACGGTATTCGAAGAATCAACCAACTCAACTATCCAATGCACAATCCGTTGATGTAATTCATTGTCCTCGCAATAACCAACAGTGCCGAGGATATCACCCAAAGTCATCGCACCGAAGCCAAGCAATATCTCTTCGGTCTTTGTTACCTCGGCGCGAAGTGGATCGATTGTGGCTTGGCAAACACTTAACAGAGAAGGAGCATATTTTGCTCCTGATTCGCGCATAGAACGTATTCTCACCGCTGCGGCTGCTTGGCAGGAGACACAATGGCTTAACAGGAAGTCGAAATCCTGATAGTGAGCAGCATATTCGGAACAGCGCTGGTGGGTTTTGCTCATCACATCTCGCCTTGGTCGAGTTCAACGAGTCAACTCGCTACGGCTGTTGCCTAAGGTATTCGTACCCCACGGCACCGATTAGGTTTCCAATTCGTGCGAGCTGCACGCGAACCACCGACTTCCATCATGGAAGGTCGGATAGTAAAAGTGTGCGTAGTTCTGCTGTCTTGTACAGGTCCACATTGATTCGACCAGATGGCCCAAGCCAGTGATTCAAATGTGTTTCAGGCGCTATAAAACAAAGCGTTTGCCAATCGCGCAAGAACTCTGAGAAATGGTCGGCAATCTTTTTACTACGATTGTCCTTAGCCGACAGGTAATAGACTGGTGGATCATCCCCCATTTCAGCACCGATTGCAAGACAATCTCCATTCATACTATCATGAAAAATTGCGAACTCAGTCCACCAGACGAAAGCTATGTCTCCAACTGATTCCCTGAATTCATCCATTCCTTCAAGCAGATCGGCCGAGTTCCCGGGAAAAACCATATCAGCGGTCCTAAAATTGACTCCACCATATAAGTAACGTTCGTTCGGTCCGAAAAGTCTTTCTTGTTGGGATGGTAGCAGTTGCCAAAAATAGTGAGCAGATATTTGGGCCGAACCCGTAAGCCAAAAGTCCATCAGTTCACCTGGAATATGTTTCCAATTTGCGCTTAGCTCCCTTGCCTCATCAGTTAAGAGGGGCGGCTGAATCTTCACCTTGGCATCACTCGTTTTTTGCTGTACTCGGTCGAAGATAGCCGCGGTCTGTTGTATCCATTGGTTGTAATTCATTTGTACCTTGACTCAAAGTTGTCTCTCTGACTGTTAGACTTCGATTGCCGTTACTGCGTAAACTTTTTACGGCCTACGAAATTTTTACGGCCTACGAATTGCCGCGTCCTAGTGTCCACCATCTGGCGAAGGTAGCTACTTCAGAATCTCGCGTTTGCGGTCAATGTAGTCCCAAACGACGAAGCGATCTAAGTCGCGGCCAGCCGTAAAGAAGACTCGACCCTTTGTGCTTTCGGCTAGTCGATAAGCGAACCGAATGTCTTCCTCCGACTGAGACCAACTTGGAATCAAAAACATGTTGATCACAATGCCGTCACGCTGACAGAGTGCTCCTTCGCGCAGAGTGGCGTTCTCGGTTCTTAAGTCGGGCGGATACAACATGTACAGCATCGACTCCTCAAAGTGCGCCGTGGGCAATCCATCGGTAATCAGCACAATTTGCTTGTTGGGTGTATCGACTGTGGCCAAATTCTGCCTAGCAAGTCGCAGAGCGTGTTGAATGTTGGTGAAGTGCTGATGCACTTGCATTTCGCTGATATCTTCGCGGCTCATATCCGCTCGCAAGCGAACTACAGGATCGTAAACCGTAACCGGCTTTGGCATCAGTTCGATAATCTCACCAGCGGGCCGCAACTTGGCAAACGTGTACATCTCGACAAAGCGAAGGAAGTCGCCTGGATACTCTCGCGTGATCAAGCCTTGCAGCGCCAAAGCCGTGCGCTTGACATTGATGTACTGCCCGTCGTGGCGCATCGATCCGCTCATGTCCATGATTACCACCGTGGCACATTTAGGCGAATTGCGAGTGCGATGCACTTCGATATCTTCAGACCTCAGGCGAATCTGCTGAGCATTCGGATCTCGCAACATGGCGTTGATGACTGTTTGAGTCGTATCCATGTTGGCCAAGCTATCGCCAAACTCGTAGCGTTTTGTCTGAGGCAGCTCGACGCTACCTTCGCCAACAATTCTTCCGCCGTGCCGACCTGTTCGACTAGCTTCGAGATTCGAGAAAATTCGCTCGAGCAGCTTGCCTTGGAAAACCTTATAGGCTTGAGGCGTTAATCGAAATGCTCCCGTATTTCCGTCGCGATCCAGCCCCTGACGCTCAGCCAACTCGCGCACTAGATTCTCAATCTGCTCGCGCAACGACTCCAGCGAGCCCATATCCTCAGTCGATGCAAACTCGCTCAAGCTGTCCATATCGATGATGCCAATTTGAGCTGTCTTGGCGGCTTCTTCGAGCTGCTTAAGCAGTTCGTCGATCTTCTCCAACTCTTCCTTGATCTCCAGAGCTTTAGGGATCGTCATCGATTGGTTGCCGGTAAATTGATACTTCGAATTCAGCTCTTCCATCTGGTAAAGATTTCCAAGATGCTCGATCACCTGAACAAGCTGTCCAGCAAAAGCATCGGTATCATCGCCCAGCAAATAGTAGATGCGTTCAAAGATATAGATCTGCCGCTCTTGGACCGCTCTTCGGAATGGATCGCGAAGATGCTTCGGTGGATTCGCGCTCTGCGAGGCCTTCTGAAAGACCTTACGAGCCTTCTTCTCCACCGAGTCGGCTTCGTAAGTCGCTAGAATCTTTCGCTTACGCTCTTCCAATATGCTGCGAAGATGATCAATACTTGGCCCCAAATTGGACAGTTGGTCCGGCGTCAGCCGAATCGCTCGCGCCAATTCCTCTTCAGTTAGCTCGCCATACTGTCCATACATAAGGGCGTGCTCGAACGCCGTTGAAACCAAGTCTGGCAAAGGCTGCGTAGGGCTTGGAAATTTCCCTGGGTCATATTTTTGATAGGTATGGACAACGCCACCCAAGTTTGTTCTGCGAGTCATTCTTGCCAGGGCTTTCACCGAGAATTTGAGTTTACCACACTAAAGGTATAGCTAGCTGACCAGCGGGCAAGTCGACAGTCCCCTCAATTGATGATGGGCGTGGCCTTCCATTGTGGATTCTACGCTGAAATAGGACAAACAGGTCGATCAGTCTTAAGAAAGGCAAATTCCAGTCAAAGCTCAACATGGGCAACTCCGATAACCACCTTTGTAGTTTTCTCGCCAGACCAATAGCATCATTGATCGTTGTCATTTCCGGCCAGGTGAGGAGAAGATCTTAGCCCCTATCGATTTTTTTCCACCGGAGTCTCACCTCATGTTATGTGGTCGCTCTAAACTTCGTTCTCATCTTTTTCCCTGCGCTTCGGTCTGCCTTCTAAGTATAACCGCTGGCCAATTCGCCTTTGCTCAGCAGTCTTCCGCTGTCAATTCAGCCTCAGTGCCCGCAATCTTAACTTCGGCCGAATCTCTGCTGTTGGAAACATCGAGCATTATTGAAATCGTTGACGATTCTCTAAAGAATGATGAACAGGCTCCACCTGCACGATTACCTCTCGAAGTGACGCAATCACAAGTCGGCGAGGTGGGCGATGATGAACTTGTCCAGCAACTCCATCCCAATGGTTCGCTCAAGGTTGCCAAGCACGTTAAGTTGGATGTGAACGGCAACTACGTCAGCCACGGCGAATATCAGGAGTGGGCGGAGTCGGGCGAACTGAAAATGTCCGGGCATTTCAACATGGGTAAGCGCGATGGCCTTTGGATTCGATTCTGTCATGCGAAAGAGTCAAAATTACTTGAGACCGAGCCCTACAACAAGTTCAAGGCTCCCTTTCAATCGACGGCCGAATTTGTTGGCGGCAAGCTACATGGCTTATGGACCATCACCGACAAGGATGGCAAGAAGGTCAGCGAGATTCAGCTTGCAGAGGGTAAGCGAAGTGGGATTGCAACTTGGTATCATTCCAATGGGGCTGTGTTTTGGCAGAGCGAATACAAAAACGGGCTACTCGATGGTGTCTTTACAGAAAAAGATTCGACAGGCAAGGTCACTCGTCAAACGCAGTACATCCAAGGCCAGAAAGCCGAAAAGAATTCTGAGTACTACGCCAACAAAAAGCGCAAGCTCGAATATCAATTCTTAACACCAGCTCAAGTTCCGGTGACCCTGGACGATTGGAACTCAACCACCTTGGCGACTTACGACGTCAAAGGCAACGAAGTTAAACATGGAACCTACACCGTCTACTATGAGAATGGTTCAGTAAGATCGCAAGTGACCTACAATCAAGGTGTACAAGAAGGATCGTTCGTCGGCTTTTTCCCCAACAATCAACGTGAAGTCGTTGGTGTGTACTTGGGTGGAAAGCAGCATGGCAAATGGAGTTGGTGGCACGAAAACGGCATGCGCAAGGCTGTTGCCAACTACGACCACGGCGTTCTAGTTGAGGCCGCTTTAGCTTGGAACGATCAAGGCGAGCGAATTGAAGCTAACGAGCTCCCTAAGTCGCTGCCGGTTTCAACGCCAGCCCCGATTTCAGCGCCAGCTCCAGTTCCGGCAGCAAATCCGGCTCCATCCAGCGAGCAATCGACCAGCAGCAGTTCTAGATCCGCATCCAACATCCGCCGCTTTGAAAAGCAGTAGAAGAAGTTCGAAGTGTGAATTGTGAAGGCTTTTTGAGGACCCTCCCACTCGCGGTTGCAACTACAGCTAGTTGGTCAATTAGTGGGAGGGTGGCAAGCGAGGAACGAGCGCCACCGGGAGGGCCAACGCACTCAACTTTCAACGCAATCAACCGAATTCCACCTTCTGGCGAAGGTTGCTACGGGCGAAGGTTGCTGCGGGCGAAGGTAGCGACGGGCGAAGGTTGCTACGACTAGAACAGGTACCTACTCGTCATCTAACAAGCCTTTGACGAACTCGTCAGCATCAAACACGGCCATGTCGTCCAGCTTTTCGCCGAGCCCCACGAGCTTGACTGGCAAGTTGAATTGTTGGCAGATGGGAACGATCACGCCGCCTTTGGCCGAGCCGTCGATCTTCGCCAAGATGATTCCGGTGCAGCCCGCTGCATCGGAAAAACCTCGAGCCTGACTGATTGCATTCTGACCCGCAGTTGCATCCAAGACCAACAACACTTCATGAGGTGCATCGGGAATGTGCTTCGCGATGACGCGGCGGATCTTTTGCAACTCCTGCATTAGGTTGCTTTGAGTTTGCAGACGACCAGCGGTATCAATGATGCAAACATCATAATTCTCAGCCGCAGCGCGCTGACTAGCTTGAAAGGCTACCATGCCAGGATCGCTGCCCGATTTGGCGGTCACAATGTCGCAACCGATGCGTTCCGACCAAATCGTTAACTGTTCGCAGGCCGCAGCTCGGAAGGTATCCCCAGCCCCAAGCAATACGCGATTGCCTTCCTGAGTCAATTTGTGAGCCAGCTTGGCAATCGACGTTGTCTTGCCAGAACCGTTAACGCCCACGACTAAATAAACGGTCGGGCCGCTCTCCGCTCGCTTGACCTCTGTACCTTGCTGAGTCAACGCTTGGCGAATCTCCGTGCGAACGATAGCCACGATCTCGTTGAACTGAACCTTGCGAGCGCGAAATTCGTTGCCGATTCGATCGCAGATCTGTTTGGCCATCGGACCGCCCATGTCGGTGCGTACCAGCAGAGCAAACAAACGCTTTAGGAATTCGTCGTCCACCAAGTCGCCATCGGACTTCAGCAAATCGCGAATGTCAGTATTCAGAGCTTTACGAAAACCCGAAAGCGCGGACTTGATGCTTCCCCAAACCCCCGAAGACTTCTGAGGTTGGTCGCCGGAGGATTCGGGCTGGTCTTTCTTTTTGCGATTCCAAAACGCCATTTAATTCAACTCGCAAGCTTCTTCATAATGTTCATAAAGCTGCAACAACTGAGCCTCCAACGAAGCCAATTCTTCTTGCAACTGTTTCACTCGTCGACCATCGCGCAGGACTTCAGGCTGCATCATATCATTGTGAATCTCTTCAATGCGAGATTCGGTCTGAGTAATGTCCTGCTCGATCTGCGATACTTTGCGGTAAGGATATTTTCTCTTGCGCTTACTGCCAGAGCCTGCGGCATTGCTGTCCGTGGACGGCTTTGTCGAAGTCGACGACTTGTCCTTGGCAGCAATCTTGTCTTTGGCAGCTTGACTCACGGCTCCACGATCGGCAACGGCCAAACCCTCTTTCAACCAATGCTTGTAGGTATCGTAGTTGCCCACAATCTTGCTGGCCGAACCTCCGCGTAAAACCAACAAGTGATCGGCAACTGCGTTTACCAAATATCGATCGTGCGTAACCAGGATTACTGTACCATCAAAAGCCGAAATCGCCTCTTCCAAAGCATGACGCGACCACAAATCCAAGTGGTTTGTCGGTTCGTCCAGAATCAGCACATTGGCTTCCATCGCGCACAACCAAGCCAACATCACTCGATTGCGTTCACCTCCCGAAAGTTGTCGCAGAGGTTTTAAGACAACTTCGCCGGACAAGCCAAACGCGCCCAAGATGTCGCGGCGAGCTCGATCATCCAGATCGCGATGAGGTACCCGAATCGACTCCGCAGCACTCATGTCTGGATCAAGCTTCGAAAGCAACTGATCAAAGTAACCAATCTTTAGGTTCACACCCAACTCGACTTTGCCTTGATCCAGCGCGCACTCGCCGAGCATACATTTAAGTAGCGTTGATTTGCCAGAACCGTTTGATCCGAGTATTGCCCAGCGCTCGCCGCGTTCGATTTGAAAACTCAACTTCTCGAACAGCGGTCGGTCATAGGCTTTCGCCAACCCCGTCGCGCGCGCGACGATATCTCCGGTACGAGTTGCAGGCGGAAAGCGAAAAGTGGGAGTGTGAATCTCGCGAGGTCGTTCAACTAACTCGATACGCTCTAATTTCTTGCTGCGATCTTTGGCTTGAGTGCTTTTCTGGCCGTAGTGGTGCTTGCGAACAAAATCCTCAAGCTTGGCAATTTCCTCCTGTTGCCGCTCGTGAGTTCGACGCTGGACTTCAAGCCGTTCGGCTTTCTGTCGAACGTATGCAGTGTAGTTTCCTTTGAATCGATCGACTTTTCCATCGACCAACTCTAGCACAACATTAGCCGTTTGATCAAGAAAGAAACGATCGTGGCTGACCAACAAAAATGCCCCAGGCCATGCGTTCAAGGTGTCTTCGAGCCACTCGGTCGATTCGATATCCAAATGGTTATTGGGTTCATCCAAGATCATCAGATCGGGTTGTTGCAACAACAAGCAAGCCAGCATCAAACGGTTTTGTTGACCACCGCTCAGCTTCTGTGCCGGACGATCATTCCAATCGGGCGAAAATCCCAATCCTTGTAGTACACGTTCGACACGATGCTCCCAGTTGTAGGCGTCCTCCTGATGTAGCTTGGCTTGCAGCCGATCAAACTGCTCCAGCAACTGTTCGTGTCGAGCTGAATCAGGCTCCGCAGCCAACTCGGCTGCCACCTGCTCCGATTCGGCAGTCAAACGTGAAATGTCTCCGATCGCTGCAGCGGCTACAGACCAGACCGTTTGTTCGGGCCGAAACTCCGGATGCTGCTCCAGATAACCAATCGACCCGCGCGTGGGCATCTCGACATTGCCGGTATCAGAACTCAACTGCCCAGTCAGAATTTTTAAAAGCGTCGTTTTACCGACGCCGTTCGGACCAACCAGAGCTACGTGGTCACCCGAACGAATCTCAAGGCTCGTTTCGCCCAGGATCTCACGATCACCGTATCTTTTTGAGATTCTCGAGGCGGCCAGCAGTACCATAAAGCAGGATATTGGAAGCGAAAGCAAAAACTTGGTCGGGAAAAACCGACAATTCTAGCCGCACATCGGCGAATTAGTAGGTTTGTTCTGGGGAGTTTCGCAAGTTGTGCTTTGACAGTTTAATTTACGATCAATTTCGCCGCTAAGTGGCCTTCGTTGGGGACTGCTCAACGTCGGTCATCTGTCATTTTTTTCAACTAGCTCGCCATGCTTAGCCTTCAAAGCGTTACTACTCAGCGTTGGCTGGAACAAGTCGACCAATCGCTCGACGAGATCTTGATTGACCATGCCCACTGCGAACACAAAGCCGCTGCGGTAGCGATGAGTCTTTTTGGTGCATACATCGAAAATCGGGATCTGTGCGAAGAGATGACCAAGATCGTCGAAGAGGAACTTGAGCATTTTCATATGGTGCTAAACGTTCTTGAAAAGCGTGGTATCGAGTTTCGATTGCAACAACCAGGTCATTACGCTCGAGAGCTGCGACAACTGATTCGCCCCAATGAACCCGACCGAGCTGTGGATCGATTGTTGATTGGAGGATTAATCGAGGCTAGAAGCTGTGAGCGATTTAGTTTGCTGGCCAAACATGTTCAGGACAGCGAGCTAGCCGAATTTTATGCTGGGTTGTTCGAATCGGAAGCTCGGCATCATAGCACCTATGTTCGACTGGCCAAACAGTATGCAGATCCTGAAGTTGTGAAAGTTCGTTTGGCGGAGCTATCGGCGGCCGAAGCGGAGATAATCGGCAAGGGCAACGTACTCGCGCGGATGCACAGCTAATGACTACTTCAATCGCAGAGCAACTAATCGAGATTGGCCGAAGCTGTTGGAAGCGAGGCTGGACCCGCGCGGGATCGTGCTGCTACAGCCTGCTGTCGCCTGCGGAACCAAACAAGCTAACCGCCGTAACTTCGCGTCGCTGTCGTAGTAAGCTATCCGCAACCGATATTCAAACGCTTGAGTTGACTCAGTGCGATTCGCTCGGTGCCGATCTCGCTCTACATGCCTGGGTTGCGAAACGATACTCTGTGGCAGGTCAATCTCTGGCAACTGTTCAGACTCAAAGTGTTTGGTCCAACTTGCTGGCCGATCGCTTTGCGACTTTGGATGGTGTGTTGCTGGAGGATCATCAACTGCTGGAATCTCTTAGCACTCTTTCACTTCGCGAAGACACCACTCACAGCGAAAAGCGAGGACATTGGTTGCCGATTGTTCCTCGAGGCGAAGACTTGGACAAGCAGATTGCGGAGCTGGAGAAGGCGCTTGAATTCACTCCAACTGATTGTTATTTACCCCAAGCATTTATCATTCACGGCAATAGCATGATGAACTGGGCCAAAGATCTTGAAACTGCCTATCAACAAGCCGAGATCCTCGAGTACTTCTGCGAGTATCTCATTCGCCGCGCACTGATAAGTTGAGCCACCACCTTCTGGCGAAGGTAGCTATGTTAGTACGGGTTCGTTGGTCCAGACGATCAGTGTGGCTCGCTTCTTGGGTAGATCGATATGATCGACCTGAACTCGTACAATCTCCATTCCAGTGCGCTGACGCAGGTCGGCCAGTAAGGTCTCTCGATGCTGATAGCCCAACCACTCAAGATTGTCATAGTCCACTGTGTACTTAGGCAGTTTTTCCGACTTATCCTTGTCAATCTTTTCTTTCTCAGTCCTAACCTCTTCCTTCTTTCCATTTTTGGTTGCAACACCATTCTTGGTTTCGATAACTTCCTGTCGCCCAACAATACGTTCTTTTAAGATCGCCGAGAACAAGATCAGCAAATTCACCACAACAACTTCGCTGTAGCTGGTGGTTTTGTTTGACAACGAATTAATCACGCCGATCGCAATTACAATGAATAGATAGGTCATTTCCTTGACACCAATCGAGTCGGTTCGATAACGAAGCACTCCAAAAATTGCAAACAGACCTAACGCCATTCCGGTGTCTAGATCCAGCTTCTTCAGGGAAAAGCAGATGAAGAAGACTGTCACATTCATCATCACCGCCGTGAAGGCGAACTCGCGGTCTTTTTGCATGGGACGTATCGCCAGCACGACCATCAGTGCCAAGAAGAAAAGGTTGATGCCAAAACGCACCAACATCTTGAATAGGTCATCGTCAAACACTGGTACGTCTAGAAATTCCATGGCGATATTCAATAGCGGGTGTGAGGAGTATGTCGGTCAGGTTCTCGAATTTGCGAAACGCTCGGGTTTGCGTGCATCAACTCTAGCAAGCTTATCCCACTTCTACTAGTTGTGTGAAAAATGGAAAACCGTCGCGAGAAGGTGTGTAAATTGCGACTTCCTAACCCGAGTTTTCAAAAAAAGTGTCGCGTTTTCAGCTCTCGGGCTTAGAAAACCGGAACTAACTGGACCAAAAAAGCGTTTAAGCCCCTCAGGTCGCAGTTTGCACCGACCTGCCTGTTGGCTTTTAGCCTCATATCCAGACAATAGAGCTTTGAAGCTGCAATTCCTCTTTGAGAGAAACCTGGAGTCGTAAGCCGTGATTCGAATCGCAATCAGTTTGATCCTCCTGTTTGGAATTATTTGGACCATGCGACCATCCTTTGGACAACAGCCCGGCGATGATCCCCTTTGGAAAGAATTCACTCAGGCGCTCAATCAGGGACGTCCGCAAACTGCTCTGGAAAAGCTTGTTCCGATCGCGGATCGAGCCAAAAAGAACGGCGATGTGGCTGAGCAAGTACGAGTTCTAGCTACCCGGATCGACTTGGAATCCGCCACCAGCGAGTCTGCTAAGCCCGACACTCGACTGAAGAGTATGCGTTCCGCCATCGACACAGCCGATCCTTCGCTGCGGCCCATGCTGGAGACCATCCAAGCCACCTGGATGTGGAGCTTCTTCCAGCAGAATCGCTGGCAGTTTTCTCAACGAACCGCCGTGGCTGCTTCAGAATCTAGCGATCCAGCTAAAGCAGATGACAAGCCAGTGCCCGGTCCAGACGATGATATGTTGACCTGGGACCTTCAGCGAATATTACGAGCCATTGACGGGCAATTCGTTCGCGCTCTCAAGGCCGGTGAGGCGCTCAAGGTGGTTCCAATTGAAAAGTTCAAAGTGCTGCTCAATCCCGGCAATGTCCCGGCCAACTACCGCCCGACCATGTACGACATCTTGGTCCACGAGGCACTTGAGTTCTACACGGCAGGTCAACAAGCTGGTTCGAGATCGATTCACGCGTTCGATCTTCTGGCGGATAGTCCAGTGCTGGGCTCGACAGAGGACTTCTTGGCTTGGAAACCTGAAACGAAAGACGAGCGTGCTCCGATGCTCGTTGCCGTTAAACTCTACCAAGACTTGATTCGCTTTCACTTGGACGATAAAGACCCAACCGCCAAACTGGATGCCGATCTTGGCAGGCTTCAGTTTGCCTACAACCATGCGATCGGTGAAGAGAAGAAGACTCGTTACGAAGCTGCGCTCAAACGATTTCAGACCGCTGCTTCCGATCTCCCCTTATGGGCCTCGGCAACTGCTTCGATTGCACAGCTAACTTTCGAAGCAGACAATCCCGCTGAAGCACGACAAATTGCCAAGCAAGCCATCGATCGCTTTCCAAACAGCGTTGGAGCCAATCGTTGCTTTAATTTGATCGCACAGATTGAAGCTCGCGAAGTTCAGGTGATGACCGAACGAGTTTGGAACGCTCCTTGGCCAACGATTCAAGTGCGTTATCGAAACGTGAACAAGATCTACTTTCGAATGGTCCGATTCAACTTCCAGCAATTCGCGGCTTCGCCTCAAAGTTGGCAACCAGAGAGCATGGACGAAGCCGCAATTCAGCGACTGCTGTCCAGCACACCAGTGAAAGCTTGGTCGACTGATCTGCCAGCTACAACGGACTATCGATCAGCACTGCAGGAGTTGAAGATTCCTGAGGACATCGGAACGGGATCTTATCTCTTGGTAAGCAGCCATCGCGAGGATTTTAAGGAGCAAGACAATCTGATCAGCGTCGCCGAAGTGTGGATTAGCAAACTGTCGCTCGTAGTTCGCACAGATGATGGTGGTGGAATTGTCAGCGGCCAGGTTCTGGATGCTTCAAATGGATTGCCAGTAAAAAGTGCCACAGTTCAAGCTTGGCAATATGATCGAGGTGGACAACGCGTTGTGGAAATACCATCAGTTGTAACCGACGAAAATGGCGAGTTTTCTTTTAAGCCTGAAAATCGACAACGCATGTTGCTGTTGGCAAGTTCAGGTACCGAGAAGATTAGCTCGGCTGGTATTATCCAGGTTGGACTTTATCGTCAGCGAGAACAGGTACAAGAGTTAACGCAGTTCTTTACTGATCGGTCCATCTACCGTCCTGGACAAACAATTCGATACAAAGGCATCAGCTATGCAACTGATCGAGAGAATGATGAATACAAGACTCTGGCAGGCCGCAAAGTTATAGTCGCGCTGTTCGACGTCAACCATAAAGAGGTCGAACGACTAGAGCATCGCACCAATGACTACGGCAGTTTCTCAGGCAGCTTTACTGCTCCTCGTGGCAAACTGACTGGAGCGATGTCGGTTCAAGTAGTTGAAGGCCCCGGTGGTGCTGCTAGCGTTCGAGTCGAAGAGTACAAGCGACCCAAGTTCGAAGTCGAAGTGAAGCCACCCGAGACTGCTGCTAAGCTGCATGAGCTGGTTGAGGCCAAAGGCAAAGCAACAGCTTACACCGGAGCAGTTATCGATGGTGCAACGGTTCAGTGGCGCGTCGTTCGCGAAGTCCGCTTTCCAAGCTGGTGGTACTGGCGCATGTGGTGGTTGCCTCCACAACCCAACGCAGCTCAGGAGATCGCTAGAGGCACAACGACCACCGATGCAGATGGAACTTTCAAGGTCAGCTTCACGGCTAACCCCGACAAATCGGTTTCACCTGAATCAGAACCGACTTTCCACTTCACCATCCATGCTGATGTTACTGACACAACCGGCGAAACCCGCTCGGCAGATCGATCGATCAACGTCGGTTACACTGCCTTGTCCGCAAGCCTGAGTAGCGAAGCCTGGTTGACCTCCGATAAAGAGGTTGAGCTGAAGATCCACACAACAACGCTCGACGGACAAGCGCAAGCTGCAGAAGGAACCCTTAAAGTCTACGCGCTCAAGCAACCCGAAAAGGTTCAGCGCCCATCGTTGGTG
Organism: Pirellulales bacterium; assembly: GCA_046349795.1. Lineage (GTDB taxonomy): Bacteria > Planctomycetota > Planctomycetia > Pirellulales > Pirellulaceae > Aureliella. Next base: position 81,962 of record JAXMBP010000012.1, on the reverse strand, counting down.
GGCAATCAACTTCCAGTCGCTCGAGGAATCGTTCCTAAAGATCTAAGCAACGTCAACAGTTGGCCACTCGGCGATGTAGTCTTTGAATCAGACTTCAAAACCGATGTAAGCGGAGTTCAGTCCATTAAATCGAAACTAGCTGCAGGAGTCTATCGAGCTATTCTGACGACCAAAGACCGATTCGGCAAAGAGGTCAAGGCGGAGCTGCCCTTAACGGTGCTCGACCTGAAAGCTCCGAAGTGGTCTGTAAAGCTGCCCAATCAGTTCGTGGTTGAGAAGTACTCGGTCGAACCTGGAGACACTTTCCGCGCGCTTTGGTCTAGCGGCTACGATCAGGCTCAGGCCTTTGTTGAAATCGAACATCGAGGCAAGATCACCAAGAAGTACTGGACCGATAAGAATAGCACTCAGTCGCTGATTGAAGTTCCTGTGATCGAAGAAATGCGAGGCGGTTTCACGGTACATGTGCTGTTTGTGCATGAGAACCGCGCCTACCCTCAAACCTATCGCGTTGATGTTCCGTGGAGCAATAAAGACCTGGAAATCAAGTGGGAAAGGTTTACATCGAAACTCGGGCCAGCGCAAAAAGAAACCTGGACCGCAGTGATCAGTGGCAGCAAGGCTGAACGAGCCGCAGCCGAGATGGTCGCTACGTTGTACGATGCGTCGCTGGATGTATTTGCTATGCATCAGTGGATGAATCGATTCTCGGTGTTTCGACAAGACTACACGCACTTGAATCGCATGTTCTGCAATCAAGCAAAGCACTTCCAGCACATAAAGTACAACTGGCGAGTTGATCAACGCGATACGACTTGGCAGTATCCCGACTTAATCCTGCCTCAATACGCTATGTATGGCACTGGAGGCATGGGTGGTCCAGGCGGTCGTGGAATGATGCGAAAGGGTGGAGCCATGCGAGGAATGGCTCCTGGTGCACCAGCTCCCATGGCAGCCGAACCGATGTCAGCAGGTGGAGAAGGTGGAATGATGCTTGGCGGCATGGGCGGGGGCATGAGAGGTGCTATGGCAGATGCATCAGGCGCGGTCGAAAGCCGATTGTCGCTCATGGAGAGCAAAAGCAGCGGCAGCGAGGGCGGTGACATTCCCAACAACAAAAGTAACGTGAAGTTGGATGGAGTGCCTGTTCGTACGAACTTGAGCGAAACAGCATTCTTTTTCCCTCAAGTCATTGCTGGGCAGGATGGTACCGTGAAGATCGAATTCACCATGCCCGAAGCTTTGACTCGATGGAAGTTCATGGGCTTTGCTCACGATCAAAAGCTGCGCAGCGGGTTTCTGACGGACAATGTGACCACCAGCAAAGATCTGATGATTCAGCCTAACCCACCGCGATTCCTGCGCGAGGGAGATATCGTCGAGTTCACGGTCAAGGTTACCAATCTTTCGCCAACTCGGCAGTCAGGCTCAGCGGCACTTAACTTTGTTGATCCGATTTCCAACAACTCGCTCGACGCTCAACTGTCGAACTCCAGCGTCCAGCAAGATTTCGATATCGCGGCGGGTGCGAGCCACTCTTTAGCCTGGCGCATCAAAGTTCCCGATGGCATCAGTACGGTTACTTACCGCGCGATGGCATCAACTGGTCGCATTTCCGATGGCGAAGAGGGTTATCTACCTGTACTGTCGCGCAGGATTTTGATTACCGAGTCGCTGCCGCTTCCCATTCGCGGCAAACAGAGCAAGCAGTTCACCTTCCAACGCTTGCTCGATTCGCAGAATTCCAAATCGATCCAGCACCAATCGCTAACAGTTCAAATGGCCTCGAATCCAGCTTGGTATGCGGTCATGTCGCTGCCTTATTTGATGGAGTATCCGCATCAATGTAGCGAACAGATCTTTAGTCGACTGTACGCCAACTCGTTAGCTCGGCACATCGCCACCAGCGATCCAAAGATTGAAAAGGTCTTTGCGCAGTGGCGTGGTACTCCCGCACTCGATAGTCCGATGACCAAGAATCAAGACTTAAAGGCAGTGTTGCTAGAGGAGTCGCCTTGGCAGCAGCAGGCCGAATCGGAGAGCCAATCGCGGCGTAATGTTGGAGTATTGTTTGATCAAAATCGACTGAACGACGAAGTGACACGCGCGCTGGCTGAGCTTGCCGAACGACAGCTTCCAGATGGTCGCTGGTCTTGGTTCCCTGGCGGTCCCGCCAGCGATTACATCACGCTTTATATCACGACCGGCTTTGGTCGACTGCAGCACTTGGGCGTCAAAATTGATCAGACACCTGCGATTCGTTCGTTAGCGGCACTAGATGAATGGATGGCCAACGAACATCGCAATGCGCTCGAAGCGATCAACCGAGCCAAACTTAAACCAGGCGACAAGACGCCAAATTTCCTGAACTACACGATGGCCATTTACCTGTATGGTCGAAGCTTCTATGTTGCAGAGCATCCCATCGCTCCGCAACATCAAGATGCGCTCAAGTTCTGGATGGCGCAAGCCAAGCAGTACTGGTTAGATCTTGGTAGCCTACAATGTCAGGCTCAACTGGCAATAGCGCTGAATCGCTTAGGAGACAAGAAAACTGCTGGCGACATTATGATCTCGTTGAAAGAACGATCGGTCAGCAACGAAGAGATGGGCACATACTGGAAGGCAAATGCAAATTTCTACTGGTGGTATCACGCGCCTATTGAATCGCAAGCGGCATTGATTGAAGCTTTCGATGAAGTGGCTCGCGATGCTCAAATGGTCGAGAACTGCAAAGTCTGGCTGCTCAAGCAGAAGCAAACTCAGAATTGGAAAACCACCAAGGCGACTGCCGACGCCATCTACGCTCTGCTGCTTCGTGGAACCGATATGTTGGCATCCGACAAGATTGTAGAAGTCTCGCTTGCTGGAGATCCGATCAAGCCAGCCGCCGTTGAGGCTGGAACTGGCTTCTACGAACATCGCCGCTCTGCTGCCGAGGTTGCTCCGCAGCTTGGCAAGGTTCAAGTCACCAAGCAAGACGATGGAGTTGCCTGGGGTAGCGTTCATTGGCAATACTTCGAAGACATCGACAAGATCACCTCAAACAACGACAACCCTCTGCAAGTCACCAAGGAATTGTATATCAAGCAGAACACTGACGCAGGCCCACAGTTGCAACGCGTTGGTGGCGACAAGGCGGCCGCAGTCGTGAAAGTTGGCGACGAGCTGGTGGTGCGAATCGTATTGAAGGTGGATCGAGACATGGAGTACGTTCACCTCAAGGATCATCGTGGCAGCGGAACCGAGCCAGTGAATGTGCTGTCGAGATATCGATATCAGGACGGGCTGGGCTACTATGAATCGACTCGCGATGCAGCCAGCCACTTCTTTATCGATTATCTGCGCAAGGGAACGTACGTGTTTGAGTATTCCTCGCGAGTTCAACTGCGAGGCGACTATCAAACTGGAATGGCCAACGTGCAGTGCATGTACGCGCCAGAGTTCAACAGTCACAGCCAAAGCATTCGCATCGAGGCCAAGTAGCTACAGCAGACTTGAGCAGTGAGGGACGAGGTTCGAGTAGATTGCCGTAGTGGACGAGGTTACGAGTCCTTACGCGTTCGTTATCGAACCGTAATGAACGAGTTGTTCGGCGCTAGCAACCTCTGTAAATCAAGAATTCGTACACTTGATAAAGCGTTACTTTCGCCCTCCTGGCGGCGCTCGTTCCTCGCTTGCCACCCTCCCATGAATTGATCAAACGGCTGTAGATACACATTCGCATGGGAGGGTCCGATAAACAGTCTCGAACAGTGATGGGCGAGACGATTCGCTATAGATAAGGGGCTGTTGATTTAACCCGCACCCGAGGTTTTGAAAAGCAGATCTAAGGGCAACGCCCTGTCCGTTTGCTCAGCCCAGTTCGCGGGACTGGGATCGTGGAGGCCAAAGAGAATGTAGGGTTTGAAGGCCAACCCGGCAATTAAAACTATCGGACCTTCGGCCCTAACAATTGATTGCGCACTCCCACCCAGCCCTTCAGGCTGGGCTGAGTAAATTGCTGGACCTTCGGCCCGGAAGCAGAAAATATAGCAGTGTGCGCGGAATGGGATTTTTGGGTATGACGTCGACCAAAGGACCTATGCGAGGTTATCTTCGTCGGGTAGCAAATAGCCCACATCGCAGTCGGACAGAATCACTCTTCAACCTTGCGAAGAAATACTGACTAAAGAAATTTTCTAAGTTCCGCGAACTTTTTTGAGTTTGCTCGTCTACCTTCCTGAACGAGCCAGGGTTGGCTCGTGTTGTTTCCTGAAAGATTTTGGCATGGCGGAAACCGCCGAGTGGTGTGCAGGCAGCCCGAACTGAATTTTGCTCGCACACGAATCGCACACACAACGAGTGTTCTGATGGGATCGCTTGGTGCGATGTCCGGGACCTGAAACCATCAATAGGTCGCCTTTGGACTGCAAGTTACTTGTATCGAATTATTGTGTCACTGATGCCCGAAATCGAACCAAAGCACGACTCGAACTGTACTTTCTCCTTTAGCTTTCAATGAGCTGCCGTCTTGGTTGGCTTCGAAACTCTAGGGGGTGACGTTCAGGTTGAGCTGATGAGTTATCGGGAGGGTAACAACAGACTAACGCTTTTTGATGCTGCTCGACCGTGGCTTTTTCGCGGTCGAGCAGCCAACTAGATACATCTCGCATCCATTCGATCAAGATGCAAATGAAGTCCACGGACTGATGAACTCTAGCCGGTCTCGATCCAGATTTTGTTGTAAGATACAGGCCACGCTTTGATTCGCAAGTAGCGGATAATGGATTGGTTTTCCTGAGACATGGAGAACTCGTACGCCTTTTCTAACATGCGGCTGACGGCTAAACACAATACCTTTCAAAAAGGCGAAGTTGCATTCCAGCGGCACGGCGCGAGCCGTCCGGTTCCCAGTGGTTTTGTCGACGTTCACCGGGCAGCTTGCGCTGCTCGGCTTGAAATCGAAGCCTTAATTGAAAGTTCTGCGGCTAAACACTTATGCTAGATTTACTGTTATGGAGACGACTGGCTGAAACAGGTGCTATCGATGAATCGCTTTGTGATTTGATTCGGCAAGCAGCGCTGGAAAGCCCGGAGGATAACTGGATATATTGCTGGGATCTGGCACAGCGATTTGAGGAACTGCCTGACTCAGCTAAGAAGGATGCCTTGGTAATTCTAGGCAAAGCCAAGGGGCGCTTGGCGGTTGAGAAATGCGTTACGGCTTTGCAATCTCAAGATCAAAGAGTAGCCACAGCGGCTGTGGATCAATTGATCGATCCTTCACGGGAACGAGTCGGACACCTAACCCATTGCTTCTTTTCGCCCAATCTGGATGCGATTAAGCACTCCATTCAACAGGTCAACTCGCCATTGGCTGCGCACATGGCACTGTACGGCTTGGTGCATCCTGAGTTGCGAGACTTGATACTTCTAAAACTCAGATCTGTTCGCATCCAGATCTATTCACTGCCGATCATTCAGACCTTGGAGCAGTCAGGACGGATCGACTCATCTACGGCATTGGCCTTAGTCAAGCAGTGCGGCTTGGACAGGATACTCTCTTACATCGCTAACAACGAAACGATCAAGATAGATATAGCAGAACATCTTCTCAACGGATTGTTCGATTCCGATTCGCTCTATTACATGGACTACGATTCAATAGTTCCACCAAACTTGGAATGGCTGATCGGTCTGCTGAGTCAGGATTCTGAACTGAACATCAACGAGGACCACTTTAGCCGCTCGCAGGTATCTAGCCTTTGGACTGCAACGCTTTTCCATGCTGCTCATCACAACGCTGAATCGCGATTGCGACTGACTTATGCTCACCTGTTTTGCTTCTCAAGAGGTGTTTCACTGCATCCGAGCGTTCTTTCAGCTCTCGGTTTGCTTGACATAAGAATGTTGGGAGCGAAATGGTTGATTCGATCATTTCGTCAGGAAATAGCAACGGTGATTCTCCAATCTCGAACGATCACTAGACGCACCGAAAATGAAACGGCTGTAGCTCAGGATTTGCTAAAGTCCCCGGAGCTAATCAAGCGAAGCTCAGGACAGTTAGATCTGCTGATGATTTCAGCTCTACTAAGTCGAATTCCAGAACCAACGACCGACTTGAAGAGTTACTTCACGACTGGCCAAGTGGTGGCAGCCTTCAATGAACGGCCCGAGGAATCGATGGCGATCTTTTCGACTGAGCTCAGCTCAGCTTATCGCCAAGAATTGATTCGGGAGATCTGCCGCCATCGACGAACATTCGATAACCATCTATTTGCAAAGCTGGCTCTCACCCTGAATGTCAATGACTTCGAGATCCTGGATTTGATCAGTCATCAAGACCTGCTGGCAGTGGCAACTGAAATTCAGCAAGAGATTCAAGCTGGAACAAAGCTCTCAGAACGACGACAGTCGAACTTGGGTGGTTACTTTGGTCGACGCTTGGCCTCAGATCCTTCCCTATTTATTTCGAGCGTCGATAGTCTAAATCAATGGGGGGCGAGTTGTTTTCAGCGAGAGTTATTATGCACTGGCGCTCGGCAGTTTTCTGCTGAGCAGATCGTGCCGGCAATCCTGAGTCTGTCGGATGAGAGCCTATCAAAAATGCTCAAACTGATTCAGCTAAGCGTAGGAGTTCCTTATGCGATAACAACTTTGCTCATCGAAGAATTGAGTAAAGCTAACAGAGAAAACGAAGCTGTGTTAGCTTGGCTCGGGCAGTATGCAGATTCGAGTGCAGGGATAGCCGTGGCTCGAAATAAGGTTTCGCCGGAAATTCATTCGCCGATGGTACCGCTTCAGCCGGCCCAAGCCGATCGTATTGCAACGTGCACCGATACCGAGCTTGCCAGCACGATTGTGTTGCTGCATTAGGACGACCGGTGCAATGGATTAGTCGGTGCGCCACAGCGCCGAACAGCTCTGCATCCATTCAACCAACGGTATTGATTTAGGTTGGTGATTTGTGGAGATCCTTTGGAACAAGTCGATGACTGCTATCAGGCTTCGGAGGTAATGATTCGAGAAACGATTTCTGTCGTGGAAGAGATTCTCGTGGAACGGTGGAATAACTCCACCGAGATTTCCCTGTGGACACGCTGTATTATGGCGGCACAGGAGTTTCATCTGTTCAGTTCGCCGATCGAGTTGATACAGCCGTAAAGAAGGCTATACCCCGAATGGTTGCAAGCAGGACAGAACCTCACCTCTCAGTTGGCTAAGGATAGCGTTTGGTCTGTGGTCGCCAGGCTGATGAAAGTTCTGCGAGCACGTCAGCATGAGATTCGTGAATCTGGTTCAAACTGAGCTACTCAGTCTTTGCGTCAACGAACTAACGGACTCCGTGGCTGATCAGGCTGCCGTTTATTAAGCTGTATTCAGCTTGCCGATACGCTTGATCCCTGCTGATTAGTGAAAGTCGTGCCTGCGAGCTGCTGCCTTCGATATCAGCCTTAACTCGCCTTGCGATCAATCCTTGGATTAACTCACCTGGCCTTGCTGGCACCTGGCAAGATTCGTCGGTCACAACAATCAACTGTCCGGTTGCAATCTGGAAGCTCCAGATCGATCTTTGTCGCGATCTGAATCAATTTACGAGCCTGGTGCAGAGATGTTCATTCGGAATCATCGTGGAAGCGGCTTTGCGATTGAGTTTGTTAGAGCGAATGGGTGTTGAAGTTCTTTTCGATCTAATGACGAGCGAATCACCAGTCGTGCATTACATGATCGCAGATTCAATTCCTTTATGTGGAGGATTTATTGATCTGTTCGTTCGTTTGAAGGAGTATTGTTTAACAGATAGATTGAACAGCTTCCATCGATTCACTTTGGCCATCAATTTATTTGAGCGGAGTGAAACGTCGGCAACCCCTCGTCATCGACTTGATCAATAACGTCGATGAATTGAGTTCTAGTTTAGTGCCGAAGATTGGCAACGACTAACCGCCAAGGGGATTTTGATGTAGGAATTAGCCAAGCGAGTCAGTAGTTCGCCTCAGGCTCATGCCTACACCAAGCTTGATCGACTTGTTGTTGTCAAGGAGTAAACGCGATGAGGATCACGTTGGCAGCATTGTTGGTGCAAATTGCGGGACTACTCGACCCCGATCGCTTAGAAATCGTGCGGCAATATGGCTATGGCATCACGGTGACCAACGTGGTATGCCGATTGTAGCCTCAACTCGCGCTATGCTACCCGACTCGGCAAATGTACCTGAGTTGCTAAGAGTCGGTGGATCGATTTTGCTGAAGTCAGAGATCGATGATTGTAGGCAGTGGTTACGTTACATCAGTAGCAATGTACTGTTGGGAGAATTGCAGAAAGCACAATTGCTGGAGCAGGTAGTTGCTCAGTCCAATCAAGTCGCGATCATTGAGCAGTCTGTTGGATTGCTTTCAACAAAGTCAAATATAAAGTCATTAATTAGTTCAGTCGCTCGCACTTTCAAATGGGGTGTCGACGTTGCATTCGAATTGCTTGGTCAAGTGTTCTCCATTTCCATGCTCGCCAATCGAGAAATGGGATACACAAGGTTGAATGAGAATCGTGTCTTCGTGAATATCCTTCCAATGTTGACCGAGCAGCAACACGGTCGAGGAATTGTTCGAGGCTTGATTTTGCATGAACTTGGACACCACTTTTATCACAAGGGACCGGCTGCTGAAGCCATTTGGAAACAAGCTGAAAGAGAAAAGCTGCATCAATTGCTTAATCTTGTCTCAGATGAGCATCTTGAGCGCAATTTGCGCAGTCGCGACTCGGAATGGGACGCTTGGATCAAGCAACTTGGGGCATATGCCTTTCAGCATGCAAAACGAGAGACAGGTATCTTTCAATTGCTCGAGTCGTTGGGCATTCGATCGCTAGAGATCCTTCAGGCTTGTCGCTTGAGTGTAGCTGATGATCCAAACTCAGTACGAGTCGAGAATGGTTGGTTGCTTAAGGAGCTTGAGCGCAGTGGAAGTAGCTTTGCTAGATTCTTCCGAGCCTTGAGAATGGGGTTGGGTAATCGGTATCAGGACCCCAAAGTCGAGCAGGCTCTTGAGCTGTTTCGCGGCGATTTTCGGCAGGCCGATATGCAACGGCTTTACGATATTGCAGTCAAGCTGCGAGAGATTTTTCAGGATGATAGCGACGTTTGTCGAGCATTCCTTTTCGATGAGGCTCTGTGTCCGACCGCTTGTGAAAGTGCTCGCAACGGTCAGGGGATCGATGATCAAGCCATTCAGCGCGAGATTCGCCGAATAACTTCTCGCGAAGAGCTAGATGCGATGCGCCAAAAGGATGGCGTGGCGGGTGTTTGTTCTGGTGGTGGCATGCGAGCCATTAATGTCATCGAAGAGATCGATTTCAATCCAATTCAAACGATTCAGCGTATGCCGTTTGATGCTCAAGCCTGGGGAATGCTGGCTCAGTCGGTGGCAAGTCCAGCTCGATTGTTATCTCGATTCCTGAGCGATCTGGGCTTCCGACATAAGCCACAGCGACGACGTTTGACAGGTTACCGTTTAGACCGCCAGTCATTGGTCCAAGCTATGGTTCGCAAAGATCCCCGAGTGATGATTTCTAGAGTTCGAGAAGTGCAGAACGATCTGTTCGTTGGTATAGCCATTGATTGCAGTGGATCGATGAGCTATTCCGACAACATTGAGTTGGCGAAGCGATTTGGCGCGCTGCTGGCAGCCGCGATTGCGAGTTGTGATTCCATTGATTTGAGGATCATTGGCTTTACAGATAGTTTGATCTTCGACGCCGGAAACGCTCAACGTCCTGCTATTTCAAGCCTATATGCTGGCGGGGGTAACAACGATGCAGCCGCGCTTTGGCATTTGGCTCAACTTGCTTTAGAATCTCGACGGCGTAGCAAGCTGTTGGTGATGATTAGCGACGGCTTGCCTACCGAGTGTTCGGTGGTTGCACTGCGATCGCTGGTTGATCGATTGACCAAAAAGTTGGGAATGTGTTGCGCGCAGATTGCAGTCGAACCTCTGGAGGAGATTTGCTTTCCACATTATGTGCTGGTGAAAGAGGCCGATGAACGAGCTGCCATTCGAAAGTTTGGGCAGACCGTTGCAAAATTAATACGAACCACTTTGAAGTAATCGCCTCAGTAAAATATCCTGATCTATTGTTTGCACTACTTGATCATCTGTGAACGCAACTATGTCCGACAAGTTGACCATCGAAGAAATAGCTATTGGAAAAAAGTATGAGACTACGTTCCTCAATAACCCAGTGCGGGAGAGCGGATTTCGCTTTCGTGCAACACACTTGGACGGTCGCCGCGCGCCCAAAGTCGTTCTGAGTGATGATATTCGAATTGTACCCGGCAAGCCTTGTTTAGTTTCGGTGACTGAGATTCAGAAGCCGGGTAGAAATGATCGTGGCGCAATTGTAGTCGAGCTACTCAAGGTGCTGGACTTTAAGCTCGAGGGCGTATACTTAGACCCAATCGTCTCGCGCAAGTTGCAGATCCTGCTCGATAGCGGCTTGAATATCCTGCTCGACGGACCACAAGGCTGCGGTAAGACCGTCTTGGCTCGGTCCATTGCTCAGTCGTTAGGTATGGAGTTTGTGTTCTTCAATTGTGGAGCCGTGATTGATCCAGCTGACTTCTTGGCAACGATTCAGATTCGCGCAAGTGAGTCTGGTTCACCTGTAACAGATTTTGTGAAGACGGATGTTCTAATGGCGCTGGAGGATGCACTCAAGTTTCCTGCTCGACGTTATCTGGTGTTCTTGGATGAATTTAATCGATGTCAAGAATCGGCTCGCAATGCTCTAATGCCCGCGCTCGATTCGACTCGAAAGGTCTACCATCCGATTGAGAATCAATTCATTCCCGTTGGTGATAACGTTCAGTTTATAGCCGCAGTCAATCGTGGTACTGAGTTTTCCGCGACCTTTGGAATTGATGCAGCTCAACTAGATCGTTTTGCGCCGTTGCAAATGGACTATCTACCACCGCTCGAGGAGATCAAGTTGCTCGGTCGCAAGCATCCGGAACTCAGCAAGTCGATCATTCAGATTGTTGTTGCCATCGCAAATCGTTTGAGAACCATGCAGGAGTTATCGGCTGGACTATCGGTCCGAGCTACCGATGAAGTCTGCGTTTACCTGAAGCATCCATTGCTTGAAGACGAGCAGGTTCATCATCTGGACGAGATTCTGAAATCATCCTTCTGCGGTCGATACAACGGACGTTGGAACGACTCCAGTAGCGACGCTGGCATGGCCTGGAGCGTGATTAGGAACTCGTTGAAGGACATTTCGAAGCTGAAGTTTGAAGAGTAACCAGCACGCACCTGTAGTGGACGAGGTTACGAGTCCCATGCCCGGTTCTTCAAGCGACAACCTCTCAATAATCTCCTTACTCCGCAAAATTCTACCGAATGACCTCATTTCGATGGGTTCAGATGCCGCTTTGGACCTGTTTCGTGCGATATAATTCCAGGTAGAGGCTTTCCTTGCAATCGCGGCGCTGCGTTGCACGTCACCTTGAACTACTCGAACTGACGGGACTTCGATTATGGCTCAGTCAACTCTCGATTCTGCACCGAAAACTTCGCCGGACAATAAATCCTCAACCAGCGCGGATGCCATATCGCTGATTTTGGCTCAAGCTGGACGCACCGCTGAGGAGATCGCATCGCTGGCAACTCTGGATGATGCGGACCGAGCCGCTGAGCAACAGTTCTCGGGTGAGCCGCCGACCTTGGTAACGCTGTTTGGTAGCGCTCGGGCCGTTGAGCTAGACGCGGATGTATTCAGTCCATCGCCCGAAGTAGCGACCACGATGGGCTCGTGCCTTGAGTTCCTAATGAAGCGCAAGAAGGACGGCACGTTGCTAAATCATCAAAAGATGTTGTTCCATGATGATACCATTAGCGGTCTAGCCAAATTGGGTTTTTTTGGGCTGGCGATTCCAAAGCAGTACGAAGGCAGCGGTGCAAAGCTTGGCGATCTCGGGCCTTTGCTGCGAGCACTTACATTGATTCACCCTGATTTAGCGGTGATGTTCGAAGTTCACAACTTCTTGGGGCCAGTGACTCCGCTGCTCGATTTTGGAACCGATGAGCAAAAGAACTATTACCTACCGAAGATGGCTCGCGGTGAGTTGCTTGGGTCTTTCGCGGCGACAGAGCCCGGCGTTGGCGCTGATCCGAGCAAACTGTCTTTGACGGCTCGACGCGATGGAGATAAGTATTTGGTGTCCGGCGTGAAGTGGCCGATTACCAATGTGATTTACGGTGGTGTTTGCATTCTGGTGCTCAAGATTGAAGGCGAAGGGCTCGCCAAAGGCCGCGACTCGGCGATGATGATCTTCGAGGTGCCCAAGCAAGATACGCCTAACTTCAAGATGATTCGCAATCGGTTGTGTGCCTTCGATTACTTGTGGAACGCTCGATTTCGAATGATTGACTATCCGGTTTCAGCCAAAGATCTACTTGGTCCTCCGGGTCGCGGTCTGGCTCAAGCCTTTAGTTCGTTGGCCAAAGGACGAGGCGGTATCTGTGTCAACAGTGCGGCCAAGATCTTCCGCTTATTGGCTCAACTGGTTCAAGATCCAGAAGTTGTCGAGCAGCGTTCGGAGACTTCGCATCGCAACAAGCATGGTGGTTGGGTTGCCTTTCGAAGTACGTTTGGCAAGCCGATTGGGCAGTCGCCACGTATTCAAACTTGGCTAGGCAAGGCGGTTTGTCATGCACTAGCTGGCCGAGTCTTAGGTGACGTTTGTTTCCGATTAGCTGCAAATGGTGTTCGTGACGAGACGATCGGCATGATCGCCAAGGTCTATGCAAGTAAGGCGTTGCTTGAAACGGCTATCCATACTTATCAAATTCAAGGTGGTCGATCGGTGCATATCGACGAGCGTCGCGAAGCCGTTCGTCGTCATGGTGAATCGGCGGCCACGGCGAGGAGCTGATTGAGAATTACATTGGCGAGAACATTCACGAGTTCGCCATTGCAACCGTTTACGAAGGCCCCAACCCGGTGTTGGCCGATGTGGGTGCACCTAACGCGATGACTCGAAATGTACGAGCCAAGTATCTTGAGCCGATTGGACTGGCAGAAGCCAATGGAAAATCGGGCCTGAAAGAAAAGATGGCCTTCGGTCTTTTCATCGTCAAAACCTTCCTTGGATCGTTCAATCCCTGGGAGGTTCGCTGGCCGGTGTGCGCAACCTTAATGGCAACAAAGAGCGATTGATACGCAATGGACTCAAACGCAATCGAGCACTAGGTCGAAAGATTCTGTTGATCATTGCCAAGTACCAGAAAAGCTTTATGGACGAAAGCTTTTTACTCGGCGATGAAGGCGGGGTATTTGATCAACTCAGTTATTCCACAGCAGCCATGTGTTACTCCATCGCGCTCGATAAGACTCAGCCGGAATATTGGCAGATTGCCGAGGCTTTAGATTTGGAGGCTCAACTGCACTGCAAGCACAAGCCAATCTCGCCCGAGTTGTATCGTCGCTGGGCTGAGATTGGAGCCAAGTTGATCGACCTAACAACGTGCTGTATCAGGATTTATTGGCCGACATTCCAGTTAGCCGAATACCACTAGATCCACGATTCATTGATCGCTACATCTAGCGTGGTGTAATCGTGCCGACAAATAACAAACATGACTGACCATACTTTTCGCTGATCGCCGGTATACGAACCCTCCCGCGAAGCAGCGTGTTTTTGTCGTAGTCTTGTGCGCGCTGGAGGGTCCAGTCGCGCGAACTACCGGCGATCAGTCGTCTTTTACATGAAAATCGTTTCGAATAAATCTGCGGAGAGCAATGCATCGTGAGCAGTGATAATGTGTTGGTAGAGTCGCCGAGGAAGGGAGTTGCCATCGTAACGCTCAATCGACCTGAGAGACGCAATGCGCTGAACATTGCCATGATGCAGCAGCTTGTGGATACTCTGGAACGATTGGCTAGCGATACTGTGACTCGAGTTTGCATACTGCGTGGAGCGGGACCGGTGTTCTGTGCGGGCTTGGATTTGGCCGAGGCGCAAGATCCTGAATTGGTAATGCAATCGGCCGGCCTAGTTGCTAAGACTTTGCACACGCTCAAGTTTAGTTCGTTGGTAACGATTGCGGCTGTGCACGGCGGAGCGTACGCGGGTGGTGGTGGAGTGGCTGCGGCTTGCGATATGGCTGCGGCTACTGAGACTTGCAAGATCGGCTTTCCGGAAGCTCGACGCGGTCTTCTGCCAGCTTTGATCTGTGATGTTTTGAAGACCAAGGTTCGCGAAGGCGACTTGACCGACCTATTTTTGTGCGGCGAAGCGATCTCTGCTGCGCGGGCTCAGCAAATAGGCATCTTCCAGCGAATCGTGCCTGAAGCGGACCTGCTTTCGACGGCTCTTCAAATGGCCGAGAACATCCTGGCGGGCGGTCCGAAGACTATCGTTGATACGAAAACGCTGGTGCATCATGCGTTTGGTCACGACCATTTAGCCAGCGGCTCACACGACGCTTCGTCGATAGATGAGCATTTGAAGGCTCGCTTTAGTGAAGAAGCCGTCGAAGGACTGCGAGCCTTCATCGAGAAGCGCCAGCCGAGTTGGATGTGAGGTAAGGCTAAGGTTAAAGATCTAAGGTCTAGAATCTTTAGAGTCTGGGGGCTGCTGCGCCTTCGGGTAAAGGCTGCGTGTCGTCAGCAGGAGCCCTTTTGCTGCCCACCAACAGTTCGAACAGTGGTGACGCCATGAGCGTTGTAACGACAGCCATGATTACCAGCGTGGCAAACAACCGCTCGGAAATGACTCCCTTCTGAAGTCCGATGTTGATGATGATCAGTTCCATCAGCCCGCGAGCGTTCATTAGAGTTCCAATACCCAGCGCCTCGCGATTGGGAATTCCTGTTGCTCTGGCCGCCAACCAACAGGCAACTCCTTTACCTAAGACGGCTGCAATGAGTACCGCACCACAGATCAGCCACAATTGGCCGCTGTTGATCAAGCCGATCTTGGTATTTAATCCCGAATAGGTAAAGAACAGCGGCAGCAGTAATCCAACTGCTAAAGGCTGAATTCGCTGAATCAGATCTCGGGACATGTACTTACGAGGAATAACAGATCCAATGACAAAGGCCCCGAACACAGCGTGTAGGTGAAGAAAGTCTGTCCACCAAGCACCCAAGCACATCAGCGCCAAGCCAACTACTAACCCCGCATCGGTGAGCGATTCTTCTTTGACAAAGTACTTTTCCAATCGCGAGAGAACTGGCCTGATGACAAAGTAGGCTATCATCACGAATCCGGCTCCACCACCAATATTCATGAAGGCATGGTTCCAATTATTCTCCAATTTGGCTAGGACCAGTGCCAACATACACCAAGCAGTGGCATCATCAATGGCTCCCGCTCCAATCGCTACGGTGCCCATGGTTGTTCCAGCCAAGCCTTTGAAGTGAATGATTCGAGCCAGCATCGGGAAGGCAGTGATGCACATGCAGGCTCCCAAAAAGATCATGGCCGAATCGAGTGGAACATTTTCGGGGAACAATTTTAGTTCTGGCTTACTGTGCAGGTAGGAAGCCAAGATTGCTCCCAAAATAAAGGGAGCCGCCATACCCACGAAGGAGACCGCCATGGAGCTTTTCAGTCGGTTGTTGATGATGTCCATTCGGAACTCCATTCCGACAATGAACATGTAAAGAGCAAGGCCCAATTGTGAGGCTGGAAATAGGTAGCTCTGAGTGTCTCGTGTGGTTTGAGATTTATCCCAGGGGAATAGCCAAGCTTGAGTATCAGGCAAGAAGAGTCCAAATAGACTGGGGCCGAGCAAAACTCCAGCAATCATTTCGGCGACGACTTGAGGCTGACCCAACTTTGCAGCGATCATGCCTACAACTCGGCAAAAGAGCAGGATGACTGCGAGCTGTAAAAAGAAATGAATGGCGAGGTCTAAGTTGTTCATCGAGTTCGTAAGGATCGATTGTGTAGTATGGAGCCACCAAAATATTCTAGCCGCTGGGCTAGGTCGTATCTACGTTTGTTAGAAAACGGATACCCCTTGGGATGACAAAGTGCCCTTTGGAATGGTGAATTATCCCAGCCAAAGAAGAGCTGTCGTACGTTGTGCTTCAAGACTAAGCACAACTAGCAACTGGAAAGGCAGAGTGCTAATCGCAAAGAGTGCGAACAGTTATCCTTGCTTCGATTCTTGTCGCCTCGATCATTATCGTCATTGCTGCGACCTGGGCCATTTGCAGGAGAACCACCTGGTCCTACACCTTGGCCCGGATTGCTGGGACCGGGAGTACCGGGACTGGGACCACCGCCGCTAGTGCTTGGGCCACCAGGTCCCCGACCTCGACGTCGTGGTTCAAGCAAATCTGCAGGAAGCAGGAAGGCAGCACCGCGAAGTTGTTGCAGATGGTCCTGTTCTTCGGAGGTCAATTTCATACGTAGACTATCGTTGACCTTCTTATCGATTTCGGCGAACAGTTGTTTGACTTTCTTGCCTTCGCGAATGACATCTCCCATTCGCCCAAGTTCTTCACGGTAAACTTGATCGCTCATGCAACGAAGTTCGGCGAGTTTCTCGGAACTAAGACCAATTCGCTTAGCAATCTCGGCATGCGTGACTGCACGAAGGTCGTAGGCTTGAACATCAATTTCAATTAATCGATTCAGATCGCAATGTTTAGCGACTTCGCCTAGAAAGGCAGCATCTTGAAGATTGATAAATGCGACCAGTTCTTTCAGCATCTCATCTTTGTCCGAACGATCCTTAAAAGTCTCTCGAAGAGCTCGCAATTCTTCGAGATGTTTCGCATTCAATAGTTCGATCAGTTTGAACTCGGATTCATCGAGTCCAATTTCCTTTTGGACATCGCTATGTTCTAGCAATCGCCAAAAGCTCTGTCGGTTGTTACTAGCCTCCTTGAAGGCACTGCCCAGCATGCGCCAGAATTCATCAGTGCTTGAACGAGCGTTACGACTGGAAGGACCTTGGTTCTTCTCGGCATCTGTTTGAGGTCGATTCTGAGCCAAGCAAACGCCACCCACAAGCCAGCATAGGATGCAGGCCAATGTTAAGTTGATGACGGGACGTTTGCTGAAAGGTAGTAACATTTTCATCCTCGACCCAGCTTGACCCTCTTTAGCGGAGGATCAAGCTAACTGATAAAACTCCTAGAATCAAGCGGCTTAATTGCCGTCGCCACGAGGACGACCGCCTTGGCCACCACCTTGGCCACCACGATTTCCACCGCCTTGTCCACCGCCAAATCCGAACCCGCCCTGTGGGAACTCAAACTTCGCACCTTTCAGCTCTTCAAGAGCCTTTTTCTGTTCAGCACTCAGCTTGCTGTCCACAAGCTTGGAAGCGTCTTCTTGTGCTTTGGTAAATGCTTCTCGCATTCCAGCACCGCCACCTGCTCCACTGCCGCCTCCTTGTTGGAAGCTAGCCATCATTTTTTCCATTTGCTCTTGTAGTGCTTTTTCAATTTCGGTTCGAAGAGTATCTGAAACTCCGATTTCTTTAGCGATGACTGTGTTGAGAACTGCACGAGCTTGAGCTTGTTGGGCGTACAATCCCTTCAATCGCTTTTGTTTAGCTGGTGCAAGTAGCTCGTCCATAACATCTTGAGCCTTAGCGTTGTATTCGTCGGTTGCCTTCTTTCGCTCTTCTTCAGTCGCATCTCGCATACCGCGTTGCTTTTCGCGGTACTCAGTGATCATTTTGTTAACTGGCTCAAAAGCTTCGTCCGTAACTCCAACTTCCTTACGAACTTCTGCAATGGCTAGGATGTTAAGAATCGATCCAGCTCCACCGGCACTGCGTGTCATTCCCATGCCGCCGCCGAATCCGCGTCCTCCTTGCTGCCCCCCAGGTCCGCCGCCGCCTTGTTGTCCGCCACGACCGCCACGCTGTCCTCTGCCCTCATCTTGGGCTACTACCGACGATGCAAAGACCGTCGTCGCAAGTGTCAAACATGCCATTAAACGAAAGGTCATAATCAAATCTCCTGGAGGGTTGATGAGAAGGCTGCCTGGCGACGCAGGCCGACAATTTGTCGACTATTAGAAACCATTCGCGGGGCAAAATGTTTCGCCAGGATTGGACTGACTGCCAGAATGTAATGGGATTTTTACGCACTTCAGCAGCCGCAAATTGCTCGATAGCAATTCAGCTCTGGATTGCTGCAGTCTAATCAGCACTCTCGCCCCATTGGGGGTGTGTTTGTGAACTACCCTAAACCGAGGCTCAGGCCCCTACCGAGCTTGCCTCGGTAGAGCCAAGCTCTGCACCTAGGAACCGAGCTTACGGTCAACTGGGACAAGCCCAATTGGGCCGGCCTACCGATTTTGGCTCAAAACACAAAAACTGAACTCTACGGGATCAGCAAGATAATCCCCAAAAAGGCGGTCGCAATTGTTTTCATTTTTAGACTACCCGTACTATTGCCGTAGCAAAAGAATCCATCAAGGTTCTCGGCTTGGGACGCCCGCCGATGGAACAAGGAATTCTCCCATTAGTCCTCGGTTTATTCAAGACAATATACAGATCGAAGTACCAGAAACGTCGCTCTAAAGAATGTGCTACCAAATAGATGCAAGCCTGCTCATTGGCAATTCCCCCTCGGCATGCTTTCCCGGTAATCCTTCGGTTTCTAACTAACTAGATACTTGGCTTCTAGTCTACTAACTGTTTGGAAACGCGTTGGTTATGTTACTTGTGAATCTTGCACGTTAGCAAGGCTGGCATTGAAGTTTCGATGAGCGACCAAATCAATCCAATCTTCTTCGTAATTAAATCTGCGCAGCTCGGGTTTGTTCTTGCACGAATAGCAGCGAGGCAGTCGTCATGAGATTTTCATCTTACTGGTTTCTGTGATGACCGGAATTCCGAACATTGCTCCAATTATCCGAAGTAATAACCCGCGCGCTTCAACAGAATCGCGACCTCCTAGGTCTACTTTGCAGTTCAGTGTAACGAAGCGATCTGCATCGCAACCGCAGTTGAAGCAAATTCGTGGAAGCACTTGCCCGAAGCGAATTCTCGTAACTGTCTGATTCGGATCGGTCCATCGTGTGTCTAAAGTATTCTTCTGGCAGGCAGGACACGTTGAATCCTGCATGGGTAAGACACGCGTCAGGCAGTGAGGGCATTCGATTATGTGACTCACTATCCAACTCCACTTAAAGAATGCATTCGGAAGATAAGCCGGCCTGAACGAGGACGTTGGTTGATGTCTTGCTTCTTCTAGATGATGTTCGTTGATCGTGTAGTGTATCGCAGCGGGATCCAATTTTCAAATGCAACATTTTGTTTCAACTTTTCCAATAGATTTAAGTCGGCTAACGACCGCTGGCTAAACCTACAGCGCTTGCTGAGGGTTTTTCGTGCGAACATCGAGCATTTGCGGCTCGTTGTTCTACACAGTTGCGAAAGGGGCAAGATGATGAAGTAAAAATTTCAAGCCAACCTTTCATTTCTCGCGGCCTTCTCCACTGATATGAAGGTACGCTGGTTCATCAACATATTGCTCTCGAAGAAGCTTTCTGGTCGCCCTCCCGACCGGGCTCGCTCCTCGCTTGGCAACCCTCCAGAGAATTGATCAATCTGCTGTTGATGCTCTTTCGCTCGGGAGGGGCCGAACTTCCGGCGATCAGCGAGAAGTGTCAGATTAAGCTTTAAAAATGCTCGGCTCGCAAACGCTGTATGCTCCGGTAGCCTGTTTGCAGCCTCAAGGCCAGCAGTTGTAGTGTTTGGTCGTCGGATAAATGTTCGTAGTCACAGAACTTAACTGGCTGCCCAATCTGAATCCGAATTGGATATCGAATCGGCAGTTTCACTCCTCGAGGTAGTACTTCGTAAGCTCCCGTCACCGTGACTGGAACAAGCAGAGCTTGGCTACGACGCGCGACGGCTAAGAAACCCGGCTTGAGCGGACTGATCTTTCCGTCAGTAGTCCTGGTTCCCTCCGGAAAGATCAACACCTTCTCTTCAGCTTTCAGGCGTTTCAAAGTTTCCTTTAAACCAGCCAAACCGCTTCGATCACGATCCAGTTCAATCGCATCCAGAAGCCGAATCAGGCCTGCGAACAGCTTGTTATTGAAAAGCGTTCGCCGAGCCAAATAGTTCAATCGATCGTTGAACAGCAATCCAACCAAAACGGGGTCAAAGTGACTTTGATGAGTGCTCAAGACAAGAGCTGAACCGCTGGGCAAGTTCTCGCGACCGTAGCAACGCAACTCAAAAAACAACACACCAACCACTCGAGCCATGTAGCGCAGCACATGATAGAACAACCGCTTAAACCAGCCGATTTGGCGCGGTGGCGTGGACTTCGTCGAACTCATTCAGCTTCTCGAGTCGACTGGGTAGTGGATTCTGCGCTACGAGCTTGTCCAGGTAATCGCCGGGTTGCCAAGAATTTTTCTGAGTCGATTGAGTTGCCAAGACGCTCACGAATAATTGCCTCTAAACTCTCAACTACTTGCTCAAGTGTTAGCCCATCTGTTGAAAACTCAATTGCATCATCGGCTTTGCGAAGCGCCCCAACCGGCCTACTTCTGTCTTGATGATCGCGGCGATCTTGCTGATCCAAGATCTCCTCGAGTGTTATCGCAATGCCTTTGCCACTGAGTTCATCTTGGCGTCGTTTGGCTCGTTCCAAACTGCTGGCGATTAGAAATATTTTACAGGGTGAATCGCAAAAGACTTCGCTGCCTTGATCACGGCCTTCTGTTACAACACAACGTCCGCGAGCCCAATCACGCTGCCATTGCGAAAGCAGGCCCCGAATCTGGACATTATCGGCGATGGCTGCAATCGACTTCCCAACTTCAGGCGTGCGGATTGCCTGCGAAACATCTTCGCCGTCTAGAGTCACATTGCTTCCATCCAGTTGAATATGCAGTGATTGAGCTAGAGTGGAAAGAGCTTGAGAGTCGCTAAGGTCGACTCCGCGCGAGAGAGCAGCATAGGTTACGGCTCGATACATTGCACCCGTATCAAGAAACTCAAAGCCTAACGATTTCGCCAGCAGTTTAGCCACGGTACTCTTGCCAGCTCCGGCAGGTCCATCGATAGCGATAACTACTGCCGGTCTTTCGGTAGAACTCAAATGTGCACCTTCAAATCGTAAACTCATCACAGCGTCGCCCTAGTTGTATCGTCGCGGTCGCTACTAAGCTTAATTAGATCAGCCTTTCAAGCAATGCAAAGACACGATTAGAAGATATCTGCGGCCCCATATCTTGCATGAATTTGACGGCAGGTATCGGGGGGCAATCGCAATCCGTGGGCTAATTCCACCAGATACTCGGCTTCGGCTTGATTGTCCAGTTGCATTCCAGCTAAAGACATCGTGTACACTTTAACCTCCATTCCCAACGGTACGCTCCAAGCAAACTCTCGAACATCCAAAGGTTGCGCAAACTGCTGCTTGAGAAAATTGATCGTGGCTGGATCGTTTGGGACTTGGCTCAGGATTGTCTGCTGTTCATTGGCATCGATCCGTCCATCCGCCTTAGCCGCGTTAATCAACGCCTGAATCAAAAAGATTGCCTCGTCGTTGGCTGTCATTGTCGAACTGGCCGAATTGGCTGTTGGTGGCGTCGAGCGATTGGAGGCACTACTGGGCGAGGTAGCGGGAGGTTGATACCGAGTATTCGGAGCGGGCCGATAAGTGGATGGTTCGTTTGGTGAAGGAGCAGGGCGGGTCGAGTTGCCGGTCGCAACGCCAAGCATCTCTTCAAGGCTTCTCGCTTCACTATCAATGTCGATGGGTCCATTATTAACGCTTGACCCGCGCGAGCTGGTTCGTGAACCACTCGATGCCGAAGAACCGGCCGAGTGACCGGCAGCATCAGAAGCTCCGCCACCCAACGCGCCCTTCAGCAACTCATCCAAGATTCCGCCGCCAAACCCACCTGCTGGGTTGCTGTTAGAAGAGCCGCGTCCTTGAGGCGCATTTCCGCGACTAGCAGGCTTTCCGCCGCCTAACAGGCTTCCCAAAATATCTATGGCATTCATCGGTTAAGGCTCTTTCTCAGTCTCGGGCTACTGGGTCGTAAGATTGCAAACGGGATTTCAATAGATTTTGATCTACAGTTCGTTGACGAACTTGATACAGGCAGGAGCTTTCACCGTGGTCGATTTTCCAGTGGGCGTAAGAGCGCCTGTGGTCAGGTCAATCTTGAAGGAGAAGATCGTGTCGCTGGATTGATTTTCCGCGAGCAGCATTTTCCCGTCAGGTGTGAGTCGGAAGTTGCGAGGTGTCTTGCCCAACGTTGCTGTGGTAGCAATTCTCTTGATTGCTCCGCTGGTTGGATCAACGCTCATCGTGACGATCGTGTCATGCCCACGATTGCTTCCGAAGACATATTTGCCAGTGGAATGGACCAAGACCTCGGCCGTAGAAAAACCTTTCTTGTCGATTCCATCCGGTAGGGTACTGACTGTGTTGATCTCGCTTAGTTTGCCTGAAGCTTCATCCCAAGCTGCAGCAGTCATCGTCAAGTTGGTTTCGTTGATGATGTACACAAACTTTCCGTTAGGATGAAACGACAAGTGTCTCGGACCCGCTCCATCCGCCAGCTTGAAGAAGGGATTGTTACCGGCTTGCAGCTTGCCATCTTTGGACAATTCATACACAAACACGCGATCTAAACCGAGATCTGCAACTAGCACCCAGCGACCATTTGGACTTACCGCACTGCAATGTCCGTTGGAAGACTTTTTCCCATCGACCAATTGATGAACATTGTTGCTGGTTTGTTTGCCAATCTTACCATCTGCGTTTGCTTCAAAAACGACTACGGAACCGTTCGTGTAGTTCGCAATGATCAAGTACTTTCCGCTGGGGTCCATCGTCACGTGACATGGGATGTCTCCGTCAACCTTCTGGCTGTTCAATCGCTCTAGCTTTGGCGTCTGACCTGCCAGAGCGGCGGTTCGATCATAGCGGTAGGCAACGACACTGGCTGGGTTATTGGCATCACCTCGCATTGTTTCAGTCACGGCGTAGATAATATCCTTCTTGACCGGATGGAAACAGAAGAAGGAGGCATTGGCTTGCTTTGCCAGCAAGGTTGGTTCAGCCATCGAGCCATCGTCGTTCAGTTTGCTGAAATAGATTCCCTCGCCATACCCGCTGATGAAGAAAGACTGAGCCTGACTCAGGTTAACTAAGAGCGATAACGATAAAAATAGCGACAATAGACGGCTGTTCATGACGGATTCTGGCTTGGAGGCAAAAAATTGGCGGGATACTGCGAAGTCGCCCCAGTATACCAGCTATCCACGAGAGGACGGAGGCACAGAGTGTCATCCGAGGAAGCACAGCAGCGATAGTGTCTCGCTGCGTGCAAAGTGTGACCAAAACCCGTCTACTCAGATGGAGTTGTAGCGGCTTCGGTTTGCTCTGGGTGAATCTGTTTGGATAGCTCTTCAGCTTCGGCAAGAGGCAAAGAATAAATACTGGTGGTTTGAATGATCAACGTGTCGCCAATCTGGCTGGATTTACCTGTGACGACTACATCTTGATTCTTCTTTAACCCAAGCAGTTTATCGGCTGATTGCGGATAAGGTTTGTTCTTTTCGTCGACAACTTGAACGATGGCCATCTTGGCCATCTTTAGATCTCGACGACAAAAAGGACATTCTCCCGGGTCCTCGTTCAGGTGGCCAGGCTTTGGCAATTCAACGATAGTGAAAACCGATTCCTTCGGATCAAACGGACTCATATTCTCGGCGTAGATGCGACCCACCACTGTTATCTGTTGATCACTGGCTTCGGCAACGTAGCTCGCTTTTAACGAGGCGATTTCTGCGGGCTTACTGGCAGCCAGAATCTTGCTTTGAATCGTGGCTGCAACTGGGCTAATCGAAGTACCCGATGTGTTGCATCCCAACAAGCTAATGCTGGAGGCAATCGCAACCAACAAGCCGATTGTTCCAGGCAACCTCACAGCATCGAAAGTCGAGCGGGACATGAGCGTCCTCATTTGATCAATCCCTTCAGTTCTTCCATGGCGGGAACAATGTTCTTGTCGAGGTCTGCCCATTCAACTTTGGGGCCACCATGGAACTGATTATCGAGCTTGTAAAACTCATCAAAGATTTTGGTTAAGGCCGTTTTGATCTTTCCTTTGGTGTCATCGTCGAGGCTGCTCTTCTTTAGGAGACCAGCGATATCACCTTTTTCTAGATCCAGCAGATCAGCAACAGTGTGAAGTGGACCGTGAGCCGCTTCAGAATCATTCTTTTCCATGGCGGTTTTGATTGCGGTGTAGGCCTCAGTCAACTCGGTCAAGAAAGCTGGCAGGGTCTCAACGTGCTTATGGTCGTGGCCGTGATCGTGTCCATGGTCGTGATCATGGGCATCTGGCGTGACAGGAGCTTTGGCTGTGTTGGTGGGCTTGCAACCAATCGTAGCAAAAGAGGCTAACGCAACCATGCAGGTCAAAAGGCAGATTCGCTTCATCGTGTATCCTTCAAAGGTTATTTGAGACCAACCCATCATCACAATTCGTAATACGGGACGTCAGTAAGAACTGTTCGCAACTCTTGTGCATTTTCACCGAAATGCAGCAGATCGACAAGAACAGCGAAACATCCAATGTGGTTAGACTTTTGGCCCTTCTCGATTGCCTGCATTCCTCATACGATAGCGTCATCCCGACAACCCACTCAGATCGCGCTGAGCACGAAAATGACCAACTCCGAATGGACCAAACTGCCCGTTCACAAGAATATTGCACTGCTGACTGACGGCTTTTCCACACCCTTTTACGCCAAAACGGCGATGAGTATTTTGAGGTATCGGCCTAGTGAGGTGATCGCCGTCATCGATCAGAAAGAGGTTGGAAAAAAAGCTTCCGAGCTTTTCAAGATGGGCGGTGATGTGCCAGTGGTGGCGGGTTTGGAAGCGATTCCAGCCTGCGATTCGATCTACTTGGGCATCGCCACACCGGGCGGAAAGCTGCCTGAAGCTTGGCGGCCTTTGATACGTCAGGCTATTCAGAACGGGATTGATATCGTCTCTGGGCTGCACGATTTTCTAGTGGACGACCCCGAATATGTGGCACTCGCCAAGATTTCTGGTTGTCAGTTGGTTGACGTTCGCCGCAACAATTACAAGAAGACAGCTAAGTGCTATCCGTTTCGCGCCGAGTGCATTCGAATTCACTCGGTAGGTAACGATTGCAGTATTGGCAAAATGGTGACTACTCTTGAGGTTGAAAGAGAACTGACCCGACGTGGCTATTCATCAAAATTCGTCGCGACTGGTCAAACTGGCATCATGATTACTGGTGAAGGCGCGCCCATCGATTGCGTTGTTTCCGACTTTGTTAATGGAGCCGTAGAAGAGTTAGTTGCCAAGAACGAACACAATGACTTTGTGTTGATCGAAGGCCAAGGCAGCATCTCCCATCCAGCCTTCTCAGCGGTAACAGCCGGACTGTTGCATGGTGGCGCTCCACAAGGTTTATTGTTCTGCTACGAAGCTGGTCGAACTCATGTTAAGGGACTGAAGGACATTCCGATCGTTCCGATGGAACAACAGATCGCAGCGGTAGAGGCTATGGCAAACCTTCGACATCCATGTAAAGTCATCGGCATCAGCATCAACACTCGTACACTGTCGGATGAAGACGCTCTTCGAGAAGTCGCAGCCGCAGAAGACCGCTTTGGTTTGCCAGCTTGCGATGTCTACCGACACGGTGCCACGAAGATTGCTGATGCTTGTGAAAAGCTTCGTCAACAATTGCTTGGAAAGTAGTTCGTTTAGCTCATTCCAGTTCGAATCGCAGCTCGCTGCAACATACTGACCTGTCAACTAACACTCAATCAAAAGCGTCGAGTACGCTACTCAAAGAAAACAGATCTCACCATGCAAATCGCTAAGCTGCTCAACTCATCTGGCAAACCATCGGTCGGCATTGTACAAGGAAGCGAAATCGAGATTGTTGATCTTGGCAATTACGCCGACCTCAGCAGTGTGCTCGCGACCAGCAGTCCAGCGGCGCCTATCGGTTCGCTGCGCCGAACCGGCGAGAAGGTTTCGGTTGCTTCGGCTCAACTGCTTCCGCCGATAGATGCTCAAGAGGTTTGGGCGGCTGGTGTCACTTACAAGCGCAGTCAAACTGCTCGAATGGAAGAGTCCGAAACGGCGGCCAGTTGTTATGATCGCGTGTACAACTCGCCGCGACCTGAAATCTTCTTTAAAGCCACACCGCATCGAGTTCGCGGCACGGGTCAAGCTCTTCGAATCCGCAAAGACGCGACTTGGAACGTGCCCGAGCCAGAACTAGCACTCGTGCTTTCTCCCGATCTGAGAATTGTGGGCTACACGATTGGCAACGATATGAGTTCACGCGACATCGAAGGCGACAATCCGCTCTATCTGCCACAAGCCAAAATGTACGACGAATGCTGTGGGCTGGGTCCTTGGATTACGTTAGCTGAAGCAATGCCAAGTCGCGAGAATACCGAGATCAAGCTGTCGATCATGCGAGGTGGCAAAGAGGTGTTCGCCCAAGGTACACGAGCTTCTGAGATGGCCAGAACTTTTGAGGATCTGGTTCAATGGCTGGGCCGCGATAACAGCTTTCCCGCCGGAGCCTTCTTGTTGACGGGTACAGGCATTGTTCCCAATAGCGATTTTACTTTGCACCCAGCCGACGTAGTCAAAATTACGATCAGCGGCATTGGAACGCTGGTGAACACCATCGTTCAAGGCTAGGCTGTTTCGTAGCGAGCGGCGGATTGTGCTAAAATGTTCTGCTGTGAATTCGAACACTCGACCGGAACAACTCGATATGCTTTCACGCTACGAAGTTCGCGCTTGATTATCGCCCTTTGCTGCTCGTTCAGTCAGACCAACGCCCAACAGGTTGACTGGCCAATTTATCTTGGTGGAAAAGAGCGGAACCTCTATTCCTCAATTGATCAAATCAACAAGTCCAACGTGAAGCGATTGAAGGTGGCTTGGACTTACGAGACTGGTAACGAAGCTGAATACCAAGCAAACAACTTGATCATCGGTGGAGTCCTCTACACCCCGACGGCCACTCGCAAAGTCGTAGCACTTGACGCAGCTACCGGCAAAGAGATCTGGCAATGGGATCCAGCCAAAGAGCACACCGGCGCAGGTAGCCCTCGCCAGCGTGGCATCGTTTACTGGGCCGACGAAAATGGTGGTGAGCGTCGTATCTTCACTGGCGTTAACGGATTCCTCTTCGCTATCGATCCCGCGACCGGCAAGACGATTCGCGAGTTTGGCGAGAACGGCTCGATCAATCTCGGTTCGGGCCTCAATACTCCTGGCGTGATCTACAAGGACATGTTGATTCTTGGTGGTCTGGGCGGCAAAGGTACTCTGCGAGCCTTCGATGTTCGGATCGGAAAGCAACGTTGGATCTTTCACTTGATTCCGCGACCCGGTGAATTTGGTTACGACACCTGGCCCGAAAAGGCTCACGAAACTGCAACGGGACTGATGCCGTGGTGTGGTCAGGCTTTAGACGAAAAGCGAGGCATCGTGTATGCAGCTACGAAAACGGGCCGAGCCCGACTTCTACGGCGGCGAACGACATGGCAGCAATCTGTTTGCCAATACGATCATCGCTATTAACGCTAATACCGGCGAGCGAATCTGGCACTTTCAAATTGTGCATCACGATCTACTCTCGATAAAGATCTGCCGTGTGCACCTGTGCTACTTACCGTAACTCATCAAGGCAAAAAGATCGACGCTGTTGCACAAGGAACAAAACATGGACTGCTGTTTGTTTTCAATCGAGTTACCGGTGAACCGCTCTGGCGGATCGAAGAACGACCTGTGCCTCAATCCGATCTCGTAGGTGAAAAAGCTTGGCCGACTCAGCCGTTCCCCACCAAGCCACCACCACTGATGCGACAAAACTACACCGAAGAGGATGCTTCGAACATTTCGCCGGAAACTCATCAAATGACTCTGGATCGAATTCGAGCTGCACCGAACTTCGGACCATTTCCCGCGCCAAGCTTAAACGAGACTGTGATGTTTCCAGGTTTTGATGGAGGCATGGAGTGGGGCGGTGGAGCAGTAGATCCCGACGGCATTTATTACGTCAATGTCAACGAGATGCCCTGGTTGCTACAGATGATTGAGACTCGTCATGCCGACGGTTCAGAGTTGAGCGCCGGCGAGCGTGACTATGCACTGTACTGCGGAGTTTGTCATGGTATGGACCTGAAAGGCAATCCAGCTCTGATGTTCCCGCCCTTGCTTGAAATTGATAAACGCAAAACGCGAGCTGAGATCGAGCAGATGACTCGCTTCGGTCGAGGTCGCATGCGCTTCGTACGATACTATGCCTGAAGAAAAACGCGGTGCCATCCTCGATTATGTACTCAGTAAGAGCGCACCTGCGAAACCACCTACCAACGAAACCAAGAAGCCCGAGCCAGCGAAACAGGCTGACAGCAAGCCCAGCTATGCCTTCGGAGGCTTCCGACGTTGGCTAGACAAAGAAGGTTATCCTGCAATTAAGCCACCCTGGGGTACGCTCAATGCCGTTGACTTGAATTCGGGCGAGATCAAGTGGCGAGTCGTTTTAGGCGAGTATCCAGAATTGACGGCTCGAGGCATTCCACCAACGGGAACGGAGAACTATGGAGGACCACTGGTAACTGCTGGCGGGTTGATCTTCATTGGTGCTACAGCCGATGAGACCTTCCGAGCGTTTGACAAGCAAACGGGCGAAGTGGTCTGGCAAGCCAAGCTTCCATTTGGTGGCAACGCCAGTCCCAGTACCTACATGGTTGGTGGAAAGCAGTATGTTGTCATCTCTGCCGGCGGCGGCAAGAGCGGTAGGAAACGCGGCGGCTCACTCGTCGCTTTCGCGCTGGAGGAATAGAAACGTCTAACAACGAAGAGCACGAGCGGCTGCGATGAGGTTGTTTGGGATAGAGAAGATATTCCGGCGATCCTTGGCATTTGCATCGCTGCTTCGCGATCGGATTAGAATCGTCGACTTTTAGCGCGACACTACCAAGAATGAAACTTCGACCTTATGTGTTAGCCGTTTTGGTTCGGGTCAACTAACGAAAAATAAGACTGATGTTCTCATCGACAATTAAGTTTCTTCAGAGAATTCTCGGGCTTCGAAATCCCGAGCCCAAAGGGAAGCGTAAAGCTGAGGAATGGTACGGCAGATACTGGCGTTTGAGGATTGATCAACTTGAACGTGATGAGTTTGCACAAAAGGTGACTTCTGCATTAGCTGAGCGATTTGGAAGCGATCTGAATCTGAGCGTCTTGATCACCGCGCATAGAGATTTGGAAGTCCGCGTGTTAGCTGCAATCAAAGCGGGGCTTGAGTTAGACTCCGACTGCGAAAGCGCTCTTATCGCAGCGATAATGGACGAATCAGAATCCCTTTACAATAGCGCAGCAAAGTCACTTTGCTCGTTGGGAACGGTTCGTGGACTTTCCTCAATTGTCGTAATTTCAAAAGTCTCCAGAGGTCTGAGAGCAGCGGCAGCGAGAATGCTACAGGATTTTGGGCCCGATGCTCGTGATGCAATTCCAGCCTTAATGGCGCTAGGAGTCGGTACAGCGCAATCTTTTGCACTTGCTGCAATAGGGGAAGCCGCCGTTCCCTACCTCCAAGTTGCGATTAGAACTGGGAAACATGAAGTTGAGTGTGCACTTGCATTAAGGGAGATTGGATTGGCAACAGAAGATGATAAAAGGATTATCCATGCAATTCTAGAAGCTACTGGGTTGCTGGATAGTGATGATGGTTAGATGGAGCCGTGCACCCAAGCGGTTAGCGGCGGCATTGCACTCTGATACTCTGATGCGTTGTGTTGAAATCGAATCCAAATCCACCTGTGAGTATTGCAAAAATGGCGAACAACATAGATGAAAACAAATTGATGTGGACCGACGATATTGCGGATTATCTCCTCGTGTGTCCTGAGCCAGACAAGGATCTATCATACCAGGACGCAGTAATTTTCAATCGTCGAACTCGAATGCTTGAAGGGTTTGAGGAAGACGATTTATTTGAAGAGATAAAACGTCGTATGTTTGATGCTGGCGTGAAGGTCGTCCGACTGGAAGAAGTTCGCCATTTATTTCAACCGCCTGCTTGAGTACTGCACGATGGGCTGGGGTGGATCAACCGCCCCCAACCCGGCTCGCCCGGGTGGAGCGAAAGTTCGGTGGCTAGCGAGTTCTACCTCACAAACTTTACTTCCTGCCAACAAGCTGCCAGTGAATCGGAACGCGGCGAGTTTCGGCTGTGGGTTACGCTGATGATGACCGAGCCGCAATAAGGTGACAGTTGGTGTTCATGATGTACCCATGAATAAGACTTAATTCAGAACAATCTCTAGCTCAGGTGAGTTCGTCGCAGCTAAAATTTGCAGGTTGGCGATAAGCTTGCAAGTCGGCTTCCATGTTTTGGGCCAACTCAGTTGAATGACCCTATTCATTAATCAAGCGTTCATATTCATCATGGTTGCCAATCCAAACCAAACAATCGTGTCCCCGTCCTCAACTCCGAGAGCTCGGTAAGCAATACCGACTCGCACCGAACAGTAAGGCCCGACCTTTTTGAAATGCAAAGGGGTGGTCTGGTCTGCTTTAAGTAGCTCGTAATTCTTATCGGCAAGTTGCTGAATTGCCTCTGGAAGTCGTTTGTAGCACTCCCGGAAAGCGGATGTTGCATGATGGGTCATAGAGGATTCGTCTTGCCGCTTCGGGAGACTCGTGTAGAGCTGATTGTGCGAGCGACTCAAGCTTTCCTGAAGTGGCATCTTTCTCAATTTGCTCGTCCCAGCGATCGCCATCAAAACGCAAGAACCACTGGCGAAACTCGGAAAGTTCAGCGGGCGGTAGTTTCGCGATGGTCTGCTCTAGTTCATGAAGCGTCATTTTGTCCTCCTTAGTTCCGGTTCCAGCATTATAGAACACGAGGTGCCATTTTGCCACAAGTAAGACTTTGGTCTCGAAGCCGTACTCACCATTGATGGCGTCGAGATCACCAATGGAAAAGCACTTATGGGGACACAGCACTTTCTGAGGAAACGAAGTTTTCCAACCGCCCCCACCCCGCTTGCCCGGATGGAGCGAAAGTTCGGTGGCTAGCGAGTTCTACTTCACCAACTTTACTTCCTACCAGCACGGATTCGCACGGATTGAAAATGAGCACAAGAATTGCGGTTGATTTAGCTTCTCATTCGTTGTACTTGAGCGAACCAAGCTTCATCCAAACCAACATTCCCTCTGTCACGCAGGTATCCGTGACTAACTGGTTGATCTAGCTTCGGAACAAAACAGAAAAAAGCTGTCGGGTTTGTGGTCCAAACAGGAATATGGACTGAACCAAGCTCCGATCGGATATCGCTGTTGATTTCTCGAATTTCCGGCCAACAGTTTCCAGAAAAGTTGGAAACAAGTTGCATTGGGCAAGGGGTTTGTTGACCCCCCGAGCGAAGCCGGAAAAAAGCAGAGATTCTCTCGGAGGTAGCCTGGTTGGTTGAGTTACAATTCGTCGTTGTCGCCAGGGCATAATCTGTAAGGTTATGAGGTTTTATTCATGACTCAATTCAAACTGCTTGTAGGTTCGTTGATCACTTTGCTCTGTGTTGTATCCGCTTCCTACTGCTCTGATAACGTGGACGCAGAGAAAGCAAAGGAGCTGGTTCAAGCTGCACTGAAGGCCGAAGTGTCAGGCAACTTGGATGATCGAGATCGCTTGCTGAATCAAGCTCGCGAAGTTTCTAAGACAGAACCGTCGGCCAATTGGCAAGCGGGAAAAGTGCGGGTGGGTAAAGAATGGAAGTCGTACGCCGAGTTAGTTGAGCAGGCGAAGAAGTCGAAGTACTTAGAAGAGTATCGAACCCTTCGTGATCAATCTCAACCGAATATTGAAAGCCAATTGGTGTTGGCAAACTATTGCCGAAGACATGGGCTTAAGGAACAAGCAATTGCCCATTGGTCAGCCATCGTTGAATTAGATCCTGACAATCGCGAGGCTCGAAAACAACTAGGCTTCCAATGGGTCGATGGTCGTTGGATAAGGCTCTCCGAGCGAGATAAGGAGCTTGCCAATACGCGCGCGTTGCAATGGCATTGCAGCAGAAGACCGCTGAACTGCGAAAGTTAGCAGCAGACTTGCAATCGGGTGCGATATCGAAGTCCGAGGCCGTGGAGCAGATTAGCAAAGACGCAGATGCTAACTGCATTCCTGCTTGGGAGCTAGCACTATCTTCAGTTCATGACCGCGGGGCAGCAGTAGTGGTGGAAGCGTTGGGTCGAATGGCAGCACCCGAAGCATCGCTATCTCTGGCTCGTCATGCGATTTGGGCAAAGGACGATACTGTGCGCGCTGCTGCTGAGTCGGCTTTGAAAGACCGCGATCAACACTCTTTCATTCCGGCAATGCTGGCGGAGTTGCAAGGACCCTGGGTGGCAGCGAGAAGTTATGCCTTTGATGGTTACGGGCGGTTGGTCGTTCGCTACGCGCTGATGGCGGATGGAGCGGACAAGCAGACTTTACGCATGCTGGATGATATCTATTTTCTGTCCGGAAATAGGCAAGTGGCAGCATCAAGGGCCAGCAGCAACTCGAACAACTTAATCGCCTCGAGCGAGTCTGAGAGAACGGAAGAGAACGCTTCGATCAAGCAAAACAATGATCAAATCATGAGCGTGCTGCGTTCCGTAACTGGCGAACACTCGCTAGAAACGCCTCAAGACTGGTGGCAATGGTGGGATGACGAAAACGAAGTTTATGCAACTCGCGAAAAACCAATTTTTGCCAGTTACGCATATCGAACTTCTGAAGTGAGTGCGCCTATTGTTTATGCTAAACCCAGTCTGCGTGTGGAGCGAGTCGAGAAGAAAGACTGTTTAGCTGCTGGTACTCCCATTCTGACACAGCGCGGTCCAATTGCCATTGAAAGAGTTCGCATCGGGGACCTGGTGATGGCCAAAAATGCTGAAACCGGCGAAGTTCGTTTCTGCACGGTTCTAAGTACAACGATCCGCGATCCCGAACCACTGATTCGCGTTACGCTAGAAAGCAATACAGGCAAATCAGAGCAGGTTTTGCGAGCTAGCGGTGGGCATCCGTTCTGGGTCAGCGGAAAAGGATGGGTGCGGGCTCGTGAGTTGCAGTCAGGTATGCGATTGCATGGTTTGGAGAGGAGTTCTGAAGTCAAAGAAGTCTCGCTCGAAGAAAAGCCAACACGGACCTATAACCTACTCGTCGACGGCTTTCACAGTTATTTCATTGGTCAAGCTGCAATCATGAGCCACGATAACAGCGCCATTGAACCAGTTGGTTGTACCGTTCCAGGACTTAAGCAGTAGTCGATTGAATCGATCGATTCTGCCCAACGTTTAGCACTTGGAAAACCTAATGTACTGGATACTCCTATGGCATTTTCAAGATTCTTTCGTGGCTTATGTTTGGTGTTGGGCTTCACCTGCTTGAACTCCAGCGCCGTAGGACAAGCAGCGAAATTTTCAGAGGAGAACCAACGGTTGGTCGGTTCTCTGGTACTCAGCCATGGACGAACGTTGGGAAGTTGCTTTTACGTTGATCAGCGGGGTTACATTGCGACCAGCTTGTCGAACATTCCAACTGTGGGTCAACCAATCAATGTCGTTTTTAACGATGGTAGTCGTTTTGAACTAACGGGAATGGTGGCTGCTTCGCCTGCCAGAGACATTGCCATTGCTCAGATCGAACCCGAAAAAAAAGGGGGCAAACAGTTCAGCTATGCCCTAAAACTGGATGCAGACTATGTGCCCGAGCTTGGAGAAAAGCTTGCCCCGTGGGGCGGCCCCATGGCGGTAGCTGCGAAAACATCTGTGCTACCCACTGTGAATCGACGGTTGCTCGGTGAAGAATTCTTAGCAGGCTTAGCTACTCGTCCTCAAGAAGGCATTGGCCAAGATCCAACGGCAAAGTGGATATGGCTTGACATTACGCGAAACGCCAGTTGCAGCGGAGGACCAGTGTTCAACCGCGACGGAAAAGTTGTGGGCATGCTTTCAGGATGTACTGGGGGTAACTTTGTTTTTGCAGCTATACATGCTCAATACATTCAAGAATTGATTCCAAAGGATAAGGTCAAACCCAAATCGGTTAAGGCCTTGAAGAATTGGCCAGAAGAGGTGCCGAGTGTCGAGTTGATCGAAAAGGTCCGACAAGACAAAGCTGACTGGGCCGGTCTGGGCGGGGCTTTGCAACGAAGCGACCCATTGGCCGATAGACTCAAAGACCATCAACGGCGACTGGTTAACGTCCAGCAAGAGCGAGCGAGCCTGCAAAAGCAACGAGCCAAGTATCAGTCTGACAATCTAGAACTGTTGGCTAAATGCGAACCCATTGAAATTGAACTTAACAGCATGAAGCCCGAAGAACCCTACACGGTCGAAAAAGACGAAAAGTACATTGAGGAGAGGGTAGACAGAGATGGAAAGGTCGAACGAAAGGAAAAAACGAGAAAAGTCAAAGAAACAAAGTATCGCTTCTCTAAGCGACAGCTAGAAATCATGAAGCCTTTACAAGAAAAGCTTGCAGAGTTGCGTGGCTTGGTTCAAGCGAATGAGGATCTAAGCACCTATGCTTCGCAGATTTCAAAACCTTTTATCACTCGAAGCGAACGAAGCATTGAGAACGAGCTATTTTTCATTGCAGATCCATTTGGGCTTCGACCCAAGCAAGATCATGTCGAACTTCTGCACGCCATCACCGAATTGATCGAAGCAGGTGGTGCCCCAGGTGATCTATACATCATGCGCGCTATCGTACGTTGTCAACTCAAAGACTTTGCAGGAGCTTCTGCTGATTGTAATGAAGCGATCGAGATCGATAGTAATTTTCGCTTTATGGCAAGTGTCATTCAGGTGCGCATCCAAGCACTGCAGAATGATCCAGCAGCATCAAGCAAGGCGAAGGCCTTAGCCGACGATTCCAAGAACTCACCGTTTGCTCTGGCTATTTTTGCTCGACTCGATATGGATTCAGGTGAGTTACAAGCAGCGATCAAGAAACTTCAAGCTGCCCAGGAGTTGCTGCCAGATGAGATAGAGATTCATAACGCGATTGCCTGGATTACACCCTACGCAGCCTCCAAAACTACGCTTGCCAATGTGAAGCTTGCAAGGGCTCCTGGAATCCGTCTTGTTCAACAAACCGGTGGACTGGATTGGAGCGCTCGAGCTGCGCTGGCCGCAGCTTATGCTGCCACGGATAGTGTCGATATAGCTAAGCAGCAGTTGGAGGCGGCCAAGAGCTGTGCTGTCGGCGACGACGCAATCGAACTTTGCGACAAGTGGCTCGACGAACTGAATACCTCTCGCCGCATTACGCGACCGTGGTAGTCGATGAAAGTTGCTGAACAACGTTGGCGAGCAAAAAATCAACCGCCAGCTAGTGCAGTTAGGATGAGAAGCTTTGAATGAGGCTCGATAAGAGTTTCAAGGTGATGGAGTTCCCGAATGTTCTGTTGGTCGATGAAGATATTGACGTAGGAGTGCAACTGCTCTCCTTCTTTGAACAGTTGTGGTCGTAGTTCAGGGAAATCTATGACCAGTCTGCGAAGGATGTCTCCAACCGTAGTGCCGTCGATCTCGAGCGTGCCGTACTGGCCGAGAAGCATTCGCAGATTAGCAGGTAACTGAACTTGAGCCATTCTCTTTATGTCTTGGGAGAGTCTTTGAGCTGTTCGAAGTCATTTGGACGAAGGGTTGTTATTGTAACAATCGTGGGACGCAAGCGCTCGCGGTGCGTATTGAGAAATAACTCTGGCGTGACTTTTTGCGCGACACATGATGCACGGCACATCGAGGTTTGGGGCAGCGGGTGCAGTAGAACTCGTACGCCTGCGGCTGACGGCTAAACACAATACCGTTCAATTAGACTACGATTTCTAGCGGAGCAGCGCGAGCAGCCCGGTGACGGTCTGCGAAATCACTAGGAACCGGACGGCTCGCGCCGTACCGCTGGAATGTCAAAACACGGCAAACGGCCAATGCTATTGCAACTCTAACGGCGCGTGAGAGAGGCGGTAGGTAACCTCTTTGTGACTGTCGAAGAAGTAAACAGTCACGGAGCGTTTGGGGCCGTGTCCGGTGGTAGAGATGATCTCGCCGGAACCCAAGTCGGGATGATTGACCAAAACTCCTTTTCGAAATCTCTCCCAGGGCTTCTGCCCGGCTGCCAATTGAGAACCCATGGAAATTTTTCCGCGAGAGACTTGCTTTGCTTTTTTCATTCTTCTCTGCAACGACTCATCGGCCGGCAACTGGCTTAGCTCGTCGAAATCTTCGTGAACATAATCATCGTCATCGCTTACTTGACTGGTCTCATCGTAGTTAGCAGAGCCTGAATCGAAGTAGTCTTCAAAGCCAGCTCCGTTGCCATAGTGATCGCCTGAAGGCATCCGATCGGTATGATCGATGATTTGAAGCTCTTGTTTGGGAAGCTCCATCAAGAATGAACTCGGTACACCAGACCCGCTCGAACCGCCGAAGCCTCGGCTCTTAGCGTAACTAAGCTGTAGGCGATCTTGGGCGCGAGTGATTCCAACGAACAACAACCGCCGCTCCTCCTCCAACTGCATGGGATCGTCTTTGCTGCGCGAGTGAGGCAAGATGTTCTCTTCAACGGCCGTGATGTAGACGCTCGAGAACTCCAGACCCTTAGCGGCATGTAGAGTCATCAACGTTACTTTGGCTTGGCCGAGTGCCAGTCGATCGGTGTCGGCTTGAAGCGCGACGGATTCCAAAAATCGCTCAATCGCGGGTCGATCGTCGCTTTGGTCGTTGTCCAACTCTTGAGCATCGGCCAACAGTTCGTCGATGTTTTGTAGAAGTTCGGCTGAGTCGAAATCGGTGCCTTTTTGATTGGCTAAGTACTCGCGATAGTTTGTCTTCTCCAGCGTCAATTGCAGCAGTTCGAGCAACGAATTGGCAGATTGCCGTGACAACTGATCGTGAAGCTCAAGAAACTCTCGCAAAGCTGCAGTTGGTCGCGGCCCCAACGTCTTTTGCTCGACCACGATTCGTACCGCCTCGAGCATCGATTGATTTCGAGCACTGGCGATCTGACCAATCTTGGCGAGCGTTTGTTTGCCGATGCCTCGAGGAGGCACATTAATGATGCGCTGCAAGGAAACATCGTCTTGAGGATTGAAGACCAATTGCAAGTAGGCTACTAAGTCCTTGATTTCACGACGCAGATAAAATCGGAAGCCGCCGATAAGCTGGTAAGGCAGTTGACGTCGGAGCATGGCCTGCTCTAGCAAACGCGACTGAGCGTTGGTGCGATACAGGATTCCGAAATCAGAAAGTTGGTGTTCGCCTTGGCTAGTCAACGCCAAGATCTGGTCAGCGATATCATCGGCTTCTTCACGAGCTGTTGGATAAATCACCAAGCGTACTTTGGGGCCGCCCGGTCGACTGGGCACTAACTTCTTGTGCTTGCGATAGTCATTATGCTGAATCAAAAAGTCCGCAACGGATAGGATTTCAGGGGTGCTGCGGTAGTTATCCTCTAACCGAATCACATGCAGATCGCTGTAGTCGCGTTCTAAGCTCGAAATGTTCTTGGGATTTGCTCCACGCCAACCGTAGATCGACTGATCGGGATCGCCAGTTGCGGCCAAGTTTCGATTGTCGACACACAGATGTCGCAAGATCACGTATTGAGCCAAATTCGTATCCTGGTATTCGTCAACCATCACGTAGCGGAAGCGACGATCGAGTTGTTCTCGCAATTCGGGATACTGACGCAAAAACGTGGCGGTGTGCATCAACAGGTCGTCAAAGTCGACGGCTCCATTGCTCAACAACGCTCGTTGATAGTAGGGATAAACTTTAGCAACTTGATATTCGTTATTGCTCAATGCTTCAGACTCGAGGATCTCTGGAGTGATTAGCCTATTCTTAAAAAAGCTGATCCGCTGAGCTAACGAAGAAAGCGGTGTATGCGTGAACTCAAATTGAGCCTCGGTTGCGGCTTGTTTCAAGCAGGCAAGTGAGTCATCGACATCGTAGATGCTAAAGTTCTCGGGCAAGCCAACTAGTCGCGCGTATCGACGCAGCAGTCGCACACAGAAGCCGTGAAAGGTGCCTAGCCAAACTTGATTGGGGCCAACCAATCGATCAAGGCGTTGCCGCATCTCTCCGGCGGCTTTGTTGGTAAAGGTCAAACCCAGGATCTCGGCCGAGTCGATTCCTTGTTCGATCATGTAGGCAATTCGGTGCGTAATGACTCGAGTCTTACCGCTGCCGGGTCCAGCAAGTATCAACAAGGGACCATCGATGGTCGCAACAGCCTCTTGCTGTGAAGCGTTCAGGCCTTGAAGAAGATTCTTGCTGGACATGATCGAAGTTTTTATCGTGTTTTTGTTGATGAAATGCTAGCATTTACGCGCAGATTTTTCGCGCAAAAATGATCTGTTAAGCCGATTGGGGCTCTCTGTTTTTAACCGGATCTTTGTATTATCCACTCTCCTGTTTGGTTGAGGTAGAGGCGGACGGATTAACCGACTCGAAACCTCACAATTTCTTCTTGAGTTGGCCACTGACCAACTCGAATCTTTGTCAACGTTTTGGAGGGACCCCTACATGGCACGGACACGTATTCCTATCAGCAAAGCCGAGGAACGCGCTCGCAGACTTCGAGAGCAATTGGACTTGAGCACTGCAGAAATTGGACTCACTGTGCGCACGACCAACTGTCTGGAAGAAAAGGGCATTTTCACTGTTCGTGATCTGCTGAAGAGCACTCCTAAGGATCTGCTCAGCATTTCAAACTTCGGTGAAAAAACATTAGAAGAAGTTTACATCGCTTTGGAAAAGATCGGATACTACCGTCCTCATCGTCAACCGGTTGAGTTGAGTTGTTAACACTGGCTTTGTGCCGCAGGCTTAGAAAGCATGAGGCTGACGACGGATTTTTAGGATTATTAACAAGCTGGAAGCGAAAGCCACGATCTTACAGCAGGAAGCTTGTGCCACAGACAAAGCCGAACTCGGCAGATCGAGTTCGGCTTTGTTCTTTTCAAGCGTAGCCGCGCGAGCGGCACGGTTCTTGTAGTGGACGAGGTTACGAGTCCTGCTGCCAAAGTCGTGCCGTCACGAGTCCTGCGATGCAACTATTGGTTGATTGATGGTCGCTTGAACTGCAATGTCATACGGTTATGGGATCTGAACCGATTTTCGGATTTAGGGACTCATAACCTTGCCCACTGCGCATGCGAGGGACTCGTAGCCTCGTCCACTACGAATGCGAGGGACTCGTAACCTCGTCCACTACGAAGCAGCCTGTCGCGGAGCGACGAGGTTACACTGATCTTTCCATGTCGAGCAATTTGACTTTAGTGTCAATGCCGCCAACTCCTGAGTACCCCGTCATCTTACCGTTGCTGCCGACAACTCGATGGCAAGGAATCAAAAGTGGCCAACGATTGCGAGCCATCGCGCCGCCGACCGCACGAGCCGCTGCGGGGCTGCCAACTTTGGCTGCCAACTGTCCATAAGTCAACGTTGTTCCGGGCTTGATGCGATAACACTTGCGAAGAACTCGCTGCTGAAAATCGCTGACGCCAGACCAGTCGAGCAGTCCGAGGTCGAATTCGAAGTTACCAGTTTCGAAATACGCTTGCACAGCGCTCTCGAGCGATTCGGCTTCGGGTGGCAAATCCTTGGCGTCAGTCCATGGAACGCTAGCTGATTTGCCGCGAAAGAACTCGAAGCACTGTAGCCCTCGCTCAGTCCAGCAAGCTCGAAATGGTCCGACGGGAGTTTGGATTAATTGTTGTCGGAGATTGATAACAGTGTGTGGCATGGAACGCTCCCTCTCGTTTGGTGGTTTGGGATGATACCATATTTTCTGACCAGAAGCTGCCCTTGGGAAGCTGCCCATAGTCACCTTGGAACATTCCTGCGATACAATCGGATGAGTGAATAGGCTGTCCGCCCACAACAATCTCGTTACGCCACTTTTAGACCTCGTTACGTTGCTTAACCAAAGAGTTTCAAGTAGCGAGCATCACTCTGGAGAAACAACTATGAAGCGACGTGGATTTTTGCAGGCTTCGGCCGCAACTCTAGGAACAATAGCTGCACTTCAAGCTCAGGCCGCAGATGGTCCAGCTCGACGTGTTGGATTGATTGGCACTGGCTGGTATGGCAAGATCGATCTACTGAGGCTGATTCAAGTTGCTCCAGTCGAAGTTGTGTCGCTTTGTGATGTCGACAGCAAGATGCTAGGGGAAGCAGCAGACATCGTTGCATCCAGACAGAAGAGTAAAAACAAACCGAGATTGTATAGCGACTATCGCAAGATGTTGGCCGAGGAGAATCTTGACTTAGTGCTTATCGCAACTCCCGATCATTGGCATGCGTTGCCAATGATTGATGCTGTGAAATCGGGCGCGCATGTATACGTGCAAAAGCCAACTGGTGTTGATGTGATAGAAAGCCAAGCGATGCTCAACGCTGCTCGAAAGTACAACAAAGTCGTTCAGGTTGGTACCCAACGTCGAAGCACTCCACACTTGATTGACGCTCGCAACAAGGTCATAAAAGAGGGGCTGCTTGGCAAAGTGGCTCATATTGAAATCTGCTGCTACTACCACATGCGTGCCCGAGAGAATCCCGCGGATTCAACTCCACCAGCTCATCTGGACTACGAAATGTGGGCTGGCCCAGCTCCGAAAATTCCTTACAACGAATTGATTCATCCGCGACGTTGGCGAGCGTTCATGGAGTATGGCAATGGCATCGTTGGCGACATGTGCGTTCACATGTTAGATATGGTGCGCTGGATGTTGGATCTGGGCTGGCCGAAGCGAATTTCAAGCTCCGGTGGAATTTTGATGGACAAGAAGAGTCGAGCGAACATCACGGACACTCAGACTGCCACGTTTGAGTTCGACGAGGTGAGCGCGGTTTGGACTCATCGCAGTTGGGGTGATGCTCCAGATCCTCAATATCCCTGGGCTGCCTTTATTTATGGTGAGAAGGGGACGCTCAAATTGAGTGTCAATAGTTTCGACTTCATTCCACGAGGTGGTGGAGCTAAGCCGATGCGCGGTGAGGCCTTGTTTGAGTACGCCAAGTATCCTGAGGATGAAACCGAAAAGGATTTGGAGCGACATGTGGCTTCAGCAGTTCGAGTCCATATGCTGGATTGGTTAGCTGCGATTGAAAATGGCGGCAGACCTGTGGCAGATATTGAGCAGGGACACATCTCGTCGGCCAGTTGCATTTTGGCGAATACGTCGATGAAGCTAGGGCGGTCGCTGCAATGGGATCCAAAGGCTCACCGAGTCGTTGGAGATGACGAGGCGAACAAGTTATTTGCTCGGCCTTATCGCGAGCCTTGGATTCATCCGGATCCAGAGACCGTTTAATGCGGTGGCGCTGGTTCTTGGTAGCTGGAACGGCCACGGTTCAGAGCACTCTCAAGTGATGGGTTGGAGTGTTAACTCATGGAGCGCACTTAGCTTGTATTGTAAAACGATTCCAGCCATTTTGGGGGTGTGAAGTTCGTTGGATCAAATGCCGAATTTGATCTAGCCAAGTTGGGAAGTTTTCGACAACATATGGGGTTCCCAAAACTAACTAACACTCTCTGGCTGCCGAAATGCTCGAAGCCATAGTGCTGAACGAGGCCGAGAGTATCGCAGTTGATTGATTTTTCCGGAGTTAGGTAGCGATGAGCCAGAAAGTAATGGAACTAGTCGAGAAAGCCTCGATGAAGTCCACAGTTCCAGAATTCGAAATTGGCGACACGGTAGACGTGCACACCAAGATTTTGGAAGGTAACAAAGAGCGAATTCAGATTTTCACTGGGTTGGTTATTGCCCGAAGTGGTGGCGGAAGCCGTGAAATGTTCGTTGTTCGACGTATCGTGGCGGGTGAAGGTGTTGAACGTAAGTTCCCATTGCACTCGCCAAAGATCGACAAGATCGAAGTGAAGCGAAAGAGCGTCGTTCGTCGAGCCAAGCTGTATTATATGCGCGAACGCAGCGGTAAGGCGACTCGATTGGAAGAGCGTCGAGGCTAAGCCGAGGGCAGCTTGATGTCCGCCTGGATAAAATACTTAGGCCGCTGGATACGCACCAGCGGCCTATTTTTTTGGTTTCTGCAAGACTCCAAAAACCATCCGAATGGGGATCGCAGGCATCGACTTGGCGCTTCAGGCGAACGGCTGGCTGAGGAATTTCTCAAGAAATTGGGCTATAAAATACTCGCCCGTGGCTATCGAAGCCGTCTTGGCGAGATTGATTTGATTGCCGTTGATGGCAATTGCATTGTGTTTGTCGAGGTCAAAACCTGGAATCAAGCTACGACGGCGGATCCATCGGCAGCAGTTGACTTGGAGAAACAAGGCAAGATAACTCGGACAGCATTGAGCTATTTGAAGCAGCACAGACTGTTCAATCGTTCAGCCCGATTTGATGTAGTTGCCATAGTAATTCCTACTAACTCTGAAGCGGAAGCAGTGATTC
Source organism: Pirellulales bacterium (assembly GCA_046349795.1). GTDB lineage: Bacteria > Planctomycetota > Planctomycetia > Pirellulales > Pirellulaceae > Aureliella. The sequence goes on along the minus strand of JAXMBP010000012.1, from coordinate 39,476 downwards.
GGCATTACAAGTCGGCATTTGAGGCAGTGGGACAGGGGCAATTGTTCCGCTGAGTGCCAGACTTAGTTGCGGAATACGACTTGTTAGTTTTCTCAGCGAATCTTATCATTTCGCCTTCATTCTGTAGACCACCACCCCTTATTCAGGTGGCGCGAACCGACGGGCGAGGCACATGATTTCTGGTATTTCGAGCACGTTGATCGACTCACTGAACTTGCTGGCGCAGAGCTCGCAGGGCTCGGAAGGTACAGGTCAATCGCCTTCGTTTACGCAGATTTTCAAAGACCCAACCTTCATGTTTCTATTGATGGCTGGCGTTCTGTTTTTCCTGCTGGTCGTTCGACCACAACGGGGCGAAATGAAGCGACTGCAGCAAATGTTGGCCGCGCTTAAGAAGAATGATCGGGTCGTGACCCGTGGTGGGATTCATGGAATTGTTGTATCCGCCAATGCAAACGAACCAACGGTTGTGATTCGGATCGATGAGAGTAGTGGTGCCAGAATGACCATTAATCGTGATGCAGTTGTAAGCGTGAATCCAGATAGCGAGCCATCCAAGAAAAGCTGATCTCGCACTGATTCCTTTTTGTTCAAACCTGGCAGAATCGAATAAGCTCGAAACGCTCGAGCCAATGAACTTTTGATCCTTTGGGACTTTCGATGGACAACTTAATTGATTTGGTGTTGGTTGCTGAAGTAGCCGAAAAAGCTAAGCCCGGTTCGCCGCTACTGGCGAATATTGCATTCGTTTTTGCGATTTTCGTATTGCCTTTCATTCTCTCCAAGATCATCACGCAGTCCTTGAGATTGCCTGCTTTGATGATGCGCATGGGGATCGCATTGGCCGCAACGATTGCAGCCGTTTTGTTTGTCACCACTGGCCAACTGCGTTATGGTCCGGACATGAAGGGTGGTACAACCCTCATCTACAACATTATCAAGACCACCGACGGATTGGATCCTTCAGGTCTCTCTTCAGCACTTAGCAGACGTGTTGACCCTTCTGGTACAAAAGAAGCCACCATTCGGCCTCGAGGGTCTGATCAAATAGAAATTACCGTACCATCGACAGATCAATATGAATTGCAACAGATCAAGAATGTCATTCAAACTTCGGGTCTGCTCGAGTTTCGCGTCGTAGCCAACTTCCGAGATCACCAAGATGTGATTGAACTAGCGCGAGCCAAATCAAACCAAGAGAATGAGATTGAACGCAAAAAGGTTGATGTTCGAAATGCTGAAGGGCGAGTTGTAGGACGTTGGTACGCGGTAGGTCGAGCTGAAGAAGAGGAAGAGGGTATCAAGCCTTTCAAGACTCCTATCGATGGTTATGTGATCCGTAATGCGAAAACGGGTCAGATGATCAACCTGCCTCAATCAGAGGGCTCGGAGTATGCAATTGAAAAGCACCTGAAGTCCGTAGGTATCGAATCGGTTGATGTTTTGATGGCTCTGGAGATCAATGGCACTCCGTACGCTGAAGTTTTGGGCGACGACTTGGATACTGCCAAGAGTTCGTTGAGTAACATGGGCGAGCCGACCGTTAACTTTGCATTGAACTCCAACGGTGCCAGCAAAATGGCCGATTTGACTTCTAGCATTTTGCCGACCAACAACTTCTTCCGACACATGGCAATTGTCATGGATGGAAATGTTCTTTCGGCACCTCGCTTGAATAACACAATTTCTAGCAATGGAGAAATCCAAGGTCGATTCACGCAGAAGGAAGTCGACTTCTTGGTCAATATCCTTCGTCAAGGTAAGTTGCCTGCAACCTTGGAAAAAGAGCCTGCCAGCGAAACTCGCGTGGGTGCTGGCTTAGGTGAAATTACCATCGCCAAGGGAAAGTTGGCAGCTTGGATCGCGATTATCGCGACAGCGGTAACGATGATCGTTTACTATCACTTCTCGGGCATTGTGGCAACGATCGCGTTGGTGCTCAACATTGCGATGATCTTTGCCGTGATGATCTTTATTCGCCAGCCGCTTAGTTTGCCTGGTTTGGCAGGTATCGTTTTGACCATCGGTATGGCAGTTGACTCTAACGTGCTAGTCTTTGAGCGTGTCAGAGAAGAGCGTGCCAAAGGTGCTGCGGACCGTCTAGCCGTAAGAAACGGTTTCGATAGAGCTAGCGTTACCATCGTCGACTCTAACTTGACAACCTTGATCGCGGCCTTAGTTCTTTATTGGATTGGTACCGAACAAGTTCGCGGTTTCGCAGTGACGCTAACCATCGGTATTCTGTGCAGTATGTTCACTGCTGTATTCTGTTCACGAATTATCTTCGAAGTCTGTGAAAAGCTGAAGCTTGTTAGCTTGTCGATGATGGACGGCATTGCCTTAACTAAGGGTAAGCTGGTTGGTGAGCGCGATCTGGATTACATGTCGGTCCGAAAACTCTGGATCACGATTACTGTAATAACCACGATCATCGGTGTTGGTGCGGCGATCGTTCGCGGTCCTGGACTTCTCAACATTGACTTTACTGGTGGAACAACGGTTACTATGAAGTTGACCAAGCCAGTTCCTGTTCAGGAGATGCGCGAGTTGACAAAGAAGATCATTGTCGATGCAGAAGGTAAGCCAATAGAATCATCCCTGATCCGTATCGATAGAGATCCACAGGATCAATTCTACATTCTCACTACTGGCGTCGATGACGAGAAAAAGCTGGCACAAATGTTGTCCGAAGGCCTAGCCAAAAATGGCATCGGAATCGTCACGTATGATGCTAAGCTTCGTAAGTTGGGTTCCGGTCAGGGAAGTCAAATAGCTCCAAACAGCGGCTTTCGATTTGTGAGCACTCGGGTTCAAGATCCGGCTCCGGCTGCACCAGATAAATCTGCACCGGCACAAGCTGCACCGGCACAAGCTGCACCTGAAACGCCAGCACCAGCACCACAAACCGCTCCGCCGGCAACGGCTGACGCGGCAGCAACATCTCCAGCACCAGCAACATCTCCAGCATCAGCACCGGAAGTTAAGCCACAGGATTCAGCTCAGGCATCGCCTGCTGTTCCTGTGGCTGAACCCAAAGTCGAAACAGCATATGTATTGGAACTGTTGCAAGAAGGTGGTACATCTGCAAAGCGAGATCAAGTGTCCTTGCGAGAGGACTTAGAAGCGGCCATCAAAGCGTCTGGTGTCAAGATGGACGACGTTTCCAAAATTACTTTGCGCCCCGACGGGATCGATAACTGGATCGAGACCGACAAAGAAGCTTATGACAAGTGGATCATCACATTCCCATTACCTGAAGATCAGGCATCGAAGGTTGCTACAACTCTAGTAAGTTCGATTGATAACACGCCCATGTGGTTATCGCTTAGTGAGATCAGAGGTCGCGTTGCTTCGGAAATGCAAAACCGAGCCGTGGCTGCGTTGCTGGTCAGCTTGTTTTTTATTACAGCCTACATTTGGTTCCGATTCCAAAAGATCTCCTATGGTTTAGCAGCCGTGTTGGCTTTGATCCACGACGTGTTTTTCACGCTTGGCATTATCGCACTATCTCACTGGCTGGCAGACTACATGGGATTTCTGTTGATTGAGGACTTCAAGATCGGCCTAACTGAAATTGCTGCGTTCCTGGCGATTATCGGTTATTCGTTGAACGACACGATCGTGATCTTCGACCGCGTTCGAGAGATTCGTGGTCGAAGCCCTCGAGTTACCCTGCCAATGTTGAATGCTTCGCTCAATCAAACTCTAAGTCGTACCATTTTGACCTCTGGTACAACTTTACTCACGGTGTTCGTTCTGTATGTGTGGGGTGGTGAAGGAATTCACACATTCGCATTTGCACTGTTGGTTGGTATTTCGGTTGGTACTTACAGCTCGATGTTCGTAGCCACTCCGATTCTTTACTGGCTATCAGGTTACGAAGCATCTGCCAACAAGTAAGAAAATTTTCAAATTGGTGTGCTATGATCCAGCACCTTATTGCGCCTAGAAATCGGCTCAACGTTTGCTCGTCAAGCAAGCTTGGTTTAGCAGCGGTTCTAATCGGGTGCTGGATTGTTGGGATAAGTGGTTGCGGAGGCAGTCCAAGCACAACTTCGGCACCTGGTAAAGGCTTGGATGCAGGCCACACAACACAGTCCACCGCTCGGGGATTGCCACCGGATGCGCACAGTCCTGATAGTGTTTCCTTAAAGAGCCTTGAAACTGCAGGAGTCAAGCTAACTGCCAATGCTAAGACCGGGAAATTCGAATCTGCTGATTTGACTCAAATTGTTGTTACAGACGAATTGGCGCAACAATTGGCGTCGGTCGACTCTTTAACTCAGTTGGTGCTTCGGCAGTCACAACTGAGCCAAGAGGGCTGGAAACAGTTGAGCAAGCTAACCAAGCTTCAACATCTTGATCTTCGCGAGTGCCCGCTCGATGACTCAAGCCTATCACAGCTCACCACATCGATGCGGAGCCTACGTTCTGTTCGGCTGAGCGGTAAAGCTGGTAACTGCCAAATTACCGATGCAGGATTGGTTTTTTTGGCCAACTTAGAGGAGTTAAAAGTCCTTGCGTTGGACGGTGTAAAGATCGGCACAGCTACACTTGAACGACTTACCAGTTGCAAGGCTGTGGCGGAACTTTACTTGGCAGGCACGTTAGTTGACGATCAATCCCTTTCGGCTTTAGTTAGTCTGACTGAAATAAAGAAAATAAGGTTGGCACAAACTTCTGTATCCGCCGCAGGATTAAGCACTCTGGCGAGTTTGCCGCTGGAAGAGTTGGATGTCAGCGAATGTTCTAAAGTAGATGACGCTGCTGCAAATGCAATTGGAAAGTTAACGACCCTTAAGCGATTGAACCTGTGGAGCACTGCCGTTGGCGATGAGGGTGTAACGCAGCTTGCACAACTGACTCGACTGCAGTGGCTAAATCTGGACAATACGAAGATCACCGACGCGGCTCTGCCGAATTTGAAGGAGCTGAAAGAACTCGGCTTTATCCATCTGGGATCAACGGCTGTTTCAGATGCTGGTTTGCCAGCGCTACAGACGCTCTCCAGTTTGAAGAAACTAATTGTCACTCGTACTCAAGTGACTAAGGCTGGCGTTGAGGCTTTGCAAAAGTTGATGCCAGCGGTCGACATCCAGCTACAGTATGTTGCAGGTCAGTAAGCGGGTCTGCCAATTCGATTACGCCGCCCACGGTAATTCCTACCTCGATATTAAACCCACCCATCATTCGGGATACAGCGATGAGTCAAACACAACTTGATCAAACTTCTGCGGCTGCTTTGTTGGACGCTCACACAGTGGAGATGGTGCACTGGCACTTTCATGAAAGTACTGGTTCTCCTTTTTGGCTTGAGAAGAAATCGCAACTGAAGTTTGATCCTCTCAAAGAGGTAAAGTGTTTTGCGGACCTCAAGAAATTTCCCTTGTTCGAAGATGATTGGCTACGCGGTGGTCCAGTACGACGCTGGGTACCCAAGGGACTCGAAGGCCGTCCAACCTATGTTTTCGAAACGGGTGGAACCACTGGAATTCCAAAGAGTCGAGTCGTGATTGATGACTTCCGTATCGACTATGAACTTTTCAGTCACACGCTGCCCGATCAGTATTTTCCAAAAGGAGCGAACTGGTTGATGCTTGGTCCATCAGGGCCAAGACGCTTGCGCTTGGCTGTTGAGCATCTATGTCAATATCGCGGTGGAATCAGTTTCTGTATTGACCTGGATCCTCGATGGGTAATCAAATTGATTAAGCTCGGTTGGATGGAGCACCTTGAAGCTTACAAGAAGCACTGTATCGATCAAGCAATTACCATTTTGACTGCTGGTCACGACATCAAGTGCATGTTTACGACGCCTAAGTTGTTAGAAGCTTTGGCATACGGGTTGGCAGAGAAGGGCACCAGTATCCAAGAAGTGGGCATCACTGGCATATTCTCCGGTGGCACTGAGTTCACTCCACAGTGGACTCGCTTCTGCGTAGAAGAGCTGTTAGGTGGTCCGGTTGAAGACAGCGGCGTCTACATGACGCCGACCTATGGGAATACGCTGATGGGTTTGGCTTGTAGCAAGCCTATTACAGCCGAGGATGATTACAAGATCAGTTACTATGCACCTCAGCCTCGAGCGGTTGTAGAGGTTGTCGACTTCGATGATCACACTCAGATCGTTCCATATGGCGGAACAGGCCGAGTCAAGCTGTACACCATGACCAAGGAATTCTTTGTCCCTGGGTTCTTGGAGCGGGATGAAGGCGAGCGAGAGCAACCTTTTGATAAGTATCCTTGGGATGGCGTGAGCGGAGTTCGACCGTACCACGTGATTGCAGCCCAAACCACTGTCGGTGTGTACTAGCACCGAGTAAAGCCTTTCATTGAACGCGGTCGCTGAAAGTGCCGCGAAGCCAGAACTCCCAAGCCCGAAAGCTTGGAGTTTATCGATAACGCTCAATGTTTCTCTTGATTTGTGAGATCTAGCCGTGCTCAATCTGCCTGCCATTCGCTGGGGTAAGCCTTATAAGTCACTCGAATTTCAAGAGGTGATACACTTCGATACTGGCGAGCCGATTGCAAAAATCTCGCAAGTCAACGGCGGTATGTTGCAGATGGACTATCGCCACGCACCGCGGGCTCGCAAGGTGCTCAAGGAGATTCCCTGCAAGGAGCTAATACAGCGTTGCAAGAAGGCTGCCGAACTGTTCGAGACAGCAGATCTCCCCATGGGTGATCAGGCACAGTCTGTGCGGGACTTTGTACACCAACAATCGGCTAGCACGGGATTGCCCGAGCATATGTGTGTTTCCAACATGAAGAAAAATGCCTTTGTGTTGGCCAATATGGATAAAATTCTCGACGCTCTGACTCGGGGCTTAGATTTGGAAATTTTGTCTAGAGGGTACGGAGAAGAAGGTCGTGGAGTAACTGTCAGTTATCAAGTTCAAACTCCAGTTCTGGGAGCAGTTCTGCCTAACAACTCTCCAGGCGTCCACACCTTGTGGCTTCCAGCGGTTGCCTTGCAGATCGGGTTACTATTGAAGCCAGGAAGCCAAGAACCGTGGACTCCTTACCGAATGGTATCCGCGTTTATGGAGGCCGGAATTCCTGGCGAAGCGTTCGGATTGTATCCAGGTGGCCACGATGTTGGTGGAACACTATTAACGCGTTGCACCCGATCGATGGTTTTCGGTGGGGCCCAAACGGTTGCTCAGTACGAAGGAAATCCCCGAGTTCAACCTCACGGACCAGGTTTCAGCAAGATCCTGATTGGCGACGATGTGGTGGATCGTTGGGAGGAGTTCTTAGATTTGATGGTTGAGAGCGTCTTTTCCAATAGCGGACGAAGCTGTATCAACTGTTCGGCAATTTGGGCTTCTCGACACACCGAAGCTATTGCTCAAGCATTAGCAGAACGCCTTGGTCCGGTGGATGTCTTGCCGCCACAAGATCCAAATGCTGGGCTAGCTGCATTCACCAACAAGCAGATGGCGTTGGGAACTTGGTCTATGGTCAAGCAGGATCTATCCGAGTCTGGAGTGCAGGACATGACTGCCAAATTCGGCGACCGATTGGTTGAAAAGGAGCGATGTGCCTATCTGCGGCCGGTCATCGTGCACGCGAACTCACCTGAACGGGGAGTGTCCTCCAAAGAGTACATGTTCCCATTTGCGACTGTAGTGCAGTGTCCACAGAAGGACTTCGTTTCAAAGATTGGATCAACTTTAGTTTGTACAGCTCTGACCAATGATCCAAGCTTGATTGATCAACTTACAGAAAGCACTTCTGTAGACCGGCTAAATATCGGCCCAGTTCCCACCAATAGGCTGAACTGGCTTCAGCCTCACGAGGGGAATTTGATCGACTTTCTGTTCCGATCTCGAGCCTATCAAATCGCCAGTTTAGGTTAGTCTTAGCTCGTCTTAAGGATTGAGACTCAATATTTTGGGATGGTTGGGAAGTCTAGGTATCACAATCGATATTGGTGGAACTTCCGACAGTACAGGGCGTCCAATCGTCAACGACCAGTGCGTCCCTTTGGGGGCTGCTGGGGCGTTTAAGGTTCGGACCATCGTTAAAACCCCTATTACTTGCGCCTGTCGAACTCGAATTCTAGGCAGTTTGGCCAGACTAGACGGTTTGGTTAATGTGCGGAATTTGCAACGATTTTCATCGCAACTATAATCGACCCCGTGTCCTTGTCGGGTCGTTGGACGGTTATTTCGATCTTTTCGGCCCTTATTACTCCTCAAAACTGGCAGTTTCACTGAACGGCAGGCGCGTAATTCAGGCGCCGCCTCCAAGCCTTTTGGGGGTCTTTTTCCTTGTTGAAGCTCACCTGTAAGCGTTAAGGGTTGGTTGATGGCCATCCGTAAATCACAGTCGGCTAGTAATTCCTCTTCTCAATCTCAAGCCAAGAAAGCTCGTCGCAGTGATGCTCGAAGTCGAGTTCGCCGGATACTTTCCGAGCAACTCGAACAGAGACAACTGTTTGCTGTTGGCCCGCATTTGATTGGAATTCAGCCCAATAACAGCGATCTTTTGGTCGACGGTTCGGTAGCGAACACCTCTCCGAGGGAGTTAGTGTTCCGTTTTGACGAATCGCAGGTGATCAATGCCGGCACCTTGGATGGCATTCGAATTACCCGTAGCGGCGGCGACGGATCGTTCGGCTTCGCGACAGCCAAGAGCGACTTTGGCTCCACTGGCGAAGTTGAGATACTTCTCACCGCTTCAACCAAGGGGGCAACGCCATCGGTTGCGGTAACGCGAGCCGATTTGGGGGTCGGTGTTGCACCTACCTTCACATACGTTTCGTCGACGAACACCCTAACGATTCGACTCAACTCGAACATCAATACACCTACCACTGCTCAACAATTGGTTGACACATTGAATGTGTCGCCTACTGCGGCTCCGATCGTGACTGCCAAAGTCAATGGTGGTTTCGCGACAGCCAAGATTGGCGCCAATCCCATTACTTACTCGCCAATCAAGCTGACCAGCACGAGCGATGTGCAGCTTCAACCTGGGCAAGTTTTGGTAGGTTCGGCTCCTAAGCAGAATGAAGTTACCTTCCGATTTGCTGACAGCTTGCCTAATGACGCCTATCGAATCGAAATCTTCGGCTATGACGATCCAGTCGAAGGTGTCGTAGGTCTGCGTAACAGTACAGTTAGCGGAGCAACAGGCCAGTTGTTCGTTCCAACCAACGCTGGCACACGCAAGGACACCATCAACTTCAATTTGGATCTCGGTCCAAAGGTGGTTTCCGTTGTTCCTCAACCAGTTGTTCGAAACACAAGCGGACAGCTTCAGCAGCAACGGGATACGGTCGTTGTTTACTTTGACGAAAGCAAGCTTTTCGTTAACAACGACAGCACTGGAAAGCCAACATCGGATTCAGCGGAAAACCCTGCCTTCTATCAATTGATTCTGACGGAAGACACTGTTCGAAATACCGATGACCGTTATTTCGCTCCGCTTTCTGCCAAGTACAACGCAGCGACCAATTCGGTAACTCTAAAATTTGCTCAGGACATCGACCAACTACCTGGAGCAAACTCTGGGCCTAACACCTTCCGATTGCGAGTTGGAACACGTGAGTCGGCACCGATTGCTCCGACTTTCAGTGAAGCCGCCGCCACCGCGATTTCTGATTTTAACACTGACGGCGGAGCTACCTTCCGTTTTGTTTCGCAAGTATTGGGTAAGGCTGGTAGTGGCATTCAGATTCAAGTTGTTAATTCGGGTACGCTGAATCCAAATGATCCTCCAGTGATTAGCGTCAACGGCAATGTGATCGGAATCGACTTGGGTCGTGATAACGTAACGGCCGGAGAACTTTTGACAGCTCTTCGTGGCAACTCGTCGGCGAATGGACTGGTCAATGTAACGCTAGAGCCGGGCAGTGACCCTGCAACGATCCTAAACGCACCGATCAATTACTCGCCGATCAATGTTGTCGGACTGGGCAGTTCGTTTGATACCGCAAGCAACTTAGGCGTGATTGGTTCGACGGTTGTTGCGCAAACTAGCCTGGTGCTTTCTTCGCAGATAGACCCTGTTTCTTCGACGCTCGATCTACCTGGTGGCAACGACGACCCAGGGTCTCGCGAGCTACCGTCGCAAAGTGGGTCTGACTTTGGTGATACCTACGAAGATCACGTCAATGCGCTTTTTGGTGCCGACAGCATCGATGGCGTATCGACCATTTATTACAACTTCAAGTCTGTCTACGCAACGGACGCTTTGGGCAATCCTTTAACCAACGCCATCACCGAAAAGCAGAAGAGCAGGGCTCGTGAAGCCTTCCAGATTTGGAGCAACCATCTGGGAGTTCAGTTTGTTGAAACTAGCAACCTAGGCCTCACCATGGTGCTTGGAAGCACCGCAGCACTGGGCAATGGAGCGAACGTATTCCAAACGGCCTTCAACATGGGTGTTCGTGTTGATCCTCAGTTCAACACATCGATGGTAGTATTGGATACCACGCGACAATGGAGCGATAACTATGGTGAAGATTGGTTCCGAGCAGCATTGACTGGAATTGGTTTTGCTTTAGGCCTTGAAAAGGCCGGAGATGAGCCAATTGGTCAGTTGATGGCTTTGAGCACAAACTTTATCAATCAAGGTCGTCCAGATGTAACCCCAACAACGGAGCCAGTATTCCCTGGTACTCTAGATGTGCTGCATGGTCAGTATTTGGACCGACCTGATAGCAACGACGCTCATTTGTATCGATTCGAAGTCAAGTTTGATCAACCGAATCAAGTTGGTGATTTCACAGTAGAGACTCAGGCCGAGCGACTATCTACTGCCAGTACGCTGAACACTCAATTGCGCTTGTACAAGCAACTTCAAGCTAAGGCGACAAGCAACATGTCGGCTGGCGGAGATTTGCAAATTGAATTCGACGCGATCAAGCCAGGACTGCTTGGAAACAATTTGCAGATCATCGTTACTCAAAGCGAGCGAACAAGTGGTCCAAACGTCTTAGTAAGCACTTCGGAAAATGCAGTTCACGTCGACCTGAATTCGCAAGCTGGATCGTTGACAACCGTTGATCAGTTTATCAATGCAATTAATGAGAATCCTGAAGCTTCAGCCCTTGTGAAGGTCAGTCTCAAGTCGGGCAGTTTGACGACCGTCTTAGGCGGTTTGCCAATCACCTACAGTCCAATCACGCTGCAAGGTGGCGAAGTCAAGGAAATCGCTCAAAACGATGATTATTTCAGCGAAGATTCGTTGATTCGGATGACTTTGGACTCAGGTGTTTACTTTGTTGGCGTCAGCGCAAGTGGCAACAATAAGTACGACGGAGTTATTGAAGGCACAGGTTTTGGTGGTCGCACTCAAGGACGTTATGACTTGCGAGTGACCTTCCGTGCAGAAGTTGATAGCGGTAATGCGATTCGCAACGTTGGTGGCAAGTTCGCTGGTGATACTCAGGTAGTCTTTGACGGTGATGCGGACGGAAATCCGGGTGGCGTATACAACTTCTGGTTTCAAACTCGTCCACTCAATCGATCCATCGACTTTACTGCGGGTGCGGTATCGGGTCTTGAAGGCAAGATCGTTACGTTGATTTCTGCCAGTGGAGTAATTCGTCGTTTCGAATTCGACAGCGATAACAGTGTTGGTATCGGCAATATTCGAGTACCTTACACTCTGGCTGACGGTCCAGGGCGTTTGGCAGATGTATTGGCCACGCAGATCCGATCTCGTACGGAACTAGCAATTAGTGCTGTTGCAAACGGATCGCGAATTGAACTGGTTGGCGAGCGATCGATTAGCTTGTCGCTGGGTTTAGATATTATCACCATCAACGGTAGAACGATTTTCGTTGATAAGTCGGCATCACCAGCCGCAGATGGTACTCTCGCCAAGCCATTCAACAATATTTCTGGTGTAGGAGTCACGAACGCGTTCTCGATTGCGCAACCTGGTGACATTGTTCGTATCGTTGGAAATGGCGGTAGTGATGCCAGTGTAGCCACGATCAACAATAACTTGGCTTACGAATTCGGTGTGGACTTGATCAACGGCACGCCTCTGAGCGATGGTGCTCAAATGGAAGTGCCAAAGGGCGTTACCGTGATGGTAGATGCTGGCTCGATTTTCAAGTTCAATCGATCCTATGTCGGCGTTGGCAGCAACAACTTGGGCGTTGACCGAAGCGGCGGTACATTGCAAATTTTGGGTACACCAGGCTTGACTGACAGTAATGGCAACCTGCTCAAGAATACAGATGGTTCGATTGTTTCGGGAAGCGTTTATTTCACATCATGGCTAGATGAATCAATTGGTGCTGATACCTACGCTCCGCATACAACGCCAAGCAAGGGCGACTGGGGCGGAATCATGTATCGTAATGATGTCGATGCATCTGCCGGCCGACGCAACCTGGAAGACGAAGGCATCTTCCTGAACTACGTTAACCATGCCGACATGCGCTATGGCGGTGGAGGAAACGTATTTATCGACTCAGTTCAACAGGTTGTGAATCCGGTTCAGATGATCGATCTGAGACCGACGATTTCATTCAATCGTATCAGTCAAAGCGCCGGTGCGGCGATGAGCGGTGCGCCGAACAGCTTCGTTGAGACCAATTTCCAAGAACCTGAGTTTCAGGCGTCAGGAGCATTTACCAGCGACTACGATCGCGTTGGTCCTGAGATTCATAACAACAGTTTGGTGGACAACTCTTTGAACGCGTTGTTTATCAAAGTCGATACACCTGTTGGTGGATCCATCCGCAAGTTGACGACGAATGCGCGTTTCGATGATATTGATATCGTTCACGTCATTAACGAGAACTTGATTATCAGCGGCACGCCAGGTGGAAACCTAATCGACAATACCATTCCACAAGGTAATCAGATTGCATTGGCTCCTGCAGCCGGCGGAAAATTGCTGCCTGGAACATACAATTACAAGCTGAGCTTTATCGATGCTAGTGGCTATGAAACCTTGGCGTCAGATGCGACTGTTAGTACATCTACGGGAACGGGGCAAACTGCCATTCGCTTGCTTGGTCTACCTCTGGCCACTGGTGATTATGTAGGTAGAAAGATCTACCGAAGCGATGCATCAGGCGGAGGAATTTACTCGTTGGTTGCTCAAATTGACGCAACTGCAATAGATTTCTTGGATACCGGGCTCGACGCGGGAGGAACACTAGTTCGTGATCGAGCGAATGTATCTGGTGTGACGCTGGTTGCATCCACATTGGGTGGATCTATGACCGCTGGAACGTACGCCTATCGCGTGGTGATGGTTGATTCGAGCAATCGAGAAAGCGTTGCCTCTAACGCTACTTCCAGCGTTGTGACAACGGGCTCGACCTCGTCGGTAACGCTGACAAACTTACCTTCATTGCAGGCGGGTTACAGCAAAGTTCGTTTGTATCGCAGTTCATCAAACGGAGCCGGTTCTTATAGGCTGATTGGTGAATTGACAACCAATTCGTTCCTAGATACCGGTGCCAACTTGCTTGATTCATCGGGTAATCAAATTGTTCTACCGGCAGAATCCTTTGGAGCCGTGCGACCCCGATTGGATGCGAGTTTGGTTGTCGATCCAGGTACTGTGATCAAATTGGAAGGTTCACGAATTGAAGTTGAACAAGGCGCCAATCTAATTGCGGAAGGCACCGACGGCGCTCCTGTAATCTTCACCAGTAAGTTAGATGATCGTTATGGTGCGGGTGGTGCGTTCGATACCAATAATGATCGTACCACAACCACACCGTCAGCACGCGATTGGAGCGGCATCTATGTTGCCGCCGGCGCGAATTTGAGCTTGGATCATGCAGTAGTGGCCTACGCTGGTGGTATTAGCAAGATTGAAGGTACCTTCAAGGGATTCAGTCCAATCGAAATTCAAGCTGGCAGCGCTCGAATCACCAATTCGACTTTCGAATTCAATGAAGACGGTATTGGTGGTCAAGGTCCAGTGAATCGACTGGGTCGCCTGGACAACCGCGCCTCAACGATTTTCGTTCGAGGCAGTCAACCAATTCTGATTGGCAACGTTTTCCGATCCAACCAAGGCAGCGCAATCAATATCGATGCAAACAGCATCAACGCCGATTTGTTGCCTGATATCGGACGTTCGACGGGTGATGTAGATCGTCAAACGCAATACGACAGCAACCGTGGTCCACTTGTTCGTGCAAATCGTTTGGTCAACAACGAAATCAATGGCATGGAAGTGCGACACGCGCCTCTGACCATTGAGAGTGTTTGGGACGATACCGACATCGTCCACGTTTTGTTTGGAACGATTTCAGTTACCAACTTGCAACATAAAGGTGGAATACGCCTTCAGAGTGCACCAGACGAATCTCTAGTAATCAAGGTCCAGGGTTACGGATCAAACTTCGATGACTATGCAGGCGCAGGGTTTACCGCGACGGGTTTCAATGCCAGCATCGAAGATCGCGTTGGCGGAACAATGCAAGTGATCGGTTATCCCGGTTTCCCAGTTGTTATCACCAGCTTCAGGGACGATACGGTCGGATCTGGACTACAGCCCGACGGAAGTCCGCAGACCGATACCAACAATGATGGAATCGGCTCTATCCCTCGTCCTGCCGATTGGCGCGGTTTGCTGCTAGATCAATATGCAAATGATCGAAACGTGGCGATGATCCTCGAACAGGAAAAGGCCAATGCGGTAGCCCCAGGTAGCAATTCAACAACGGTTGTTGCTCAGTATTTGGGTGATTTGGCAAGCAAGCCTGCCAGCAGCGATGAGAACTATCGTTTGGGATTTGTGGTAAATGGCGTTCTGTCCGAACCAACGGATGTAGACGTTTACAGCTTCACAGCAGAAGCTGGAACGGAAATATGGCTTGATGTTGACAATACAACTCAAAGTCTCGATACGATGATCGAGCTCTTGAATTCATCTGGTCAATTGTTGGCACGAAGCAACAACAGCGTTGACGAAACAGTCAACCCATCGTTGATCGTACGTGAACCAGGAGTACTGGCAACTCAGATCAACCCGCTTAACAACACATTGTTGGCGCATCGAACAAACGCGGACGGATCGTTCAAGGAACCAGGTACCGTTAACCCACGAGATGCTGGTATGCGAGTCGTTCTTCCAGGAACAGCCGGTGCCAGAACGAATTACTACTTCCGAATTCGAAGTGCTAGCACCAATCCTGACAATTTCAGCGCCGGTCTAACCAGTGGTACCTACACAGTTCAAGTTCGCACGCGTGCTGAGCAAGAATTTGCAGGTTCAGTCGTTCAGTATGCTGACATTCGCTACGCTATGAATGGCGTTCACGAAGGGTTTGCCAGCCAATTCACCTTTGATTGGTGAGGCTCAAGAGTACGAATCTGCGGTAGGAAATACCTACCAAAATAACGACGCAACATTGCTTACCAATGTGCCAGGCGTGAAGTCGCAGTACATTGGCAATTTGACGGCGTCCAACAAGGCCACGATTAGCGTTGGAGGTTCACTATCCAGCGGTGCTGATCTCGATTTTTATCGATTCGATGTCAATTACCTAAACATCGGTAACAACAGTACTGGCACAACTCCTGTCGTATTTGACATGGATTATGCAGATGGATTGAACCGAGCTGACACAAGTTTGTCGGTCTTCCAAGTTGTTGGTGGTTCATATCAGTTGGTCTACTATTCCGAAGACAGCAATGTTGCTGATGATCGCGGTAGTGTCTTGGATTTGACCAAGGGCAGCGTTGGTTCGAAGGATCCGTACATCGGGCCGGTTGATCTTCCAGAAGGAACCTACGAGGTTGCGGTTACTGCTGCAAGTCGCCAGCCAGCGGGCCTGCTAGGCGCGACTCGCGTGCCCGTCGCACAAGCACTCGCTCAAGCCAACGTAGGAAACTTTACTGGGATTGGTACTGAAGTTGTTTCGAACGCGTTTGATATTTCTGGAGTTTCAGCTCTCGACATTCCTAAAGTCTATTTCGATACAACCTTCAATGGCCAAGTTAGTTTGTTCCTGCGCGATGGCTCTGGAGGGCAAGTCCAGTTGCAACAGAACGTCAGTGTATCGAGTGGTGCTCAAACCATTGTAAACATCTCCAACGTACAGCTTACAAACGCCATCGCGTCGCTGACAGATTTGTCAAATGTATTCTTGGTAGCTCGAGGACCCAGCGCCGGGGCGATCAACAATTTAATGGTCGGTACTGCCGAGCGTGGTGAGCAAATCGTAGGTGCTGCATTTGATAACTCCTTCATTGCACGGTCAGTTAGTAACACAACGCTTCTGACAGGTGCTTACCAGTTAGAAGTTCGTCAAGCTAGTCGCTCGGTCACATTGGCCGACGGAACATCACCTCGATTCACAGATGCTATCACGTTACAAGCGCCTGCTGGTAACTTGCTGGTTAACGGTGATACGTTCAAGCTACGCGATGCTGGTACGGAAGTGGTCTTCGAATTCACTCAGTCAGGCTCAGTGACTCCTGGTAACATTGCCGTACAGTTTGCCGCCACCGATTCAGCAGCACGAGTGGCTCAGCGAATTCGTGATGCGATCAACAGCCCAGGCGTGCAGTCTCGACTAAAGATCACTGCGGCTAGCCGAGGTGGTTCGACCAGCGGAGTAACCGGTGACGCTCAAGTTGACCTATTCGGTGAAGCTGGCGGAGAATTTGGCAAGGTTGGCGTTGTGGTGCACAGCGGTTACGGCGACCTGAATACAGCACGTGACCAAGGGCAAGTCCTAGTTCGTGATAACTTCATTCGCCATTCACGAGACTATGGTGTTTGGAATGAGCCCGGTGATCGAATCAAGGACGTACGTGAAACTGTGCAGGATATTGTTGGTCTAACTGCTGCTCAAGCTGCTAGCGCCTCTGTCAGGCTGGCCATGTCGGACATTCCCAATTTGGCAGGTTCAAACTCAGGGGCTGTTCGTAACCTTTCTGAGCCAAATAACACGTTGCTGGGTGGGTTCAATCCTGGCGTAGTTATTGCCAATAATGTTCTCGAAAGCGGTGGATTGGGTGGTGTACACGTTTCTGGTGAAAATCCAATTTGGATGATTACGCCTCAATTGGTTCCGCCTATGAGAAATACTCCGCCAGACCCTGCGACTGGCGATGCAAGTACAGGAACAAGCACTAATCCAATTGACCACTTCGGTACATTTATTGATGACAGCGATTTGTTTTTCATCGATTCAGGACGAACGCGAGTTAAGTTCGAATTTGAGGACCTAGCCGGTGCTGGAACTGGCTCTCCGACTTGGGGTAGTGGAGTCGTCCAAGGCAATGGTTGGGATGATGATGCAGTACCTATGTACTATCGAGAGGATGGAGGCGCTCAGTACTTACGAGCACCAAACACCGCGCCGGGCTACAGTGCCTTGGAAGTGGTCCAATCTATGCGGGATTCGATTTTCGGTAGCATCCTTGTAACCAACGGTTCAACGCAACGCGTTAAGGCTACGGTGGGGCCATCGCTGCTCGCTCCAGATCCGTTCCCTGCGGTTCAAGGACTGAATACAGGATACATCAACTTTTATAACCGGCCAGCACTTTACCTAGAAGGTGTTAGCGACATTAACTGGGTAGACCGAAATGGTCCAAACTTCAACCCGTTTGATATTCGCCGAGTTGACGTAGCTAACGACGCACAGACGTTTGCGAGAATTGTTAATAACACCGTTTATGGAAACGATGGTCGAGCCACTTTCAATAGTGATTCAGCCTCGCAAGATTCGAACGATACGATTGCCACAGCATTGCAAACTTGGCAAGGAACGGCTCACAATCCGCTTTCCTACACTGGAACAGCTTCGATAAATCCATTTGATGTCGATATCTATGAATTCAAGGCAGAGGTTGGCGATAGAGCTCAAATCAATTTGAACACAACAGGTTCAAACCTTAATCCAGTTGTTCGAATTTTCGATTCTGAGGGTCGTCCACAACAGTTCTCAACCGCTGGTGGAAGTTCTTTGACCACTTTGGGTGGACCTTCAGTAGATTTCACGTCAACCAAGTCAGGCGTTTACTTCCTGGCAGTGAGCAGCAGTGGCAACTCGGATTATGATCCGTTGTCGTTGGCAGGTCGCGAGGTCGGAAATACGACTGGATCGTATCAAATCGATTTGCGAGTCTTGCATCCTCAGCAGTTTACGATTACTGCTCAAGACGCAACTCAGTATGCAAACGGTGATACATTCACCATCTACCAAATTCCGGACCTAGCAACTGGCGTTAACTTCCGTACGTTCGAGTTTACGACTACGGGAGCTGTTGCGGCTGGTAACGTGCCAATTCGGTTCGATGCCAATTACCGCGCGCCAGACATGGCTCGTGCAATTGCAGGTGCCATTACCGGACCGAACATCGCGAACATTCCATTACCTAACACTCAGGCGCTTTTCAACGGAGCTTTTGCTGCGGCAAGTCCATTGGCTCCAGTTTCCGCCAAAGCATTGGGTGGAATCTCGGGAGTTGAATCTGGGTTGACTCTGTTCCCACGTCGAAATGATGGTATCTCACCAACTCACTCTTCGGCCGGTATTGGTCACGACCGACAAGCATCGGGTCAACTGAGTAACACGTCGATTGGGGATGGAACGACGGAACGCTTCGTAGTTGTAAGCAATGCTGCTTACATCGACAGCAACGGTGGCAAAGTCATTGTTGACCCCGACATCAACGACAATCGCAACTTAGATCAGCTACTTCCTGAAACGGGAATTTTGGTAACTGCTGGGGCCAGTCCAACGTTGATGAATAACGTGTTTGTCAATGTGCAGACGCCAATTGTCGACGAAGAGACTCGCGGGTAACAAACCTCAACAATCCATTCGGCAATCGCAATCCTGCACCGTTCGAAGCAACAATACTGACGTTCATCCAAAGACTAATCAAGTGATTGTCGGTGGATCGGTTTATCAGTATGTAGAGCCTGCTGCTGCGAGAAACCGGCTTGGTTTCGGCATCGAGAATGGTCCAGCGAACTTGCCAAATACCTCGTTGGACTTCAATATCACTTTGCCAAACAATCACAAAACATTTGTAGATGCTCAAGCGAGCCAATTTTTGCCTGCTAAAGGCTCGCGAATTATCGACAGCAGCTTGGATGTGTTGGAAGAGCGTGAAGCGTTCCGAACAATCAAGATAGCTGCGGGTATCTCGGTTTCTCCAGTTGTTGCACCAACTCGAGACGCCTATGGTCAACTTCGCGTGGATGATCCAACGGTTGCGCCACCAAATGGACAAGGTGCCAACGTGTTCAAGGATCGTGGAGCACTTGAGCGAGCCGACTTCGATGGTCCAACAGCAGTCGCGGTCGCTCCACAGGACAATGACGCACGCAATGTGGATCAGGATAAAGCTGTTTCAATCATTGAATTGACCGACGGTGTGTATCCTGAATTCCGCATCAAGATTACCGATGGAATTGGAACTGGCGTAGACGACAGTACCGTCGTTGGATCTACGACAACGCTACGCTTGCCAGGGTCTGCAGTAACGGTCTTTGAAAATGGACATTTGTTGACAGAAGGATTTGATTATCGCTTCAGCTATGACACCACCACCAACGAGATCATTCTGACTCCGCTGGCTGGTATTTGGAAGAATAATCACGTTTACGAAGTATCGATCAACAATAAAGATCGCTTCGTTCTGTATGCTCCATCGGGAGATCAGGTATCTGACGGTGATTCTTTCACGATCAATGATTCCAACGGTGGTACTGTTCACTTCGAATTCGACAGCGGCTATCGATTGCAGATGCCTCAAGGCTTATCACTGATTATTCCACTGGCTGGTGGAGCGACTGGCGGTGTGGCTGATGGCGACAGATTCTCGCTAACGATCAACGGAACAACGACAACGTTTGAATTTGATCGCAACGGAAACTTCCTGGCTGGAAACCGTCCGATCACCTTCCAATTGGGAGCTTCGCAAGATGAAATCCGCAATCTGATTTTCCAAGCGTTGAGTGCTTCTGGTTTGGCGATTTCGCCGCGCCTAGTAGGTACAGACCGAATCTTCATCGGTGCTGAGCGTGGTA
Source organism: Pirellulales bacterium (assembly GCA_046349795.1). GTDB lineage: Bacteria > Planctomycetota > Planctomycetia > Pirellulales > Pirellulaceae > Aureliella. Next base: position 19,487 of record JAXMBP010000012.1, on the reverse strand, counting down.
CTGAATTGAATACCAACTTCTCAGTTCTAAGCCAGCCAACGACAACGTTAGCATTGAAGATGCCAGCGTTGGGACCAAGGCCAGGTGGCGTCACTGAAGGTCAGACCTTCCAGATTTCGGACGGACGTAGAACTGTAACCTTTGAATACGATACCGATGGAGTCGTAACCACAGGCAATACAGCGGTCGACTTTGCTTCAGCGACAACCTTAGCAGATTTAACTCAGGCAACGTTGACTGCCCTGCAAGCAAGTCCGTTAAACATCAATCCAGTCAAGATCAATGATGGATTGATCCATATTGGCTTGGGATTGAATGGAAGCGCAGGCATCCTGAATTCAAATGTGAGCATCGTTGGTGTTTCGCGAACCATCACCAATGGTGAAAAGCTCACGATTACAACCGCTCTCGGTTCACAAACATTTGAATTGACTCGAACTGGCAGCGTTTCTTCACCATCCAATATTCCGATTGTGTACGCGGTCAGCAATACTCAAGATGAAATTGGTGATCGGGTTGCCACAGCAATCAACAATGCTGGCTTGGGATTGACACCCGTGCATATCGCTGATGGAAACATTTCTATTGGCGGACAAGCGTCGGATATCATCAATGTCGCCTCGTCGCCCTCGCTGGGATTGTTTGGTCAGCCAGGCGTCCAATCGAACATTCGATTGCAAGTGTTCGGTGCCTTGATAATGAAGGTTCCATCGCGGGGAGCGAGTGCAGTTGTTGACGGTTCGACTTTCAGCCTAACCTCTGGCAACAGAACCCTCGTATTCGAGATGGATGCCAATGGCCGAACAGGTTTTGGAACAGTGCCAGTTAGATTCACGACGCAGAACACTGCCTCTGAAATTGCCACAGCGATTGCAGCAGCTATCAACCAACAGAATTTTGGAATTCAGGCCAGTGCTAACACAAGCGGTGAAGTGCGGCTCGGACAAATTCAGAGCAACCAACTGGATGTTGGTACGACTGGTTTTACGGTGAGTCGTGGAGTCGTCAATGATGGCGAAACGTTTGTTGTAAGCAACGGTATCAAGAGCGTTACATTTGAATTCGACAACGTAGACTTGGGTAACGGCTTCAATACTCTTAACAGTCCAATTCTGTTCAGCTCAACTAGTACTGCAGATTCCGTAGTACAAAGCATGAAGGCTGTGATTGAAGGTGCTGGACTTGGGTTGTCAACAACGGTGATTCCTGGCGGAATCATACAGCTTAACGCATCCCCAACCTACACGGTTGATTCAACGCTCTCTCCATCGTTGATTCAGACCGGTGTGGCTGGCGGAGCCCAAGCGGTTAACTTCATCGAAGATCCAAGCTTCACTGGCGAAGACATGGTGATAGCCATGATCAAAGCGATCAACGCAGCATCAGGCACAAACCTGATCGCCTCTGCACGCGGTGGTAACACGCTGTTCGTTGAGAATGCAACCTTCATCAGCACCAACATGGACAGCTACTTCTTGCGAGGTGTTGTCGATATTGCTGGCAATCTGTTGAAGCCTAACCGCATCAACAACGATACGGCCTTTACAATCCTGATGCCTGGTATCGCTCTGGATCTGGGTGATGCTCCAGATCCGTTTGAGAATACAAATGGTCGTTATCCAACAATGCGATCTTCCGATGGTGCTCGTCACGTTTACACGGGCGAAGCATTGTTGGGATCCAGCGCATCAACGGAAATTGACGGTCAATCTTCGCCTGACGCTCTATCAGACACCGATGACGGCGTTCAGTTTGGAACAAACTACTTGATTCCGAACATGTTTAACCGATTCATTCAAACTCCAGTCACAGTCACAATGTCCAGCCCGGGATTCGTTGACGGATGGATCGATTGGAATGCGGATGGCGATTGGGATGATCCAGGAGAGCAAATCTTTACTACGCAAGCATTCTCCAAGGATAGCTTGACGCAAACTTTCATGGTTTCGATTCCGTCAACAGCACCAGAGCCTGCCAGTGTCATCAGCACGTTCGCTCGATTCCGATCGAGTTCAAAGGGTGGGCTGACTCCGCGCGGCTTGGCTACCGATGGTGAGGTTGAAGATTATGAAGTAAAGTTGGCGCCTGGTACTCCGCCGACTGCTACCGATGACCAATACAACGTCAATGAAGATGGCACGCTGATTACGAGCGACGCAAACGGTCAATCAACGCCAAACTTCAGCATCGACGATGGTGTTGCGGGTAACGATATTGATCCAGATAGTACTCAGCTCGGCGTGGTACTGCTGCAAGGTCCAGCCCATGCTTCACTATTTCAACTGGCCTCGGATGGAACCTTTAGGTATGTTCCGACAGCCAACTACTTTGGCTTCGATACATTCACTTATCGAGTCAACGACGGCACTTTGAACTCAAACAACATTGGAACGGTGACGATCAATGTTCAAGAGGTTAACGATGCTCCGATTCCAACCAACGATTCATTCGGAACCAACGAAGACGTTCCGTTGGTTTTGAATCAATCCCAATTGCTGGTGAATGATTCTGCTGGACCAAACGAGTCCAATCAGACAATTCGCGTAACGGCTGTGCAGTTAGTGACTCCAAATGGTGGTCGTGTATCGCTGGTCAATGGTGTAATTACCTATACGCCAGCACCAGACTTCCATGGAACGGATACATTCACCTATACCGTAACCGACAACGGAACAACGGGAGGTGCAGCGGCTCCATTGAGTTCACTTGCAACCGTCACTGTAACTGTTGCGGAGGTGAACGATGCACCGACAGTTCCGCCTGTCGTTACTTCAACGATCGAGGACACTGCTATCAACATTGATGGCGCTACCCTGACATCGGGAGCCTTGGCAGGACCGGCTGATGAACAAGCTTGGCAGTCGACTCGACTAACTCGAGTCGATGGTCAAAGTGCGTCTGGCGGAACGGTTAGTTGGAACACCACAACGAATACGATTACCTACACTCCAAAACTGAATTTTGCAGGTGTAGATACCTTTGTATTCGACGTAGTGGATTTCAGCACCGATGTTAACCGTCCATTGACCACGCCAAAAACTACTCGTGGCACCGTGAGCATTACTGTCAGCAATGTCAACGATGCTCCATTCGTTAAAACATCCTTGGGAACGAAGGTAGTAGCCGAAGACTCGCCAGCCTCAGTAATCGATTTGAACCAAGTGTTTGACGATCCTGACATCCTGGTAGCCAACGATTTGCTAAGCTTCCAAATCATTTCCAATTCAGCAGAAAGTCTGGTCGAACCAGAAATCAATAACAATCAGTTAACGTTGCAGTTGAAGTCGAATCAAAACGGACAGGCACAGATAGTAGTTCAGGCTACGGATCTTGCAGGGCTGACCGTTCGGAATACTCTGACGCTGAATGTTACACCAGTCAACGACGCACCATTCATCGTGAGCGCACTACCTGATGTTACAGCCAACAAGAATGCAACCGTTCCAAGCATTTCGTTGTCACCATCGAGATTCTCTGATCCAGATTTGGCAAATGGTGACTTCCTGACCTACAGAGTCGTTAGCAACACTAACCCACTCCTGGTGACCCCAACGATCAGTGGCACCAATTTGAACCTCGCGTTGCTCAACAATCAGTACGGAATCGCCGTCCTGACCGTCAGTGCAACCGACAGTCAGGGTTTGACCGTGGCTGATGAGTTCACTTTGACTGTCAACAACGTCAACCAGCCTCCGGTTGGTACGGCGGACAATTACACTGTTCCAAAGGGCACATTGCTTTCAGTTGGTGCGGATAAGGGAGTGCTTGCAAATGACTCCGATCCAGAGGGTGACTTGATGCGAGCCGAGCTGGTCAGTGGGCCAAGTTCAGCATCTCAATTCACGCTTAACAGTAATGGCTCATTTACCTATCTTCACAATAACGTATCCCAGGCAACAGATTCGTTTGTTTACCGAATATTTGATGGCCAAGTCCGTAGCAGCAACATAACGGTAACCATTTCAATTGGTGCTCCGCCTCCGCCATCTCACCAAAATCCAAACAATCGGCTAGATGTCAATGCAGATGGTTTTGTTACGCCAATCGATGCCCTGCTGGTCATCAATTTGCTGAATAACCCTGACAAGCCTCGAGACACTCGTCTTCTGCCAGCCCCTCCGGCATATTACGATGTTGATGGTACTGGGTTTGTTTCCCCGAACGACGTGATACTAGTAATCAATTACTTGAACGAGAAAAGCCAGGGAAGTGGAGGCGAAGGTGAAGGAGACGGTGCAAGCCTGTTAGCTCCAATTGTTGTCGATGCGTCTCGTACGACAGACAATCGAGCGTTAGGTATGCAAGACGTGCCATCGTCTTACTATGGACCTCTATTGCCTGAGGGCGAATATGCCGTAAGCAGTGGAGCTGATACAGCCGACTGGGTCGATTTGTCCTGGATGGATCGATGTGCCAGCCATTCCAACAACAAGCATGTTGAGGATACGGCACTTAGCGAATTACTTGACGAAGCCGGATTGATTTAGTTAGTAACCAACCCTGCGCGAGTCTCGCGCAGACCTCATAAGCATCTTTTCGAACCCGCAAAATCTATTGACGATTTCCGTTATTCATAAAAGGTTAAGTCGCATGGCAAGCCACATCTTGTCCCGCCAATCTTCCTACGAGACTCTGCGTCGCCGAAGCTTAGTGCGTAAAGTCTTGCTCGAGTCTCTTGAGCGACGCGAGCTAATGGCTGCAGACTTGTGGAATAATGACGAAAGCAGCTACACCAGCACACTGACTCAGAATGTGCTGACGCAAGCTTCGTTATCGTTCAATTCCACAAATCCAAATTTGTCTGGCTACGACCTTACAAGCTATCTGGATTCGACGCTCGGAGGTGGCAGCGGTAGTTTGACGGATCGTCCATGGTTCGGGCTAATTCAAAGTAGCTACGATCAGTGGAGTCAAAGTAACGGACTGGCCTTTAGCTACTCAGCCGGACTTCAAGCAGAAGGTGAAAGCGATCGCCTATCTCCTGAAGGTGAGGCTGGCGGACCAAGATTGCTTTCGGTAGCACCTAATGCCAGTTCTATCTTCACCTTCAATGCAGTAAATACACTCGAAGAGGCTCCAACCGAGCTGACCTTGCGCTTCGACGACTTTATCGATACTTCAAACTTGGCAGGAATTCGTCTACGTGCTGCGGGTAAAGATGGTCAGTTCGGCAATGCAAGTGACTCGTTTGTAACTCCAGGTTGGATTGGCAAAGGTGACAACAACCGCATTATCATCATGCGATTTTCAACCACGCTCAAGGACGATCTGTACCGTGTTGAACTTTCCGGCACGGGCCCCAACGCTGTGAGATCAATACCGGCCTCAGGTGGGAAGACGCTGGAGACTCGGCAGTTCGATTCCACGCCAACCGACACCACTGTTGATAGCGTTGACTTCCGACTTCAGTTAGGCGCGAAGGTATTAGCGGTTGTTCCACAGCCCGTTGATCGACTGCCTGATGGTACTTTGCAACCGCAACCGAACAAGATTCGGGTTTACTTCAACGATGATACGCTTGATCCAACTAGTGCTCAGAATATCAACTATTACCAGTTGATACATACTGCAGATTCAGTCACTCCAAATGACGACAATCGATACTTGCCAACCTCGGCTGTTTACAATCAATCAGCCAACATGGTTGAGTTGACATTCTCACATGACATCAACAATCTTCCAGGTGCTGGTGCAGGCACCTATCGGTTGCGCATCGGTTCAAGCGACGTTGTTAATTCCGTGGCTTTGCCCGCCAACCTTACTGCGACCGCAGAAGGTGTGGATATTGCGGGGAACATACAGTCTGCAGCCGACTTGGGAACCTTCAGCGGTACAACTTCGATTTTGCGATCTGGTTCGGTGATAACAACCAACGTTTCTCAGTTGCAACTCGACTATCCGGGTTCAAACTTCGAACCTGGACATAGGGATGTCCAAGCGGAAAGCCACATCGCCAATGGTGCGGACGCTGATCCTGGAATTGCCACGATCCAATACAACTTTGCCGAGACTCGTTCATACGGTGTCAACGCGGTAAATCAGCCACTGTTCACTTCGATGACTCCAGATCAGAAGCAGCGAGTCCGCGAGGCATTTGATTTCTATGCCAAAAAGCTAGGTGTGACATTCCAAGAAACGGAAGCTTCGGGTCTGACAGTTGTTGTTGGCGACATGTATCCAATTAATGGAACGAGAAGCGCTCCGGGTGATGCCACAGGTCTGATTGCAGATCCCGTTATGACACAGATGACAATTCTGGACGGCGCAGAGACGTGGGATAATACTTATGGCGGCAACTTCTTCTTGGCGGCGATGCATGGTATTGGACTGTTGATTGGATACAGCTACGACAGCGATTTGCCAGACACTTCAGTAATGCACATTGAAACAGCAAGTTTCATCGGCGGAGCCCAGAACAATACTTTAGTTTCTAAGTTCTATTCGGAACCGACCTATCCAGGCGATCAAGATATTGTTCATGGACAGTTTATGTTTCGACCTGATAACCGCGACGTAGACAGTTACAAGTTTGTTGTTCCGGCAGGACAGGCTGGTACTTTGCGATTGGAGTCGATGGCTCAACGACTGTCGACTACCAGCGATCTAGATACACATTTGACTCTATTCAAAATGACAGCGTCTGGGCCTGAAGTTGTCGCGACAAATGACAATAGCTTCGGAACCGACTCATACATTTCCATCGACCTAGAGGCGCAACCATCGGCAGTCACCTATTATGTCAGCATCACGGGCAAAGGAAATGAAGATTTCAATCCGTTGATTCCTAATACCGGAAGCGGTGCGGTAACGCAGGGCAACTATCAGTTGCGAGTAAATTTTGACTCGACCGCGGTGCCTGGCTTGTTCATGAAAGATACAGACGGAACAGCCGTAGATGGAGATGGCGATGGTCAGCCCGGCGGAAACTTTAATTTCTGGTTCCGAGCTGCAGCCGCTTCAATTGGAATTTTAAGCGCGTCACCTCGCACGATCTACGTCGATAAGACTTACACAGGCGTCGGAAATGGTTCCCCAACTCTGCCGATGAACAACTTGAACTTCTCCACTTGGCCGGTTAATGCCGTTCCTGTTGCCGGTGATATTGTTCGAGTTGTTGGTTCTTCGGCTACAGACTTGACCACAGTCCCGGCTTATGAAATCGGGCGTGGTGGGGTTTCAAACTCGACGCTTTCAGATGGGTTAACTTTGCAAGTTCCAAAGGGCGTCACCATGATGATTGATGCCGGAGCAATCTTTAAGCTGCAAGCCAGCCAACTTGCCACAGGTAGTGCAACAGCTACGGTTGATAATAGCAATTCAGCTCTTCAAGTTCTTGGCATTCCCGGTAAGCCCGTCTATTTCACCAGCTATAAAGATGAGTCGATGGGTATCGACACCAACCCAATCGGTACGAATCCGGTGGCCGGCGATTGGGGCGGAATCTTATTCCGTGAGAGTGTGGACAAATCTCAAGGTCGCTTTGGTTGGGAGCGACAAGGAATTTTCCTGAACTATGTTTCTGGAGCAGATTTCCGATACGGTGGTGGATCTGTCACAGTGCTATCGCCGAGCCAAGTTGTGTCACCAATCACAATGAGCGAGTCGCGCCCAACGATCATCAATAATACAATTACTCGCAGTGCTGATGCAGCGATGTCGGCAGATCCAAACAGTTTTGAAGAGACGCTGTTTACCACTCCAAACTATCAGATGGCTGGAAATTATGATCCAGATTATTCTCGAGTTGGACCCGCAATTTATGGAAATACCGAGACAAATAACTCGATCAACGGTTTGTTTGTAAGGTCGATTACTTCAGCCGGTGGACCGCAGTCGACATTGACTGTATCGGGCAAGTTTGACGATACCGATATTGTCCACGTATTGTCGGAAAACTTAATCGTTGATAGCCAAGTCGGCGGCGCGATACTTGACGCCCGTGGACCGGATGTAAGCTTGGTTCAATTGACTCAGCGCACTACCACAGGTGCCACCTTGGCGACTGGAACGAATGTTCGATACAAAGTTACGGCAGTCGACAGTTTTGGAAACACCGGCCCGGTCAGTTCAGCAACCGGCACAGTGACTATTTCAGGAGCTAACAATTCGATTCTCTTGACCAAACTGCCTGCCGCGACTGGCGATTTTGTCGGACGCAGATTGTGGAGAAGTACCGACGGTGGAGTGACCTATCGACTGGTCGCGGAACTTGATAAGGCTACTGCCGCGTATACGGATACTGGCATAACGCAGGCACCAGTTCTAGACAATGCTTTGGGTACCACCAACTTGCGATCACGTCCAGACGCGAGATTGGAGATTAATCCTGGAACCGTGGTCAAAGCTACAGGTTCACGTATCGAAGTTGCTCCTGGCGCAACGATGCTCGCAGAAGGAACCTCGGATCACAGAATCATCTTTACTAGCCGATCCGACGATCGCTACGGTGCGGGTGGATCTTTCGATACTTACAACGATTCTAGCGCAACCAATCCGTCAGCAGGTGATTGGGCCGGCATTATGGCTCGTCAGTTGTCCAACATTAGTGTCGACTATGCATTGATTGCATATGGCGGAGGTGTTTCGCCATTGCCAGGTGGATTTGCCGGTTTCAATGCGTTGGAAATAGATCAAGCCCAAGCCCGAGTTACAAACACTCGGTTTGATACCAATGGCGATGGCTCTGGTGGCAATTTGTCTGCCAATCGAGTTGGTCGAGGCCCCAACGATCAAAGCGTCATTCATGTCGTTGGCTCTCAGCCTGTGATCATGAATAACCAATTCGTCAACAATTCCATCAGCGGAACGGCAGCGATCAGTATTAATGCAAATGCGCTGAATTCCGTAAACGTGGTTGATCGCGGCCGACAAACCGGTCTGAACGATCGTATTGCGGGATCTGTTGGAAATGTTGGACCGTTGGTCAAAGGCAATACGATGAGCAATACCGGTATCACTGGTATGCGGGTTCGTGGCCAGGAGTTAACGACAGAGTCGATTTGGGACGACGCCGATATTGTTCGTGTTGCAAACTGAAATTACGATACCCGACTTTCATACACACCTGGAGGTCTAACTCTGCGAAGTCGTGTTGATGAAGGCTTAGTTGTTGGCTTCAGGGTGTAAATGCGGGATTCACAGCTACAGGACAGGCAATCGATGTTGACGATCGAATCGGCGAGTTCGCTACAGAATTGTGGTACTCCAGATTCCCAGTAGTATTGACCAGCCTGCGCGACGACGGCGTAGGAGCTGGTAACGATCTGACGGGCAAGCCGCTGTTGGATACTAACAACGACGCCAGCAATTCAGCTCCGCAAGCGGGTGACTGGCGAAGCGTTTTGATGAAGCCATATGCAAATGATCGCAATGTGGTAATGATTACTGAGCTTGAGTCTGATGCACTTCAAGATATTGGAACCAATGACACTGTTGACACTGCTGAAGTAGTGGGATCGCTAGCTAACAATCTAAATGGCGGCGATGAAAATCTTCGATTGGGCTTCAGCATAGACGGCTCAATCGCTTCCAAGCAAGATTTGGACGTCTACAGTTTCAGTGCAACCGCCGGAACGCCAGTTTGGTTGGATATCGATAGAACCTCCGGCATAGATTCTGTAGTTGAGATTTTAGATTCTAGCGGCAATATCGTCGCTCTCAAAGTAATGATTCACTTTCGGAAAGGCTTGGGCAACAGTTCGCGTTACGTAATCAGTGATGCGACGAAAGTCCTTCCAAGTCAAGCACTTGGACTGGACAGTGACCCGTCTGCACCACGAAATTCTCTGGCCGGTATTGCCGAAGATCTGTACACAGTAAATCCACTTGACGCCGGAATGCAGATCATTTTACCAGGTGCTTCTGGAGCCGCAGATACCTACTACATCCGAGTTCGAAGCAGTAATTTGGCACCAGGTGATGCTGCGTCGAATCTTCAAGATGCATCCAAAGTTCGCCAAGGAATCACTACCGGAACTTATCGTCTTCAAGTTCGCATGCGACAAGCGGATGAAGTTCCAGGTTCAACTGTTGAGTTTTCCGATATTCGCTACGCAGTTGATGGAATTCGTGTAGAAGGATTGCCTTCATCTTCTCCGTTGCTCGGTCAGATTGATGAATCTGGCAATACAAATCTGGGCAACATCGGCAATACTGATAGAGGTTCATTGACCATCGGTGGAACGATTGCCACTCAAGCTCAATCGGATTCTTACGACTTTACAGTCCAACGCAGCGATGTCGTTAGTGGCGACCACGTTTCAGTAGTGTTCGATGTGGACTACGCAGACGGACATGGTCGACCTGATACGACATTGTGGGTCTTCCGTGCAGATGGAACACTTGTCTTCACTGGAACAAATTCTAGCGTTTCTGACGATCAATCTGCCCCGGGTAAGGGGTCGAATTTGGCGGATTTGACTCGCGGATCCAATGGAAAGCGAGATGCATTCATCGGCCCAGTCGAACTACAACCAGGCAGTTACACGGTAAAGATCACCAACAACAGTCAGACATCGATCAAGCTCAATAGTTCTTTGGTTCGTCGTGAACCGCTAGATTCTATTCGTCGAATTTCTATTGACCGTTTCGATTCACCGCTGTTGGAGACAACCAATAGTCCCGCACAAGTTTCATTCGATACTGATCCAGCAAACAATCGCGTTGAATGGAATTTGTCTGACCTGACAACCTACGTCGTTTCCGACAACGGAGCGGCAAATAGCACGCTCAGCTTTGCCAATGCAATGACTGGAGACAAAGTTGCCGACGTGAGTATTTTCCCACGAGTCAACGACATTGCAACTTCACCTGACGGTAGAGTGGTTGGCTACCAGATTGTTCCTGGCGCGGGCAATACGACAGATGCGAATGGTGGTAATCTTCTACTGATCAATTCAACTGGCAATAAGGGTTCAACTGCAATTCCAACAGGTCTGGGTGCTGGCGCCAATGTAGTAGGTAGCTCGGGTATTATTACTTGGACCGTGCAACAAACCGCTGCTACCACATTTGCTGCACAGCAGCGCGATCATACTGGGTTTGGCGATGGCAACACGCCACAAGGTGATGCGATTGTATTCCATGCGCTGGGGTTCCATACCAGCGGAAATACTCTTGGAATGTTCGGTGTTGGTTCGCGCGGTAATGGTCAGACAACATTCAACCTGGGAGCACTTGATGCTAACAATAACGTGATTCTCGGCGCGAATAGTACCTATACAACGAACATTGTTTACCGATTGGACCCAACCACTGGAGCGGCAATCAATCCTCCCAATACGCCTGATAGAACAGCTACAGTGCCGTTATCTGGATTAAATGCAGCAGGTACCAACAAAGTTGAGTTCGGTCGATTCATAACTACTGGAGTTATTCAAGGTTTGGCCGAAATTGGCGGTACACTTTTCGCTGTAAGCAACCAAGGACAATTTTTCCGAGTTGGTGTCGGTACTGACGTTACTACTGCAGGTAGATTTGGAGACGTCAATCCATTTTCCACGATTACCGATCCAGGTACGGGTACTGCAATCGTGTTTAACGGCTTGACACGTGGGCCGAGAAATATGGCAAATCCGTTGGGCGGAACTATGGCAAATCTGCTGTTTGGTTCCACTGCGGACGGAACAATCTATGCGTTCAACACAGCCGGTGTGCTTCAACCGGTCTTTCCGGGCTTCTCGTACAAGACTCAAGTTGCAGGTGCATTAGGAACTACCGTTTCGGGCATCGATTTTTCGGCTCTCGATGTTAACCTGTGGCACTTGACTAACCTACGAAATACCGATCAGGGGCATGGAAGAAATCCAACACCAACAGGATCACAAACTGGTACTGCTCAGGGTGGCAATTCGTTGTACTTTGGATTCCGCAATCCGAATAACGCGGGCGGATTCCAGCAGCAGGGAAATTGGGGCGGCGTATACAACACGGTTGCAACCGACCGCACCTATAACACTCCAGGCGGTGCTCACGGAGCAATCGTCAGCAATCCAATCGATCTGAGCAACTATAGCCCAGATGATCAGCCGATGATGTATTTCAATTACTATCTCGACTCGGAGAATTCGAACGCTGACTTCCAGCAAAACGCTCTGATGCGAGATGCATTCCGTGTCTATGGAGCCGGCGACGACGGACAGTGGGTATTGTTGGCTACCAACAATTCAGCATCAGATAATGGGCAAGATCGCGGCGATCCAACTGGTGGTGCTGCACGAAACGGACGATTTGATGAGTTGGACAATGTTGTCAGTGGCAACTACGACGCCTATGGTGCGCCGGTGCTTGGTCAAAATTTGATCGATAGTGCTAGTCAGGGCAATTATACGTGGCAGCAGGCTCGAGTACCTTTGGCGGCGCTGGCTGGCAAACCCAATGTGAGGTTGCGATTTGAATTCAGTACCGCCGCCACATTCGAAACTGGCGATCCGCTTCGCGGCGGTGTCGAACTTGTTTCCGTTGCAGGTAATAAGATTAGTGACGGAACCGGATTTACCTTTACGCCAAATTCCATCACAGGATTTGGTGTAAGAAATTTCGAGTTTGACCATGGTTTAGTTCTGGCAATGCCTGGTGGAGCAAGTTTGGTTAGTGGCGTCTCAACGTTGACTGTCAATGGAACTTTGTTCACGTTTTCAACTGCTACCAATGTTGGAAATAACATTCAGTATTCATTAGCAGATACTCCTGCGACAATCGCTCAATTGGTCAGTAATAAATTAGCTGCCGTTCTTGCAGTTCCAGCCGCGGATCTAAACTTTGACCCTGACAAGCCAAACATTTTGTCCGTGGCCAATTTACCTGCGGCTGGCGTTTACGCGGCTGGCGGCGGTTTATTAACTGGGGACATCATCAAGGGGACTCCCGGTGTTACTGCTGGTTCCGTTTCCATTCCAGTCAACCTGGCGATGACCGCAACACAAGTTCGCAACGCAATGCGACTAACGTTCGCGCAGACATATAGTGATGCGAACATGATTGCTAACTTTGGCGTCAATGCAGCCGCTCAGGCTTGGCCAGTGACCGGCAACACAGTTTTGGTTTACAAATTTGATGTTACCAATAATACAAGCGCAATTGGTTTGACTACTAACCGCATCGGCGATTTCTTCGGTGTCGATAAGAATAGTACTGCGAGTGAAAACGACGACCGTGCGAACGACAACGCTCACGAAGGCCTGTTCATTGACGATATCATTATCGGTTTTGCTGAACGCGGCGAAATGGTATTGAATGATCTAGATACTTCGGGATTGCAAGGTAACTTCAATTCGAATACCGAATATTATCAAAACCTGTACGGCATCGCTCAAGTTGAAACAGGTAACTATCAACTCACCGTTCGAACTGCGGCCGACTACGGTACCTCTGCCGGCAATTCACTCGCTCTGAATTCGTTCCCACCATTGGGACGCGATTTTGATACGAACGATCGGCTGTCCAAGTCGTACAATATGATTGTCCAGGCTGCCGCAGTCGGAAGCATTACCGATGGAACAACCTTCACGCTTTCTGACCGCAAAGATGTTGTCACATTCGAATATGATGTTACCTCCGGTGCGACGGACGTTGCATCTGGAGTAACACCAGGCAACGTAGCTGTCAAAATATCGAATACAGCCTCAGCTCATGATATTGCTGTAGCGATCCGAGATGCCATTAACTCAATTACCGTACAACAACTTATCGGTATCACAGCCAATATTCTGGGTGAAACAAACGGAGCTAGTGCTGGAACATCAATCGAGCTACATGGACCAGCAGCGACCGATTTGAACGGCAACTTTACCTTTGCAGCAAATACTTTTATTACGGCACAGACAAACGGAACTGAAACGTCTTTTGGTGAGGATCTGGCGGACGTCGAGCGTCTGCGCCCGCAGGGTCAAATTGTTCTTTCCAACAACACGGTGACCAATTCGAGCAACTACGGCATCACCGCCACTTTTGGCAACCAAAATCAGCAGAATGGTTCAGGCAATCGGCCATATCCAGGCGCACCGATCAAGTTCCCGACAGTCAACACTTCTAGTTTGGCTCCAGGGGTTGTGATAGCCAACAACATTTTGGCCAACAATGCAGTTGGCGGTGTGCTATCGGCGGATGATCCATCGGCAGGAACGGCCAATCCGGTTGCAAGAATTGTCAACAACACCTTCTTCGGTGGAGCGGTGGGCGTACAACTTGCAAACGGCTCTTCTCCAACAATTATCAATAACATTTTTGCCAGTACCAGCGGATTGGCAGTGGATCCTGGAACTGGACCAACAACCAATGTAGTACTTGGTGCAAATCTTTACAGAAACTCGGCTGCTTCGCCTTTGATGGCTGAGTCCTTTGGTATCACGACAACAAATCCGTTGTTTGTGAATACGACGAACCGTAAGTTCTATTTGGCTAGTGGCGCAGCAGCGATTGATGCTTCATTGAATGTGCTACAAGAACGTAATGCTCTTACGCTTGTTAAGAGTCCTTTGGGCTTGCCATTAAGTCAAACGCTGGCGCCTGAGGAGGATTTGAACGGTCAGACGCGTTTGGATGATCCTAGCGTTAACTCGCCCACAGGTATGGGAAGTAACGTGTTTAAAGATCGAGGTGCGGTTGAGAGAGCCGACTTCACAGGACCTTTGGCTGTGATTCTTCAGCCTCAGGACAATGATTCTCAGAATGTCGACGCTGACCGAAACATTACCTACATCAGAACTCAGCAAGCTGACTTGAATTCGTTCTCGTTTTTGCTGCAGGATCCACTTGGTACTGGTCCAGATCCAGCGACAGTAATTCCTGCTGGAATTGTATTGACCGAAAATGGGCGAGTTCTCCGTGAAAGCTCGGACTATGTGATGGGCTATAACGCCAACAGTCGTACTCTTCGACTGACGCCTTTGGCCGGAATTTGGCGAAACGACAGCGTCTACGAAATCACGTTGAACAACACCGATGGCCATCGAGTTTCACTGCCTTCAGGAAGTTCACTTCGCGATGGCGATAAAGTGGTAGTTTTGGTTGGAGCTACTACGACAACACTTGAGTTTGATAACAATGGTGCAGCCACGGGTACGGCAATTCCATTCACAGCGACCAGCAGCGCCTACGAACTGGCTACTCAGATTGCCTACAAACTGAACTTGGCAGGAATCGTTACTCGCCTGGAAGGTGACGGAGACCTGTTCATTACTGGTGCAACGAGCGTTACGGCGACCACAGCTTCAGCCCCTGGCCTAATTGCGGTTACATCAGTTTCTGCAATTCGAGATTTGGCTGGAAACGCTCTAGTTCCAAACCGATCGACGAACCTGACTCAGTTCACCATCGTGATGCCAGACGCCCTGCTAGATTACGGCGATAGCAATGGTGCCCGGATTCCAACTGTTGAGACAGCCACTGCACTCAATGGTAACGGCGCTCGCAACGTCATTCTGCCGATCGACTATACGGTCTTGGCATTGGGAACCTGGGCTGATGCGAACTCCAACGGTCTTCCTTCTGCAGCAGCAGATGGAGATGATAGCGATGTTCAGATTAGTTTTGGCACATTGGGCGGAGTGACTCAAGGTACAGCCGGATCAGCTCGCTTGCAAATGCCTGCGGCGGCTGGACTGAATGGTCAGGGGGTTGCTATTACCGACAAGGTCAATCCAATTTTCTTCCAGTTTACATTCAACGCGTCTGACGTGAGTGACGCAACCACGCGATACGTACTCTTAAATCCTCTGGATTCAGCAACTACTGTTGCAACCAAGTTTGCTACTGCCGTGTATGACGCAATGAAGCTCGCGATTTTGGGCGGGTTAACACCAATTGCCAGTGGAAATATAGTGAGCCTGGGTGGTTCATCCTTGATCAAGTTTGATGTGTCTGCGGCTCCATCGGTGACTCGATTGAAGCAAGGGCAAGTCGACATGGTCATCCCAGCCTCGATTGCTACGCTGGCTGATGGTCAAACAATGTCGATCACCGATTCGCGAGGTCGTACGCTAACGTTCGAACTCAACGACACTTCGGTTGCATCAACTGTCGCGACCGGAAATATTGCAGTGAACGTGAACTTTGCCACGGCAACATCAGCCACGGTTGCAGCAGCCTTCGCAAGTGCTATCAATGGACAGATCTCGGCTGGCAATATCAGCCTGGGTGGTGCTTCTGTAGTTAATACAACAACGGTTCGAATCTTCGGTGACGACGAAGATGGAGTGACCTTCGACGGACTATTCAACGCGGGATCTCCGCCAGTTGCTACATTCGTAACGGCTACCGACTACGGTATGTTGGATGTTTGGGTCGATTGGAATTCCGATGGAGATTTTGCAGATGCAAGTGAAAAAGTTTTCACTACCAGCATTCCAGTTCATCCAGGTCTCAATCGCGTGGATATTGCTACTCCAGCCGGTGCCGTCAGTGGATTCACAACTGCCCGCTTCCGACTAAGCACTCTAGGCGGACTGCTTGCTACCGGAGTTGGCGTTGGTGGTGAGACTGAAGACTACATGATCGAGATCGCTCCCGGTCGGCCACCACTATCGAGCCCCGACAACTATTCGATTGCCGAAGATAACATTTTGAATAAGAATGCTTCTCAAGGTGTTCTATCCAACGATACAGATGCCGATGTGGTAACAGTGATTCCTGGAACCAATATCTTTGTCAATGACGAAGTTCCAACGACTTTGGCAGTTGAACCGATGGTTAATGTGACCAAGGGAACTTTGGTGTTGAACAATGATGGTTCATTTACCTACACGCCGTTCCCTGAGTACAACGGACCTGACTTCTTCGTCTATCGAGCTACTGATGGTAGATTGCTGGGACAACCTGTGACGGTCAGCTTGACCGTTACACCGGTCAATGATGTGCCGTTTGCAAATGACGACACGATGACGGTGTTTGAAGATTCAACTGTTAATGTGTTGGGAACAACCTTTACGAGCAACGACTTTGCACACTACTTGCTGCAAACGTCAAGCAATGGGTTCCAAACAAATGAGCTATCTCAGGTTCTAACGCTCGTCAATGCATCAATCATTTCAGATGCTACAACTAGTTTTGGAATTGTAGGTACGAATGTTCAATTTGCCGCTCGTCCTGGTCAAGGTGCGTATGGCTTGAAGGTCACCTTCTTCCGTTCAGATCTTGGAAACGCAGTTGCTCCTGCTGTTACTGTGGTTGGGACCGATATTCGAGTCACATTGAACAGTAACGCCACAACTCCTTCAACGATCGCTGACATGATTGGAGCGATCGCTGGCAACCTGCAAGCCCATAACTTGGTCACCGTCTCGTTACTAGCCGGTAGTGCAGGTTCAGTGATCGGATTGATACCAAGCATTCCACAGGTTGTAATTCCGCCATCGTGAGGAAATGTCAGCGTTTCGAACAATCGCTTGAACTATGTACCACCTGCAAATTACAACAATTTGATTGGTGGACCAGTGAAGTTGTTATTGACAATCGCTGACGACAACACCGCTGGACCGACATTCAATCTGACTGCAACTAGCACTTTGACGTTGAATGTTACGGCAGTTAACGACGCGCCAAGTTTCACCCTTCCGACTCCAACGGTCACCGTTCTGGAGGATGCTGGACTAGTTACTCGAACCGGCTTCGCGTCGAATATCGCACCTGGTCCGAGCACTGCATCAGACGAAGCTAGCCAATCGCTGACATTCCTTATCTTCTCGAACTCGAATCCAACGCTGTTCGCTGTAGCTCCATCGATTTCGCCGACGGGTACTTTGACTTTCCAAACTGCAGCAGATGCAAATGGACAAGCAGTCGTTGTCGTTCGATTGCGAGATAGTGGCGTAGGTTCTGGAAATGGCAATGTGAACACATCGCTAGATCAGACCTTTACCATCAATATCACGCCGGTGAACGATGCACCTTTGTTCACTCTGGCTAGCAACACAGTTACAAGTCGTGAAGACCAAGGTTTGGTTCAAATTGTTGACTTCTTGACGGGAATTCAACCCGGTCCGGCTACGGCAATCGACGAAGCTGCTCCCCTTCAGGCTGTTGACGTATTCGTGGATGCAATTGACCCATCCAAGTTCATTTCTGGACCAACAATCGGAGCTGATGGACGCCTGATTTATCAAACTGCTACCGATGTGAACAGTTTAAATGCGAATCTGGAAGTGAGAATTACCTTGATCGATAACGGTCCAGGTACCGCTCCAGATCAAAACACTACCATCACAACTTTCACGATTCAGGCAACTCCAGTTAACGACGCTCCGGTATTCGCAATCACCAAGAGAAATATAGTTGTTAACGAGGATGTCGGTGCTTATGAAGAGGTGATGATCGGTGGAGTAGCGGCTGGTCCAGCCACCGCACCTGACGAAGCAACTCAATCTCTTTCGTTCACTATCATTTCGGTAAGCACTCCTGAGTTGTTCTCGCAACAGCCTTCGATCACTCGAGTTGGCGCAACAGGAAAGCTTGCCTTCACGACCGCTGCCAACAAGAATGGCACAGCGGTTGTGGTTGCAAGACTTGAAGATAACGGCTCAAGCACGCCTCCAAACGTAAATGCATCGTCGTTACAAACCTTTACAATCACCATCGATCCGATCAACGACGCTCCAGAGTTCTCGATTCCTGGTTCGACAACGGTTGATGAAGATCAAGGTCTAGTGAGTACGAACTCGTTTGCAACCAACGTTCGTCGAGGTCCTGTCGGAGCTGATGACGAGAATGGTCAAATTCTGACGTTCGTGGCCACCGCTTCCTACCCCGAGTTGTTCTCGGTCCAGCCACGCATTGCGGTTGACGGAACCTTGGTTTATCAAGTGGCCGACAACGTAAACAGTTTGAATGCGCAACAAGCGGGCAAGTCATTGGAGGTGAAGGTTCAACTGAAGGATGATGGTCTTGGAACACCAGCACCAAACCAGAACACTTCGATCGAGAAGACCTTTACCGTCATCGTTAATCCAATCAACGATCCGCCACAGTCACCTAACTTTCAAACGACTACTAATGAAGATACTGAACTGACTCTGCAGTCAAGCGTCGTCCTGCTCACTGCGGTCGGTGGCCCAACAACGGACGAACTGAATCAATCGGTGTTCATGGAACAAGTTGAGCGAGTTAGTCTTCGCGGCGGTACGGTCACACCAACATTCGATGGAAATGGTCGCATCACTCAACTGAAATACATGCCACCGGCCAATGCTTCTGGTACTGACTCGTTCGTTTATGTAATCCGAGACAATGGATCGCCAGCCAAGAGTGGTACGGCAACAATCATTGTCGATATCTTGGGAATCAATGATCCTCCGCAGTTCGCTATTGGACCGAACCAGATCTCTGATGAAGACATCGGTCTAGTTACTGTGAACAATTGGGCGAGTGGCATTTTGCCAGGACCATTCGATGCAGTTGATGAACAAGCGACTCAATCGGTGAACTTCACTGTCACGGTTGATAATCCAAGCTTGTTCTTGGTTCAGCCTTCCGTTGCGTCTGACGGCACCTTGACT
>JAXMBP010000011.1:0-133834 GCA_046349795.1 Pirellulales bacterium | reverse complement strand
GATCTCGCGCCCATTCGAGTTGCTTTCTTCAACGTCATACATCAAGTTCTCGCAGGCCGTGTGATCGACGACTCCGGTGTGCGGATTGATTTCGACAACGATCCTCTTGACATCCTCGGGGACGCGTCGAAGTTCATCAGACAACAGTAGCGAATTGAAGCACACCAAAGGTCGCCCCAAGCTGAGTCGAATTTCGGATGGATGGATTCTGTACGACACGACTGGATTGCTAAACATTGCTTTGAAGCTAGTGAAAAAACTTGGACGTTGCTCCAGAGTGGTGGCCGTAGCGGTTACGGCAAAACGATACAAAGCAAAGTTCATTAAGAAGGTTGCTACGGTTCCAATGATGATGCCCCACAACAGGTCCGTCGCTAGCGTGGCAAGTATTGTTAGTACAAAGTCGCAAGTTGATCTTTGCCAATTTTCGCCATGTGACGCCATACGGCTGGTTCGCACATCTTCCAACCTGTGAAGATCAATACAGCCGCCAATGCGCCTTTGGGAATCATCATGATTAGTTGCTGCGCGAAACAAAGGTACACGATCAAGCAGATAGCGTTGGTAAAGTTTGCCCACAAGGTGCGACCACCAGAAGCGATATTTGCCTTACTCTTTACTCCACCAGGGATAATCGTTAACCCGCCAACTAAGCTGGAGGCGATATTCGAAACTCCCATAGCAAGCAGAACTCTGTTAGGATTCGAACGTCTACGAAATGGATCAATTCGATCAATCGCCATTGCCGTCGCCAGCGACTCGACGCCATCAATCAACGTTAACGTTACGACTCCGATAGCTGCGGCGTACCACAAGTCGGTTCGTTGTATGAGTTCGCTGAAGTGTGGTGCTTGAATACTTGAAAATGGATTGCTAGGCAAAGAGATCAAAAAGGCGGGATTTGCATCACGTAAATGAAGTAAGCCGCCAAGCACAATTGCCACAACAACTGCCAGTAACTGAGGTGGTAGAATTGTTAAGAATTTCCAGCGTTTGCCGAGAGCTGAGAGTAGGAATTGCAATGCTAAAGAAGTTACTGAAATGGCAATAACGAGCGGCGCTGCTCCTTGCAAAAAAGAAGGAGTCTCTGTAATGAACTGATAGAATTCGTGAGCGTTAACTTTGCCGGTGTATCCCAAAAACATAGGTATTTGTTTGACAATTATTAGTAGGCCGATGCTAGCCAACATTCCTTCGACCACACTGATGGGAATAATCGATGCGAATCTGGCAAGCCGAAGTAGAGCGAGTACAACTTGAATTGCTCCGACCATGCAGATCACACAAAGTAGAAATGGATAGCCCGCGCCCAAATGCTCAGAATCACCAGCTCCGCCAAGTGAGATCATCACGGCCAACAGTGCTGGCGCAAGACCTGCGGCTGGCCCCGCGATGGTCATGTAGGCTCCGCCGATGAAAGGAAAAATCAATCCAGCCAAGATTGCCGAGATCAGGCCAACCACTGGTGGAGCTCCGGAAGCTATAGCAATTCCAGAGGACAGAGGTAGCGATACTAACGAGACAACGACACCAGACAGAATATCGTGGCGAATATGACTGAGTCCTGCGATGCCGTTTTGAGGCTTATCGGCAGGACTTGTTGGTTGATTTACAGCGACATCGCTCATCGATAGTTTCCTGTTGGATCTGGTGGCTTCATCGCAGAATGCAATGGGTGTGCCAAAGCAAGGCCAATTGTTGGAGCCAACGGAAACAGGTGATGGATTGGGGTTGATTAACCCCGAAACATCGCGTTTTATGGAGCGGCCAATCGCGTTAGAGAGTTTGAGCTAAAATAGGTCGGTAACCCAATTTTGGTCTCAGACGGATAAAGACTTGGATCATTGTCCACTCGCTGGCCAAGATGTTGCCACCTCCAGAAAACGAGTCGAACTCCAGTTTCGCAACGTTTCTGGGATTGATAACCTTAACGTTCAAAACGGCAAAGCTAACTAGAATTCCAATATCTATTCACAGTGATCACCCAAGTACGAATGCTAAGCAATGCCTAACCAAGTTGCCTGGAGACTAGTATCGCCTGTGATCTTCTTAAGCCTAGTCTTACTAGCGATCGGAATCTTCGCAGCTTGGAGCGTCCACCGACAGCAGCAGGCCAATAGTGATGCTCTGGTTCACGATGTTTCGTCGCTCTTGGCAATTGAATCGACGCAGATCGATATGCGTGAGACTCGATATCGTGCAAATATGTTTTTGCGAACGCTCGATAGCTATCACATCCGCGATGTTCTGAAGAGTTTCCCTGCGTCCAAAAAGCAGATGTCAAAGCTGACGACAAAGGCAAATTCGGACGAAGAGATGATTCTGATCGAAAAGATTAACAACGGATTCTCGCAGTTTGTCGATGAGTTTACTGAGATTGTTACGAAGCTTGATCTAGATGAAGAGCGACTTTCGCGAGAGGGAAATGAGCCGACGCTGGATAAGATCTCGTATTTGGCTGACTACCACCTTACCGGTAGTGTACTTACTCCGATTGAGCAGTTGGTGCAGGCTAATGAACATGCCATGCAGGATCACAATGTTCGGCTTATCGCGTCCGCCAAGCAAACGATGAACGGCCTTCTACTTCTGGGACTGTGTGGAGGCTGCGCTGGCATTCTCATGGGCTGGGGAGTTGGCCGCGCTTTGGGGAGGTCGATGATTCAATTGAGCGTGTCGCTGCAAGATGCTGCCGTAAAACTTTCAGATGCGCGAGGTATGATCACTCTGACGCGACATAGCGATTTGAATGGACTGCAAGTGGCAGTGCAGAGTCTGGCGGACGACATTACTCACGTTGTAGGACAACTGCAACAACGCGAGCGAGAGTTGCTAAGGAGCGAACAACTGAGTCAAGTTGGTCAGTTGGCAGCGGGAATGGCTCACGAATTGCGCAACCCCTTGATGCCGATCAAAATGTTGGTACAAGCCGCTATGGAGCGACCCTCTGGTGGCTTAAGCGGAAAGTCGCTGGAAGTCTTGATCCACGAGATTTCACGTTTGGAAAAATCGATTCAAAGCTTCCTTGATTTTGCCAAGCCACCGACTCCTGAAAAGACGTTGGTCAAAGTTGCCGAGACTGTTCAAGGAATAGTTTTTTTGATTCAAGGTAGATGCCATCAACAGTCTGTGAAACTGTTCACTGAACAAATGGATTCGGAGCTGTGCATTCAGGTAGACCCCAATCAGCTAAAGCAGTTAGTGCTGAATTTGGTTTTGAATGCTCTAGACGCTTTGGCAGATGGCGGTGAAATTCATATTGAAGTGGCTCGAGTCGTAGCTACTGCTCGACTAGACTCTGCTCTCGTCAGCCGTGATAGCAAAGGTCAGTTGTCAAAAGAGTTGACGTTAGAAGCAGAGCACATGATGCAGCTCAAGATCTATGACAATGGGCCAGGTATCTCCGCTGATATACTTCCCAGACTGTTTGAACCGTTTGCTACTACCAAAGAGACTGGTATGGGGTTAGGCTTGGCAACTTGTCAACGCATCGTCAAGTCGCACGGAGGTAGTATCCAGGCGAAGAATCGATCGGAAGGCGGAGCCGAATTTGTCGTCACACTTCCATGTAGTTAGTAGTCTGCATTGTTAGGCGATCAAGATAGTTCAATTCGAATTGGCCTGAAAAGTTTTCCTATGACCAAGCTGTTAGTGATTGATGACGAACCCAACATCCTGTTCACCATTCAGGAGACTCTTCAGTCTAAGAAGCTGCAAGTGTTGACTGCCAGTACAGCTCGAGAGGGGCTGGCGATTTTTCAGCGTGAAAAGCCGGGCGTTGTATTGTTGGACGTGCGTTTGCCTGATATGTCCGGCTTGGACGCGTTTCGAGAGATTCATCGACAGGACCCTCGAATACCTGTCGTTATTATGACGGCCTATTCTAGAACCGATACGGCTATCGAAGCCATGCGAACCGGCGCTTACGAGTATCTAGTGAAGCCCGTAGACCTACCGAAGCTGCGCGAATTGGTCGAGCGAGCTGCGGAAGTCAGCCAGATGAATCATACTCCAGTGCTGATGGAAGAGGAGGCAATTTCAGTTGAGTCCGATGCGGCAGACTACATTATTGGTCAGTCGCCGCCGATGCAGGCGGTGTACAAGTCGATCGGCCGCATTGCTCATCAAGACGTTACCGTGTTGATCTTAGGTGAAAGCGGAGTTGGCAAAGAGTTGGTGGCTCGAGCAATTTACCAATACAGTTTACGAGCCGAAAAGCCGTTTCTTGCAGTTAACTGTGCTGCACTGTCAGAGTCGTTGCTTGAAAGCGAATTGTTCGGACATGAGCGCGGAGCGTTTACAGGAGCTGATTCGCGACGCATCGGAAAATTCGAACAGGTTAATGGAGGCACAATCTTTCTTGATGAGATTGGCGATATGTCTCTTTCAACTCAGGCCAAGTCGTTGCGCTTATTGCAGCAACAACAGTTTGAACGGCTCGGAGGCAATACTACGATCCAAACGGATGTTCGAATCATCGCGGCCACCAACAAAGACTTAGCAGCGATGGTCGAAGCGGGAACGTTTCGGCAGGATCTGTACTATCGACTGTCCGGTTTTACGATCAATGTGCCTCCGCTTCGGGAGCGTCCAACCGATATTCCGAACATCGCTCGATATTTACTGGCTCATCAAGGCAGTCGCTTGGGACGTCCGCAGATGACCTGGAATGCTGCTGCACTAGAGATCCTGTCTAAACACAGTTGGCCAGGTAATGTTCGCGAGTTGTCAAATGCTGTTCAGTATGCAATCGTGCATACCGTTGGCGATTTAGTAACTGACGATTCCTTGCCCGAAAGTTGCCGAGGCGGAGTTAAAGTTGATACATCGGAACTTAGTGAAGTGGTTGAGTTAGTGAAGCAGTATTTGAGCGATGGCCAAGGTGATGTGTATCGTAGAGTGATGCACAAAGTTGAACAGGCGATGTTGGCAACCGCTTACGATTTTACATCAGGCAATCAGCAAGCGGCCGCTGAACTTCTTGGCATTTCGCGAATGACTCTTCGTTCGAAGATGCGCACCGCTCAGGGACCAGAGGCTGCCGACGAGCAGGCATAGCAGTTATGCAAGCTAGAGTTAGAACCGGATAGTCATTGATTCAGCACAGGCTGCCCGATTCAGTTTCAGCTAACCACCGAGGCACAGAGGCACGGAGAACTGCTATGGCAATCAAGCGCGAACACCCCGGTTCTTGCGTAGCGAGATTGATTTTGCCCGAAGGTGACTCGAGTGTGAAGAACCGTACGGCTCGCGCCGTTACGCTCGCATGGAAAAATACTATGCAAGTATGTGTCATCTGCCATCGTTCGAATTAAAACGATCTTACGAGTTGTGAATTCCCTTAAGGGTCGCATGGAATACTGTGAATAAGCCAATGGCGCATCCAAGTGCAAGCACTATTATCGCAACTTCTTGCATTCGACTCGCGCAGGCCCACTACCACTTTTGAAATTCGGACGGTGGATCGTCAGGCACAGAGGGTGCAATAGTATTCGCAATGGGCCACGCCAGAAAGTATACCAGAATCGACAGAATGCAAATCGCAACACTTAGCCAAAGAGGCCATGGCGTTAAGTATCGACTAGTGTTGGCTAGATCGTGACTTCGCGGCAACTCATAGGGGGCAATGATTGATCCTCGCTCAAAGTTGCTGCGATCTCTTCTTTGGCTGACGGTCTGCTAAAGCGGAATTATCTTGTTAATTATGCCAAATTCCAACGGTCATCAACTTAGGATTATTGAAAACTTCTCATAGCGGCTGCTGATGTAGCAGTCGTACTTCTTCGAAAGCTCGCGCTTCGGGAGCTGATGATGAGCCGTGTAGCTCGTATGCATCGTCGAGATGCAGATACAAATCCGCTGAATGGCAAAGTTGTTTGGTCACCAGTAAAGTCGATATGGTATTTGAGCATGCTCCTACTGGCGCTGATCTTTGCTTGGCCAACTTGGTCTTTGCAAACTAGCGCGATTTCAGGTGTGCTAACAGCCTTCACGTTGTCGGCTGGACATTCGATAGGATTTCATCGTCTGTTGATACATCGAAGTTTCAAGTGCTCTATTTGTTTGGAGTACCTGTTGGTGACAATTGGTACGCTGGTAAGCATGGGAGGCCCAACCAAGATGCTCTACATGCACGACATTCGTGATTGGTCGCAGAGGCATCGTGCTTGTCATCCGTTCTTCATCCATCAAAGCGGGTTCTTGAAAGACTGGTGGTGGAATTTGAATTGCGAGATTCGGTTGAATCATCCACCAATTTTTCACTCTGGGGTTAGTTCGACTTACTATCAGTTCTTGGATCGATACTGGTTGTGGTTGCAGATTCCAGTGACTCTGGCCTGCTACTGTTTGGGCGGCTGGCCACTGGTTGTGTGGGGGCAGTGTGTTAGAGTCTCGTTGTCGCTTACCGGACACTGGTTCGTCGGTTATTTGGCTCACAACTGGGGACGTCGACAATTCCATCTGGAAGGACATGCCATTCAGGGCTACAACGTCCCCGGTTTTTCTTTGTTGAGTATGGGAGAGTCGCTACATAACAATCATCACGCCTTTCCCGAATCGGCAAAATTCAGTGTGACTGGTGGTCAGCTTGATCCGGGATGGTGGTTGCTGTGCTTGATTGGATGGTTCGGGTTAGTCTGGAGTTTGAATACACCGGAAGACCTGCCAGCAAGAGCTGAACTAAAACAGATCGAGTCGGTTTGGTAGAATCTTGAGCATGAGCGGACATGCTTCATGTCCGTTGATTACTCGATTCAACGAGACCGTCCCGATGACTAGCGAATTCTCCTCCAATCCAATCTTGTGGTCGCCCAATGAGCAACAGATTCGCGAAGCCAACATAACTCATTTCGCAAAACAATTTGGTGCCAAAGTTGGACGCGATGTGTCATCCAGTTATCGCGAATTGCATCAGGCAAGCATTGAATTCGCCCCATTGTTTTGGCGTGAAGTTTGGGAGTTTAGCCAGCTTCCAGGTTCGCTGGGCGAGGTTGACTACAAACCTGGAGCCTCGATGCGAGAGGGCATTTGGTTTCCTCAAGGCTTAGTCAATTTCGCAGAGTGCTTGTTGCAGCCCAAGCGATTGAGCGACAAAGAGTTCGCCGAATCGATCGCGATCATCGCTGGCGACGAATCGGGCGAAAGCAAGTGCTGGACTCGAAAAGAGTTGTTCGATCAAGTTCGGCGCATGTCCAGATACCTGTATAGTAGCGGTTTACGCGCGGGTGACCGTGTAGCGGCAGTTGTACCGAACACCGCTGAGACGGTGATTGCCATGCTGGCGAGTACGGCTTTGGGAGCGATTTGGTCTTCGTGCTCGCCTGAGTTTGGCGACGATGCGATTTGCGATCGTTTTAGTCAGATTCAACCGAGAATTCTGTTTGCAGCGGCTAACGCGGTCTACAACAAGAAGACTTTGAGACCTGCCGATCGGGTAGTCGGTTTAATAGGTCGACTGCCAACTGTAGAACGGATTATCGTTGTTGCCTCAGATAAGCGCCAGTTGCCGAATAGTGCCTCTGCATCGGTTGCGTCATCGGTTTTCGTAGTGAGTTGGTCTGAGGCTATGCAGCAATCCTCGCCTCAACTCTCTGCGGCTGGGCGAGACACCGATGGAGACTTTGATCAGCAGTTCTTGAAGCGACTAACGTTCAATCATCCGCTCTACATTGTGTACTCGTCTGGAACAACTGGCGTTCCCAAGTGTATCGTGCATGGTGTCGGCGGAACTTTGCTTCAGCATGTGAAGGAGCATCAACTACATTGCGATTTGAAGCCCGGAGATCGATTGTTTTATTACACCACCACGGGTTGGATGATGTGGAATTGGTTGGTTTCGGGGTTGGCAAGTGGTGCGACCGTTGTGCTTTACGATGGATCTCCGTTTTCAGATGGTCCAAGCACACTCTGGAAAGTCGCTGAACAGAACGAGGTGACACACTACGGTGCAGGCGCTAGGTTCTATGCAGCAGTTGAAAAAGAATGTTATGAGCCGCGCTTGCATCATGATCTTTCAAAACTACGTTGCTTAATGTCGACCGGATCACCTCTTCTGGAAAGTAGTTTTGATTGGATTTACCAAAGTGTCAGCCGCTCGATTAACCTCGCCTCGATCTCTGGTGGCACCGATATACTCTCGTGTTTCGTATTAGGTAATCCAACGTTGCCGGTTCGCCGCGGTGAGATTCAGTGTAAAGGTTTGGGAATGGACGTGCGAGTGTTTAACGAGCTTGGAAACTCTGTAGTGGATCAACCCGGAGAGTTAGTTTGCGCATCGCCATTCCCTTCCATACCAATCCAGTTTTGGAACGACGAGGAGGGGCAAAAGTATCAACGAGCTTACTTTGATCGTTTTCCCAATGTCTGGTGTCATGGTGATTGGAGTCGTGAAACAGCAGAAGGAGGGATGGTCATCTATGGCAGATCGGATGCCACGCTGAATCCAGGCGGCGTGCGAATTGGAACGGCTGAGATCTATCAGCAGATCGAATCATTTCCACAGGTTCAAGAGAGCTTGGCCACTGTTCAAAAGTGTGATGGCGACGAACAGATTGTACTTTTCCTGAGAATGGCGGAAGGATGTGCACTAACGGCCGATTTGGTAGCATCAATTCGTGGGCAGATACGTTCTAGATGTTCACCGCGACATGTTCCGACTTACATTTCCGCTGCCCCCGATTTACCTCGGACGATTAGTGGTAAACTATCTGAAATAGCAGTTCGCAACGCAATTTCTGGAACCAGTCTAGGAAACGCAGGTGCTCTGGCTAATCCGACTTCATTGAGCTTCTTCGAGCAATGGAACCCGAAAGATGCTCTGTGATCTTTGCGAAAAATCGCCAAAAAGTTTGAGATTAGGTCTGATTGCCAAAGTTAAATTACCTCGTAGGAGAATAGTTCAATGTCTGACGATCCAATGCCTCTTCGCAAGATCGATCACGTTAAGTTCTTTGTGGGTAACGCTCGGCAGTCCGCCTATTTTTATCGCAATGCATATGGCTTTGACGTGGTGGCCTACGCGGGCTTGGAAACGAAAGTCAAGCATGAAGCTGGATATGTGGTTCAGCAAGGTGGGATCACTTTTGTATTGATATCTCCGCTGCGCGCGAGCCATCCCGAGTCGTCGCGATTGATTCTGCACGGTGATGGTGTATCGGACATTGCATTGCAAGTTGATGATGTTCGCCGAGCCTACAACTTGGCTGTGGAGCGAGGCGCAGTTGGTGTGGTTGGACCTCGAGCCATTGAAGATCAATACGGAATTTACGAGTACGCTACGATTCGAGCTTATGGTGATACGACACACACCTTCGTCAACCGTGATCGTTACAAGGGAGCGTTCGCGCCTGGGTTTGATCCGATCGACCCATCACGCTACGACAAGAAGACTTATCACGACACGGGCTTGCTAGCCATCGATCACATCGTAGGCAATGTTGAAGAGGGCAAGATGAACGAATGGGTCGAGTTCTACCGAAAGGTACTCGGCTTTGAACAATTGGTATCGTTCGATGACAAGGATATCTCGACGGAGTACTCGGCGCTGATGTCCAAAGTAGTGCAAAGCGGTCGAGGCAAGATCAAGTTCCCGATCAACGAGCCCGCAGTCGGTCGACGTAAAAGCCAGATCGAGGAGTACATCGACTTTTACGGCGGAGCTGGTGTACAGCATATCGCCTTGATCACCAACGACATTATCAAGACCGTAAAGCAATTGCGAGATAACGATGTTTCGTTCTTGCGAGTGCCTAGGACCTACTATGACAATTTGACAGATCGAGTTGGTAATATCAAAGAAAGCATCGATGAGCTGGCCGAGTTAGGCATTCTGGTTGACCGCGACGACGAAGGCTATATGTTGCAGATCTTCACTAAGCCGGTTCAAGATCGCCCAACTTTGTTCTTTGAGATCATTCAGCGAGAGGGCTCGAAGAGTTTCGGGAAGGGAAACTTCAAAGCTCTGTTCGAAGCGATCGAACGCGAGCAAGAAGTTCGAGGCACTTTGTAAAGCTAAATAATGATGAACCCGCTTCCACTTCCTCCAGTTCGTAGCATTCGCGATTTTTATGCATTCGAGCAGCATGTAAAGACATGTCGGGCGCAGCGCGGACTAGGAATGGTTGATGAGTGGTATCAGATTCCTGTGTTTTACTTCACCAATCCTGCGGCGTTGATTGGTCATGGCGATACAGTTTTCGCTCCACATGGTTGCCAAGAACTGGACTTCGAATTGGAAATTGCCGCTGTCATTGGAACTGAGGCTTCGAATCTTCCCGACGATGACTCGGCGATGAATTGCGTAGCCGGATTCACCATCTACAACGATTGGTCGGCTCGTGATTTGCAGCGCGCTGAGATGAAAGTTGGCCTTGGGCCGAGCAAAGGCAAGGACTTTGCCAATGCGCTTGGTCCAGGCTTAGTGCCTTGGTCGCAACTTAAGGATTGCTATCGTAATGGTCGATTAGATCTGCAAATGGAGGCCGTTGTCAATGGTCGACAATTATCGAGTTCTAACGCATCGACGATGTACTGGACCTGGCCTCAATTACTAGCTCATGCAAGTCGAGATACGCGACTATTGCCTGGCGATGTGATCGGTTCGGGCACCGTTGGAACCGGATGCATCCTTGAGCTGACTCCACAGGCTGTAGGTGGTTGGTTGAAACCGGGTGACACCGTTGAGCTGAAGATTGAGCGACTGGGAACGTTGATGAATCGCGTGGGCTAACACATAGCTAATTCACCAAGAGAGAGTAGTAAGATGCCTCAGTATCGACAAATAGGCTCGATACCGCCAAAGCGACATACGATTCACGCTGTGAGCGGCAACCCTAATGAGTTATCCGGTGGTTATAAGAACGAAGGCATTTACTACGAAGAGGTGATTACGACTCAAGGCTTTAGTCGAGCCTATAGCACAGTGTATCATCTACGACCGCCAACTCGAGTCAGCAAAATCGAGTACATGGGCGTTCGGCCAATCGTTGAAGCCAGGCCCGATGCATTGCGCCATGTGCATTTGAAGTCGGCCAGTATGCAGGCTCACGGCGATCCTATTACGGGTCGAGTGCCGCTGATGTTCAACAGCGATGTAGTGATCTCGCGCTGTCGACCAAATCAACCTCAAGCCGAGCTGTTTAGAAACGCGTTGGCGGACGAGATGATCTTTGTCCATCGCGGTCAAGGGGTGCTTAGAACGATGTTCGGCGATTTGCCATTTAAGCCGTTTGACTATGTTGTGATTCCCAAATGCACGACTTACGAAATAAGTATCGATACACAAGATTCGCTGACGGATCTGCTTGTGGTAGAAGCAATTGGAACGTTGGGTTTTCCTCCTCGCTATCTCAATCCTGACGGTCAATTCCGTTTGGGAGCACCGTTCTGTGAACGAGACATACATGGTCCGGCCAGTTTGACGCCGATTGACTCGAATGAGCCTGTAGCAGTTCAAATCAAAGATGGAGACAGTTGGACTCGATACGAAATTGCCAATCATCCATTTGATGTCGTTGGCTGGGATGGTATGGTTTATCCGTTCACCTTTAATGCCGATGATTTCGAACCGATCACGGGCAAAGTGCATCAGCCTCCGCCGATTCATCAGACCTTTCAAGCCAGTGGCTTTGTGGTTTGCACTTTCGCTCCGCGCTTGTTAGACACTCATCCGCATGCAGTGAAGGTGCCGTATGCACACAGCAACGTAGAATCGGACGAGGTGTTGTACTACGTCCGAGGCCAATTCGGCAGTCGCCGTGGTGTTGAAATAGGTTCGCTAACTTTGCATCCTCATGGCATTCCGCATGGACCGCATCCTGGAACGATCATGGCCAGCATGCCCGTGACAATGACCGAAGAGCTGGCTGTAATGGTCGACACATTCAGGCCACTCAAGCTGGCCGAAGCGGCAATGCAGTTTGATGATCCTAATTACCCGTACTCATGGTTGGACTAAGATGCAGATTGACGTAAAAGGCAAGAATGGCAATGAATGCTACTCGCTGCTAGTGGGACTTATCGCTCCTCGACCAATTGCTTGGGTTACGTCGCTATCAGCGAGTGGCGTGGTCAATTTAGCTCCATTCAGCTTCTTCAACATGTTCGGTGTGTGTCCGCCTGTTGTCGTGTTTTCTCCAACACTTCGACCCGATGGTAGCAAAAAGGACACTCATCTCAACATTGAAGCCACTAAGCAATTTGTGATTCACGCTGCCACGGAACAAAATGTCGAGCAGATTAATTCGAGCAGTAAGATGCTGCCTCATAATCAAAGCGAAGCTGAGTGGCTGAGGCTTGAGCTGGAGGCTTCGTCGAAGATCAAAGTACCGAAGTTGAAAAATGTGCCATGGGCTGTGGAGTGCGAGCTGGACAAGATTGTTCCGCTAGGTGGCGGACCATTGTCTGGAAATCTGATAATTGGCGAGATAGTTTATATACATGTTTCCGACGAGATACTCGACGAAAAGCAGTTGCCTGATCCTCGCAAGTTGAAGTCCGTAGCCCGCTTAGGCGGCGAGTATTGGTGTCGATCTCAAGATCTGTTTACGCAAAAACGCCCATAGCCTCGTTCGCTGGAGTGCGGTTTTATAGCTACGCTCGCCAGAGCGTGGTAAGTGGTGCTCGTTAGAGATCTTTTAACACCACCTTCTGGCGAAGGTAGTTACGGTTCGAAAATACGGCTACCGGCGGCGGATTTCATCAGCGATGGCAAAGGCGATCTCGAGCGATTGCTCGTAGTTGAGCCGCGGATCACAGGTTGTGTTGTAGGCAGTGTGCAGATCCGATTCGCTTAAGCCGGATGCACCTCCAACGCACTCGGTTACGTTTTCGCCGGTCAACTCTAGGTGAACTCCGCCCAGTCGCGAGCCAACACTACGGTGCACAGCAAAGGCACTTCGCAGTTCTGCCAGAACGTCATCAAAACGCCGAGTCTTGTGACCTGTTTGAGCTGAAACTGTATTGCCGTGCATCGGGTCGCAAATCCAAAGTACGTTCAGTCCGCTTCGCAGGACACCTTCAACCAATCCAGGTAGTAATTGATCCACCTTTACGCTGCCGATGCGATGAATGAGCGTAATCCTACCAGGTTGATTGTCAGGATTCAGCTTCCGTACTAACTCGACTACTTGATCAACGGTCGCTGTTGGACCAACTTTCACTCCGATTGGATTTTCGATGCCACGAAGTTGTTCGATGTGTGCCTCGTCAAGCGACCGAGTTCGCTCGCCGATCCACGGCAAGTGCGTGCCCAGGTTATACCACAGGCCATCTCGAACGCTCTTACGAGTTAATGCATGCTCGTAGTCCAAATGCAATGCTTCGTGAGAAGTATAGAAATCGACTCGTTGCAAGTCAGGCACGGGTTGCGAAAGGATCGCATCGAAGAACTCCAAAGCGTGACCCAATGAGTCGCACAGATCGCGGTAACGTTGATGCTCGGTTCGCTGCGATACGAATGTCAGCTTCCAATTCTCAGGGTGGTGCAAGTCCGCAAAGCCACCTTCGCTGAGTGCGCGGATAAAATTCAGTGTGAGTGCAGATCGCTCGTAGCCGCGCAACAACTGCTGAGGATCGTTGCGTCTAGCCTCAGGCGTGAACTCGGCTCGATTGATCAAATCACCGCGATAGGATGGCAGAGTGAGATTGTTACGAGTCTCGGTGTCGCTGCTACGAGGTTTCGCGTATTGCCCAGCAATGCGACCGATGCGGATGACGGGCTGTCTTGAGCCGAAGATAAGAACCAAGCTCATTTGAAGCAGCAATTTCAGCTTGCTGGCGATGGCTTCAGCTTCGCAGTCTGAAAACGATTCGGCGCAGTCTCCGCCTTGCAAAACCCAAGCCTGTCCGGCTTGTGCCTTGGCTAGTCGCTCGCGCAGTTTGACAACTTCCCAACTGGTGACGAGTGGAGGCAATCGCGACAAATGCGCCAGTACAGCGCTCAGTTCTTCGCTGTTCTCATATTTGGGCTGTTGCCGTGAGGGTTTGCTTTTCCACGAGTCAGAAGTCCAATTGTCAGCACGCATCGATCAGTTTTCTAGGTTATGAGTGACTGCGATTGAACGCAGTAAAATAATGAGTGGCGGCGAGCGACAAAATGCCTGCCGCTGGCCGCCTTGATCAACTGAGGTCAACTAAGACAAGTTAGTTCTTGGGAAACAACTTATCTTTGAGGAACGAATAGGCCAGCGCGGTCATGTAAGCTCGTTGCTTGTTGTTCGCAGCTCCACCGTGACCGCCTTCGATATTCTCGTAGTAGTCGACCTTGTGACCTTGAGCCTCCATCAGCGCCATCATCTTACGCGCGTGACCGGGATGGACTCGGTCATCGCGAGTTGATGTAGTAAAGAGCACTGAAGGATACTTGCGTTCAGGTTTGATGTTCTGATAGGGCGAGTAAGTCTTGATGAAGTTCCATTCGCCGGTCGAATCAGGATTGCCATACTCGGCCATCCAGCTAGCGCCAGCGAGTAGCAAGTGGAAGCGTCGCATATCCAGCAAAGGTACTTGGCATACGGCCGCCGAGAACAGTTCGGGATAGAGTGCAACCATATTTCCAACCAGCAGACCTCCGTTCGAGCCGCCTTGAATCCCTAGTCGCTCCACGGAGGTCACTCCGCGCGAAACGAGATCTTGACCGACCGCGGCAAAGTCTTCGTAGGCTCGCAATCGATTTTGCTTGAGTGCTGCTTGGTGCCAACGCGGACCGTATTCGCCGCCACCGCGAATGTTGGCAACTACGTAAACGCCACCCTGTTCGCACCAAGCTCGGCCCACGGTTGGCGAGTAGTTAGGCAACAACGAAATTTCAAATCCACCGTAGCCATAGAGCAATGTAGGATTTTTGCCATCCATTTTGATGTCTTTGCGACCAACCATGAAGTAGGGCACTCGAGTGCCATCTTTGCTCGTCGCAAAGTGCTGAGAGACCTGAAGGCCAGTAGCATCAAACTGGGCCGTAAGTTGTTTGAGCTTTTCAGGCTTTTGACCGACTTCACCATAGTACAAAGTGTTGGGTGTCAAGAAGTCACTGCTGCTGAGCCAGTAGGCATTTGATTCATCGGCATCAACTGCACCGATGGTGACTGTGCCAATTTCAGGTGCACCAACTAATGGCGTCGAAGTCCATTTGCTACCTTCGAACTTCAGAACAGAGATTCGATTTTTTACATCTTCCAGCACATTCAGCAGGATGAAGTCTTTAGTTGGTGAAAAGCTGTCCAGTGAAGAACGATCAGTTGGTTCAAACAGCGCGGTAAATTCTCGCTTGCCAGCCAAGAAGTCTTTGAAGTTGGCAACGATCAGCGAACCAGCCGCGAACTTCTTGCCGCCAACTTCCCATGGCTCACGCAGTTCCAGCAACAGATTGTCGCGAAAGACGGACTTGTTGGCCGAGTTCGGTGCGTCAATCTTGGTCAACTTATTATCATCGCTTCGCAGGAAGATCTCGTCGTTGTAGAAAGCTATACCGCGTCGAACAAAGTTGCGCTCAAAGCCAGGAGTATCGTCGTGCATTGCAGAGATGTACATGTCTTCTGGTACACCTTCGTAAACCAATTGAGCTTTCTCCATCGGCTCGCCTCGCTTCCACAGTTTGACCTGTCGAGGATAACCAGACTTAGTCATCGATCCTGCGCCGAAGTCTGTATAGACAAACACGGAATCTTTGGTGACCCAAACAAGACCACCCTTGGCTTCGGTGCGTTGAAATCCGCCTTCGACAAACTTCTTGGTGGTCATGTCGAATTCGCGAGTGACAGTTGCATCAGCACCGCCGCGCGACAGGCTCACTAGTGCTCGATCGTAGCCGGGCTTGATGATGCTGACTGAACCCCAAACCCAGTTCTCTTTTTCGTCTTTGGCCAGTTGATCCAGGTCGAGCACGAGTTCCCACTTGGGATCGGCTTTTCGATATTCATCCAAGGTTGTTCGGCGCCAAATTCCTCGCTCGTGTTGCTTGTCTCGCCAAAAATTGTAGTAGTAAGGGCCTTCTTTGCTTACCGCGGGAATGCGTTCGTCTGAATCGAGGATCTTCAACAGGTCGTCTTTGAGTTTATTGAAGTCGGCAGTCTCGTACTTCTTCTGTGTTAGTTCGTTGCGCTGTCGAACCCACGATAGAGCCTTATCGCCCGTGACATCTTCTAACCAAAGATAGGGGTCTTCTTGCGCGGTAACCTCAGATACCTTGCGAGGTTCCGCAGTTTTGTCTTGAGCAGGCAGTGGCATAGTTGCCCCAAAGGTAATTAGGAAGCTAAGGGATAATTTTAGAGAGCGTATGAATCGCATCGATCGCAGCCTTGTGAAAAAAGGATCTAGCCGAGGATCTAACCAAGGGAGCTAATATGATAGTCATGGCAAGCGGAACTGGGCAGGGACGCCAGAAGTGGTGAAAAACGCTGGAATTTGCAACGTTTCATCAGTTCCAGCGTAGTTGCGCAAGCACCCCGGTTGTTGCGAGCGAGTTTTGATCATGCGTGAAGGTGAGTCAACCGTGGGAACCGTGCGGCTTGCGCCGTTACTCTGGAATAGAAAATCTCAAGCGGAGGACACGAGCCTCCCCCCTAAAATAATCGGCGGGGCAGTGATTTGGTTAGGCTCGTTCGCAACGGTACCGCTGTTGAAAGATGCCAAGTGGAAGCATAGCCCACGGCACTGCTGGAAGGTTGATAAAAGACTCGAATAGCACTATACTTTTCGCATCAGCGACGCAGATTGCGGAAGTAACCTCTCCGTATATCGAATTTTGTGCGGGTTGTTGATTCAACTTGGCACGTGATGGCAGAATTTTTTCAGGATCGAAAGGCGATTGGCAGCGGTTTGCTTAGCACTTCCGTCCCTTTTTTGTTTCAAGTCTCAGCGTCCGCCGCGACAGTCGGAGGGAGCACGAATCTTCTTACGCCCCAGCGAACCAACAGCCCTGCAGGCGGGGCAACAGCACAGATTGGAATCAGTCTTAGGACTAGATCGTGTGCTGACAACAAAATGAACACCAGCGAGGCCGCCGTAATAAGAAAGCCTCTGTTGCGACGATCAGAAGATCTAGCCATTCAAAGCCGTAACCAAATGGTGACTTGAGCAAAGTAATGGCTAGCACAATTCCGGCAACAGCTCCCACCATTCCACCCAGCAAGCAGAGCAGTATCCAAGCCGGAGCGGCACCCCATCCATCTGGACCTAATTCGCCAATTACAGAATCAGCAGTAGATGTATGACAATC
The DNA here is from genome assembly GCA_046349795.1 of Pirellulales bacterium. Lineage (GTDB taxonomy): Bacteria > Planctomycetota > Planctomycetia > Pirellulales > Pirellulaceae > Aureliella. Next base: position 116,619 of record JAXMBP010000011.1, on the reverse strand, counting down.
ATCCCCAAACCGAAACCGAAGATAAGCCCGCCAAGCAGACCTAGAATTAGCCGGGTTATTCCAAGCATTGTTTCCGCGAGGTTGGATCTGATCGACATTGGCGGCACTTCATTTCATGCTTTGGTTTCAAGACTGGGTTACCTATCAGCAGTAGTCGATAAGATGGCTCACGAATCAGTCAAGGATCAATCTCGATTGGGCGAACTCCTGACGATGGACTCCGTAGTCCCGCTCTTGCCTCTTGCTCGCCCTGCTCCCGCTCAGCGAAGCGGTAGTCGTATTCGATTTTGAGGAGTGCAGCGAGCAGGCATGATCCGCGTCGGTTGTTTTGAGGCTGCGGAACTCTGGCGAATCCCACTACTGCGTTCGCTTTATTAGAAATTTGGCGAATCCCACTACCGGCAAGCATGGTGGAGGAATTCTGGCGAATCCCACTACTAGAATTCAGCGGAGCCTGGAGTTCTTGGAATGGAATGCAATCGCGAATGTTGGTCATACCTGTTACCCACTGAACAACGCGTTCAAATCCAAGTCCAAAGCCACTGTGAGGAACTGAGCCGTACTTGCGCAAATCGATGTACCACCAGTAATCTTGCTCGTGCAGGTCCATCTCCTTCATTCGAGAAATCAGAACATCCAGACGCTCTTCACGTTGGCTGCCGCCGATGATCTCTCCGACTCCCGGAACAAGAACGTCCATTGCAGCCACAGTCTTGCCGTCTTCGTTACAGCGCATGTAGAACGGCTTAATGGTTTTGGGATAGTTGAACAAAATTAGTGGTCCACCATGCTTCGGTGAGATAACGTTCGTGTTCTGCAGATCGACGCCCCAAGAAACGGGATATTCAAACTTCTCTCCACAGGTTGTCAGAATCTCGATAGCTTCGGTATAGCTGAGATGTCGGAAGGGTTTTTCAAGTACCAATTTTAGAGCATCAAGCAATCCGGGCTGAATTCGCTCGTGAAAGAAGTTCATGTCTTCTGAGCAATCCGCCAGCACATCCTTCAGCAATCGCTTGATAACCGCCTTGCCAGAGCCATATTGTCATTCAAGTCGAAGAACGATGCTTCGGGCCTCGATCATCCAAAACTCAGCCAAGTGCCGGGCTGGTGTTGGCTTATTTTCCGCGCGGAAAGTTGGTCCAAACGTGTAGCAGCGGCCAAGTGCAGTAGCGTATGTTTCAGCTTCCAATTGTCCCGACACGGTTAAGTAGGAAGGCTTGCCGAAAAAGTCTTTGCTGTTGTCGACTTTGCCCTCCTTGATCGGCAAGTGATCCAACGGCAACGTGGTAACGCGGAACATTTGCCCCGCGCCTTCGCAGTCGCTGGCCGTGATGATGGGAGTGTGGACGTAATAGAATCCTTCCTCTTGGAAGAATTGATGGATGCTGAACGCTAGGCGATTACGAACTCGAGCCACCGCACCGAACGAGTTGGTTCGAGGGCGAAGGTGAGCCCACTCGCGCAGCTTTTCAAAAGTATGCCGCTTCTTCTGCAAGGGGAAATCAGCGGGTGCGTCGCCAACCAATCGCACTTGATCGGCAACTAATTCTGTCGCTTGTCCACTACCTTCGCTGGCCTTCAGGGTGCCCGATGCAACGATCGAACTGCCGACTGAAAGTGAACTGATCACCGAGTCGTAATTTTCGAGTGTTGAATGAGCGATGATCTGCAGGTTCCCCATTGAGCTGCCATCGTTAATCTCGATGAAGCTGAAGCCACCTTTGCTATCGCGACGCGTGCGCACCCAGCCACGCACTTCGATGGACTTGCCAACGTTAGCTGCCTGACAAGCTGCGGCTACAGGGATCCAAGGTGATGAACTTGTGCTGGTCATGGAATTGTCTTTAACTTTAGCAAAGGTAGGTTGAAGTGTTGAACTTAGTGAGCCAGATGGCGTTCGGCATCCAAAGCTGCCATACAGCCGGTGCCCGCGCTAGTAATGGCTTGTCGGTAGTAGTCGTCGGCTACGTCACCAGCAGCAAAGACACCTGCTACGCTGGTATTGGTTCGGAAAGGTTTGGTCCATTTGATATAGCCAGACTCGTTCATCTCTAGCTTGCCATTTAGGAAGGCTGTGTTGGGCGTGTGACCAATAGCTACGAACATGCCTGCAACCGGAAGTTCGCTGGTGGAGCCATCGACGGTGGATTTTAGCCGAATGCCGGTTACCTGTTTTTCATTGCCAAGAACTTCATCAACCGTGCTATTCCAAACCAGTTTGATCTTAGGGTGATTGAAAGCACGGTCCTGCATGGCCTTGCTGGCTCGCAAGCTATCGCGACGGTGGATCAAGTAGATCGTGTCTGCGCCTTCAAGGTTAGCTAAGTAGCTGGCCTCTTCGACGGCTGTATCGCCACCACCAATAACTGCCAAAGGCTTACGACGATAAATCGGAATTGCACCATCGCACACGGCACACGCGCTGACGCCGCGATTCTTGTACTTCTCTTCCGAAGGTAATCCAAGCCAGTTGGCTCGCGCGCCGGTAGCTACGATGACCGTTTTGGCTTGAACCTTGTCGCCGCTAGCCGAGGTCAAAGTGTGCACAGGTCCAGAGAAGTCGACATCAACAATATCATCGCTGACGATGCGAGTTCCAAAGTTAATTGCCTGCTGCTTCATCAGCTCCATCAGCTCAACTCCCTGTACGGCGTAGTGGGGTCGACCATCCTTTTCGTGTCCTTTTGGAACTGGCGGCAGATTCCAGTGACGATCGGAGTCAACGGCGCTTTCGATAAAGGCTCGGATGTTGCCAAAAGGAACGCCTGGATAGTTTTCCACCTCGGTCGTGAACGCAAGTTGGCCAAGAGGAATCATCTCGGGCTTTACGGTACCTTCGAACAGTAGAGGTTGCAGGTTGGCTCGAGCTGCATAAATTGCTGCAGCGAAACCAGCGGGACCACTGCCGATAATGACCGTCTTTTCAGGCTGACTCATCACGATTCCTTTGACGTGTGTGTAGAACATGTATCTTGTAGGTTTAGCTTTGGATTCGCAAGATTATAGAGACACTGCGTAGAGTGGCCAGCCGATGAACCACAATTCGGTTCGAGAACTGATGGCTCAGCTAAATCCCGCACGGGACCGAAAGAGTCGTCCTAACGCTAGGATTTCAGCTTCGAATCAAGCTTCTAGCCCGAGTCATAGCCCGATAAGAACGAAAAAGGGCCAACCTTGCGGCTGGCCCTTTGACGTAGGCTTTATTGGAACTGGCCCGAACTACCACATGTATTCAGCACCGAAGTTGAAACCGTGATACAGTGCGTGGCCATTAGCATTGATGAACGGGAAGCGGTTCGCACCGAAGTCAACAATCTGAGCGGCAGCCGCAGGTGGTGTAACCGTCGTTAGCCGAGAGTTGAAATTTTCAGGAGCAAGTGCAACGTTATCGATGTACAGCAAGTTGTATCCACCGCGAAGTGTCCATGAGTAGGTCATGCGATAGATGGCTTGAGCGTTGTATTCAACCAGGAAGGCGGCTCGGTCTCGCGCCAAGTTTTCGTTGGCTGCAGTAATCGAGTTAGAGACAACTTTTGAGTTCACGTTGATGTTGTTATTGTAAATACCACCCTTGAGTTCATTGCCCACGGAGATTCCTGGAACGATCGTTGTCCAGAAGTCACCACCCACTTGAAAACCAACTAAGTGGTTCTGAGCCTTGGTGTCCATGTTGAAGAATCGGAGCGTGTTGGCAGCAAAGGTGTTGTTGGTGCTGCCGATAGCTGCGAATCCGAATTTCTCATCCAGTTCGAAGTATCGAATACCGCCTAACCAAGAACCTTGGAAGGCTGGATTGTTACCCATCCATCGACGACGGTAGTTCACTTCGCCGTTGTCAAACTTCGAGGTGTAGGATATTCGGTGAATTAAGGAGCGGTCAGTATCGTCGAATCCAAGCGCTGGATCTGTACCCCACTGGCTGAAGACACTGAACAGGTTTGCAGCAGTGTTAATAACTTGACGCGAATCGGACCACTTGTTCAAACCGAAGTAGCGTACTTCGATGTTTGAGCCTGGGCCGATAAGGACGTTGCCAATCAGCTCAAGTCCAGCCCGATACTTGTCCATATCCAAGCTTGACACTAACAGCGCTGGCGTACCTGGCTGAGCTACCTGGCCAGGCGTATTAGCATTTGGTGGTGGAACTGCAGGAGTACCAGTTCCAACCGAGCTTATCACGTTGGTTGTAAGAAATTGTCCAGTTTCAAAGACTTGCTGAGTCGAGCCGATTCCGCCCCATTTGCTTGAGCGGGTATAGGCAGTTGCTCCAGCGTAGAAGTCGAACCATCGCTGTGAACCGCAGCCCTCAGAATACGGTGCGAAAGGACCCATGAGGCGTCGCATCGCATTGCCGCTAAGCAAGCTGCATCCGCCACTTAGACCTGGAAATCGACCGCCAGGACAAGATCCACAAGATCCATCTCGGCAAGCTAAACCGCCACCGAGTAGTCCGCCGTCGCCTCGACCTCCTATGCCGCAGCCAGCAGGGCCACAGCCATTTTGGCCATAGCCAGATCCGCACGCACCGTAGTCTGAGCAGTAGGAGCTATTTCCGTGCGGCTTCCAAAAGGCTCCTGCAACAATCACATTGCCGAACAGCGTCCTTGACCGTCGTCGCAGTTGGTGTCGCAGCCTACGGGAGCTGGCCCAGGGAAAGCCATACTCGTCGGTGTCTCGGTCCCCATGGGCGACTGAGCATTGGCAGTCTTGGTTCCAAATCCTTGAGCACTTACGAGGAGAGCTAGCCCCACCGTTAGCCAGTGCATTCCACTGAGCATTCTCATTGATCTCTCTCCACCGGCACTTGGTCCGTGTTCGGCCGTCGGCCAACGAGTGTAGCGCCAAGCTTACCCCGCAAAGTCCGACGAAATATTGCAAATGTAATAGGGGCTCGACCTTCCCCATTGCCTTTGCGTAGTTGGGCGAACCACGCAGCAGCTCACGGCGACATAGTCGTTACTGCCCGGAAACTCGTTACAACCGTGCTTATCGGCAGAGGTAGGTCCAAATATTTGGAAGATTCGGAATAATCGCTACGAACGGAAACGAACTGGAAGAATAGGCGATTTACAGCAAGTTTGCTGGGCTAAAAATGGTTCTCAGCCTGCTTTGGGACACCTGCCAACAAGCCAGAAAATGATAGCAACAATCATCTGAGCTTTCGGACGAAGGGTCTAGATGTAGGAGAGTCCAAGCTCGCTGCGCCGAACCCGGAACTATGCATTACAGAAAATTGCTGGGCCCTTTCTCAACAAAAGCTGTTTATGCACCAGCTTGTTTCTTCTAAAAACTCGAAATATCCGAGGCTAGCATGAAAGACTCCGGCGAATCGTGGATGATTCTCCTATGGAGGTCACATGAACGATTGGCCGGAAATTAGCGAAAACCTGATTTTGCGCGTGAAAGACGCTGCGGACGCCGCTGCCTGGTCAGCGTTTCTAGCAATCTATCGCCCGGTGGTTTACGGACTGGCTCGAAGTCGCGGATTGCAAGATGCTGACGCGGATGATTTGGCTCAGCAGGTTTTCGTATCGATCTCGCGGTCCGTTGCAAGCTGGGCACCGACGGCGGACGGGCCGCCTTTTCGAGCCTGGTTGTACCGCATCGCGCATAACGAAATCCTCAAAGCAATCACGCGCCGGAAACCGGACGCGGCAGCCGGTTCAAGTAGTGTTCAGGAAATGCTCCACGCGGTTCCACAGCACGATTCGACCGCGAGCGTCGAACTGTTGCGAGAAAGCTTCTATGTCGGGCCGCTTATCACTGAGTCAAATGCGCCTGTTGTTGAAAAGCCAGGCAACGACAGTTTGCCCAGCGATGAAGTTACCAATCGCAACTAAGAATCAGCCATTTTCGGAAGGTTGCTTGGTTGGTGTTATGGACTAAGTGGTTTGCCAGAAGTCTAAGACGTTTCCGCAACTTCCACAACTGAAGCATTGATACACATTTTTGCCTACGTGCAGGCTAAGCGATCTTTGGTTCGCTTCGGTCGAGTCAACTGTTTTCGATGTGCAAGACTTAACGGGCAAGGGCCGCGGAGTTGTTCTCCATCAAACAATTCTCTCCAATAGTGCAACTAACCGTGTTCCTGTTTTGTCGCCAGAGCAGAACAGTGTTGTCCAGACACGTTAACACAGCAATTCATTACAACTGAGTTTTGATCCGCAGTTTGCTGATGACTTGTTTGAGTCGCCTATCGAACACTAGCAAGACTGTGACTGAGACGGCGAAAAACAGAACCCCAAGAGCAAGACTTGTCCGAGACGGCAACTTAGTCGCTGTTGCAATAGAGAAGCCTTTCGCTATACTGAATGGCGAAAGGTTTCTCCATTGGGGTAGTCAGGAGTCAATAATGCGTGAACTAGGATCTTCACAACCCACTGCGGTTGAACTGGAAATTCTGCGAATCCTTTGGGATTTGGGGCCAAGCACGGTTCGCGATGTTCACGTGCGATTGAGCGAGGGGAAAGACACCAACTACTCGACGACTGTCAAAATGTTGGCGGTCATGTTCGGTAAGGGCCAGGTCAAGCGGGATGACTCGGTACGCCCGCTGGTCTATCGAGCCGCGATGACTCGCGAGCGGGCCGCCAAGAGTTTCTTAACTGACTTGATCGAGAAGATTTACGACGGATCGTCAATGACGTTGGCATTACAAGCTCTGGCCAAAGGCAAGGCTTCCAAGGAGGAGATCGAAGAAGCCCGTCGGTTGCTCGACGAGATGGAGCGCAAACAATGACTCCCTTTCAAATGACGATCGGTTCTTGGTCTTGGCTAGTGTCCGAATCAACGATGGAAAGACTCGGATGGGTGCTCCTGCATACACTGTGGCAGTTTTTGTCGATTGCCGTTCTGGCGTTAATTCTGCTCCGCGTTTTATCGCGATCGTCCGCAGGTTTGCGATATGCCATTTTGGTTTGCTCAATTGCTGGTTGTGTGGTGGCACCGGTTGTGACTTGGTTCTCACTGCAGGTGGATTCTGTCCGCGTTGCGACGGTTATTCAAACGAACGCAATAGAACCAGTTCCGATAGAGTCGATGCCATCGCAGCTTGGATCAAGCAACGAACCTAGAATTGCCAGCGATGGACCTGGCGTAGCGGAGGATTTGGCGGCCGTCAATGAACAGTCGTTGGTCGAAGGCTCACAATTTGTTGCTGAATCAAGCAATTGGTGGATGAACGCAAGGGACGACCTGCGTCCTTGGCTGATGACGATTGTGACGGTGTGGATTTTAGGAGTCATGATCTGCGCCGTGCGCCCGCTGCTGAGTTGGTTCGCGATCGGGCGCTGGCGTCGAGTTGGTACGAGTCCGGTCAGTCAAGAAGTGACCGCGATGATGCATCGAGTGAGCGAACGGTTGGGCGTCCGGCGCAAGGTGGAAATCCTGAAATCGCAACTGGTGCATGCTCCATTGGTCTTCGGCTATCTTCGCCCTGTGATTCTTCTACCAGCAAGCTTGCTTACGAACCTGCCGACTACACAGCTCGAAGCGATCATTGCGCATGAATTGGCCCATGTGCGTCGGCATGACTTTCTGGTGAACTTCATTCAGACGATTATTGAAACTCTCTTTTTTTATCATCCCGCCATTTGGTGGTTGTCGCACCAAGTTCGAATTGAGCGAGAAAACTGCTGTGACGATTTGGTGGTATCGGTCCTTTGTAACCGCGTCGAATATGGTAAGGCTCTGCTGGCGGTGGAGGAGAGTCCTGGTCTCGCTCGATCGCTTGCTCTCGGGGCACGCGATGGGTCGTTGCTAGCGCGTGTACAGAGGCTGGCAGGTTTGGAAGCAGCGCGTCGTGGACCCATTGCAAGCGTAGCCGCCATGATCGCTTCAACCCTGCTGATTGCAGGAACGGCTTTCATGATCGGTAATCTTCTCTTAGCAGCCAGCGACGACAACGAAACTCAGTTCGGCAAAGAATCAAACGGTCTACAAATCAGATTGATTCCTCTTGCCCCCGAAGTCAGTGACGAGTCTCCCGAGCTGCAAAGAACCGCCTCGTCGTTTAAGCGTTCTGAGGAGATGACGTTCGCGGTGCAGATCAAAAATGTGAGCCGTCAACCAATATCGTTAGCTGGGATTCGGTACGGCGATGGTTATGCTGCTGAAACCAAAGGCAAGTTGAACACGGCCATGCTTGCCCCGCATTGGTTTGAGTTTGAGTTCACAGATAGCGAAGGTAAGCGAATGCCTCGAACTCCACAACGCGAGTTCTATAAAGGCTGGTACAGCGCAGACAATTGTTCTGTTCATGTTTTGGCGCCAGGCGAATCGCTGAGCGAAGTATTGAGACCTGCCAAGTTCATGGAGCCGATGAACTATGATCTCGCGCAGGGCAAGTACCGAGTTCAGGTGCACTACCGTGGGCCGAATGATTCGCTACGAGAGTTTGTGCGCAAACATTGGCCCGATAAACCCATCTTGAATGCATGGCCGCACCAAGCCACATCGAATGTTTCCGACTTTGCGATTGAAGAGGCTTCGAATAGCACTAAACCGGAGGAGCTGATCTGGGGAGAACCCGTTGAGGGTCTGCAAGCGGCACTTGAGTATCGCTTGCCCGACGATGCCAAAGGTAATCCGCTGAATGCACCCGGCATTGCAGTCGGTACACCGCTGGGAATCACATTCCACTTGCGAAACGTTAGCGACAAGCCGATCACCTTCGTCAGTGAAACAGGAAGACAAGGCGATTGGGTACATGTCACCGACGCTTTGGGAAAAGAAGTGGAAGTCAAGAGTGTTTTCTATACCGGCTGGCCGATCGATGTCGCCTGGAAACTGATGCCCGGCGAAGTCGCTCAGTTACGTCTCCTCACACCTAGTCTGGGATCGCTCGATAAACCCGGCCAGTACAAAGTTCGCTACACAATTCGCTTCAATAGCCGCGGTCAGAAAGACGAGGCAGGCAACGTCATCTTTCCACGCCCCGGTGACTATGACAGAGAGGTCGATACCGGTGAAACGCCACTGTTCTTGCACGAAGCGATTAAGGATGTCTCAGCCAACAATCAGAATCCATCAGAGGAACCAGTCACGCCTGGGGTGCTTGATGACGACATCAACTCGACGGACACCAGCAATCCCTCACAACCTTCGAAGTCTGAAAATACAAATGATCAATCGGCTAAGGTGGAGACAGATAACTCCGCTAAGACCAATCGCGTAATCGATGCACGAGGCAACCCTGTTGCGGGTGCCAAGATCGATTGCCTGCCATCTATGAAGTACTCGTGGCTCGAAGTGCCCAAGAGTCTCGGCTCCACCGTTACGGATAGCGATGGCTGGTTTGAGTATCCCGACGGGTTGCCTGCCAAAGATACGTTCTATGTCTATGTTTCCTCGGATGGTTTCTTAGAACGGGTTTTCCAAGCTAATAACGGTGAAGCATACGTTCTCGAAAATGGGATTCGCAAACCGGATACGCTTGTTCTGCGAAGACCGATAACGGTCTCTGGCAAAATTATCGGCATCGACGGTAAGCCTCTTGCAGATGCCGAGATCGCTGTCGATTACATGTACGAAAACGGTTGGGCGCAAATCAATGGAAATCGTGTAAAATCCGACGCTGAAGGGCGCTTTGTTGCCACGGGGATCGAGCCGGCGAACGTATTTGTTCGGTATGAGACACCCTACCAGACAGATAAAGAACGTATCCCTACAGGAACTCAGCCCGGTAAGCTTTGCATTGTCTCTTTCACCGCGACCGACGGCCAAGTTAAGGATGACATTTTCCTAGACCTTTCGAAATGCAATTACGTCGTAGAAGGACGCATCGTAGATCATGAGGATAAGGGCGTTCCTAATCGATGGATTCAAGCTACCTTTGCAGGAGCCAAAGGGCGACTCGATGAATCGATTACGGTGAATTCCGATGCCGAAGGTCGTTTCCGATTCGAAGGGCTGACCAATGATGAATTCGAGATTGGGACTTACACACCCGGCATTCGAGAAACGTTCAAGCCATCTTTGGACAAACCTCCTTTTGTTCGATTAACCACGTATGTTCAAGGCAAAGAAGCTCTTGCCAATGATCCGAACCCACCGATTTATGGCGAACCATCTGAAAGCGGGATCGTCGGTGGTATCCGTGTCCGGGATGGGGCCAAGCATAAACTCGGTGATTCGTTCAACATCGATGTACTCATCAAGAACAATACCGACCAAGTTAAGATGGTTGCCTACTCATTCGCTGAACATGCCAACCTTCGCGCATTCGACGGAGACAAATCCATCGCTGAACTGAACTATAGCCACTTTACGGGAATCACTGTAACAACACACTATCGCCTTGCACCTAATCAAGAAGTGGTTGTAGGAAGCTTCAATTGTGGATTGCACGATCCCGATGACAAGCAAAATGGATTGCCTAAGTCAACGTTTAAGATTCCATGCAGGGTTGGACAGCCGTTGACGCTTCGTTGCCAACTGCGGGAAAACCTGTTCGGCCGTTCCAGCGGTGATGGTGGCTCGGAGCTCTCTCATCTTAAAGACATGCCGCTAAGCACTGGTACGCTAACGCTGAACGTTTTGCCAACTAAAGAGTTGGCGCAAACGGTACTCGAATCCGACAAGGCTCTGGCAAAGAACTCGGAAGTCGAAGAAAGAGTTCTTGCTATTTTACGAACACCGTTCATTGAAGATCCAGAAAAAGGGACATGGCAACTGGGTGCCCACGACATCGATGTGCACTGGAAATTGAGGGATTTGCCAAAGCGCGTCGAAGTAATCAAGACGCTCTTTAAAGTCATTGATCGAAGCGTTCCGTCATCGATGCATGAACGACTGCTTGCGATGGAGTTCTTGGGTGGAGCCGATCCGAAGAACTTGGTACCACGTCTCAACAAGGAGATAGAAAACGCCTTGGCAAATCCCGCCAAACCGTTCACGGCCTATCATGAAATTGAGATACTCGGGCGAATGGGTGAGCACGCTCGCAGCTCTTTGCCCGTGCTGATCAAACTACTGGATTCCAATGACGGCGCAGCATACGACGCGGCAGTTAATGCACTCATCATCATCGGGGCTCGTTCTACCGATGTCATGAACGAGCTGGCCAAGCATACGGACGATCCAGTTACGGTATCTCAGCTCGGCCGTTATGGTCCGATGGCAAAAGTACACGGACCGCTATTCGGTCGATTGCTCGATTCACCATCAAACGAAATCCACAACTACGCGGCCTTGGCGTTGGTGAAAACCGGATTTGATGAAGCTCGAGGCTACGATGTCTTGATCGCCGATGTCGCTGCGGGCAAATCTGTGGATCGCTGTCGGGCCGCGACAGCGCTTGCGGCACTCGGTAGTCAAGCCAAGGAGATGATTCCACGCTTGCGACCCTTCGAGAACGATCCAGATCCTCAAGTCGCCAAAGCGGTTCGCGAAGCTATTGTTCGTATTGAAAAAGACGATCGCATCTTTACGCATGCCGAAGTAGCAGCCAAGCGAGAAAAGGCACTTGAAGCATTTGCGGCCCTCAATCCGCAGATGCAGTTCGATCTACGCATCGTTGGCGGCGAAGAGCAAACGCCGATTGCCGAAATCGAGATCATAGCAACAGAAGGATACGGCGATTCACAAAAGACGTTCGGACCATTTCGAACCGATGCGACCGGCACTACCGTTTGCAAGCTACCACAAGGGTTCTATACGCTTCACTTGAAATCGGAGAAAGAGTTTCCGTTTTTGCCATATGAAAAATTTTGGACTGAGCTACCACCGCCGGGAATGCAATGGCTTAACCTCCGAGTCACTGGCATCGATGTAGAAAAATGGCTCGGTGGCGAGGTTCGCGAAAGCGGAGTTGAGCCTGCTAAATCTTCAGCAGAGCGGACTCGCATCACGTTCAAGTTGCTCAAGCCGATCGAGCTCGTTTTGCGAGCCGTCGACAAGGAGACTGGTCTTGGCCTTCCAGGAGCTTACTTCTATTTGGAATCCGCTGCCGCCGAAGAATGGGCTCACCCAATTGATGGAGCGAACCTCGGTGAAGCTCACTATCGCGACGGCGTGCACGCTATTGATTCGAGTAAATACCAAACCGGTGCAGACGGCACCTTCAAGCGATTCATCTCCGACGGCTATCTAAGAAGATCGGGCGACAGCGAGTGGGGACCGAAGTTCGGTGTCTGGAAGGCTCCGGAAGGTTACGAAGTCGTCGAACCCAAAGGCGAAGTCAGCATCGATTTTCCCGCCCCCTACCGATCGGCTGTTGAAAAAGTATTTAATTTTCGCCAAGTCAAATAGGGGTAACCGTGCAGCCGATCAACTTGGCAATAGCCTACGGCAATTCTTTGAGCTTCCAGTAGCTTAAGGTTTGCATGCTTCCTTTTGCGCATTCGAAATTTTCGGGCCTCGGTCGTCCAAATGCAGCCATGTTTACGATCAACTGATCGCCTTCCAGTACAATAATCCCAAGTTGTAACTTTCCTGCTAACCCACCTGAAACATGCAGATAGTCTACTGCGATTGGCTCCTTTGTTTCGTCGATTCGAAAGAGCGCGTCGATCATCGTTTGCCCGCCAAAGGTAACGGAAAGGCGATTTTGATTTGCGACTCTTTTTCCAGACTTGACCATGCCTACTGGAAGAGCCATCCCGTCGCTAACCATTTTTACCGATATCCATTCTCCCTGGACACGCTGAATCATGTCTCCAGGCACATAGCCAATATGTTCAACGAACCCTTGAGTGTCTGGCTCCTGTTGCCCCGTGGGAGGCGTGCCGCCCGTTACGTTTTGCGGGCAAGTGGCGTCAGATCGAACGAGTTTTTCCAAAGCTTGTCCGGTACCAGCGACCGTTGCAAACTTAGTTGGGCGAGCTTTGCCGTACATGTCCAAACATATCTCAAGTCGCGAATTTGCAAAACGAAAAATTCCGTAATTGGTGTTGCCTGCTTCCGGACCTTCGACGAATTGAATATCGATCGTATAGATCTTCGGCTCAACATCGATAATGAAAATTCCTTCGTAGATCGAACCTGAAGACTCGGAACGGAAGCGGTCGCCGTCGATCAGGATTCTTGATCCATGCAGCATTTCTGGAGCGACAGAATTGCCTGCCACTTCTAGATTCTCAAATTCCCAAGTGCCTTCCAGGCTGCGCAGAGTTTCTACGTGAGCTGATAATTTTGGCCAACTCGCAAAACCCGTTTGCCTCGCAACCGCGAGTTGTGCATCGGCCAACCGCCAATCACGCTGCTTGACCTCATCCGCAGATAGCACTGTAGCTGTTGGAAAATGGGCTTGGATGTAGGTGATGGCTTCCTTGCTGCCCTGCCGAAGCTCAACGAGCAATTTCTTTGCTTGGGTACGCAGGTGTTCGAGGTTTGGACGAGATACGAGTTTCTTCGCCATGTCATTCTCCTTTTTCGTCCGGACCCGCAGCAGACTGAGAAGAATGAATTACACGCATAGTGCAAGTTTTCTTGGCGAGGTTAAACCCTTCCCGCGGGTCTGGAGGCGAGCCATATCACCCAGACACAGTTTAAACAATTAATAGTCAGTTTGCAAATGCCTAACTCCATCGAAATCATGGCTACTGAGCAAGAGACGACGAGAAGCTCTTTAGGTCATTCCGATACTGCAATTCGAAGATCGAAGCAGAGAAGCTACAGCCCAATCGAACTGTAAACAGTAATGAACTAAGGTCGGAATGTTGTACACTCAAAACTCAACTCGCGCGACTCACATTTTCAAGTCGTGGATGCTGATGGCACAGAAAATAGAGTTCACCCAAAGCTAAGTTCTGAACCGTCTCAGCCTGCCTAACTTTCAATAGCCAAGGAGTCTGAAACAGGATGAGATTGACAGGCCAAGATGAATCCGTTGGCTTCCTCGGCTTTGGTGAGTGCATCGCGACTGTCCATTCTCACACGACCTGACGTACAGCGGACTTTGCATTGGCCGCAAATGCCAGCACGACACTCCCATGGAATCGTCACACCAACTTGCTCAGCAGCTTCGAGCACAGTGGTAATTGGTTCGACATCTACCGTTTGATTTGATAACCTAAAACTGATTGTTGACGATTGCACTTCGTCCACAGTGCTTTCGGGTGAGCTTTGCGTGGCATGATCAAGGGCAGATTCACTTTGTCTTGGCAAAACGAATTCTTCAATTGAAATGTTTTCATTGGGAACGCCCAGAGAAACGATTGTCTTGCGAACCGCTTTCATCATCGGATCTGGCCCGCAGAGCAAGATTGGAAGTTCGCGTAAACCAGGGACATAGGCGAGTAAGTCGTCTGCGTTGATGTAGCCTGACTTCTCCTGCCATCTCTCCGAAGGAATAGCTACCCGAGGAGCGGGCTTGGATTGACTGTAATAAGTTAAGACGTGCAGGTTCTCAAATCGATTAGCCAGGCTAGATAGCTCAGTGTCGAAGATCCTATCATCCTGGGATCGAATCGCATTGATGAAGTAGATGCTTCCAGGCCACGGGTGATCGGTGAGATAACGCAGGATCGACATCAACGGCGTAATGCCAACGCCACCAGCAATCAATAAGACGGCATTCGATTGTTGATCATCAAAGAAGAACTTACCCCCTGGTGCGCCGAGGCGAATTCGATCCCCTACCTTCAATTCATCATGCATGTACTGCGACACCAAACCCTCGGGATTGCGCTTGATGGTCAATTCCACGTATCCGCGTTGGGAAGGTGATGAAGCAATCGTATAGGATCGTTTGACATTTTCCCCGTTAATGTTAAGCGTCAAGGTCAGGTACTGACCAGGCCGATGAATAAAGGGGATATCGCCGACTGGGTGAGAGAGCCGGAAGGTTTTCACATCATGTGTTTCCCGATGGATGTTTGTAACAATTAGTTCACCATTCCAAAACTTCCGGTTCATCTGGGGCTTGGGAGCTTCACCAGATTTTGACCTCGATATCTTTGATCTCGAAGCCTCGCGTCGTAGGTCCCAATAGTGTTTCGCGACACGAAATCCAAGGACCGGAGTAAGAACTGCCGCAAACGCGATGGGCTGTCGCACGTCGCTTTTGACCAGCATATAGTAGTGAACTACGCCTAATATGGCTGCCACGTATGCCAATCGATGCAGAAGCTTCCAACGGACCGGACCTAATTTGCGAATCATTGCATTGGTGCTGGTAATCGCAAGGGGCAACATCAATGCGAACGCAATGAATCCAACCAGGAGAAATCGCCGCGATACAATCTCTTCGATCGTACTGCTAAGACTCCCCATCCGATCGAATGCAACATAGATGACCAAGTGAAGTGCAGCAAAGGCGAATCCGTACAGTCCGAGCGCACGTCGGTAGGCGATCATGCTGTTCCAACCAGTGATCGCTCGCAATGGGGTAATGGCCAGAGAGATAAACAAGAAAACAAGGGAAAGGACTCCGGTGATATGGAGCGCGTTGTTGACACCATTAGCCCCAAGTTGATCTTGCCAAGCGTCCCAACCTAACATCAGCAGTGGACCAAGGCCCGCCAAAACAACCAGATTCCGATAGTAAGCGATGTGGTTCATCTTGTAGACTTCTATCGCTAATAGTTGGCGGAAAGATCAAGTCCCTCGTAGAGCGACGCGACCTGGGCTTCGTAACCGTTAAACATCTGAGTTTTCCTGCGGCCGTTTTCACCTATCCTTTGCTCTGTTGCCTGGCTCCACCGCGGATGTGGAACGTTCGGATTGACGTTTGCTAAAATGCCATACTCGGACGGCGCAAATCTCTTCCAACTTGTCGGTGGTTCATTCGAGACAAGCGTTATTTTGACAATCGATTTGATACCCTTGAAACCATACTTCCAAGGCGTTACGAGTCGGACCGGTGCTCCATCTTGAGCAGGTAGTTCCTTGCCGTAAAGTCCAACGGCGAGTAACGTCAGGGGGTGCATGGCTTCGTCCAATCGTAGACCTTCCACATAAGGCCACTGGAGTACAGACGATTTTTGGCCAGGCATTCGCTCGGGATCGTATAGCGTTTCAAAGGCAACGTACTTAGCCTCGGCCATCGGCTCAACAGCATCAATCAGATGTGATAGTTGCAGGCCTGCCCAAGGGATTACCATCGACCAGGCTTCAACGCAGCGCATTCGATAGATTCGCTCTTCGATGGGGCCAACTGCTTTGAGGTCAGGAATCAGAAAGGTCCTGGGCTTATGAACCATCCCCTCCACCCGAATCTGCCAGCTAGTGGTGTCGAAGTTTCTCGCCGCTTCAGCAACAGCATTCTTGTCCGTGCTGAACTCGTAGAAGTTATTGTAACTGATGATGTTTGATTCACTGGTCAGTGCTTCATCGACCAGAAACCCACGTTCCAGACGCTGCTCCTTCGTCAATTCCACTGTAGCTAGTTCATCGATGTTGGCGGTAGCGAGTTCCATTTTGCGAACCGGATTGAACCAACGGTAGGCAGCGGCCGAAGCTGTCAGCGTCCCCGCAGCTCCGACAGCCTTTAGGAAGCTTCGCCGATTTGCGTACAGTACATAAGGCGTAACTTCGTTTTGCAGTTCGCGTCCTGACAAATTCTCAGCCACTGCGTAAACCTCCGCTTTGAACATAGTTTTCTCAACATTATCCGGTTTACTTACCCCCATCCCCTACCCAAATGATAGACGCTTTTAAGAACGGGGCGCTTACCCGAAAAAGTGCATCTTCAGCCCGACAACGGATCTTATCGAAAAATCTTCCGCTCGGGGGTAAGCGCATCAAGGCACGTCGCGTCAAACTCAGAGTTCCGTCCGCTTTCAGAGCACGATTCCTGGATCATGCTGGCTTGAATAACGGGGCAACGCCATGCATACCAATATAATAAGAACAATCTACCGAGCTTGAGACGCAGTGGGGTCCCCGACTTGAGGTGGAAGCGTTGGTCGGTAGTAACAGCCCAAGTCCTGCAGTCAGCCACAGGAAGGATGAGTTATGAAAAAGTACGGAAGGACCTGTGATGGATGATGACGAGCTGTACAGACGCATCCAAGGAGTGGGAGCCTCGCGAGATCAAGCAATTGCACAGCTCCGTTCCATATTGCTTCGCGGATTGAGCAAATCGCTCAACAATCGCTATGGGAAGCCATTCAACGCTGAAGATATTGTTCAGGTAGCTTTGATGAAAGTGCTGGATTCGCTAGATCAGTACGAGGGCCGAAGCAAGTTCACAACCTGGGCAATGACTGTCGCTACTAGGCTAGGGATTAGTGCGCTTCGTCGAAAGTACCATCAAGACGTATCGATGGAGCCATTTAGTTCTGCCGATGGCTATGCGATGAATGTTGCAGTAAATGACGAACCATTTTTGTCGAACTCGGAATCGCGGACCAAGATCTTTAGCGTACTACAGAGGCTGATCGATACGGAGCTAACAGATAAACAACGGCTTGCAACGCGAGCCTTCTTATCCGACTTTGCAACAGACGAAATCGCGGAACATTTACAGATGAACCGCAACGCTGTGTACAAGTTGATCCATGATGCAAGGCACAAACTAAAGGATGGTTTCGAGCGCGCAGGATTGACCAGCGAAGAGATCTTCTACGAATTGTACGAAGGAAGCAAATGATGCAGTTAAGCTATCAGCAAATAACCAATATCATCCAACTTGCCTTCACTGCGAGAGAGGACTCGCTGGGATGTGATGGGTGCTTGGAGTTGATGGACCAATTCGCGCAAGCAGAGCTCGATGGAACCACCATTCCTAAAGCATTGGAGTGCGTTCGAATTCACATCGAGCAATGCAAATGCTGTAAGGATGAATACCAAGCCTTGATGGTTGCCCTGCGTGAAGTCCAATAGATTCGAGCATACCTTCGGAACTATTCACGCTTACAAACAGCAGGTTTATCTGCTTTCTCTCTTCATTTCACAATTAACCAAGCCTTTCAAGGATTTGGATATGAACCTATACAAGTGCGTCTTTCTGACCATGATCTCGGCTCTTACGTGTCTACCTTTCGGTCTCGCCGTAAGCGAGGAACCTCAGCAATCTCCAGCGATCCCTCAAACGCTTTTGAAGCTGATCCATGCTCCTGAAGTGCAAGCGGAACTGGGCCTTAAACCGGATGATGATAAGTTGCTGGCTCTACTGCGAGAAATCGATGGACCTTGGTGGCGAAGTCGAATCTTGCCACAACAAAAGCAACGCGAGGCCGTAGGCGAACTCTAGAAGCAACTACTAGCAGGGCTAAAAAGCCTCTTGAAAGAGGACAAGATCAAGCGGCTCCGAGAAATTGAGGTGCAGTCTCAAGGATCCCGCTCTCTTCTGCGTGCTGGCGTCGCCAAGGCCGTAGGGCTTTCCAATAGTCAGAGCCAAGAAATTCAGAAAGTCTTCCTTGAAACCGACAAGATAGCTCGAAAGCTGTCTGGTAGTCCGAAAGACCGAAGCGGTTTAGAGAAGGAATTGACCGCGGCCCAGGAGACAGAGCAGCTTAGGCTATCCGAGCTGTTGACTCCCGCGCAACGCATGTCGCTTGGCAAACTGATTGGTAAACCGTTCGATACAGCCAGCCTCAAGAGAATCTACCCATTGGCACCTGAGCTCATTGACTCGGGCGAGTGGACTGGAGGGAAGCCCACAACGCTTGCCGACCAGAGGGGTAAAGTTGTACTAGTTCATTTCTATGCCTTTCAGTGTCATAACTGCGTTGCGAATTTTGATCACTATAATCGTTGGCAGAAGAGCTTAGTAAGTCGAGGAGTCAGTGTGATAGGAATCCAGACTCCCGAAACCTCTGCCGAACGCAACATCTCACTGGTCAAGGCTGCTGCAAAGGAAAAGGGCTTTCAGTTTCCGGTACTGATCGACCTTGAGAATAAGAATTGGGATGCATGGAGCAACACCATGTGGCCGACGGTGTATGTCATCGATAGACAGGGCTATGTCCGGTATTGGTGGCAGGGTGAGCTAAACTGGCAGGGGGCGACAGGCGACAAGTCGATCGAAACTCTGGTCGATCAACTCCTCGCAGAATGACGAGAGCTGGTCGAACTCGTCCAAATCACTCGCCACACAAGCCGCCCTACTTCCGCAGCGCAAAACAGCATTCCGCCTAAACAGCACTCCTCCAGAACATCCCATGACGACCGAGCACAAAACGTCCGACACGATCTCGCAGCGTGATCATCAGTTACATTGTATGGAGATTTGGAAGGGAAATCGGTTTGTTGAGCAGAACGTTAATTCTGCTGGTATTCAAGCTTGGGTCTTCAGCCATCCTTTCCAAGGCAACCAACAGGGCGGGGATATTCATTACCTATCCTTGTGTGTTGGCGGAATCGTCACTCGGATCATTGTTGCGGACATCGCGGGCCATGGTGATCGTGTTGCTAAAACTTCGAAAGTTCTTTTGAACTTACTCCGCAAGTTCATGAACACCAAGAAGCAAGATCGATTAGTGGCGGAGCTGAACCGACATTTCACAGAAACAGACGACAAAGATGGTTTTGCAACAGCAATTGTGGCAACGTATCTCAGTCACAAATCGACGCTTTTGCTTACGAATGCCGGTCATCCGCGGCCGCTGATCTACCGGAAGACTCGCGGTTACTGGGAGTTCCTGGATCTACCCACCACGGATAAAGGCCTTGGAGACAACTTTCCATTTGGATTGGATGAAGCAACGCGATACGAACACTTTGTACTCAAGATTGAATCCGGGGACTGGCTTCTGCTCTACACTGATGCATACACAGAAAGCTCCGATGAAGCGGGAAACCTGATCGGCGAAAATGGGCTGCTCAACATCGTTGAGCAAATACCTGTCTCCTTGCCCGTTTCACAGTTTGGTAGAGAGTTAAACCGGCTGTTGGGCGGCCGCTGCGAGCAATGGCTCAACGAGGACGATACAACACTCATAGCTATTCAATTTACCGAGGGAAGACGCTCGCCAAGCGTGTATGAGAAGCTGATTGGATATTGGCGAGTCGTCCAGCGAGCGATCATGTTTCGATAATGCTGATCGCTCTCAAGTGCTTATGCAGCGTGAATGTATCGCAAGCAAATCCCTGGATGATCCGATATTCAATGCGTAATAACTGGGAGGTGCTACTTTTTGGTCATCGATTCTAGCTTCTTGACGAAATCGTCTTTGGGCATCCGATCGCTGTTGCTTTTGCCGATATAGCGAAACATCTCTTTACCCTCTCCATCAAGAACTATTAGAGCAGGATAGTGAACGCTTTGTCCATGGAACTGATAACCGCCAGGAATTCCAAAACGCTTTGCTAGTTTTGCCCCAGCATCGCGATAGATCGTGGGCGGTTTGATCCCCTCAGATTTGACAAGTTTCTTTGCCCAAGCACGGATTTCCTGCTCGCTGTCTGGCTTGATAAACAGGTGAACTACATCAGGTGTTGTCGCAGCCAGTTGGGAATACTGATTCGTATACTTAAGGCAATATGGACATTCTGTTTTAAGGAGGAAGTGCAAGACAACCGTTTTCCCCTTATGGTCCTTCAGCTCGAACTTAGAGTCCAATTGGGTCTTCGAGTCTTGAACAATCGCCTCGAGAGTAAAATTCTCTACGCCTTGCGCAAAAGCTAAATGTGGTATCGACAGAAATAGACCCATCACAGCCACAGCGATCATCTTCATCATTTGGTCCTAACATCAAGAGTTACAGCGGAACAGAGCCAAGTGACACTGCAATTCGAGCCATCGGCTGAGAACTTCCAGCAAACGACTTCTGCACAATAGCATCACAGCCAACTACTCATGTTTTGACGGGGTACAGCAAACAGCTCTTACCTCAATTGCTCAATTTTTCGACGGATTCTGAAGCATTAGATGTTGGGTTGTAATCATCGGCCAGTTGAGTGACTTCGATGAGTGACTTCGTTGATTTACTTCGTCGTGAAATGAGTCCTTACTACAGTCTGGTGCTGTCAACTTCGAAACGGCAGTAGGTTGTCAAGAATTGTGGCAGAGCGAGTAAGAGATTGGCGAGTGATGTCGTCTAAGAAGTGTCAAGCGGACCATGTGAGCCGCAAGAACGCAAATACATTCAGAAGAAAGAGCCACGAAAATGAAGATCCGCTTGAAAAATGTCGCTGCAGTTTTGTTGGTGATCAGTGGAACAGTTGGCTTTAGCATTGCTGCGATTCGCAACTCTACAAAGTCAGACTCTTCGTCCGCTGCTACGATGTCAAGGTTCATTACATTACAATAGGTTGGAGAGTTCAAAATGAGTCAGTCAACCATTTCATGGATTTTAACTTTTGCTAGCGCTGCCTTGCTTTGTGTCGCTCTAGTGTCACTTTGCGCGTGCGCACAGCAGTCGGGGCAATCCACATCGGTTTCAAAAGCAGTTACTCAATCGGAGTCAATCACTCAATCGGAGTTAGTCATGAAAACGGAGAAAGCCATTCTGGCTGGAGGATGCTTCTGGGGAATGGAAGATCTTTTTCGAAAGCAGCCAGGAGTTGTTTCAACGCGAGTGGGTTATTCCGGGGGCGATGTCAAGAATGCCACTTATCGTAATCACGGTACCCACGCTGAAGCTATCGAAGTAGTTTTCGATCCTGCAATGACCGACTTTCGCACCCTGCTAGAGTTCTTCTTCCAAATCCATGATCCGACTACGAAGAATCGACAAGGCAATGATCGTGGAACCTCCTACAGATCCGCAATCTTCTACACGAGTGAAGAACAGAAGCAAATTGCTCTGCATACGATCGAGGACGTCGACGCCTCTGGCTTGTGGCCGGGAAAGGCGGTTACCGAAGTCAAGCCAGCCGGCGATTTCTGGGAAGCGGAAGCCGAGCATCAAGATTACTTGTTGCGAAACCCTGGTGGTTATACCTGCCATTTCCCACGCAAAGGCTGGGTTCTACCGAAACGTACCGATTCCAAGTGATTGACTAAGGGCAACGCCCTGTCCATTTACTCAGCCCAGTTCCAGAACTCGGTTAAAAACGACCAAAGAAATTATAGTGCGATATATGGCGACTCCACAAAGTCGGGATTGCAGTGTGGATATGTGGCTCCATTTGTACAGTTTGCGTGAGTATAAACTAGAATTTGTTGATGCTGAAAAACTGAAGCCTCGATTGCCCTCGGAGCATCTAGTTAGGAAAGGGAAAGCTGTCGTGCAGGATAAAAATGCTGCGAGGAAGAGTGGGAATTGGTTTGAGCGAGTTTTCGGTTTTAGGGAGTCGGGACGCAATAGGGTGCATCAGCAGCTTGAAGTGGATGGCGATCGATTGCGTTCGGTCGATGCGAGCGAAGAGTGGATCGCGGGGCGGTTGGAGGTGGGCTCGTTGGCTGAGCTGCGAAGGCGGGCTGGGGAATTGAGTCAGGCAACTCGAGGAAGGCTAAGGCTGTCTGAAGTGGTTGGTGAGGCGCAGGCTCTGCATAAGGATGCTGCGAATGCGGGAGCCTTGTTTCAAGTTGCGTCGCAGTTCAACTTGCTCGAAATGACCTCGCCGGATGTGACGCCCGATGAAGGCGTGACAATCTACGCGAACGATCCAACTCAGGGACCGGCTTGCGCAATTGCGTGTGCTGCGGGAACGGTGTTTCGTAATTACTTTGCCCCAATTGCTGGTCAGCTTGGACAAACTGCGGCTGAGCAGATCGACTGTCTTGACGATATCGGCTCAGCACTGGGAAATGACCACCGCCGACTTTGGCGGATGTGCAACGGATACGCTCTGCCAACGCGCAGCGGACTCGAAGAGGTTGACAAGAAGTTGCAGTCGCGCCCTACTGAAGTGACAATATGATCACAGAGCCCGATAACTCGACTATCGACGCGTTGGTTCGAATCCTTCGAAAATGCCGAAGCATTCTTTTCATTACTGGAGCGGGTGTCTCTGCGGAATCGGGAATTCCGACCTATCGAGGAATCGGCGGACTTTACAATGTCGATACGACCGAAGATGGCGTCGCTATTGAAGAAGCGCTTTCGGCTTTGATGCTCGCCGAGAATCCGGCGTTGACTTGGAAGTACCTAGCGCAGATAGGCATGGCAGTTCAAGGTGCTCGTCACAATCGAGCCCATGAAGTTATCGTTGCGATGGAATCTCGATTTCACCGAGTGTGGACGCTTACGCAAAATGTCGATGGGTTCCATCGCTCGGCCGGATCTAAGAATCTGATTGAAGCTCATGGCAATATGCATTCGCTGTCGTGCACCAAGTGCAATTATAAGGTGTCGCTCGACAAATTTGATGAGATTGCGATTCCGCCAAAGTGCCCGCGTTGCGGCGCACAGGTGAGGCCGGATGTAGTGCTTTTCGGCGAGCTGATTCAAGGCCCTGGCATTGAGCATTTGCAAAACGAGCTTGAGAAGGGCTTCGATATCGTATTTAGCATCGGCACGACCAGCGTGTTCCCTTATATTCAAGCACCAGTCTACATGGCCAAGTCGGCGGGCAATGTTACAGTAGAAATCAATCCTTGCGAGACTACGGTTTCGCATGTGGTGGACTATCGATTGACTATGCCAGCGGTAGAGGCACTCGATGAAATTTGGAATCGATACCAAGCAGCGAACGACACATGAACAAGGCCTCCCAGAATCTCACGTCCACTAGCAAGTTCCTTCATGCGAGAAGCAACGATCGCTCCCTGGGCGAAGATGGCTTAAAGATTCGGAGTCTCCAGTTGCACGCTCCCGCTTACCTCGTGACATGGCATTGAGGATGGCGTTTCGAGTGACGCGATTTAGCCAATTACGAAACCGTGGCCCTTCATCTTGTGGATGCCAGCTTCCCACTGCCTTCGAAACCGAAAGTAATACTTGCTGGCAAAGATCATCAGCATCCGCGCGCTGTAGCCCTCGTCGTCTAGACAATCGATAGATGACTGGTTGATCGCTGATCCGCAAGATGAGACTTCGCTCGTTTCCGGCCATAGGCTCATCGGTGACTGATTTCGTTGGAAAAATCGCTTGGATAACAGCACAATTGTGCCAGAAATTACAATCAAATGCGTTCCTCTAATAGGTTTCACACAGAAGAGCCAAAATCCTTTCAGAGGAAATTGTTGAAGGGCTAAATCCGAGCCGAATTTGAAATATCCCTTGACAGGTTGAATGCGTAGTGTTAAAAAAATGGCATATGCCAAAAAATTGGCACATTGGCGGAAGTCTAGAAGACGCCGCGCAATGGTTTCTTGGATTATTGCGAATGGTATTCGATGACTGAACCGACATTGAGTAAACGCGAACGTCAGATCATGGACATTGTGTTCGAATTGGGAAAAGCGTCTGCAGCGGACGTACATGAGCGCCTGCCTGATCCTCCGACCTATACAGCCGTCCGGACCATGCTGAAGTTACTGGAAGACAAGGGACTGGTTCGCCACGAACAGGACGGTCGCAAATACGTTTACTCGCCCTGCCACTCGCAACGCACTGAGGGGCGGTCGGCCCTGAGCCGAGTCCTGCAAGTGTTCTTCGGCGGATCGCTCGAGAATGCACTATCAGCACACCTGAGCGATCCGAAGCTCAAGCTGGAAGCAGAGGAAATGGAACGGCTGAAGGCTGTCATCGATCAGGCTCATGATAAGCAATGTTCCAAATCGAAGAGAGGTAAAAAATGAGATGGGCGTTTTTGTGCGCGATCGCATGGTTCGCCGCCCTGGGCTTGGCTCAGGCGAGTTCAGGGGACAGTCCCCAAGATAGTCGCTCGAAGTTTTCGGGCACTGTAGTTGACAGTCAAGGTGAACTGTTGACCGGCGTGCGCGTCGATATCTCCACAGCGGCTCCCAAGGTCGGACAGGGTATATTTTGCCCGAGTTGTTATCGCGACTGCGGCAAGTGGAGCCGGACCAATGAATTGGGTGAATTCGTCATCGACGGTTTGGATGCTTCACTGAATTTTCGACTAGTCGCTGCGGCCCCCGGTTATCGTGCCTCACAAACCGATCTGATCGATCCAGAGTCCGGCGCAGTAAAAATAACGCTGGAAAAGCTTCCAATCGATATTCCGTCTGAGCGCATTCTTAACGGAGTGGTCCTCAGTGAGTTGGGAATTCCAATCGAAGGTGCGCTCGTCGAACCTTTGGGTGCAAAGACTGACTCAAAGCGCTGGTGGGGTCAAGTTGAGGTGGACTCTACCGTGACAGACCATTGGGGGAGATTCTCACTGATTTTGCCCAAAGAGTATAAAGCAGTGGATATTCGTGTATTCGCAGATGGACACTGCGCCTTCCAGTCCGATCTGCTTAGTCCAGGATCCTCAGTCGCAGAACTGAAGCTGGTCGACGGGGCGCGTGTTAGCGGCAAACTTGTTTTAGCCGGAAAACCTGTCCCGAACATGAGCATCGCTGTGGTTCAAGTAGATCGATCAGTTCAGAATGGGATATTCATCAAAGCGGTCTCCGGCGTGACTGGTGAGGATGGTACGTTTCAGTTTCAACACTTGCCTGCTAATCAGAAGTATGCCATCTTTTCCGTTGTGGGAGACGCCAAGCTAGCCAAGAGCGAGTATGTCCTCGCAACAAAAACATTTTCGGTCGCAGGCTCGGGGCAGACTCGAAATTTAGGCGAGTTGACCGTTACCAAGCCGATGACGATTCGCGGTAAAGTCGTTCGCGCCGATGGCCTATCGCTGTCGTCCAATACCAAAGTCATGTTCGGTCGGGATCCTGCCTGGGATTTGATCAGTGTTTCACCGAACGAAGATGGAACGTTTGCTATCGATGGTCTGCCTCCCGAGACTTACGAGGTAAGCGTGATGGGACGCGGATTATCTATCGTGACGGATGGGTTTCCCTATCAAATGTTGGGAACTCAAAGTTTCGGAGTGCACTTATCGAACTCCCAAAGTGCTTATGACATCTCAATTCCAGTGAAGAGCAATTAATCATGTTTGCTGCGGGATTTGTCGGATTGACGATTCGGGCTACGGTCATCATGGCAATAGGCTTGATTGCGGCTCGGCTGATTGAGCGTCGGTCGGCCGTTTTGGCGCATCGCATCTTGGCTATGACAGCGATTTGCGTTCTGGTTCTACCTGTCGCCAATTTCTTCGGACCACGATTGGAAATCTGGTGGCCGGATTGGATGGCCAAAGGCACCGCACTGCATGGACCGCTTGCTTACGATGATAACCCGATCGCACTCTTGGCAGCAGACGAGCGGATGGCCGTTCAACCGCAGTCACCGAGCGTTGTAAAGCTCGATTGGAGTTGGTTCGGAATTATGATGACCCTCTGGGTTTTGGGGACTGTCTATGCGTTGGGACGACTTAGTTATGCATTCCATTGCTTAGCTTGCTCCATCGCGCGGTACGGTATTCCCTCCGACTTGGACCGGCAGAAAGTGCATTCGCAGGCGCGTTTGATTGGCGTTAACGAGGCTGTGCATGTAAAGTTGTCATCGCGAGATTCGATGCCGATGGTTTGTTGGATTGGGCGTTGGATTCTCGTCTTGCCGGCCAACTTTGAATCGTGGTCAACTGAAGTAAAGAGCGCGACACTTTTTCACGAGCTGGGGCATATCGCGCGGCGCGACGTATGGGTCGACTATTTGATTCAAACTGTGCGTTGCATGCTGTGGTGGCATCCCTTAGTTTGGCAATTGCAATGTACCGTGAGTCGATTGCGCGAGTTGGCATGTGACGAGTGGGTGCTGCAGACATGCGGTGTATCTGCTCGCGCCTACTCGCATGCGCTGTTGGATGTTGTCCGACTTTGTCAGCTCGATGACTTTCGCAAGGATAACTGGCAACTGGCAACTCCGATGGCAACCAAGCGTGAACTTGAGTTTCGATTGTGCAGCATTGCGTCGCCGGAGCGTTCTAAAAAGGTCAAGCGTATTTGGCTTGCTATCGGAACCTTAGCAATTGCAGTGCTTGGACTCGGCATCGCTGTCTTTACTCTGGTTGACCCGGGGGCTTTCCCTCGCCAGTCCGTTGACGAATGGGGGAATGAAAATCCTGTCATGAAGAGTGGCGGAAGTATGATTCGCGGCACGGTGACTCACAATGGTCAACCGGTTCCAGGTGCAAAATTGAAGGTCATCAAATCCACCGAAGGAAAATTTGATCGACTGCATGCGGTTTTGACAACGGATGAACAGGGGCGCTACTCGATCACTGATATGCATCCAGGTGAGCGTTACCGCATAGAAGTGTCGCCAATAGGGGATTTGATGGTTCGCAATTGGCAATACCAATCGCCTTACGTGGTGACGGTCAGTGGAAGCGAGGGTGATACGATTGAATTGCCGGACGCGATTTTGGTGAGCAACACGCAAACATTAGCAGGCGTAGTTGTCGACCCTGCAGGCAAGCCGGTTTCAGGGATCACGGTGAGCGCCAACTTAGCATCTGGTCAGATGCTGTCACGTACCGCCAGCGGTCAAGCACCTTGGGTGGCGACGGATCAGCAAGGTCGCTTCCGCCTGTCTACCTTGCCAGACGAACCGATCGAATTGATGGCTTATAAAGCGAACGCTTCAGGAGGTCGCATCGTTCATCCCTGCAAGGTGAAAGTGGAGTTAAACGCAAAGGACATTCGCATGGTATTTGATCCGAAACTAGGAACTGGGATCGAAGATCTCGATGCGAAATAATGAAGTAGCAAGCGTATAACCATCGCGAGACAGGCTATCGTTTCGTTCTAGTCGCGAAAGCGGCGATCTACTTTGATTTTCAAAACACGGGCAGCTCAATTTCTGGCAGGCTGGGTTGATTGGCAAGCTTGCCAGAAACAATTCGTAGCAGCTCGCATAAGACCCGGATAGAGAGGTTCGGAAGTAAAGCTGCCAGTCGCGTCGGTCGTGTATAAGCAAGGAAACTGGTGGAGTCTTTTTTCGAGATTCCGGCGTAGAAAGCTTGATACGCAGCGGTACGCCTGCTCGTGGCTGCTTGTTGTCATCCAGAAATTGTCGTATCGGTAGGAGGGGCTACTTTGGGTTGCGCAGCAGTCGCCGTCGCTGCTTGAATCTCTTTCATCGTAGTTTCAGCTTGCTTGAGCGGGAGACCTACCGGGATGATCAACTTATCATTGGGAATGGGTGCCGGTATGCGGACACTGCCCAGCGGCTTGCCGTCGAGCAAGATAGCGACCATATCGGGATCCTCCCAGAGTGAGTACGATGCGATGCGGCGCGATAGCCAACTTGCGGACTCCGGCCGCAACTTTAAAGCAATGGAGTACTGATCAGTCATACCCTCGACAGGAATACTTTCCACGGATGTCACATCGCGTTCATCGATGAAGATGCCATGGTCCCGGTTGATCATCGCTTCCTGTTTTGCTCCATCGCCGGAATGCCACGAGAGTATCGCCGCGCTGGGATCAGCGGCGGCGTACTCTCGTTTCTTGTCAGTGACTT
Organism: Pirellulales bacterium; assembly: GCA_046349795.1. Lineage (GTDB taxonomy): Bacteria > Planctomycetota > Planctomycetia > Pirellulales > Pirellulaceae > Aureliella. The sequence goes on along the minus strand of JAXMBP010000011.1, from coordinate 88,360 downwards.
GAGATGACTTGCGGACCTGCAAGCGAGCTGCCGGGATAATCTCAACCTCTTCCACTGCCGATTTCAAATCGCCAACCTGTGCGTAGACAGTGTACTTACCTGGCTCGAGCAGTAATGGGTCCGAGCCGAAGCGACCTCGCGGTGATCCAGGTGGACGAATTGAGGCTGAGTGGTACTGTTCGAGAAATCGACGCGCGGAATGGCCCGGCGGTAAAATAAGTTCCGACTTAGCTAACTCTTCAGGCGGAATGCCAAAACTCAGCCACATCCCCGAACCAATTACATTGATCGTTCGATCACCATTCAATACAGGGCGATGCAGGTCTCGGGGATCGCGACCGATACGCACAACCTGGTCCGTTTCATTTTTGATCCAGACTTCGTATTCAAAGTGTTCGCCGTGTCGCAAGATGGTACTCCTGCGAGCAAGTTCCGATTGCCGAATGCCAAGTCGCAATCCTCCCACAGGCTCGCCCCAGAAGATTGATTTATCGGTGGCTTCATCAAGTACACGAGCTGCTTTGGGATCAACAGTAGCTTGACCAACTGTGAAGGAAGCATTGCCGGTATCCAGTTCAATGCGCAAACCCGGAATATCGGGCCGATCAAGCATGACGCTATAAATTGCCGAGTAGTTTCCGCCTTGAGTTACGAGCCGGCCTTTGATCGTGTAATCTTCCCAGTTCTGGTCCTCTTTCTTGCTTTCGATCTCAAACTTGGCAGAACAACCGGCGAACCTGCCTGGCGATCCTTCGATGCGATCCCCAGTCAATGCCTTCAACTCGCCCGGAGCCAACTTCAGTGAACAAAATTCCTGTGGGCTAAAGATGAGTATCATCGGCGGCCTTTCTAGCATGATGTTGTCGCCGATTTGGTTCTCGACGTTGAATAACCATCCGTCCATGGGATGTGGAAGTCGAATCGAGCACTCGATCGGTTGATTAGAGACGTTGGCAATCCACAGGTCGGCTTCCACGACGTCACCGACCACAAAGTTATTGGTAGCATTCTTGAACTTCGCACCTAGCCTCAATCCATTGATTGCATCTCCCCAATGAATACTGCTATCGGGGGAGCTATATATGTTTGCATTAGATTCGCCAAAGATTGTCAGCGGAATGCTGCCACGGTGCGGTATCTCAGTCTTGGCTCCTGGGTTTTCTTTGTCGGGAAGCCAAAACGCAGAACCCAGTGCAACTTGGTAAACGCCGGGTGACAGCCCCCGGGTATCTATCGTTGCAGTATGGGGTGCGATAAACTCTTTGCCGGGTTCGATGGTGATTGCGAGCGATTGATCCGACGAATCGATGCCCATTTCGCGAATTCTATTCTTGGATTCCAGCGTGATGTACTGCCAAGTACTGCGAACATAGCAAGTAAATTTTTTTGTTTCCTTAGAGACATTCTTCAATCGATACTCGACGACCACAGACTGGCCAGGCTGCACTACGCCTTCCGGGATTATTAAACGGGCTCCAGACAACAGACCGTCGCGATCACCCCATGTTGACCACTGAATGCCGTCGACCAAAGAGTCTTTACTTGGCCGATTCAACTGAGCTTCTTCCTTCGGCATTTGAGGACTTTGAGCAAGAGAGAGATAAGAAGCCCCAATCAACGCTAGGGTTGCCAAACAGAACACAAAGCTACGTTTCGTAACTTGAATCTTGGGAGTTTCCTGGGCGTCGATCAAACGACGTATGCGATAACCGAAGTTCGTTAAGTTGCCACCATCTGCGGCCAGCGTGGCCAGTGCCTGACTGCGACTGCGATGGTTCGCCAAACACAGAGTGGCCATTTGTACAAGCGCCTGCGCGTAATGGAGTCGGCCTATATGAGATGCAGCTACATCATCGCAGCAGTTTTCTCGTTCGATCGCGACTCGACTGCTAAGCCACCAAGTAATGGGGTGGAAGAAGAGCAAGGACTCGATAACGCGCTGAATGAGGTTGAAGAGCAGGTCGTAGCGGCGGATGTGGGCCATCTCGTGACTGAGAATGGCGGACAACTGAAATTCGTCCAGTCCATACAATAGCGAAGGAGGTAGTAAAATCATCGGCCACAAGATGCCCACCACAACCGGCGAAGAGGCTCGCAGGCAGGTGGCCACGATCGGTACCGTTCGCAGTTTTAATTGTTTTGCTTGAGCTGAAACTACTTGCAAAAACCGAGCATCTGTAATGCGTTGGGATACATTTCCAAACCTAAAACTGCCAAACAGGGATACGATCATTCGTAAGAGAAGTAAACCCGCAGCAATTGCGTAAGCTGCTGATATCATTGGTGCGAAGAATCTCACCCGCTGTATGATTGGGACTTGTTGCGACTTCGCTGCCTGATACGCCACTAAACTATCACCGGCGTTGCCTGTGGTTTGTGGTATCGCTGTCGAATCACCTAGATCGTCGACCGGTGAATCAAGCTTCATCGTCGGTGATCGCGTCGCGAGTGAGTCGTTCAAGCCAGCGATGTTGTGGTTCAAAGGGACGATCGGTCTGACAATGGCCCCACGCGAGGTGTGAACCAATACAAATGTCAGCACGACACAAACGGGTAGCAACAGAAGTGCTGTACAGGCCATTGCATAACGAGTGGAAGCATGAGTCGCCGCCAACCGCTCTACGATCAAGAACACAATCGCAACAGCCAAGCCCTGCCACAGAAAATGCCCGCAAGTCAGCATCCATTGAATGCATAGCTCAGTCCAATCGACCGAAATGTTCACATTCATGATTTGGACTCCCGCATCTTTTTGTTGAGCAATTTTCTTAAGCTGGCGAGCTCTTCCTCATTAAGCTCTTTGACATCGAATAAGCTCAACATCACCGCTTCGGCCGAGCCATCGAAGACGCGTTCGACCAGATCTCCGAGCATGCCTTTGGAAACGTCATCGCGACCAATGAGCGGCGAGAAGCGAAAAGCTTTACCTTGCAGCGGGTCGAGCTTTGCAATCTGACCTTTATCCACCATGGTGCTAAGCATCGTGATGACGGTTGTGTGGGCAAGATCGCGGCCACTTTGCTCGAGTGCTTCTCGGACTTCGCGAACCGTCATGGGCTGTGCGTCCCACAACACCTTTAAGATCTGCAACTCCAACTCCGTTGGGTGTTCCGAACTCGGTCTGGCCATTTGCATCACCTCCAGAAGGACTGCGTTATTTCTAATTAACTAGATAATAGGCGTTTCCTGAGCAGCGGTCAATTAGAATTTCGATAAAACTAGAAATCGAGTAATGCACCATCAACTCGCAATTGCAACTCAACTGCCTTTGGGAATTCGGTGCCGTCGGGGTCTTGCCGCTACATGGTAGTAGTCGAGCAGCAAGAGAGTTTCTGGCGATCTGGCGACGGATGGCTACGTAGCTCCCGCTGCCAAGCGGTAGGGAATTAGGCTAAAGCTTCCACCGTCTGGCGACGGATGGCCAGCTTGCGTTAAAAAGTTAACGCAAGGGTATTGCTTTCCCGATTGCGTTGCGCTACATTATTAGCGCACACGGTCAAAGATCTTAAACGAGACCATCGATACGGGAGGGTTTTTCAATGCCAGAACCGTCTGAACTAAGTCGCCGCGAGCGACAAATCATGGATGCCGTTTTTGCTCTCGGCGAAGCGACAGTGAAACAAATCGTTGAGTCCATTCCATCGCCGCCGACGCCGATGGCGGTTCGAAGAATGATGCACATTCTGGAAGAGAAAGGGCACTTGCGACGGAAAGAGAGTGGGCGCGAAGTGATTTACGTACCGCGTCAGACGAAGGGCAAGGCCGGGCGACAGGCATTCGAGCAAGTGTTGGAAACCTTTTTTGGCGGCTCTCTGGAAGAAGCACTCGCCGCACATCTGCACTCGCGTAAAGACCAAGTGTCCGAAGAGGAACGTCAGCGGTTGATTGCCTTGATCGAGCAAGCTAAGAAGGAGGGCCGATAACATGAATCGCATGATATGGACCTTCGGAGGCGTGTTGAGCGCGTCTGGCCTGCTGCTGGTGGATTTTGCCATCAAAGGGGTAGTGCTGCTCGCGATCGCAGCGGTTGCTGCGCTGCTACTTCGACGTGATTCGGCAGCAACAAGACATCTCGTATGGATGATGGCGATCGTCGCTTTGCTCATTGTGCCAGTCTTGTCAGCGACCTTGCCACAATGGCGCGTTCTGCCGAATTGGATGAATTCGCCACGACCGTCTGTTACGGCTATTGCAAGTGGCAGCCCCCCTGCCCTCGCCAGCACGAATGGTGAAGTGAGAGATCCGCCACAAAGAGCGCCAGCCGTGCAGCTAGATGCGCCTATGGTTGTTGATCAATCCGCAGCGCCGGATCCACAGTCTTCCGCGAAGGTTTCACAGCCGACGATGATGACTCCGCAAGAAATATCGACGTCAGGTGCGAAGAGCTGGAATTGGATGGATGCGATTCCGCTGGTGTGGGCGATTGGTTTTCTGATTCTTATGCTACGCCTGTCGGCTGCGCGATGGATGCTCCGGAATTCCGAACGACTTGCCATTGTTGTTGGAAGACAGGAAACTGTTCAGCTTGAGTCTGCAATGGATAACGGACAATCAACTTCACAAGATCCAATCGTCATTGCGATGACGACACTCTGCGGGCAGCTCAAGATCCGTCGCCCAATCACTCTGCTGATCCATCCGCACAAGACGATTCCCGTTGTGTGGGGCATTTTTCGTCGTCGTCTGATGCTACCTGTTGTGGCGCGGCAGTGGAGCGAGGAACAACTGCAATCCGTGTTGATGCATGAGTTGGCTCACATCAAGCGCGCGGATACTTTTGTTCAGTTGTTGACGCAAGTCGCCTGTGCACTGCACTGGTTCAATCCGCTCGTTTGGTTTGCAGCTTGGCGATTGGATGTCGAACGTGAACGATCCTGCGACGATCTGGTTATTGCTAGTGGTATCAGGCCATCCGCTTATGCGGCCCATTTACTCGATGTCGTCTCGGGGCTTTCGCCTGCAGGTTGGACGCAAGCTGGTGGACTAGCGATGGCTCGCAAGTCATCGCTCGAGGGTCGTCTCACTGCTGTACTCGGCAAGAATCTGAATCGTCGCAGCGTAAGTGTGGCACTAGCTGGACTGGCGATAGTTACTGCGATTGGAATCGCTGTTCCCATCGCGATGCTTCGTGCGCAAGATGGAAGACAGATCGACGAACTTACAAGTGACGAAAACAAACAGAATCCGCCAGCCAAGCCTTCGAACTCCAGCATGAAAATTGACCAAAACACGGAAGCTCAGTTAGACTGGAGCGAAGCTGTGAATGGCCTGCGTGCTGCGACCATAATTCACGGTCAACCTCCCGCTATTTGCCTCGCAGTGCAAAACGTTTCGCAGACGCAGATACGCTTCGTCGATACAGTTCAGGCAAAGGATCTGCGCAGACTTATTCTCAGCGACTCCCAAGGAATTCTCTTCGTTCTAACTGCGGATCAGCCAACGCAGACTGATTTACTACTTCAGCCGCGTGAGGTCGTTTATCTGCGGATGTTGCCTGCAGTCAAAGAAGATGAACGTTCCGCTGAGTCCGGTCTGATCGATGGCCTGCGCAAAGATTCGCTGCAATCTTGGGAGATCGCTCTGAAAATCGAAAGTGCCCCACAGGACGCATGGAAAGGAACGCTTGTCACTGCGCCCACTCGCGCCGCCGTCAGTGTATTGAGTCCTCAACCGAAGTCCAAAGAGGGTCGCTCGCTGTACAAACTATGGCAGGACTACGCGAGGCGTAACGGCGACATCCCCGGTGGGTTGCTCAACATTCTGGATGACAAGGTGAAAGAGTTTATCCGCAACAATGAACCCGACGCTTCCGGCGGTCCCGTTGCGAAAAAGATGAAGCCGTTGGAGCCGCGACTTTCAAACAAGGGTGACTGGAATCCGGCTGATGTTGTCGCGATCCTTGATGACATCGCTGCCGTGAGCACCATTCCCATCGAGACCACTTTGGAGCACCTCGCGCAGCGCTCCGTGCGTTTCGGTCAGCAGTTGCCTGCCATATGGAAGAATGCAGACTGGGGCAAGCCACTGGAGAGTGGCCTGCGCATGGCTTATGTATTAGAGCCGCTGGCGGGAGAATACCACATCGGCACGGAAATGAAGGCTCGCATTCTGCTGCACAACGCGGGCAAAGAACCAGTCACATTCGTCACTACTGATTTCCAACAATCGACGCACACGGCCACGCTCGCCAATGGCAGCGAATTAAAAGTCGAATCGACCGATTGGCTTACTCGGGGGCGACCACTAACCTATCGACTCGCACCTGGAGAGTACTGTGAAGTGCACACGTCTGGTCTTGGCATTGGCGCTCGGAACAAGGAACTTCAGGAGTGGTCCGACGTGCGCGCCGGTTCATGGATTCTCTGCAAAGAAGGAGATGAAGTGGTTTTATCTCCCGGTGCAGCTCTGCTCTCCGGAATGAATGATTTGCCAAGCAGCGGTGCTTGGTGGCAGGAGTTCATTGTCCAGCGTCTCGCCCGCGAAATGCCAGTTCCGCAAGATAAGATCGAGCGTGAGTATCTGCTCTACCGTGTCGTGCGTGAGCTTTATGGTACGGCACCGAGCACTACCGAAGGCGATGCGTTCTCAGCCGACCGATCCCCGGAGGCTCTCAAGAATCTGGCGGTACTCTTAGCAAAGCATCCCTACGGCAAACAAAGTCGGGGGTTTGTCCAGCCAGGCAAAACAAAGTTCCGCGTTCTCCCGCCCGAAAACAATGCTGCAATGCGACCGCGCATCGCCACGAATCCTGGACGCTACAAACTGAGCGACGAGTTGCGTCTGATTGTCACTCGGCGCGGGCAGGGTAAGCGTATCATCAATGAAGGAAGTGTCACCTGGTTCCGGCCAGGCAAGGAGAACATCTCCCTCGAGCTCAAACTGCCGGTGGGTTTCGACACCTGGGCGGCTGGTTGGGAGCCAAGCACAACGGTCTTGTGGATTTTGCAAGAAGGGCCGCTGCAAAGCGTGGATTTCGCCGATCCATCGGCTATGAAGGTAACTCGATACGAAGGTGCCGAGTCCGACAAGGCTCCAATCCCTGTCGCCCTCCGCGCTGCAATGGAAAGGGCGATCGTCGCGCCTGAGGTCACATCGCAGATTCGTGATACGCAACCACCTGCTTCGATCGCATCGACCCTGGAGCCTCCGAAGCCAAAGCTCAAAGACGCTCAAGCACTCTACGAAGTGTGGAAGCGATTTGCTCGAACCAATGGCGACATTCCGGGCGCGCTAGTCGGAGAACTGGCCAAAGCGATGAATGTGTTCATTGGCTACAACCCGACGTGGGAAACCGTACCGAAGCTCAATGCAATTCTTTTGCGTCTTGACGCCACACGCGATTGGAAACCAGCGGACGCCATCGAGCTGCTCGATGAAGTGGCGGGTATTCAAGGTACTCTCCTTGAACCCGCACCATGGAAGGGAACGAGACAAGGTATTCGCAAGGGTAATGCTTTGCCGATAAGATATGCCGACGCATCGTGGGGTGAAGAACAGACTAGTGGACTGCGCGCGGCATGGTTATTGGAGCCCAGCGCGACGGAGTACCGCATCGGCACGGCGATTAAGGTGCGGCTACTGGTGCACAATAAAGGACAATTCCCAGTCATGCTTCAAGTGCCGACATGGCATCAGGGCTGGGTGAAGGCCGCGGATGCCAAGGGTGTGGAGGTTCAAGTCTCTGGTATCGAGTGGACTACAAGGGCAATGCTTAATACCGTTCGTTTAGTTCCGGGCGAGTACGTAGAAATCAACACACCCGGAGTTGGCATCGGTCCGCGTGCGGGCATGGGGCCATGGGCAGGTCCACGTGTCGGTTCGAACGTGCTTGCCAAGCCCGGAGACGAAATAACACTCACGTACAGCCCAGTACCGCTCGACGGCAGTGAAGTCGGAATCAGCCAAGAAGATCCGCATGTCTCCGGGACGGGTTGGTGGTTGGCTCATATCAAATTTCGGCTCAACCGAGAACTACCATTGCCTGCGGATACCGCTGAGCGAACGCGAATGCTCGATCGCGCGGTCCGCGAACTTTTTGATTCAGCGCCGACCGCAGAGGAAACTGAGGCGTTTATCGCCGACAAATCGCCTGAGGCAATCGATGCGCTGGCCAAGCGGCTTGCCTCGCGTACCGATGTTGTGTCGTTTAGTGGCAAGTTGCTAACCGCACCTGTGAAGTTTCGTGTGCTCGACGCCGACGCGGACGCTGACAAGCAACCGCGCGTTGTGCTCGGCCCCGGCGAGTATCCGCTGCTCTCGACGCCGGCAACCAGAGGAGATGCCACGCTGAAGATTGTTGGCAGACCAGTTGGCGATCGCCGCACAAACGACGCGCAGATTCTGTTCGAGGCTACTGAGGCGACCGGAAAACTTCCGCCCGACCCTCACAAACTCGAAATCCCCGATGGCTGGGGCACTTGGGCCATTGTCTGCCGTCCAAGCGAAGGATTCTTCTACCTGCTGCACAAAGGAATCATTCGAAAGATCGATTACAGCAAGCCGCGGAGCGTCACCGACACTCCTGCGAACGACCTGCCCGCCGAGTTCCGCACCGAACTGAAACGTCAGCTCGACATCCACGGATTCTCTGCCGAACAGCAGTCGGAGATTTTCGAGAAGCCAGCGTCTAACTGACTCGTTGAGGACTGCGGTGCTTAATACATGGAGATAACTCGCATGAATCACGAAGAGGCAATCGTTCCTTTGAAACTCTAAGTCGAGTCTCCTATTTCCCGCATCTGGCATTCCAGTGAACGATGCAAAACCGAGTGTCAGGAACTGCATTGTATTCCGCGGCTCCCCGTGAGATACTGAAGTGTTGTCAATTCTCGCATATTGCTCACGATTGTTCTGTGCAGTCCCGCCTATCATGAGTCCCCTGTTCAAAGTCTTTGCAAAAATGCTCAATCAAAATCTTCGACGAATCGTCTTAAGCCTTCTCTATATTGCTGCCCTGGTATCTAGCAGCAACTCTCTTGTTGTTCACGCTCAGCAAGCACCAGACAAGCAGGCCAAGCCCAAGGTGGAGTTGCCTTCCGGGATTACTTGGGACTTTGACGTACCTTACATCAACGATGGTGATCCTGCTCAGCGATTGGACATCTACTATCCCGAGCAAATGACTTCACAACCGTTGCCGCTGATTGTGCATATTCATGGTGGCGGTTGGATGGGTGGCAGCAAGTTTCCCTGCGATATTCGATCGATGACTAAATATGGTTATGTCGTTGCTAGCGTTGAGTATCGCTTTAGTCAGAAAGCCAAGTTTCCCGCGCAGATTCAGGATTGCCAAGCCGCCATACGTTGGCTGCGCGCGAACGCTCAGCGCTATAACATCAATCCCGAGAAAATCGGCGTTATCGGCGGTTCTGCCGGAGGGCACCTGTCGGCTTTGGTTGGCGTTGCCGGTGGCAAGAGAGCTTTCACGGTCATCGGCGGCAATGAGGATCAAAGTGATGCAGTGCAATGCGTCTGCGATATCTTTGGTCCTACCAATTTTGCATCGGTTGTTGAGCAAGCCGAGAACGACAAGAACGTAAAGAACATCTTCAAGTTCAACACTCCTAGCGATCCTTACTCGGAACTGATCGGAGCAAAGCTATCGGATAAAGACAAGACTGCAGCAGTTAGCCCCATTACTTACGTCGACAAGAATTGCCCTCCTACCCTGATACTGCACGGTACACACGACACACTTGTACCGTTTGCTCAAAGTGAAGAGCTGGAAGCAGCCATGAAGAAGCAGGGAGTGCCGGTATGGCTGCAGACGTTTCCCGGCGCTGGCCACGGCGGCGGCGCATTTTCGAAGCCATCCGTAGTGCTGCTTACCAAAAAGCTATTCGATAAGTATCTGCAGGGCGCTGAGGTAAACATCGAGCTGATTCCGGAAGCCGAGTTGGCTCAGTAGCTGGACGTTTTTTGAACCGCAGGCGCTAGGGCGCTAGCCGCAGTCAGAAGCCGCGAACAATTTGCCCAAAGGAATCAAGGATTGGTCGATACGGGCCGACGCAAGCGTCTGCGATTCATGACTGCGGCTGGCCTGAACCCTGGCGGGATCAGCTACTGGATTAGGTAGAAGCTCGTTACCCTGAATCCTGGCGGGATCAGCTACTTAAGCACATCCAGCAGATTGCTTCGAGTGTCCGTCCATTGAATGAGTCGTCCAGTCGGAACCGAATCGCCCAAAAGGTCACTCTTTCCATCAACGGTTGCCAATGAATCGGACTCCTTTGAAAGAAGTGCCCAAATTGTGGCTAACCCGGCTGATGATGCTTCAGGAGCAGTTCCAACAATCTTGCATTGCAAATCGAATTCGTCGGCTAGGCCTCGCAGTACAGGTTGAAGATCGAAATGCAAATTGGAGATATGACAGGCAAGTACTGCATCCTCTCGCATGTGTCTGAGATATACTTCGATTGCTTCACGCGTCAGTAGGTGCACAGGAATAGCGTCACCCGAAAAAGCATCCAAGACTAATACGTCGAACTGCTGAGGCTTTTCAAACTCGAGTGACAACCGAGCGTCTCCCTGTACAACTTGCCACTTGGCCTTACTTTCGGCTAGAAAGCTAAAGTGAGATTGAGCAAGTCGAGTGACATCTGGATTAATCTCATAAAAGCGAAGCTGGTCCTCTGGCTGTCCATAGGCCGCTAATGTACCCACACCAAGTCCGACGATGCCAATTCTTCTGGGCTCGTCCGCTTTGAAGTGAGTAAGCAACTGACCGACCGCTGTGTTTCTAGCATAGTAAGCAGTAGGAGTTAACCGCTTCTCAACTTCGACCAATTGTGAACCATGCGCGATCCGTCCATGCGCCAATTGCCGTAGCTCTCCGGCAGCAGAAGGCACGAGTCGTACTTTGAGAACTCCATAGAAGTTTCTGCTTGACGACTCGACCCAGGGTTCATGACGGTCAACCTTGGTAAGAACAAAAATTACAATCACCACTAGCACAATAGCCGTCGGACCACGAAGCGACTTTGGCAGTGGCAAACGCACCTGATCTTCGCGAAGTCGAATCAGAAAGAAGAGCATCATGAAAAGTAAGAAACCAAAATGAAGCTCGCTATAGTTAACGAACAATAGCGGTGCGATCAGTGCTACGAACAAACCACCAGCAGCACCACCAGCAGAGATCACTAGAAAATAGCTCGTTAAGTACTTGGGGTGTGGCTTCATGGCTGCCAGTTCGCCGTGACAGACCATGCAACTGCAGAACATCGCTCCGAAGTACACGACAATCTGTAATACAATTGAAACATCGGCACCACGAGCAGCGAGAAGAACCTCCGAGATTAGGCAGGCCAAAACCAACCCAACAAATAGTAAGCGGTGATACCATTGCTTGCCATCGAAACAAAGTATGAAGGTGATCAGATAAAGCGCCAGTGGCAACACCCAAAGAAAGGGAACGACCGCCACGTCTAGACAGACTTGGTTGGTAGTCGCTAGCAGCAAAATTGTTGCTGTAGCCGCTAGTCCGAACCAAAGCAATCGATCTGACGGTGTTGGAACAGTTGAGGAATCGACTGTGGGTGAGTGTCCAGAACTTGCCGGGTTTGGGACGCCAAAGGTCATACTCGTAGTAACTTGCCGAGCCATCAACCAACCACATATTCCGCAGATAGCTGCGAACCCGATGAAGCCAAACGACCACAGCCAAGATTGAGAAATGGTTGACAAAGCTGGTTCAAATACAAACGGATAACTGATCAGCGCTAGTAGCGAACCCACATTCGACAGTGAGTAAAGTCGATAGGGCGATTGCCCAGGATTGGTACGACTAAACCAACTCTGAATCAATGGGCTAGTCGAACTGAGCAAGAAATAAGGTAGTCCGATGCAGACCAGTAACAGCAACATGATTCTCCCAGCGGGAGCCTGGCTGTCGACCGGCTTCCAGTCAATGTCTGGAGCAATCGGCAGAGTAGCAATCGCGAGCAGAATCAACGTGGTGTGAACTATGACTTGCTTTTTCGGCGGAAAGTAATGCGATAGTAAATGTGCATAAACGTAACCACCAAACAACAAGATTTGGAACATCAACATGCACGTCGTCCATACGGCTGGCGAGCCACCGAACCAAGGCAGGATGCACTTTCCGATTAATGGCTGAACTTGGAACAGCAAGAAGGCTGATATGAAAATGACTGCAGCGTAGAGCGTAGCCAAAAGTCGATTTGTCATTCTTGATCTCCGATAGGTCAAGCTAGGCGGGGTCTTCCGGTCGCAATAATCGGTCGCGATAATCGGAGTAGCTGGAATAGATTGCCTGACGCGAACTTTCTGCTACCGAGTTCAACAGTCGAAACGAATTTTCGGTTAAGAGTTTCCAGCCCCTGATTGCTAATGCTTGCTTAATCGACCTTCTGGGATAAAGGCGTTGAAGGAAAATCCGAGCAAGGTTGTTTGCAGTCCATTAACATCGCAACAGAAGCTACTTGAGGCAGTGAAAGACTGCTTGAGTTCGCGAAGCTGACTCCAAACAGGTTAAGATTAGCGGGAAAACATTCGCAAGACGGATCAAGGCTGGCTCGCCAGTGGAAAGATATTTCAACTTTGGGTAGGTGGCTGAAAATAACTCCCGAACACTAAACTGCTATCAGCGAATTGAGGCGTTATTGGCTAGAATTTAGACATCTCGCGACCGCATGAACGGCTGGTCGCTTTCGAGGCTAATTCTTCTACGGGCAATCAAACGATGTTGCAATCTTTCTCGAACAGTCGGCTGCTAATGGCAATTTGTGCTTTGGTAGCCTCTTTTGCTACCGAAGCTTTGTGGGCGGAAGAGCCAGCTAAGCTCCCCGCGCTGCCGGTTGAGATCACCAGCTTCGGAGCTGCCAAGATTGACAACACGATCTACGTTTACGGAGGTCACACGGGCGGGGCCCACTCTTATTCGAACAAAGCTCAGAACAATCGGCTGCTGTCGCTCAACTTGTGGCACCCTGACCAAGGTTGGAAAGAAGTGGCTACGGGAGAGAAGCTTCAGGGCTTAGGCATGGTCGCCTACGAAAAACGCCTGATCCTTGTTGGTGGCTTTACAGCCATGAACGCTGTCGGTGAAAAGCAAGACCTACACTCTCAAGTCAACGTTCGCGTCTTTGATACCGCTAGCAATAGTTGGAGCGAACTGCCATCGCTTCCTGAACCACGTTCTAGCCATGATGCAGCAATCATCGGTAGCACTATCTATGTTGTTGGTGGTTGGAACCTTCAAGGTGAAGGGCACACCAAGTGGCACGACACAGCTTGGGCGATGGATCTAAAAGCCGATAAGCCAACTTGGGTCGAAGTTTCCAAACCGCCGTTCGTACGACGAGCTGTGGCTGCGATTGCTCACAATGGCAAGCTGTTTGTCGTGGGCGGCATGAATGACAAAGGCGAAACGACAAAGCAAGTTGCCATCTATGACCCAGCGACCAAAGCTTGGAAAGAAGCAGGCGAAATTCACGGCGAACAATCGATGGCTGGCTTTGGAGCCTCTGGTTGGAGCGTTGGTGGCAAGCTGATGGTCACAACCTTTGAGGGCTCCATCGAAAGTTGGAACGACGCAAACGGAAGTTGGGAAACTAAGGGTAAAACCAAGGATGCTCGATTCTTCCATCGCATGCTGCCAATTGACAACCATAGCCTTGTTTCCATCGGCGGGGCAAACATGGAAGTGGGCAAGTACACTGAACTAGAGGTCGTCAAAGTAAACTAGTCTTGATGCATCCTGGCTGCCCCTTCATGTCAGACTATACTAAGGGGCACTAGGTTGCAAAGGCTGGGTCTGCTCGCGCGAATGGAATACCACACGAGCGATCTACCTAGCCCCTGACTGCTGAATTTTCTCGAAATTTGACTGACTGCGAGTTTTTCCATGTCGCTTACCATCATGCGTCGTATCCGTTTCTGTGCTGGTCATAGACTTTTCAAGCACGGTGGAAAGTGCGAGCATTTTCACGGCCATAACTATGTCGCGGACTTTTTCGTAACCAGCGAGACGCAAGATTCTGTCGGGCGTATTGTCGACTTCTCAGATCTAAAAACTCGCTGCAAGGGTTGGCTAGACGAGCACTGGGATCATAGCTTCCTAGTTTTTGAGCAAGACGATAACGCCATTCAAGCTCTAAAGCTGGTCCAGCCCAGCCGCCTGTTCCAACTGCCTTACAATCCTACTGCAGAGAACATGGCAAAGTATCTTTTGGAAGTTGCTGCACCAGAATTCATGAAGGGAAGTGGAGCTAGAGTAGTTCGGGTCCGTATTTGGGAAACCGAGGACTCCTACGCCGAAGCAGCCATAGACAATCTTTCTGGTAGCTCGGATTACGCAGATCAGCTTTACACTGTTGCAGATTAAAGCTCAAAACTAGGTTTATCGAAGCTGCATCAAATTTAGGTAGTCATCTGTCATTCGTTCGATCGAGAACATCTCCCTTGCACGACGCCGTGAGGCTCGGCCGAATCGTTGACGTGAAGCCAGGTCCGTCGCCAGGGCAATGATCGCTGCACCAAAGGCAGCAGGATTTCGATTGGGTACAAGCAGTCCGTTAAGTTGATCGATGATCTGCTCACTCGCGCCACCAAAATCTGTGGCAACAATCGGCAGTCCAACCGCCATCGCCTCCAAAGATGCATTCGGGCATCCCGCCGGCTCGCTGATCATCACGAACATGTCCAACTGCATCAGAAACGGTTGGGTATCTAACAACTCACCAATCCACTGAATCGGCAAGTCGGCAGCCTGTGAACGCAGCTCCTGGAAGTACTCTTCAGCTCCGCGCTCTACGCCTCCAGCAATTTGCAATTCGTATTCTGGCAGTCTTTCATGGACCAAGCGAAATGCCTCGATCAGATCCTCGAAACGCTTTTGTGGACTTATTCTGGCTGCGGTGCCAATCACGAGTGTTGCCTTGGGTAGTAACGGAGCACACTGCTGTGGAATGGGTACTCCGTTGGGTATCAGTGTGACGGGCACGTTCAACAACTGCTCGACCTGCGTTTTCTCTGCCGAGTATTTCACAACCGCGCCAGCCGTCGTCGGCCATAGTCGTCAAAGTTGCGGTACGGTAGACCGGGTCGTGGGTTCTGAAAGTAACGCTCCAGTGAGTGCAAGTTCATCTCGCCGGGACTGATATCAAACATCCGAATGTTCCACAGCAAGTCGGCGATCAGCATTTTGTACTCGGGTATTACGTTCCACATTAAAATGCACTCGGGTGGAAACTTATCAATCGATTCGAATAGCGGTCGTAGTGCAGTTAGTGGGTCGATATTTCCTGCTTTGGGAAGGCACTGTACCTCAATACCCTGCTGAACTAGCTGCCTTCGGCCCGGCGTTGGATTATCGAGATCTTCTTGAAGCACTGCAGCTCGAACGGTATAGCCCTTAGCCTTTAGTTCCGTCAATAACCTGCGAGCGCTCGACTGAGCACCTCCCGTGGAGAAGTTGTTCGTAATCAACAGTACGCCCGTGGGCATTGGCTTGAAATCAACCAAAGGATCAGCGAGATTCCTTGCCGACACAACGGGCTGATCATGGACGCTCGGGACTCTGGCTTCAGCGTCAAATTCAGGATGTTGATTCGCAAGCCGGACATAAATCTGCGCGTAACCATCTCGCATACGAATCAGGCTAAAGTCGCGTTGCAGTGCCAAGGCTGTACTCTCCAGCGGCTGCGATAAATTTTCAATCGCGTCGACAAGCGTTTTTGCAAACTGCAGGTCGTTCGCTTGAGCTGGAGCAAGATGCAAGCCATCACAGCGTAGAGCTATTTCAGATGTGCCACCTACATCGCTGGCAACAACTCGCGTTCCACAACTGAGCGCCTCTAGGTGAGCCAAGCTAAGTCCTTCGAAATCGCTTGGACTGATCAGAACGTCAATGCCACTCAGCAACTCACGAGCATCACTAACACAGCCAAGCCAATGAATGCGACTTGCAAAACTCCACTCTGCAACCTGCTCATGAATCAGTTGCACCGATTGGTCGGCCAGTTGATTACCTTGAGACGGTTCGCCAGCCAACAAAAGATGTATCGGACGATAATTGCCCATCAAAGATAGTTCTTGTTGAGCGTTCTGCAGTATCGCTGGCAGTCGCTCGAGCCGCTTTTGAGGTCTTGGATTGGCAAGTGATGCAATTAGAATTGTGTCATTTTGCAGATCATACTGCTTTAACAGTCGACCTCTGGCCACAGATCGATACGGCTGATCGGCCTGAAACTCTGATAGATTGATTCCATTCCAAACAGTACGAGTTGGAATAGATAGATTGGCAGCATGCAAGTCTCGTTCCACGGCCTGCGAACAAGCCACAATAAGATTTAGATCATCTCGATCAAGCTGTTCAGTACCCGATTGCCAACCTGCTCGAGCGTTGTGAATGGTGGCCAGCGTAGGACACTTTGTCAATCGAAGTAGCTGATGTTCGCTTCGAGACAAAAGGTGGGTATGAACCACGTCGGCGGCAAACGAATTGATGATCCGCTCGCACCTTTTCCATCGTTCGGAACGTGGTTGAACGTGCGATAACTCGATCGTCGATTCGGGTGTAGGAAAGGGGCTTCGTGAGGGTGGATTTACGGCAATCAGAAGGGGAGCCAAGCTTGAATGCCTCAGCCAACATCGATGCAGATCAATTGCAATCCGTTCGGCTCCACCACGTTGGATCGATGTAATAACCTGCACCACGCGAAGCCGTTGATCGTAAGCAACATCCAGAGGCTGCCAATGGATGATGCGGTAGGCTGAATTCTGCAAGACCGTTGTCGCTGCCGCTTCGAAATCTGAACTTTTTGCTAGGTCGAGAAACTCTGCCGCAACACGGCCATCCATCCAGCAACAACGATTCAACGAGGCAAGTTGGTGGCGCACTTCTGCAATTTGAAAATCACTTCCCGTTGCCTGCAGTAGATCGTTCCAGGCTTGCCCTAAAGCAACAACTCTATTTGCTTTCTGGCCATCGTCACCAGAATCCAACTGCTCAGTCGAAGCAACCGCGCCCAGAGCAATCACCGGACGCCCAGTCGCACTAGATGGAGGATATCGCAGAGGCTGATCGGATCGTAGCCAACAACCGGCCTGAACCAGAAACAGTCCAGCTTCAACCTGCATTGATTTATAACTGGCAGCATCGAAAATCGAAGCCTGACTAAACCCATGCCTGACTAGATTTCTAATGGTGCGCTGAATTAGATAGTTCGGCGTGCCTGGCGAACTAACTACCAATGCTGTAGCTGTCATCGAATCGAAGTCCACCAGGTGCTGGCTCTAATAGGCTGGTGGAAAACTGTTCGAATTATTTTCGCGGAGCAGTTCTCGATCCGGTGAAGGCTCGACGTTGGATCCAGTGCTAGTTCCACTACTTTGACTGGAATTAGAGCTGGACTTGGACTGCTGGCTGTAGCCTTGCTGGTACTGATTCCAATTGTCTTGCTGAGTGTTATCGTAGGGTGTATTGGTGTTGGTATCTGGCTCCTCGACGCGGTCAATAGCTACGTTGGCCGGAGCGTTTCCAGTGTAGACAAACTGTTGTCCGCCTGAGTTGACCACAACCGAACCATCATGGCGATGCCCTGAGGTAAAGTAGTGATAGAACACGATGGAACCAGTAACGTAGCTGGCAGTGTGTAGCCAAAAGCCGTCATCGGAGGTTCGAATCGGGCCAGACGGTTGTGCAAATGCAAAGCCTCCCACGGCGCGAGGTGGTTCGGCGTTTGGTTGCCTCGGTTTCATGGCAACTAAAACAATGACCAAGATTGCCGCTACACCAAACAGCAGGAAAAATCCACCGCACAATACTCCCATGGTAATAGACCGCGACGATTCGCTGCGATACTCGACAGCATGTGAGGTTCCATGATCGACCGCAGAGGAACTTGCAGGTGAACTACTCGACTGAGTTGTACCACCAGGAGCGCTTGACGATTCGGCTCCCGCAGTTGGGCTAAAGGGTGCAGAGTTGACTGGTGCTGAGGTGACCGGAGCTGAATTTACCGGAGCGGAGCTAACCGGTGCAGAAGCGGATGTGGCCGGTGCGGTGTTGGCCTTTGTCGAATCCGGCGTTGTTGTGGTTACGGTTGGTGCTGTGCTTGCGGTCGGTGAAGTTGATGCAGGTTCGTTGCCTTTGGAAGAGTTGTTGGCCTTGGTAGATTTCTCGAGCAACTTAGCAACTTCGCTTGCCGGTTCCGTCACGATCGACGCTACCCGAAAACCATTTTCTGCATTGCGGGTTCCTTCATCGGCGCGATAGCGAGCTGCGCTGCGGCAGCGATTGGAATCTCGCATGAACGAGCCTCCTCGCAGTACCACGCGAGCTTTCTCACCTGCGGGGGCGTTGGGATTCTTAGGATCAGTCACCTCCTTTGTCGGGTAACGAGCATAGATATCTCCGCACCACTGGAAAACATTGCCACTCATGTCGAACAGGCCCAACGAGTTCGGCTTCTTCTGGGCAACTGGCATTGGAGTCTTGGTATTCTTCTTGTACCAGGCGATGCCATCCAGATCCGATTCCGCGTCGCCAGAGTAAAACCGAGTTTCCGTGCCGCCGCGACAAGCGAACTCCCATTGCGATTCTGAGGGCAACTGAATCGTTCGACCTGCTTTTTTAGATAACCACTCACTGAAGGCAATAACGTCCTTCAGAGCGACGATAGTTACCGGATGTTGATCGGTTAATGGATATCCAGGGTTCTTCCAGTTGAATTCGGGGCGCTGCTCTAACTTGTCTCCAACCAAACCATAGCCTCCCGACTTTCCCGATTCGGCTTCGGTCTTGTATTTGGTCTCAGCTACAAACCGGCGGAATTGTCCGACGGTGATTGGCGTCTTCGAAATGAAAAAATCTTTGCTCAAACTTACTTTGAATTGATCTTCATCATCACCACGGCTGGCTTCTGAAGTTGGCGAACCTTGTTGGAATGAACCATGCTTCACCAGCACCAAATCTATGGATTGTCCACCACCCAAATCGATAACCAACGTTTGATCGGCGGCTAGAAGTGCATTCGTGTGGGCAAACAAACACAGAAAGAGCATTGCGAAGAAAGTAGGTCGCATAACAAAATCCGCCAAGAGGTGCTGTGTAACAATCGACGATTCGCGATTCCGTGGAAGGTAAACTCTAACATTTTCATCGGAAAAAGACAGTTCTCGATGAACGCCGGTAACTTGCCCGTGTAACTTAATTGGGCAACTCGACAAGGCAACGCATTCTGGGGCTTTGCAATAGCCTTGCAACGAATAGGCAGCTTTTCGTGAATTCTTTGGCGCGCTCAGGCATTGCAACGACACTAACAATCGAATCAGCCGCGAAGCGTAAGAGAGACTCCAGCTTAGGCGGATGATGCGCTCGAAACTAGCCGCCACGCGTTAGCGTCCGGTTTTGAATGCCTTCGATATGCCGTTTATGCGCAGCTTTCGATCCGGATCACTCAATTTCAACGCGGCAAATCCCTAAAGAACCGGAGCCTAACGGCTGGCGGCTAGTATTCCTGAGCGGGAAGCTCTGCCTAGCGTTCGATTCATGCAAAAACCGATGCTAACGCACTTCGGCTGATAAGCGATTCGCTAACTTATCGGCTCTCGCAATTCGCGGAAAGTCTAGAACAATCGCATCACATCCTGGAAGCTGGTATCGTATAGAACGCCCCAGGTTGTCCCTGCATCTGTATTGGCTTCCATAGTCGCAGTCTTGCCATTGCCTTCCTTGATCTCAATCTTAGTTTTGCCTGGAGCAACAATGACATGAGGAGCATCTTTCGGATCTGAACCAGGAGTGCTTGGCTTCACCGTATAGGCTTTGCCGGCGATCGTCACCTGAATATTGGCATCGGACATATTTCCTAGTACCAGCAGCGACTTACCTTCGGGCGGCAACATACCATCTGCTTTTGCAGCAGCTTGGTTTCGAGTATTCATCTCAATTTTGGTAGTCGAACCATCGGCAGTCAGAGTCAGCTCCAGATCTTGATCCTTCATCTGATACTTCATCGGAGTAACCGCCGGTTTGCTGACCAATTTCCAACCCAGCTTGCTGAGATTCTCCAAGTAGAACTGCTCAACAGCTTTCAAAGGTGCTTCGATGGCCGTTTCCGTATGACGCTTGTACTTCGATCCTTCCGAAGAGTAGCCTTGATAGCCTTCGGGAACCAGAAAGTCTTTTGACTCATCAGGTACCAACTTCTGAGCCTCAGGAGACTTTCGCTTGTTCCAATCTGGCTTAATAACAGCCTGATTGATATCCGCGGTGAACTCCAGCATTTGACTGCCCATTTCAATGGCTTCAGATGTACCAATATGACCTACCAGCTTGCCGCCGACGTACTTAACATCTGCCTTGATCTGGCTAGCATTCGTCGATAGCGAACCGTGGTCGACCATCGCATTAATCATGACATTGTTGTTGGTAATGTGAATGGTAATCGATCCCTTGAAGACATCGCTCACATCCGAGGCGTAGACCGGTCGGCCTTCCTTCAGTAGCATTCGACCTAGCTTGTCGGTATTCAAATTTCCTTCGGAGAAGATAATGCACTTGGTAACGTCGTCATATTCCTTCAGAACATAGGCCGCAGTGTTCTTCAGTTGGTAAGTTTTGTCGCCGTACTTGATCGTGCACAGCGAAGCATTTATCGCTTTGTCGGCATCGGTCAGTTGCACAGTCTCTTCCGGTACATCGAAAGGATTCTTGTTGGAATCAGCCGTGGATTTGTCGTCCTGGTCGTCGTCGTTTTGACCAAGAGATTTGTTGATGCGATCAGCCTGAGCCTGCATATCAGCCAGATTCATCTGCCCACCCGCTGAAAGTCCTTTGAGCGAACCGAGAGCTTTACTGAGTTCAGCTTGGATTTCTGCGTTAGCCTCTTCATGGAGCTTTTCGATTTCAGATTGGATTTCGCTCTTCGCAGGTTGTTTCGAAACGGAAGTATCGTTCTTGGCGATAGACTCTTGAGTGGGAGTTTCAGGCTTCTTCTCTACAGGCTTGATGCTCTTCTCGATCGAAACCGAGTACTTGCCAGCAGACTCGACCAATCGAGCCAACAGATACTGACCGCTTTTCGTTTCGATGGGAATCGCGTGTGTCTCTCCTGCTGCAAACTCGTCTGGCTTCGAGAGCTTCCAACCGAATCGTTCACTTTCTTTCCTTAGCAGTGCAACCATTTCATCGCGTGACGAACTGAAGTCAAAAGCAGCCCGATTGCCGAACATGTCCAGCTTCAAATTTTGATCTGATTTGGTAGTTGGAATATCAAAAGGGATCACATATTCAGCGTGGTAGTAAACCGTGGTCTTTTCGGCTGGATCTTGCGGATTCTTCACGATGCCAAGTATGATCCTGACAGCTTCCTTGCGATATCTGAACGATCGATAGTGAGGCACATCCATCGGTGTATCATGGAAGTCTGCATAGGGTTGCCAGCCAAGAGCCAGAATCTCTTTGTTCAATGCATCGGCCACTTCTGGAATCGTGCGAGATGTTTTGTGAGTCGCGTTCACGGCTGTCGTTGGAATGCCAACTTTATCGGCGTCGGGCATTTGAGGTAGATTGCGAACATCCACATTGCCTAAGTTCATCATCATCACTGCTAACTCGCCTTGAGTGCTACCAACGCTTAGGCTTATGCGAATGACGTAACTATCTTTCTCGAAATGTCGGTCGACATAGCTATCAGTGCCTGGCGTTAAGGCGGGCAACTCCTTCCAACCTTTCGAACTCAGTTCCGCTTTGAAGAATGCATCGGCTGATGTCAATGTGCCTTCGGCTGAGTAGTAAACATAGGTTGGGCAGCTTTCCATCAATCGCTTCTCATTTAGCCTGGGCAGAGCCAGTAGATCGATGGTCGCGATAGCTTGAGTTGCAGTGGTAGGGGCAGCTTGCTTCGCTGTTTGAGCTTTTGTTGTTTTCGACGTGTCCACTGTTTGAGACTTGGCAGGATCTGCTTTGGCAGTGGCCGTCGTGGCAGGCTTTTCGCGAGAGTTATCAGAAGCTAGCTCTTCCTTGGAGCTATTTTCCGTGGAAACCTTCGTCTGGCTTTCATCAGGCTTGGCAGGTTGCGACGACTTTTCCTGACTAGCTGGAGCACTAGCTTGAGCCGTCGATGTACCGCCATTTTTTACTGAGCCTTGCCCGTCGGCGGGCTGGCTACATCCAGTGAAAACCAGAGAAACTGCGGAAATGGCTACGATTTTGCCAGTAAACGTCATGATTTGATCCGTTTTTGAAAGCCGCCAAAGGATGGCGAGAACCGTGTCTTCAGTGGTGCTATTGCGCGAGTTTGCCCAAACGAAACAAGAAAAAAGCAAAGTAGATGGAATCTCGTCGGATGGCACGGCTTGATAGGCCGGGGCTCCGAGCCTCGAAGGACGGGTTCTAACGTCTGGCAAGTGGGACGTCCTGAAGTCTTCGAAGGGCGTGGGTTTGTATTCCTCCAAAACTAACTCCGTCTGCTGATGCCTCGCTGCGCTTCGGTCAACAACTACTGAGCCTGTCAATCGAATCTCTTTGTCTCCGAGCCTCCGCGGTTATCTGCAACTACCGAGTTATTCGCGCATCTCCGATTGAGTTTCCGCAGGCCAATTCGCTATTGCTACAATTTCAGTCTGCAGTCCATGATGTATCGAAAGGACAGGCATCCAAACGGCCAAACAGAGGTTAGTCGATCAGCGCTTTTCCAAATCCAATAGGTCTTCTCATTCAGGAAGCTGATGATGGTGTTGTCATAACGAATGCTGACGTTGAAATCGGCTCGAAGCCTTCTAGGCATGGTGAACTGATTCTGCGTGAACAACCGCCATTCGGATCGACGTCTAGCGTGGTACCAGGTGATCGATGGGTTTATCAGGTTGGGTTCAACGGCCACATATCTTCCACCCGGCCTGAGCACGCGGCGAATCTCACCATAAACTTGCGACAGGTCGCTTACGTGATGTAGAAAATCCCACGAATGAACCACATCGACAGATTGATCTTCGACAGGAATATCAAACGCTGAACTCCGCAGCACTTTGCAATTGCTCAGATTGCGAGTTTGAATCATGTGCTCGGCTTGATTGAGCATTGGCTGGCAGACGTCAATACCGATAATCTGCTCAGCGTGCCTTGCCAGGAGTGGAAAGTAAAAGGCTGTTCCACATCCAAGGTCAAGAATCGTGCCCGTCTTATCTGGGAACAAGCCTTCGAAGGCTTTCTCCAGTAATCCAGCGACTATTGGACGCGTCTCGAGAATATCTTCTGCAAAGCGTTCGTAGTACAGCGAGGGCTTGGACTGAAGTACCTGATCGTAGTGTTTTTCGTTCTCTTTGAGATCGTGAAACATGATCGCGCGAGCCTAAGGGCACGCCTCCAGCAACTCACCTGCCTCTGCGGTTACAAGGCCGGTATCTGAAATGAAGGTTTGCTCTTGATACGACTCAAAATCAGAGTTCAAATCCCAGAGATTGTGTTGAGCTCGCTGTAAGATGTTTTCCGCTGCAAGCAGCCCCATCAAAATGCTGTGGTCTTGATTGTTGTACTTGAATGAACCGTAACGGCCGATGACGGAAAGTCCGTCGATCGACTTTAAGAAGTTGGCGATAACTTCCACATGTCGATTGTAGCCAATTCGATAGACCGGGTAAGAACGCGGTATCCGTATGATGTGGCTATTGGTGATCGTTTGTGAGTGCAGCAAGCTAGTTTTCTGAAGCTCTCGAATTGCCATCTGGGTCAGGTCAGCATTCTCGGCCTTCCAAACATCGTCAGTACCGTCACACCAATACTCACAGCAGAGTATCGTCGTCGAATTTTGCTGATTGGATCGTTGCCAGTTGTTGAAGTTGGTAATTCGACCCACAGAAACGGAAGCGTCGTGAATGTACAGCCACTGATCGTTGAACAACTTGGAATCGGCAACTTCCAGATAGACCAGAATTGTATTTCGGAAGCTCAACTGACTAGCAGCTTCATGCACCGAGGCAGGGGCCTGCTGTAGTCCCTGAACCAAAAGCGTTAGTGGCATCGTCGAAATAACATGGTCATAGCTGGCATACTCGCCGGATACCGTTTGCAATCCGATCACGCGACTTTCTTCGACAGCAACCTGTTGAATCGGCTGATCTAGCAATACGCGACCACCAGCGGCCTGAATGCGTTTGGCCATGCGTTCGTAAACCATCCCGGTTCCTTCGTTGGGATATGCAAAACAATCGGCCAGAGTTCGATGCTGGTTTCGGCTCCTCCGAAACAGCGCGCTGGCAACTGCATTCCGTAGGGTGAGCTTGCGAATTCGCTGAGCCGCAAAATCTTCACTGAGTTCGGTACAAGGAATTCCCCAGAGCTTTTCGCTGTAGGACCTGAAGAACTTCTGATACAGCCTCTTCCCGAATCGCTTGACCACCCAGCTTTCAAAAGAAGGATTCGCATCGGGTGTTCGCCTGTGGAACAGAGCCTGGTTGGCATAGCTACAGAAGGTTTGAGCGGTTTCAAACAGACCTAATTTGCTAAAGACGTCCAGCGGCTTGAGTGGATATTCAAACAGCTTTTCGTTGTAGTGGATTCTGGTAAGTCGGTTAATCAAATGATAGTCCGAGCCGACAATATCTAACCAAAATCGATTGACTCGAGCATCGGTACTAAAGAATCGGTGAGGCCCTACATCGACTCGTCGGCCCCAAAGATCGATCGATCTAGCCAGTCCACCAACCTGCGAACTAGCCTCGTAAACATCCACCTCGGCACCGCCTCGGGTGAGCTGCAAAGCGGCTGTTAAACCAGCCGGACCAGCTCCGATTACTGCAATGCGCATAGAGAATGTTTCCGAATGATTGGTGATCCACCACCTGAAGGCGGAGTTCTAGACTCAGCCAAACTATAGGACACACTAGGATTTGATAGTGGATAATCAGTTGCAATTGAGTGAATATCGATTTGCTAATATACGTTCGTCTAATACTCGACGGCTCCTAAGTGCGAGGTAGACTTCGCTATTAAGTCGAGTTGATTCATCATAGTTCGACAACGGGCAACCTTTGTCGGTTGTATCGATTGGGCCAATTCGATTTACTAACAGAGTGATATCGATTTTAGCGAGATGTTACGTTGCCAGACAAAGTTTCCACCAACGATTCAGCAAACAAGCAACGAGCGCTCAGCGTCCTAACAACGCTGCTGGGGCTAGTCGTGCTAGCCACCGTTTGCTGGACAGTATACGGTCGAACGTTGCACTACGATCTGATTTTTGACGACTATCTATCGATCACTAAGAACGATTCGATCAAGCAACTGTTTCCCCTCTTTGGCGAACCTGAAGAAGAGATGGGGCCTTTGCGTCCCATGCGATACATGCCGCTAGAGGTTCGACCGCTGGTCAATCTAACTTTCGCGCTGAACTTTCACTTCACTCAGTTAGATCCAGCCGGATTTCGGCTGTGGAATATTGTGGGGCACCTGGTCGTTGCTGCGATACTGTGGTGGATCGTAGAGATCACTCTACGGCAGCCTGTCTTTCAGAATAGATTTGACGGGCTGAGCAAACTGCTTGGTCTTGGTGCCGCTCTAGTTTGGATGGTCCACCCGGGACAGCAGGACACAGTCGCCTATGTTACTCAGCGGACCGAGTTGCAGATGGGTTTGTTCTACGCGCTGACCATGCTAATCTCGATAGTATTCTGGAATGCTCAGTCAAACTGGTTGAAGATCGCGCTAGTGATCCTTGCCACACTATCCAGCATTTGTGGCATGTTGAGCAAAGAGATGATGGCCTCGGTGCCGTCGATGGTCGCGATGTATGAGTGGACCTTTGTCGGTGGTTCGATTTGGGCGATGCTGCGCAGATCTTGGATATTGTACGTGGGGCTGGCGCTAAGCTGGTTGCCGATCGTTGTAATCTATGCGTCTGGCGTTAGCACTCCAATGGCTGGATTCAACAACATTATTCCCGCTTATGATTACTGGCTAACACAAAGCAATACGTTCTTTTACTACTGGCGGTTGACCTTTTATCCTTGGCCGCTGCTGCTTCACTACTACGTGCCAACACTGCATACGCTTTCAGAAGCCTGGCCAGGCGTCGTTGCTTTGTTCGTCTACTCCATCGCAACTATTTATTTGGTTTGGCGGCGATCGGTTTTTGGATTTGGCCTGCTTTGGTTCTTTGCAATTCTATCGCCAACGCTGATCATTCCGCTGCCACATGAAGAGTTAGCCGAACGACGTTTGTATGTGACATTGTTGGCTGTTATACCAATTCTAACCACATGCTTAGCTCTAGCCTGCTTGCGTTTGATGGCGTGGTTGACCCGAACGCAGTCAGCAACTGAATCGTTAGGTCTAAGCAGTAATCTCAAAGCCTGTGTTCCCATCGCTCTAGTTGTCTGCGCCTGTGTTGCAATCAACGTTAGGACTCTTCCTCGACTTGAGAAGTCATCTGAGCTCTGGGATTATGTCCTTGAATACCAGCCGGAAAACTACTTTGCTCTCGGCTATCAGGGCGCTGAGGAATGCAAAAAAGGAGAAGTCGACTCGGGCTTAGCAAAGATCTACAAGGCTTACGACATGGACCCGACATTTCCATTCGTTGCCGATAATCTGATGAGAACTCTCGATTACATTCATGATTACCCGCGGTTGCTGGTGGTATGTCGTGAGCAGTACGAGATGTTCCCAACAAAGCCAAGTCGCGTTCAAGCATTAGCTGTCGCGTTCGAAAAGAACGGGATGATCCATGAAGCCATCGAAAAATATCGCGAGACCATTAAGCTACATCCAAAATCCTGGGACTCTCACGCATCCTTAGCAACACTGCTGGCCGAAACCGGTCGAATCAATGAAGCGATCCAGCACTTCGAAATTTCAGTGGACCTGAAAGCCGACAGTGTAAACTGCACAAACTTGTTCATGCTCTACCTAAACACCATGCAGGGCGAAAAAGCACTTAAGCTCGCACCGAAACTGCTTAAGGCCACGCGTAAGGAGAAGTCGGCCGAAGAGGCTGATCAACTCGAGCGTGACATCAAGCAGTTTGAGACTCAATTTCGAGCAGCTCAGGAGCAGAAGAAACTCGAGCAGTAACTAATTTGGCAGCACGCTAAGCTATTCGCATTGTTAAGCTCACTTTTACAGCTCAACATTCCCCAGCATTAGCCATTGAATCTAAAGTTGCTGAACCAAGCCCGCGAAGAGTATTGTTCCGGAGGGGCGATGTCGAATCATGAACAGGAATGGATGGTCGGCAACAAAACTGGGGATGAACGGAACTTGAGCCATGGCTGATGGCGCCATCATTACCACCGTTGCGGCCGCCGCTTCTGTACCTTTCTCATTGACATCAACGAATGATTTGTGAAGCACTTTGGAGATGAATACAGTTTCTTGACTCATGCCCGAGAAGTCCGCTTGATTCGGATCGAATGCAGACTTCATGCCCAGTTGTTCAAGGTTCTCTTGAAGATCATAGGTCGCCTCTAACTTGAACTTCGGCATCACCAGCGTAACATCGCGATGCTGTAAAGCACTGTCCCAATTATCAAGCTTCGAGCCGTCTAAGCTTTCAATCATCGCCTTTAGCCCGGACTTGGCTTGCGGCAGGGCGATCCACATTTGCAGATCGCCTCCGTTATATCCCAGCTCCATCACCTGAAAACCATCTTTGGGATAACCGGCCTTGGGATCGCTACCAACCTCCAACGTTCTTGGTGTTTCAAATGGCGCACCATCGGACTGAAAGGCCGCGTAGCGTCCCGACTTGCAAAACTTGGACATCATCGGTACTTCGACCTGTTGGTTACCAATGTTCTGAAATCTACCAGGTTTTGTTTGACCTGGATCGAATGGATCTTGCCACGTGCCGCGGAAGTAGATGGCGTTCGCGAGTACAAGCCGGGTGATCTTTGTAATCGTGCCGGGAGGAATGATATTGTTAATCTTCTGCTGGGTGTTGTCGCTGATCCATCGATTGATCTTCTCGCCTTGAGCAGCCGGGTTTGAAGCGAAATCGACGTTTTCCAACGCCGCGCTATAAGATTGACGAATTAAGTTTTGGTACTCTGGCTTTAACACGAAACTCTTGTCGATCCACAATCCGTTGGCGTTGCGCAGCTCGTATTTGTCAACAGTCTTGCTAAGTTCGTTAATCTGATCAGCCAACTGCCTGGCACCATTGCTCTCTTTGACGGCATCGTTGAAATTTCCTTTTTGGGACAGTGCCACAGCTCGAGCGTTTGCTTTATCCAGTTCACTGCGTTTCTGTTTCAAAGTCTTTCGAACTTCGACCTCAGCGGCCGAATCGCCGCGATAAAAGCTTTGTACGATACTCTTCAGATCACTACGAACGCTGGCGAGTTGCCAAGGAGCCTTTGGATCATCGGCTTTGACCGACTGCGGAAAACCGAGTGCCTGCCCCATTTCGGCAGCGGTTTGACCTCGCGCGCCTTCCATCGTCATCAAGAGCGCAGATTCGATCGAGAAGGGAGACAGAAATTGATTCTTGCTCGGCTGGCTGTCAATGACGCTCTTCAAGAACTGAATCGCGAACTGATTCGAGGCAGCCTTGAAAGAGCCATTGGTTGTCAGTGGAGGAGAGGCTGGCTTTACATCCGATTCACCATAAATCGGCTCGCCAGACATTGCTTGCAAGCCTCCCAAGGCCAATGAGCCCCAGATGAGTTGATGAAAATGGCGTCGAGACAATGTAGTTGGAAGCATGTTCATCTTAAGCTCCTAGAAGCAGGCTGTTATCAAGGTAAGATTGGCTCCCACTTCGAAAGGCAGTCGGAGCCTGTAAGACATTAGATTGCAAGGCAGAGCGTTGGTAATAGAGTGAGGTAGACGCTGCGTTTCGGAACTCAGTTCCGGAAAATTCCCAAATTCTGTTTGAGTTGCTGGAAACTGACTCGATTGCCTACTCGTAACGATCTTCTTTCACACGCAAACCAAAGGTATCTGCGTCAACCACTAGGATCGAGGTATTGGCTTCGATTTCGTTTCCAGCATAACTGCTGGCCGGAAAATACTGGTCATTAATGCAAACCAGTCCAGAGGGATTTAGCGAACCGCTGGTTGTGCCGCGTGAACCAACCAGTTCTCGAAACTTCTGGCTGTTGGGCTGATCACTTGACGGAGTTTTATCGCCACGTTTTTGTTTCTTAGAAGCTGACGATTTGCTGTCGGCCCAGCAACAACAGCAGTCGCAACAGTAGATTGAGTCGGCTGCATGACAAAAACCCCAATCACAAGCTAAAGCTTCGCAGGAGAGTGATTCACACGCACAACCGTCACAGGCCTCGACCGCACAACAGATGTCGCAGTCACCTCGACGCAATGCAACCATCGTCCCTCCGGAGCTGGACATCTGGTTGGTACTGCAGGTGTGCTTGAGTTGCAACGATTGAGCATTAACCCGTTGCAGAATCACACGAACTTGTCGAGCTAAAACTCTTTGGCAAACAGGCACTCGTTCGGTGTCCGCAACCAATCCTTTAAGTGATCGGCTGCACAAAGCAAACTTCGACTACTTGATAGCAAGGCTTGTCGAACTTGCCGAGCGTTCCGTAGCGGATTAAACCTCTTTCGTCGCTGGTCGTTCTTCCAATCGACTGCACAATCGAAGGCGATGATGGCCTCTCCAAGTCGCTGGCCGATTTGTTCCACTGCCACGACACGATCTTCATCAAGCCAACGCCGCGCGAACAAATTGAACATATAGCCAAATCCCTTTCGAGTTGCCGCTTGGTATTGATCCAGTTCGATCAACGAAGCAGGCTGACGCTCCAATGCTTGGTGGTCGTCGAGAATTGTTTCGATTCGTTCACCAAACTGCGGGTCTAGCGATTGAAAATAGCTCAGCGCTTCACGAATCGGCCGCCGAAAGATCTTTAGGCCAATACGACTGACTAGCGATCGATCATCCTGCCAATCGTCCTGTAGTTTGATCTTTACCAATAGCATGGCGAAGGCTGAGCAGAATCGACCGATCTCCATCTCTTGCTCAGCAACCTTGAAACGTCTACGCAACTTGCAACAAGTTGGATCTCTATCACGTGGAGCCTCAATCAAACCCAGATCGCAAGCTAGTGCGAAAAGAAACACCGCTTCAAAACTGTGGAAGACGGAAGCAATGCGGCCATTGTTGGTGAAGTGAGCTTGGCAGGCTCGAGCATAAAGCGTTCTGTATTGTTTGTCGCCTCGATCACCTCGAATAAAACCAAACATACCGTAAGCCTAACGTATTATTGAGCGGCCTCCGCAGAGGCTTCGGCTGAGCCTTTTTTCATATGACGATAAACGAAGACGTAGTATAGCAGTCCTAGAATGGCTAAGAAACCAAGCACCCAGTAAGTAACTTTGTGCATTTCACCTTTGGTAATGTGACCGCCGACATTGATGCCCAGCCAGCACAAAACCACGGTCCACAAAGCCGAGCCAAGAATCGTGTAGATGGAGTACTGAACGAAATTCATCCGAACGATACCCGCTGGAATACCGATCAAGTGTCGAACCACAGGCAACAGTCTGGCAGCAAAGATTCCAAAGCTACCATAGGCAGCGGCCCAACGCTCGGCGCCTTCGATCTTCGCTTCGCTGATCATCACGTACTTGCCAAACTTCATCACCAACGGCCTACCGGCGCTGCGAGAAACCCAGTACATGATCGACGCACCAACCCAAGATCCGATGGTGCTGGCCAATACGATCAGGGTTTGAGCGGTCCAACCCGTATAGTTGACTCCGAACAGTTGCAAGCCATTGCCGCTCCAAGCTTGATAAGCAGCCGGTGGTACGACAACTTCACTTGGAATGGGCAACACGGTGCTTTCGGCCGCCATCAACAAGGCTACTGCAAAGAATCCCCATTGTTCGAGGATGTCGGTGTACCACTGGATTAATTGTTCAACCATCTGGGACTCGGTCCGAAAGTTTTGTTAAGCGGTCTTCTATCTATGGCCACGGTCGGTGGTAGACTGTTCCGCAAAATCGTTAAAGCAGACAATATCGGATCGGCCTTTTCAGCGTCAACGCGATTCAGGGAATCAAAGTGTAATCTCGAGGTCGAATTTTAGCTTAGATATCTCGGATCACCAGGAAAAATGGACCTCTATCGAAGAATGCGGCTGGATTCCGTTTCCCCTGAATTTCTGCGTGAATTGTCTATGACCCTCTCAGGAAGACGTTGCCTTGAGCGACTATGTTAAAGCTGCAATTATAGGCATCGTTGAGGGCCTGACGGAGTTCTTGCCAGTCAGCTCGACGGCACATATCCGCATATCTCAAGAGCTTCTGAGCATTCCACTGGATGACAACTACTGGAAGATGTTCGCCATCGTAATTCAGCTTGGGGCAATTCTCTCGGTACTAGTCT
Source organism: Pirellulales bacterium (assembly GCA_046349795.1). Lineage (GTDB taxonomy): Bacteria > Planctomycetota > Planctomycetia > Pirellulales > Pirellulaceae > Aureliella. Next base: position 57,038 of record JAXMBP010000011.1, on the reverse strand, counting down.
ACTTTCGCAACCGCATCACCACGTTTCTAAAGAGCTTTCCGGGCCTTCGAAAACAGTCAGGCAGACTACAGTGGGTATCGCATCCACTGTCGCTAGTCTTGCTGAGCTTTGTAATTACCGCCGTGCCATGTTTCCTGATGGACGAACTGATTGGGGAGAATCTGGAGAGCCTCAAAGTCATGGGAATTTCCCTGATCGTTGGCGGCGTGGTCATGTGGTTCATCGACCGGAGGTATAGCACCTGCGCAACGACCGATAAGATGGAGTCGATGACCTTTCGTCAGGCGATCGTCATTGGCTGCACGCAGATATTGGCAGCTACATTTCCAGGTGTGAGCCGCAGTATGGCTACGATTGCTGGCGGTCAATTCATGGGACTCTCGCGACCAGCCGCTCTGGAATTCAGCTTCTTTCTTTCGATTCCAGTAATGATTAGTGCGACAGGCTTCAAAGTTCTAAAGTTTGTCACCGGAGAAAATAACCAGATCACATCGACTCAATGGCAGCTACTGGCAGTGGGATTTGTAGTGAGCTTCTTCGTTGCTTGGGCCGTGATTGCTTGGTTCATGGCCTGGGTCAATAAACACGGCTTCACACCCTTCGCTATTTACCGCTTGATAGCAGGGGCGGCAGTTCTATGGTGGCTCGCCTAAAGTAGGCTTGGTTGATCATGGCGTTCAAACGAGCAATCTTCAGTTTGGGAATCAACAAGTCACAAGTCAGTTTCGCGACCGATGCCTTCGAGTCATCAATTCGAGATCTTCATAGTAGGCGTCAACGGCAAAAAGATCATTGGAGGTTTGATCTGCTTGTTCGGCCTCGCCTCCTGCGGATTTCTGATTGAGATAGTTTACGATCGTTAGCACATCACTCGGCGAAATGCGATTGTCTCCGTTCACATCAAGATCGTACGGGCTAGTGAACAGACCAACAATTCGAGACTGGCTAGGGTCATTCAGGAAGTTAACGATGAGCAATGCATCGCTTGGTGAAACTAAACTGTTTCTATTCACATCCAACGGGTTCCATGGGTTTTGCTTGGCCGATTTTGCCACACCTACGCTGACGGAAGACGTTGTTGAACCCCCCATGTCGTCGGAAACTTGATAGGTGAACGACGAGACACCAAAGAAATTCGGAGCAGCTTGGAATCGAATTTGTTGACCAACCAGGATGACCGTGCCCTGAATGGCCGGTGGTGCCTGGACGACTCCAATCATAAGATTCGCTTGGCTTGTCTCTGCATCGGAATCGTTTTGTAGTACTGAAATATCGACAACTCTCGCACCGAGCGTTACTGCTTGATCCGATTTAGCGACCGGCGGTGCGTTGACAACGACGGTAAATGTTTGGTGGTATTCCGCTAGCCCGTCGCTAATGGTGATCGTTATATCTGCGGTACCACTTTGGTTTAGCTTGGGTTGCCAAACAGCTTGCCCTGTCGAGGATGGCGATAGATAACTGATTTGTGGATTGGGTACGAGCGATGGATTTGAGCTTGTCGCATGGAAAGTCAGTTGTTGATTCTCGAAAGAGCCGTCCGTGATCTGCTTGATCTGAGTCGTTTGTTGAGCCGAGTTCTTTTGAACGATCACATTCGGTATCGACTCGAAATGCGGCACATCATTTTCGGGCTGGACGTTGATCGTAAACGAAGTTGTCTTTATTGCATTGTCGCTAGCCGTTGCGAGGTCTCCATCTAGACCTCCGTCTTCCACCGAAACAGTAATCACTGCAGTGCCGAAGCGATCGGCCGAAGGCGCCCAATTCAGCTTACCAGTTGAATTCGTTCCTGAATAATCAATGCTTGGGCTTGGTACCAAGGCAGGATTATTGCTCACTGCGGTGACTCTGAGCGGCTGCAGTTCATTGCCCCCCGCACTAATACCAACCAGTTGTGTAATCTGTTGTGGATCATCTTCTTGAATGGAATAGTTCGAAATTGCGTCGATGGTGGGCACGTCGTTGATCGGATTAATCGTGATAACAAACTGACGTTGCACCACTGCGTTGTCGGAGGTGGTTGCCAGGTCAAGGTCCAGTCCACCATCTTCAACGACTACGGTGATCGTGGCTTGACCATAGTGATCGGGCTGTGGTATCCACGTCAGCAGGCCGCTCGAGTTCGGGGAGGTGTAACTGACCTGCAAGTTCGACATCAACTCTGAGTTGTTGCTCGTCGCTACAACTCGCAAAGGTTGATTCTCTGCGAAGCCAGCCGATATTCCACTCAGCAATGTGGTTTGAAGCGGCGAGTCCTCGGTAGTAGTGACATTAGCCAAGCCGTCAATCAACGGTGTATCGTTGATAGGATTGATTGTGATTGTAAATTGCCTTTGAAGCGTTGCATTATCAGAGACCGTCGACAAGTCTTGATCTAAGCCTCCATCTTCGACGATGATAGAAATGACTGCTGTGCCGGAAAGGCCTGCGGCGGGTTGCCATCGAAGCTGAGCTTCAGTGTTTGGCGAGAGATAAGATAACTGCGGACTGGCAATCAATTGCGGATTGTTGCTGAGAGTTGTGATTCTCAATGGCTGAGACTCGTTTCCTCCAGCAAGGATGCCGTGAAGGTCAGTTGTTTGCTGAGGCACATCTTCATCGACAACTACATTCGCCACTGCGTCCAATTGAGGAAGGTCATTGACTGGATTCACACTAATGGTGAATTGTCGCTTGGTAGTCAGGTTATCAGCCTTTGTGGCTAAATCGTTATCCAATCCCCCATCTTCGACTGCAACGTCAATAACAACCTGGCCTGAAAGGTCAGCACTCGGAGTCAAAGTCAACCGCGCTGTTGACTCTGGAGAACTGTAGGTGACGACTGGATTTGCAATAAGCGTAGGATCGCTACTGACGGCTGTGACAATGAGTGGTTGCGACTCTCCACCACCAGCTCGTATTCCAGTTAACACGATGGTTTGAGTGGCTGAATCTTCATCCATCGTTAGATTTCCGACGACATCTATCTCTGGAGCATCGTTGACTGGGTTTACAGTCACTGTCAGTTGCCGCTGAGTGATTGCATTGTCGCCGATTGTCGATAGATCTGAATCGTTGCCACCATCCTCAACGCTAACTGTAATCACCACTTGCCCAAATTGATCGGCTGCTGGTGACCATCGGAGCTGGCCGGTCGCGTCGGGAGAGTTGTAAACAACCTGAGGATTGGCGATCAGCAATGTATTACTGCTGATTGCAGTCACACGTAGCGGCTGTGCTTCTCCGCCCCCTGCTAGTATTCCCACGAGGTCTAGTGTTTGCTGACCTGAATCTTCATCGACTGTTCTGTTAGCTAATGCATCCAATTGCGGAGTGTCATTGATTGGATTAACGGTGATCGTGTAAGAGCGCTGAGTAGTTGCATTGTCGGCTGTGGTGGCAAGGTTTAAATCTAATCCACCGTCCTCAACCGAAACAGTAATCACAGCTTGGCCAAATTGATCTGCTATTGGAATCCATGAGAGCTGCCCAGTTGAGCTGGGTGAGCTGTACGATACCTGTGGATTGGCAATCAGCCCCGGGTTGTTGCTGACGACGGTAATCGACAAAGGTTGTGATTCTCCACCTCCAGCAAAAAGGCCCGTCAAGTTCGTCGACTGAGTTGCCGCATCTTCATTAACACTTATATTCGAAATCGAATCCAACAGTGGCTGGTCATTGATCGGATTAACAACAATTGTAAATTGCCGCTGCGTAGTTGCATTGTCGGCAACGGTCTGTAGATCTGAATCGTTGCCGCCATCTTCGACACTAACCGTAATCACTGCTTGCCCAAATTGATCTGCTACCGGTGACCATCTGAGCTCGCCGGTTGAATTGGGAGAGTTGTAAACAACCTGTAGATTGGCAATCAACGAAGGTTTGCTGCTGATTGCGGTTACTCTTAGCGGCTGTGCTTCACCACCTCCTGCTAGAACCCCCGACAGATTGACAGTTTGGATTCCTGGATCTTCATCGACTGTTAGATCTGATATCGGATTTAATTGGGGAATGTCGTTGATTGGGCTAACGGTGATCGTGAAGAGTCGCTGCGTGGTTGCATTGTCAGCAGTGGTAGCTAGGTTCAAGTCGTTACCGCCATCTTCCAAAGTGACAGTGATAATGGCTTGACCGAATTGATCTGGTAACGGTACCCATGTCAGGGATCCAGATTGAGCGGGCGAATTGTAAGTCACCGAAGGGTTGGCAACTAAGCCTGGGTTGCTACTAACGGCTGTAATCATTAATGGCTGCGATTCACCGCCACCTGCGAAAATCCCTGATAGATTAGCCGTCTGAGAGCTAACGTCTTCGTTGACTGTTATGTTAGCGATGCTATCCAGCAACGGAGCGTCGTCTACTGGATTGACGGTTATCGTGAATTGTCGCTCGGTTGTCGCATTGTCGGCTGTAGTCGAGAGATTCAAATCGAAACCACCGTCCTCAATCGTGATGGTAATGACAGTTTGTCCTGACTGATCTGCTGCGGTGACCCAGGTAAGTTGGCCAGAGGAATTTGGCGAACTGTAGGTAACTTGAGGATTTGCAATGAGCGCCGGATTGCTACTGCTTGCGTTGACTTTTAGGGGTTGAGATTCACCGCCACCAGCGAGTATTCCAGAGAGAATTGTCGTTTGAACTCCCGCGTCTTCATTTACAGATATTTCCGGAATGGTATCAATCAAAGGCGTATCATTCACAGAGTTAACTGTGATCGTAAATTGACGCTGAACTGTTAAGTTATCGACTGCGGTTGCAAGGTCGGAATCATTTCCCCCGTCTTCGACGGTGACAGTGATGATGGCTTGACCAAACTGATCCGCAGCCGGACTCCAATCAAGCTGTCCTACCGAGTTGGGAGAGGTGTAAACAACGGTTGGATTGCCAACTATTGCCGGATTGCTACTGACCGCTGTAACTCTCAAAGGCTGTGATTCGCTTGCGCCTGCGAGAATTCCTGAAAGAGGCGTCGTTTGTATTCCTGGATCCTCGTTCACTACTACATTGGAAATTGCATCCAACGATGGCAGATCATTGATGGGATTAACGGTAATTGTGAACTTTCGCTGTGTAGTTGCGTTGTCTAAAACAGTTCCGAGATCTAAATCAAATCCACCATCTTCAACGATGACTGTGATCACACTTTGTCCAAACTGATCGGCCAAAGGAATCCAAGTAAGCTGCCCAGTTTGATTGGCTGAAGTGTAGGTGACTTGAGGATCTGCGATCATTGAGGGATTGCTACTGATCGCAGTAACTTTGAGCGGTTGCAATTCTCCGCCACCCGCAAAGATACCTGTAAGACCAGTAGTTTGTTGAGCAGAGTCTTCATTAACGGCGACGTCTACAATGGTATCAATCAGAGGGGCGTCGTTAACAGGGATTACCGTAATCGTGAACTGTCTCTGAGTTGTTGCATTGTCGGCAGTTGTTGCGAGATTAGAGTCCAATCCGCCGTCTTCCAACATGACAGTAATGACCGCTTGTCCTGATGTTTCCGGAATAGGATTCCACCGAAGCTGACCCGTGGAGTCTGGCGAAATGTAGATAACCTGCGGATCAGCAATGTACGTAGGATTGCTACTCACCGCAGTTACCCTGAGAGGTTGCGATTCGCCGCCTCCAGCTAGCACACCAGTTAAATTGGTCGTTTGTATTCCCGGATCTTCGTTGACCGTGATGTCCGAAATAACATCCAACAATGGAGCATCATTGACGGGATTGACCGTGATGGTGAATAGTTGCTGCGTTGTCGCGTTGTCTGAAGTCGTCGATAGATTGGAGTCGTTGCCACCATCTTCAACGATAACCGTTATTACTGACTGACCAAACTGGTCTGTATTGGGAGCCCAAGTTAGCTGGCCGGTTTGATTAGGCGAGTTGTAGGTTGCGAGAGGATTGGATACCAGTATCGGATTGCTGCTAATCGCAGTAACTTTGAGAGGCTGTACTTCACCGCCGCCTGCCAGAATGCCAGATAGGCTGGTCGATTGAGCTGCTGAATCCTCATCAACTACATAGTTCTGAATGGGATTAAGTTTTGGGGCATCGTTGATGGGAAGAACATTGATTGTTGCCGTCATTACCCGGACTAGATTATCCGTGAAAGTGGCCAAAAGGTTATCAGGCCCACCATCCTCAACCATGACTAGAACGGTTGCTGTACCAAATAGATCGGGAATGGTACTGAAGTTCAACTGTCCGGTACTATTTGGAGCTGTGTAGCTGAGCGAGGGCGCTGTAATAATTGAACTGTTGGAGCTAATGGTAACTCTCAGCGGCTGAGACTCGCTGCCACCAGCCGAGATCCCTGTTAGGGGTATCGATGCTGCACCACTATCCTCATTGACTGAAAAGTTAACCTGATCGATGGTCGGTCTCAGATTGGGATCATTATCGACAACGACAACCGTCACTTGTTCGTTCGACAACGGCGAACCTGGGACGGCTATGTTGAGCTTGGTTTCTCGCCTTCCGTTTCGATCGGAATTTGCTGCCAGCGAAACGCGTTGGTACTTCCTATCAGGACTACGCTCCAATGTGCTCGCTGCAGTTGCCATAGTCGAGTCGTCAAAGCCCAAGTTTATGGCACTCGTAGTACCAAACGAAATAGCATTAATGATGTCGCCTTCGTGTAGGACAGTCCGGCGAGTTATCGTTGGAGTGTAAACACCATCGTTAATGTGAACCAACAGATCCAAACTAAATCCATCCAAGTATTCAACGTATTCGTCCCGATGCTCAGTCGGCCGCACTTGGCCATCGACATACCCAAGTAAAGTAAACGGCACATTCTTGCCCAAGCTACTCCACGATTGACCTGTCGCATAATCAATGTCATCAGGCTTGGTCCAAGGAACAGCATCTTCGGGAGCTGTTACCGCTATCAAAACAGTTTCGGATGTGCCATCGGGTACGTTAGTACTCTTGATCCGTTTCATCGGGTCAACGGTATTGGGTCCAGTAAATCGTTGAATACGGGTGTTGTAGCTGTAAGGCACATCAAAAGAGGTCTTATAGACGCTTGGCATCTGCGGCAAGAGGCTCAGATTGTGCGGGCTGTCCCAAGGTTCATTCAAGTGGAATTGATTGTAGAGATTCGTTTCCTTGATGAATGGTAGAATTGCAACTCTCCAACTTAAACCGACCGATCCAGTGGGGAGCGTGCTCAAACTGCCGATAAAGTTATTCGGTAGAAACTTATATGTCGTCTCATAGTTCACAGAACCAATAATAATTGACATTATCTGCGACGCCATGGTGCTCTGACTTCGCAAACGTAAATCACCAATCGCAGTCTCAAAGACGCTCCAGCCACTATCACCAGCATTGATGGTTGCCAATCCACGAACTAAAACTGCGGGAGCGCTAGTAGGAATCTCGCGAATGGAACCGTCGACCATTCCCACTGGCATTTTACCGTCGGGATGATTCCCTAAACTGTCCCAGATGTTGCCTGCCGGCGCGGGCATTACATCCGGTTGAGTCCAGACAACACTTTGATTGATTCCCGCTTGTACAAATAGAATTGAGTTAACAAAACCGTCAGTAACGTCTGAGAATTTTGGACCCGTGTCCGTTAGGCCGCTTGCGTACATCATATTGGGTCCACCAAGCACACGCACGCGAGTTGTAGAGGAATCAGCCAATTCATCAACTGCTCGAAATACATCTGGCATCTTGTCTAGAAGTGCCAGATTAATCGGATCATCCCAGGGAAGATCCTGCCTAAACAATTGATACAGGACGCTAGCGTCTAAATATGGCAGTATTTGAACCCGCCAGCTAAGTTTTGTACCGGCCGCAGGCAAACGCTTATAACTATTTTCATAGTTATGGTTGGCTAGAACAATTGCTCGTAACTGAAAATTGAGGTAGGCGCGATTGTAGACGATGGGATCGCCCGGAAAATCCGTGCGTTTTTTAGCTCTGCGAGTCTCGTTGGCAGCGTCGACATAGGTGTTGTCATTGATTTGTGCGAGTGATTGAAATTTCAGATTGCCCATATCGACCGGTAAGGCTCGCACCTGGCCATCTGCAAAGGCAACATTGAAGTAGCTACCAACATTCCCCAGCGTCGCAATTGGATTAGCCGCGTTAAATGGCAACTCATCAGGCTTCGTCCACGGCACCGCCTTGTCAGCACCCGATTGAACGATCAGTACCGTATTGGTCAATCCATCCGTTGCATCGGCAAAACGATTCTTGTAAGTTCGTTTATCCACCAAATTGATGAAAAACGTCGAGCCAGTATCTGCAATCACCTGGAATCGAGTGTTGGTAGTTGAAGAACCATCGCCAGCACTTCGAAAAACGTCGGGCATCTGATTGAGAAGTGGCAGGTTGTTAGCGCTGTTCCAAGGCTCATCCAGCTTAAATCGAGAAAACAGTTCACTTGCTTGGGTACCCAGGTAGGGCAACAACAGTACTCGCCAGCTCAGGTTAGGCAGATTATTGGTGAAATAGCTGGATGCTGCAGGATCATAAAACAATTTACGGAAGGTTGCTTCGAAATTTAATTCTGCAAGAGCCAACTGAGCTAATCGTGTTTGATCTCGCCGACATTCACTTTCAAGTACCTGTATTCGAATCGGTCGGGACAATCGTGTCTCGGCGTTTGTTCGCTGTTGATAGTTGAAGTAGAAATCGTCCATGGAGTTTGGCAATGGCGTAAAGCGAAATGAACCATTGGGGCGTATCGTGATAGCACCTGTTTGCGTTGCAACATCCTCCAAATAGACATAAGCTGGCCCTACGAATCCTATCAAGCCTTCTGCGTTAGGAATCTCCTCGATCAATTGCTGATTCTTGACGGCCGATCGTAGGAAGTTGGTTGGATAAAGTACGTAGTTGCTTGATTGCGATACCTGAGTTTGGAGTATGGGATCGCCGTCTAGATTTCCTCCCAAGAGATTCACATAAACTCGCTCGCTGGTCGTGCTTCCATCTTGTAGTAGGGCGACATACTCAAAGAAGTCAGCCCCAATCTGATACTCGCCCGACTGGTATGCGATAGAGGTCCGTCCAGTTCCATCGGTAACGATACTAGCTTGACCGTAAACTGGCTGAGTGATAGCTAAAATGCGAGTTGCTAATGGATCATTGGCCAGAACGTCAAGTGTTTCCGCTCTACGGTTGGAAACTAGTTTGTGATAGGTCGGCACGGCTTGATCAGTTCCCCAGCTCATCCGAATCACGATTGGCTCATCGATCGAAATACTCGTCAAATTAGTCCAGGCAGCCAAACGAGCGTATGCTGTTCCAGACGGGAAATTAGTCTTGCTGGGAGTACCCTGCAGCCAAGTTCCGGAAAGCGTTGTTTGGGTATAACCAATCACCGGCAGTCGATCTTGTAAGACAGCGAATAGCGAAGAATTGTCCACGGTATTTCGCATCGCTGTGCCGACTGGCAAAGCCGGACCGGCCCAAGGCTTTGACAAAGTAATGACATTTCCGCTGATTCCATTGGTTGGCCAAGCTCCATACTCCGCGTCACGCAGTACATTGCGTGTATAGGTATAGTCTGCATAGGACGTGCCTTTGCCATCGACATATCCATACCAAGCCAGTGACCGATTGGCAGGATCTAATGACGTGGCCGCCCAGCGCAGAGTCGTGTCCAAACGTACAACAGTGTCGCCGGGATTCAATGGGCTAGTGAGTCTAGCATCGGCAGCGTCCGCATATCGCTGAACATGCACTGCTTCAATCAACAGTTTGTCTGCATCAAAAGCTTCAAACCCCAACGAATGCAACTGACTAGTAGCCGCGTTGCTGCCCATCGAAACGAAAGCTGATAGCTGATAACTACTACTCAAGTTCACCTTCAGCATCTGATCGTCGTGCCAATGATTTACCGATGTCGCCGTATCGATATACTCAATGTCATCCGCTTGAAAGCCAAAAGTAACAAGCCGGCTAAGATCATCCGGTTCTGCGATGGAGATTGAATCAGTGCTTGTTGGCAATGTTACGCCGCCGGGACCTAGTATCGCAACATTTTTGAGAGTCGAGTATTGGGCGAGGTCGGCTTGTAGGCCGAGAAAAGGCACCGTGATTCGCCCAAGTGATCCTCCGCTGGAATCAAATGCCTCGGCAACCAATGATCCCTCACCATTTGCAGCATCTGTAGCAAGCTGATAGGACTGACTAGGATCAACACGAATGCGACGCGTGTCAAGGCTGTCGCTTAGTTTAAAACGAACTGATTGATCACCTGGAGTATCAATTCGAAAATCGTAAGTAGTCCTTCCCGATGCATCGACTCCACTAGGAACTGGCTTAGGCGTTTCGACAAAGTAACCTGCATCATACGTTGGGCTTACGCCTTTCAGCTCATAGATATCGGGAGTTGTACCAGCCAACAGTCTCCGATCCTCAAGAACTTCGAACTGAAAAGAACACTTTAATCTGACCCGCAATTCAGACTTAGAAGAAAATGATTTTCGATTTTGATTTTTGGTAGCGTTATGTGGCAAATGATGAGTTCTAGCCATCGAAAAGCGTCTCCAGCGTGAATGTCGGGTTCAATCAGCTCATGAGATTCTGGGCCAGGAGATAACGCAGAAAAGCAATTTAAAATAGGGGCCTCGAATCTGGGGACTAGTGTAGCAGAAACTGCACCGAAATGTACTTTGCCGCTCGGCAACAGCCGTTGCTTTGAAAACCAAAGACCGAAATGGGTTCGCTGCTAGAATCAAGACGTTTTGCGAACGAGCCATTGCAGGAAATCGGCGGTTATTTAGCTTCTTCCGAGACGGATTTTATAACAATTGCCTTAAGTAGTTTAGGGTCAGGCTCGCCGTTGAATTGGTGAAGTATGATGCCATAATGGTCGATGATTTGGATCAAAGGCCAAGTGCTGTAACTTCACGTGCAAGTGAATAATTGACAGGATAGTTTCTCGAACAGGACTAGGTAATTGCTTCCAGGACTGAACCAAGAGTTGCAAGTCCGTGTCGTCAAATAGCGACAGGCAGGGACAAGTCTTGTCACTGGAATACTCCCCAGTTACTCCCTAGGATGAGGCGACACCAAGAATTTCATTGCAAATGCAGCAGTTCTTTCGTGTGCACTAGGCCTCAAAAACCGATTGACGGCGTTCGAATCACTGCGTTCCGGCTTGTGTTCATAGCCCTATGGTAATCCGTTTATACCTATCAGTTTAGATCATGCGAAAACTTGCAACGATACAAACAATCACCGCAATTGAGCCAATCAAGAATGCTGACTCGATCGAGTTAGCGAGAATCTTGGGTTGGGCAGTGGTTGTCAAGCGAGGCGAGCATCGCGTCGGTGACAGGGTCATCTATTCTCGCTGAGTTGGCAACCCCGTCTATCGCTGAGCAACATCAACCACTGCGTAACGAGAATCGCAGAGTTGAACTGCTAGGTAGGTGCCATTTCGCGAAAGACGCATCTTAAGTGCCGGCGATGGAAGGGAGACTCTCCAAAGCTCAGTCTTGCTAGGCATTTCAAGCTTCTTTAACGTAGCTTGTCTCCCGTCAGCTTGAGCCACGTAGATTGTTGTGCCATCTTCTGCCAATTCAACGACAGCTCCAAAGGGTTCCTGAGCTTTCTCTGAGGTGATCCGAATTGGACGCTTCTGTGAGTTTCCAAACCAATTCACATTGCCTGACACCCCGTTTTCTTCCGACCTTGAACTGTAGGCCACATCGCCCAGTGAGTTTATCGCGTAACATTTGAAACTTTCTGTTGGGCCCATTGCTTTTGTCTTTGGTTTGCTGTCGGAGCTACCAAATTTCCAACTTCCAAAGCGATTCGGACCAGACCAATAAAGTGTTTCGGATTTTGAAAAAAGAGCGAAGCCATTTTGACCGCTCAAAAGGGATGTCTCTCCGATAACTGCTTGTGCGACTGGGTTAGGCGATGGCAACTGGTAGATCGCACAAGGTCTCTTGTTTTCACTCCCACTCATTCCTGCCTGAAGCCCTTGAAAAAAAGCGGATTCTATGCCGCTGCTTTGTGCCCTCTGCTTCCCTTGTGTGTCCACGTTAACTGTCGGCATGAATACAACAGCAACTCGTGATCCATCTTCGGCCACTCGCACCATTGTCGGTTTACTACGGTCCGGGATGTTCAATCGAATTGACGAATGTTCGCGGTCAATTTTGGCAACGTGCACATGGCCATCCTTACCAATAGCCGCGATCGTCAATCCGTCAGCGGCAAGTGTTCGATAGGTAATGTTCGTTGACAAAGTCGATCCAAGTGATTGACTAGTTTGAAACCTGTCATTTTTCGACCGCAGCACATCGGTGTTAGAAACTAGTGTAATCGTCCCAGCATCGTCAATTTGAAACTGATTATCACCTTGGTCGGGACCATCGCTAGCAGAAACAATCTTCCATGCACCACTGTCCTCTAGGTCCCAGATTCGAATACCACCATTGATGGTCGCAACCAGTCTTTTTCCATCCATTGAGACCCCTAATTGGTTAACCTGTGATCGTAGTGTTGTCATCAGGTCAACGCCATTAGCATTTACGCCATGTAAGCCGCCGTTTCTAACAAAGACGGGCTTCCCATTCACCAGTTTCAAGTCAGTCGTATCGCAGGACCAGCGACGTAGCTCTCGGAAGCTTCGAGCGTCATATTCGACAATGATGCTATCGCCGAAGATGAGCCCTTCTCTGGGAGTATAGGCATTTGCGTAAATCAAATCTCCATCAGTCTCGATGCGGTTGAGTGTGAGTTTGTCCTGTGGTTTCCGTAAGCGAATATCACCGGACGACTTGAGCTGCACGATGTGTTCCGGGCAAACCAAGAGCAAATCACCTTGCTTGGTTGACTTAAGTTGTTTGAAAGTCAAATATTCCGTGCCTGAATCTTTTGCAAGTGTCGCAAGCTTGCGAGTAGAGCCCGTTATGCAATCATGGACAAAAAGTGATCGACTATGCTCGTGATACGAGTAAAGTTTTGAACCATCACTCGCATAGTCCATCAAAATGTCCGAGCTAAAGGTGCGATCTTCATTGTCTTGAGGCATTGAAAATGTTTGCATTATTTTGCTCGGCATGGTTACCGCCCGAATTTCAATGTGATTACCAATCGAGATTGCGAACGACTCTCCTTTGGGCGAAGATGCTGAATCGCTTATGAACTCGTTCTCACTTTGCTTTGCAAGGGAAAATTCAATCAGTCGTCCAGATGATCCGTCAAGCAAACACAATTCTGAATTTGAACCATAAACAATGATTTGCTTTGACGAACAATGAGCAAGTTTGATATTTTGACAAGGAACACGAAAACTGCCGTCGCCAATGATTCGTACTTGGGATTCAATCGCGTACAGATTTGACTTAAACAAATTGCTAGGGACGGAAAGTAGAACAAGAGCCACAAGAAGGAGGACCGCAGACTCAAACAGACGATGCAATATTCGCCAGAATATCATGGAGAAAACCAGTGCCATCGCTGGCCAAAATTGCAGAGCCAACAAACCAGAACCGGCAGCATGCGAATGAGCTGATACGCCGAAACCTGTCATAGCTGGCCGCCTTCAATTCTATTATTGAGTACGAACAATGGTTGTTACCGTCAGTCGAATTGTACACGTTTTAGACAGTGATTGGCCTACGAACCTGGAACTGAAGGGACTACAAAGCTTTCCAACGTCGCGAAGTCTAACGCCCTTTTTGACCCGGCCACATCATTTACTCAACTGCAATGGTGTTTGGTTAAACGGATGCTGTACCCGCTCAGTTCATTCAATTACCGGACTAGGTAAACGCACACTATGGCTGTAGAAATGGTTACAGGCGATTTGCTAGACCAAGACGTTGAGGTAATCGTCAACGCATGGAATCGGAACATCATTCCATGGTGGCTTTTGATACCTCAGGGCGTTTCGGGAGCGATCAAAAAGCGGGCTGGCTATCAGCCTTTTCGCGAGCTTGCCAAGCGTGGTCCAATCCCGTTGGGTGGCGCGGTCCTAACAAGTGCTGGGCGTTTGCCCTTCAAGGGTATTATCCATGTGGCTGGTATCAGCATGTTATGGCGATCGTCCGAGTTTTCGATTCGTGAGTCATGCCGAAATGCACTGCACATTGCTAGAGAACTCTCGTTCGTATCCATAGCCTTTCCGCTCATCGGCGCAGGAACAGGAGGCGGCTCGATGGAGAAGGTTGAGAACCTTATGCTCGATCAGCTCGGTATGGAGGAATACAGCGGCCGAGTCGTCGTTGTTCGATACAAGAAGTAAAACGGGACTCGAACCCATCCAGGACATCGCTAGTCGATATTCGGAACACCTCAACTAAGTGCTGCGACCCAATTTTCTCAGTGCATTGATCTCGCTCCACCGGCACTTGCTTGGTTCGTGTTCGGCCGTCGGCAAACGAGCGTAGCGCCAAACTTATCCCGCAAAGTCCGACGAACCTGATATCCCTCTTGTAGCGTGCCGAGTGGCTTGGTAACCTATCCTACTTGATCAATTGACTAATTAATTTGGAAGTATGATGAGACAACGGCATCAAGTGACTAACTCCACATGATTCAAGCCTCACTGGCTGGGGTATGGCTACCATCAATCAAAAAATTGGGCAGATTCAAATATGAATCGAATATCTTCGAGTTCTTAGCCCGTAATATCAATCAGATGACGAAGCCCGAGGCTCAAACTCGCTCAGAACTCATAGACAAACGACTTGCCGAAGCCGGTTGGAATGTTCAAGATCCGACGCAGGTCGCAGAAGAATTCGCAATTGCCAAGAATGCAACAAACGGTATCGCCGAACTTCGCGCCTACTATGAGACCACAGAGTTCAGTGATTACGCATTGCTTGGGAGAGATGGAAAGCCGCTTGCTGTAGTTGAGGCGAAAGAATCTAACAAGGATGCTGAGATCGGCCGTGAGCAGGCCAAACAGTATTGCTACAACATTCAGTTGCAACATGGTGGTGAGCTGCCATTTTGCTTCTACACAAACGGTTTCGAAATATTCTTTTGGGATCTAGGCAACTTTCCGCCAAGAAAGGTTGTCGGCTTCCCCACGAGAGATGATCTTGAACGTATGCAATACGTTCGGAGAAACCGTAAGCCGCTCACGCATGAATTGATCAATACTGATATTTCTGGTCGCGATTACCAGATTCGAGCGATTCGATCTGTTCTAGAAGGAATCGAAGCGAAAAAGCGAAACTTTCTCCTAGTAATGGCAACAGGCACTGGAAAAACTCGCACCTGTATTGCAATGGTCGATGCACTCATGCGCGCTGGCCATGCTGAGAAAATTCTATTCCTCGTCGATCGAATCGCGCTTCGCGAGCAAGCACTCGCCGCTTTCAAAGAACATCTTCCGCATGAGCCACGATGGCCAAATATCGGTGAAAAGCTGATCGCAAAAGACCGACGCATCTACGTGTCAACGTACCCAACGATGCTCAACATTATCCGCGAGGATACGCAGCACTTATCGCCGCATTTCTTTGACCTTATCGTTGTTGATGAAAGTCATCGCTCGATATACAACACCTATGGCGAGATACTCGAGTACTTTAGTACGCTGACGCTGGGACTCACTGCGACACCAACCGACATCATTGACCACAACACGTTTAAGGTATTCCATTGCGAAGATGGCCTCCCGAGCTTCGCATACACTTTCGAGGAAGCTGTTAACAACGTCCCTCCATATCTTTGCAGTTTCCAAGTAATGAAGATCCAAACTCGATTCCAAAAAGAAGGGATCAGCAAACGCACTATTTCGCTCGAAGATCAAAAGCGACTATTGCTAGAAGGTAAGGAAGTTGAAGAGATCAACTTTGAAGGGACGCAAATAGAGAAGCAAGTCATCAACAAAGGAACCAATACGCTTATCGTCAAGGAGTTCATGGAAGAGTGCATTAAGGATTTCAATGGAGTGCTACCGGGAAAGACGATCTTCTTCTGCTCCTCGAAGGCACACGCGCGAAGAGTCGAAGAGGTTTTTGACAGACTCTACCCGCAGTATGCTGGGGAGCTAGCCAAAGTTCTTGTTTCAGATGATCCGCGAGTCTACGGCAAGGGTGGGCTGCTGGATCAGTTTACGAACAACGATATGCCTCGTGTAACAATCAGTGTCGATATGCTAGACACCGGCATCGATATTCGTGAAATCGTCAATCTTGTGTTTGCCAAGCCGGTTTATTCTTACACGAAGTTTTGGCAGATGATAGGTCGCGGCACACGGTTACTCGAGACGAACAAGCCAAAACCCTGGTGCCTCGAAAAAAACGAGTTTTTGATCCTCGATTGCTGGGACAACTTCGAATACTTCAAGCTTAAGCCCAAGGGAAAGGAACTCAAGTCACAAGTACCTCTGCCTGTACGGCTAGTCGGATTGCGGTTGGAGAAAATTGAGAAATCCGTCGATCTCAAGCATGACCAAATTGCATTACGTGAAGTCGGTAAACTTCAGAAACAAATCGCCGCATTACCCCCAAGTTCAATCGTCATCAAAGATGCGGCCAAATCGCTAAGTAAGCTCGCTGCTAACGACTTTTGGACAGGACTAGACCATCAAAAGATCGAGTTTCTTCGCACTGAGATCCAACCGTTATTCCGTACAGTATCCGAGGCAGATTTCAAAGCAATGCGATTCGAACGCGATTTGGTTGAGTATTCGCTTGCCAAATTATTAGGCGAAGATAAGAAGGCAGAGGCTCTGAAAGAAGGCGTTGTTGAGCAGATCAGTGAATTACCGTTGAGTATCCCTTTCGTCCAAGCTGAAGAGCCGTTGATTCGATCCGCCCAGGCAAATCAATTTTGGTCAAAGTCGAATTCCCTCGAATTGGAAGACTCCCTTGATGAATTGATAATTCGACTGGGACCTCTCATGAAGTTTCGAGACGCAAACCCTGGCTCCAGTCCCATGCATCTCGATCTCAAGGACATTCTTCATCATAAGGAATGGGTAGAGTTTGGACCTCAAAATGAGGCCGTTAGCATTAGCCGCTATCGCGAAATGGTAGAAGCTTTGATCGCGGAGCTTACAGAACACAATCCGATATTGCTGAAGATCAAAAACGGAGCGGCCATTTCCTCTGACGAAGCGAACGAACTCGCAAACCTTTTGCATTCAGAACACCCGCATATCACCGAAGACTTACTTCGACAGGCTTACAGGAATCGCAGGGCGAGCTTTATCCAGTTTATCCGTCATATCTTAGGCATCGAATTGCTTAAGAGCTTTCCTGAAGCGGTTGATCAAGCGTTTGAGCAGTTCATTCAGCAGCATACCAATCTCAACAGTAGGCAACTCGAATTCCTCAACCTTTTGAAAAACTTCATCGTGGAGCGCGAAAAGGTCGAGAAAAAGGATCTGATTAGCTCGCCATTCACAGTAATCCACCCACAAGGCATTCGCGGTGTGTTTAATGCGCGTGAAATCGATGAGATTTTAGAACTAACTGCTAGACTAGCCTCCTAAACGCGGTATAGGCTTTCAACCTGTTTGATGTTGAATCCACAGGCTGGTCCCCTATGCCACTTATTCCAACTAACGAACCACAAAATGCTTCAAAGCAACTCTGAACTAGCGGCCAAGATCAATCAGCTCTGGGATAAATTCTGGAGCGGTGGAATTTCCAATCCTCTCACCGCCATTGAGCAGATCACGTATCTGCTCTTTATGAAGCGCCTTGATGAGATTGACCAAAAGAAGCAAGCGGACGCCGAATTCACGGGCGAGCCCTACACCTCTCGATTCAAGGGCAAGTGGATTCCACCTGAATATCGGAAACAATCTGACTCTAAGCAATATGCCATCGACAAGCGAACGCTCCGGTGGAGCGAGTTCAAACATATGCCGGCCACCGAAATGTTGCCTCACGTTCAAAACAAGGTGTTCCCGTTTTTGAAAGACATGAATGGTGCGGTATCCAAGTTCACCCATCACATGAAGAATGCCGTCTTCATCATCCCCAAGGAACAACTACTGGTCGAAGCAGTCAGAACGATTGATGAAATCTTCCAGATCATGGATCGGGATTCTCAAGAGAAGGGCCAAGCGTTTCAAGACATTCAAGGGGATGTCTATGAAATGCTCCTATCCGAAATTGCCAGCGCAGGCAAAAACGGACAGTTCCGAACGCCGCGCCATATCATCAAGTTAATGACCGAGCTTGTCCAGCCGCAACTTGGGCATCGTATCGTGGACCCAGCTTGCGGCTCAGCAGGCTTCTTGCTGGGTTCCTATCAGTACATCGTTACCCAATTGGCAATTAAAGCGGGTGCAAAAGACCTCAAACCAGATGAAGACGGTTTTCTACGCACATCCGTTGCTGCAGCACTCACCGATAAAGCTCAGTCAATTCTTACACAGTCACTTATCGGCTACGACATCGACAGCACCATGGTTCGATTGGGACTGATGAACCTGATGATGCATGGAATTGATGAGCCTATGATCGATTACAAGGACACTCTTAGCAAAAGCTATACCGAAGAGTCTGAGTACGACATCGTTATGGCCAACCCGCCATTCACCGGCAGCGTCGACAAAGGCGACATCAATAGCGATATCCCCATCGACACAACCAAGTCCGAGTTGCTGTTTGTTGCAAACATCTATCGTCTACTGAGGAAAGGGGGAACGGCCTGCGTCATCGTTCCTCAAGGTGTTCTCTTCGGTTCCGGCAACGCGTTCAAAAGCTTGCGTAAATTGCTTGTGGATCGTTGCGATCTAAAGGCTGTCATCACTATGCCCAGCGGTGTGTTCAAGCCTTATGCAGGAGTCAGCACCGCCATTCTATTGTTCACCAAAGTTTACGACCGAGAAGAAAAGGTGACCAAGCCAGCTACTCAAAACGTTTGGTTCTATGAAATGGTGTCGGACGGCTATTCCCAGACGAGCAATGCAACAAACAACCTGGCTATGGAGACCTGCAGGATATCGTAACACGATTCAAAGCTCGCAAACCGAAAAGCCGACACCGATCGCAAGCAGAAGTGCTTCTTCGTGCCCTTCGTAAGGAAATCGAAGGCGAGGACAAAGTCTATGACCTAAGCTTTAGCAAATACAAAGAAGATGTTTTCGAAGAGGTCAGTACGAAGACCCAGCGGTGATCCTTGAAAAATTGATCAAAGCCGAAGTTGGCGATACTAAGGAAGAAGACCTAGCGAAGATTCAAAGCGGCATTGTCCGGAGTATTGCTCGAACTGCGGAGCATGATTGGATGATCGACGTCAGCAGCCGTGCAATTTTAACGCGGGACAGGCTCGGCCCGTCAGGCACTCCCCGACAGGCTGGAAGCCTATCCCACCAAGGAATCCAATGCCCATTGATGCTAGCTATAGACCTTGCCGCAATCGCTATAGATTGCCGAGATTCTGGGCATTTGACTTCGCACACGGACTGGCCCCTTGATTTTGACGCAGTCACGACCGATACTTCTTGCAACACACTCGCCGCACCTCTCGCCGATTGGGCCCAAAGCCCTTTGGATGACGTGCATCAAGGGCGCGAGTTATTTTTGCGCTCTTCCTCTTTGCGATTAGCAAACAAGGAACAGCCCCGATGAGCCAACCATACCAAAAGGGCTGGCTATCCTACGCCGACCAGGCCCAGCTTTTACTGCAGCCGCGGGCTGGTTATCGCGGACCTTCGTAAGGCAGAGCAGTTCTTATCCCATCTCAACTACTATCGATTTAGCGGATATTGCTTAGCCTTCGAATCGCAGCGTCATACGTTTGTAGTTGGAACAACGTTCGAGCAGATTGTCGATGCGTATCAATTCGATCTTGCCTTGCGCGACCTAGTTACTGAAGCTTTGGAAATCATCGAAGTAGATTTGCGGGCTGCAATCGCTTACTTCTTCGGTCAGCAGTACGGTGCATTCGGACATACGGTTGCAACCAATTTTTACGCGGGATTTGGGCATACTGACTGGTTGAAGCGTCTACAGGAAGAGGCCAATCGCTCGAGCGAACTCTTCGTAACCCACTTCAAGCAGGCCTATATTGAATTCCCCGACCTACCTGTTTGGATGGTGACAGAAGTGATGTCGTTTGGCGGTTTGTCGAAGATGTTTATGGGGATGAGTAAACCCGATCAAAAATCGATATCCAGTCGCTATGGGTTGCAGGCAAGTATCCTACAGAGTTGGATGCACCATTTTGTCTACGTTCGGAATCTCAGTGCACACCACTCGCGGCCGTGGGATCGCGTTTGGGCGATCAAGCCAACATTACCGGCAAGTGGAAAAGACTGGCAAAAGCGCCTAATCTAACCAGCAATCGGCGTTTGCTAGCCACGTTGATGCTCTTGCGGTATTGGCTAAAACGTATTCCAGCCGCAACTTCAAGCTGCGCGAATTGGAAGATTCGAGTAGAGCGGGTATCTGCAATCGCCACCGAGTGTAGCCAACGCCGACAATCGAATGGGACTAACGCAATCTTGGATGTCGAATCCAATTTGGAAATAAAGAATTTTTGGAATGGTAAACAGAATGTGGACGAGCCACATCGTATTCACGCAGCTCAGTCCCCCAAAGTCAGTGTGTGTCGATTTCGGCTAGCGAATGCTTGCGATTCACCCGAAATCTTCGCAGAAGGCAAACCTCAATGAAATCCTATCCTACAACACGCCTCGAAAATCTCATCGTGAAAGGTAAGCCTAGTGTAAACCCATCCCAGTTTCCTGATGAGGTTTTCGATTTGTATAGCATACCTGCTTTCGATCGACGACATCCTGAAGTTTTACTCGGTCGAGAAATTGATCGTCGAAGCAGGTAGAACCCGGCGACGTTTGTTGTCAAAGATCGTCCCACACATTCGCCGAGCGTGGATCGTTGGCGAAAAACTGAACGTCGAATCATTGCGTCTGGGGAATGGATCATATTTCGTAGTCCTCTGTGCAATCAAGATTACCTTAGGCATTTCCTGACCTGCGATATGTTTCCATTCGCAATTCATGAGTACGGTCAGCGGCGTCGGTGGGTCCCTGCTACGCGCGTCCCAGCGACGTCGCGAAGCTCACGATGCCTCTTCCGCCGCTTGAGGACCAAATCCGATAAAAGCGCATTTGCTGAGCAAAGTGGAAGGACTGATAGCTCAGCGGAAACAGTAACTGCAACAATTGGATGATTCTCAAAAGTCTTCCTCAACATGTTCGGCGATCCAGTTCGCAACGAAAAGAGTTGGGATATGACTAAACCTGGCGCGGATAGCAGTCGTGAAGCGAGGGAAAAATTTACACCCCGCCCGCGAAATGATCCCGGCGATTTCGATGGGCCTTTTCCTTTCATACAAACAGGAGACATTGCTCGTTCTGCCGGAAGACTAAGAGTACATAATCAGACGCTCAACGAGCTTGGGGCAAGCATCAGCCGCAAGTTCGAAATTGGAACAATCGTGATTGCGATTAGAAGCGCAACGATTGCTGGAGAAACCGCAACTTTAGATTTTGAAACATGGGCCGCTATTAAGACTCTGTTATCGGAATGACGATTCTGGAGCAGGAATTCGAAAACGAGTCGGTGTTTCTCGAGTTCGTAATGCGATTTTGGAAGGCCCCGCTGCGAGCAAACGCACCAAAAGCGGCACGCGCAAATATAAATATAGGGACGTTGAATCCACTACCGATAATCTGCCCACCTACTTCACTAAAGTCGCAGTTTTGCCAAGTCTCCCAAGTTAGCGAAGAACTTAAAGGTCGCTTTCAGCAGTCTATTATCGACCTTGAATCGCTTTACGCAATGTTGAGCCAGCAAGCTTTCAATGGGAGGTTGGATCTATCCAGAGTCATCGCACCAGAAACGGAAACCAACGGTCGTGGAACAGGTGACCGGGATGACCGGAAGCGTAAAAGCAAAGTCGAGTCGCCGTTTTGGTTTGGACTTCCGGGTGATATACCGATCGTAGGAGACTTCGAACAGGATGGTCTTAATGACGGTGGGGTGTACCGACGAGGTGGCCTTTATCTTGGTAGCCGCGAAAAAGCACTTGAGGCTGATTCGATATTTGAACTGCCAACGCCAAAGGAGCTAGGCATTCCTCCTGGTAAGGAGTTCCTTAAGGCGGTACTTAAGCGATGGTTGGATGACTATCTAGACTCTATCGGTAAATCCTCGCCTTTTGTCCTTGATGCATTCATTGAACTGGCTGAGCTTAAAGTATCGGGGCACCTCTACGCTAATGAGGACAATGGAAGCGATAATATGTTGCTTAATTGTTTTTACGATGCAGTGAAGGAATTCGTGTTCGAGAGCATCGAAAACAAAAAATTGTTGCAAGACTACGATGGATTGAACAATCGTGTTCGAATTTCCATTAATGAGGAGTGAGGCACCATGAAACTACTCCGAGTTAAGCTCACAGATTCAAAGTCGTTTCGCAGTATTCACGCTGGCTTCGAGTACCAATTCCGCAATCAGCGGCAGATTAAAGACGAACTAAACCAGTATTGTGATCTTGCTCCTTTCGTCTGTGCAGGCAGAAACGGCAGCGGCAAGTCGAACTTGCTTGAATTGCTTGCTGCAATTTTCTTTCAGCTCGAAGTTCTACGTGTGCGCCGCAGCTTTCTTCCCGATGCGTTTTTCTACGACCAGGAAGCCAACTCCAATGGCATCCCTGATGGTTACGGAATTCCCGATGCTTTTGAGTTGGAATACCTAATTACAAAACCAAGTGATGTCTCCGATTTTCTTCTTGATTTGAGCACTCAGCATATTCGAGTTACCAAGTTACCAGGTAGATCCCCCGTGATTGAAACTGTTACGACGGATTTCAATGGCGAGGTCAGTTTGGAACTCGCAACACATGAAAACCTACACTTTTTTCTGCCATCATTTGTATTAGGCTATTCGTCTGGCGAGAATGAAATCCTCAGCCTACCTTTCTTCAAAATGCGATTCATCCAGTTCGATGAATATTGGAACGCCCTCAAAAAGCAACAACCTTATCCCGGCCGGCCAGATACCCGATTGGCATATCTGGACAGTGGGTTTAGCCAAGCCATACTGATTTGCAATCTGCTCTACAATGATGAGGCAACCCTAGCTGCGTTCCGTAAGAGTGTAGGAATTGAAGAACTTAAAGAATTCCGAATCATCCTCAAACGCAGCATACCAATCAGTGAGGAACAAATTGTAGAGTTTGGCGAACCGGGCCAGTCGATAGAGGAAATCATTAAGGCCAGAGCACCATTGTTCTTTGATCTCGCTGATAATCCTTATAGACCCAAGTACCACGTCAACTTGCTGCAGCTTCTAGAAGCCAACGAAAGATCAGCAACAAATTCGAATCCGATCATTACCAGGCTTAATCGCTGTGCTACCTGTCACTACACCGATCCAGAAACGGATACGTTATATTTAGACTACTTCGTCAACGAAGCGACTCGTCAAGCATTTAGGGACAACTTTGATTTCGCAGTGAACGGTTCCCCCATCGCACTCTTCCAGGCATTTCAAGTTCTGCTATCGCTCAATTTGTACACAGTCAGCAATGAGCTAAAAGCAGAACTGTACAAGTCCGATAGTCACTACGTTAGCGAGACGATTCCTACACTCGCCTCGGACGAACGCATTATGCGGTTCAAGTTCGTCAAGTTCACAAAGAGCAATATTGAAGAACCGATTATGCTCAAGGCCCTGTCTGACGGCGAGCATCAGCTCTTGCACAGCCTGGGACTGTGCTTGTTGTTCAAGAACACCAACAGTCTTTTCCTGCTAGACGAGCCAGAGACTCACTTCAATCCGGATTGGCGGTCAAACTTCATCAGCCAACTTCGAGCGTGTTTTGCTGACGTCCCGGATACTCATGAGATGCTGATTACAACCCATTCACCATTTTTGATCTCGGATACAACGCCTGATCGAGTGCTTGAGTTTGAGAAGGTCGATGGCCAAGTACGGATCACCCATCCTGAATACAACACTTTCGGTGCGTCGATTAACACGATCACTATGAGCACGTTTGACAAACGAGAGACCATAGGCGGACGTGCTCAAGCTGTCTTGGAAGAGTTAAGATCGAGGTTCGTGCGAGGAGATGACAAGCAGGGCATCATCAACGAACTCAATCGACAGCTCGGTGACTCGGTGGAGAAAGTGTTGCTGATCAAGACGATTCTGGACAGTATGGAGAAGCCTCGATAATGCTTTTCACCTATCGCCCGGTTCCACACAAGATGGACCAGATGCATGAGTTTGTCAGCTTCATCTTTAGTGAGGTCTGGTGCAAGGCCCCGGACAATGAATACAGCCTGGAACTTTTCGAGCCAAACCCAGCTTTGCACCAAATCATGGTTGAGTTATTTCGCCGGGATTCCGCTGGCAAGCTTGACACAGATGGCGCCGCATACTTCTTTTACGAGAACGTCAATGCGATCTTTAGTGAGTTCAAATTGCTAAATCCTGTTGAGATCGTTCAATTTCGAACCCAGTTCGAGCACAACAACCGAATAGAAGAACTTTGTCGGAACGAAGCTGGTGTCACACCCACGCACTACGATTCACTCGATTCAGCGAAATCCGTGCTTAACGATAAGATCTACAAGTTCTTTAACGGAATCTACAATTCTGGTTTCTTCGATCTTGCTTTTGTCAGGCACATTCTAGGTTCAACTCTTTCCGAATATTATCGCGAGTTTGTTGACCAAGATCATGATAACAATAATG
Organism: Pirellulales bacterium; assembly: GCA_046349795.1. Taxonomy (GTDB): domain Bacteria; phylum Planctomycetota; class Planctomycetia; order Pirellulales; family Pirellulaceae; genus Aureliella. The sequence continues at coordinate 32,433 of JAXMBP010000011.1, read as the reverse complement.
ACGCCTGTCCATTCTGTGGGATCATGCCGCTTGATGGCGAGTTTGATTCAACCCGAGACGCATTCGATCATTTCCTTCCGAAGTCCGTGTATCCCTACAATTCGCTCAACTTGAGAAATCTCGTACCTTCGTGCCACAAGTGCAATTCAGGACACAAGCTCTCGCAAGATCCAATTAATGATGATAAGACCAAACGGCGGCGAAGGGCTTTCTACCCTTTTTCTCGTACTCCGCCTGGCATTACGATCACGGTTACGTTGATGACAAAAGATTGGTCAGCTCGCCGCACGAAAGGTTCTATCAACGTCAGAGTCGGCTCGACCGCATTTCCCGAGGAAGCTTCGACGTGGAACAAATTGTACGGAATCGAAGAACGCTACGAGGCAAAATGTAATAGCAAGAACGGCGGGATCTACTGGCAAAGCCGAATATTGAATGAGTGTAAGACTTACAATTTAACGCCAAGAGAGATGCTTGAAGCTGAGCTTAAAGCGGCATCTAATGCACCTTGGGTTCACTGCAATTTCTTGAAGAAGGCATTCCTTGAATGCCTTGAACGTAGCGGATTACTAGATTCCATAGAAACTGACGCAACATGAAAGCTACCGAAGCCAAGTTAATCGAGTTCCTCAAGAAGTCACCACAGTTCGTGATCCCGATCTACCAACGAACTTACTCGTGGACAGACAAGGAATGTCGCCAACTTTGGGACGATATCATTCGAACAGGTCGCGATGAAAAGCTAGTTGCGCATTTCGTTGGATCGATTGTCTACGTCGAGAAAGGACTTTCGAATCTTACAACTCAAGAACCATTGTTGGTGATCGATGGTCAACAACGGCTAACCACGCTAAAGCTGTTGCTCGCTGCCTTAGCCAAAGCGCTTGAAAAACAGGAAGAAGGGCAACGAGAACCAGTTGATGGTTTCTCGCCCCGGAAAATTCGCCATTACTATCTGCTCAACACTGAGGAAGACGGTGAGCGTCGCTACAAACTGCTTCTCTCGCAAACTGATAAGGCATCGCTTATTGCAATCCTGGACAACGCTGAGCAACCGAAAGATTTTTCGTTAAGAGTCACCTCGAATTTTTCGCTGTTCGAAGAGCTTATCGAGGCGAATGCCAGTGAACTACCCACACTGTGCAAAGGTATCGCAAAACTCGTGGTTGTCGATATTGCGCTCAATCGAGTTCAAGACAATCCACAACTCATTTTTGAAAGCATGAATTCAACAGGGCGAGAACTAAGCCAAGCCGACCTGATTCGCAATTTTGTCTTGATGGGATTGGAGCCGAAACTGCAAACTCGCCTTTACGAGCAATACTGGCGGCCAATGGAACTGGACTTTGGTCAAGAGGCATACGGAACGCACTTCGACGCTTTCATGCGTCATTACCTAACCGTAAAGACAGGTGAGATTCCTCGTCTCGATGGAATCTACGACGCATTCAAACTGCATTCACGTGCTCCTGCAATGGCCGAGTTGGGCGTTGAAGAATTGGTAAAAGAGGTTCGGAACTTTGCCCACTACTTTTGTGCAATGGCGTTGGGAAAAGAGGCTGACGCAGAGTTAAAGCTTGCCTTTAACGATCTGAGAGAATTGAAGGTGGATGTTGCCTATCCGTTTTTGCTTGAAGTCTACCACGACTATGCAAATAAATTGCTTCCGAAGATAGACCTACTGAAAATTGTTCGTTTCGTAGAAGCATACGTGTTCCGGCGTGCTATATGCTCAATCCCAACAAACTCGATGAACAAAACATTCGCGACGTTTACCAAGGTTGTGAAAAAAGACCGCTATCTGGAAAGTGTGCTGGCCCATTTCTTGCTTCTTCCTTCCTATCGGCGATTTCCGAACGACGACGAATTCCATCGCGATCTCCAGACACGCGATCTCTACAATTTTCGTAGCCGCAGTTATTGGCTTCGACGATTGGAGAACTTTGAGAGAAAAGAACGCGTTGTCGTGGACGAGTACACGATCGAGCACATATTGCCTCAAAATGAAAATCTCTCGGCTGGATGGAAGGCTGAACTCGGACCAGAATGGGAGCGAGTGCAGCAAACATGGTTACACACACTCGGAAACTTGACTCTTACAGGCTATAACTCGCAATATAGCGATCGCGTTTTCAAAGAAAAGCGAGATATGGAAGGTGGCTTCAAGGTTAGTCCGCTTAAGCTGAATGTGGGGCTCGGGCAAGTGGAGTCTTGGAACGAAAACGCGATCAAGGATCGTGCTAGTAAACTGGCAGAGACGGCAGTAAACGTATGGCCTGCTCCAAAGTTAAACGATGTAACGTTGCTGGAATACCGCCGAACCAAGAGTGCTGCTGCAGAATATACGATTACAGACCATCCACATCTATTGACGCCAGCTATGAGCGATCTGTTTGAGGCTTTCCGGACGCAAGTATTGGCACTGAATCCCTGCGTAACAGAAGAGTTTTTGAAGCTCTATGTTGCCTATAAAGCAGAGACAAATTTCGTAGACTTAATCCCCCAGGCAAAGCGTCTCCGACTGTCGCTAAACATCGACTTTTCCGACATTAATGACCCAAAAGGAATTGCCCGAGACATCACGAATCTTGGCCGTTGGGGAAATGGTGATGTTGAGGTGAGTCTATCAAAAATCTAGGAGCTTCCATACGCAATCGGCCTGGTCAGGCAGGCGTTCGACAAGCAAATGGGCAACGAGGATGGATCTTAGGACAGACACATTCATAGACTCTGGCCAGCTTGAAGCCCGACAACTGCTACAATGGGACTGAATTAATGCAAGCTCTCGGGGCGGAAGGCGGCGGGTAGTAGATCCTCGATGTTCCATTGTGATTTGACCTGCCCCGTGGTGGAGTCGACGATGAGGACCGGAAAGCCTCGGCCGAATTCGACCAGCACCTGTCGGCATGCTCCACAAGGTGTTCCGCCGCCGGGCAAGGCGATGGACACGGCTAAGATCTCACGACAACCCGCCGCGACCATGGCAAAGACCGCGTTTCGCTCTGCACAAATGGTCAATCCATACGAGGCGTTTTCGACATTGCAGCCTAAGTAGATTTTTTGGTCCGCGCCTAGAATAGCGGCACCTACCTGGAACTGGCTGTACGGGGAATACGCCTTTTGGCGGGCCGCAATCGACTGGGCTGCTAGATATTCGAGCTGTGTTTGGACGAGTTGCATGGTTGCATTGCCCTGAAATCGCGAACAGCCTGCTCAACTCAGGCGAAAAGCTCGCTTTATTGCCATTTGATTCGACCAATAGTCTGAAGTCGACTCGATAACTAGATGATGCCACCAGAGCTGCTAATAGTGTTCAAAAGTTCAGTTTATTTCGTTTTCACACTTGCAACGGCTCCTCACTCAGGCCACAGTATAAACTTCCTTTTCAGACAAGAGCAATGGAAACCGCCATTCAGAGTAGTTTTCCACCAGTAGCGATGCATGCAATAGAAACAGGTTTTAGAGTTAACGAGTCACATCTTCGTGGTTTGTTCCGTAACGGCTGCCCGCTACCTCCTCGAAGCGATTTGGTTCGAGTTCTTCAGCACTGGGCTAAAATACAGCCCAACCAGCCAGCTTATTACTTCACCGATGGTAGCGATCCGTCCAAAGACTTGTGCTTGACCTATGCACAACTGGACGCGGCTGCTCGGAATGTGGCAGGCTACCTTCAGAAGCTCAATGCTACCGGGAATCGGGTCCTTCTGGTTTACCCCCCGGTAATTGACTTTGTTATTGGATTCTTTGGCTGCCTGTACGCTGGAGCCACGGCCGTACCCGCCTTTCCGCCTCGCAAAAACCGCAAGGGCCAGCGAATTCACGGGATCGCTAACGATTGCCAAGTCCAACTGGCCCTCACCAACGAGTATGTCCGTCAGCAAATCGAGTCAGATGAAAACTGGGTGGAATGGGAATCGATATCGATCATTGCGACCGATGCTTTGGCAGACGATTTCAGCACACTTTGGAAGCAGCCGAGCATCAGTCCAGACGACTTAGCAGTTCTCCAATACACGTCAGGCTCAACCGGTCAGCCCAAGGGCGTGATGTTGTCTCACGGCAACTTGGTGCGCAATTGCGAGCTAATCTTGGTTGCGTTCCAAACCAATAGCGAGTCGGTTGGCGTCTCATGGTTGCCAACCTATCACGATATGGGCTTGGTGGGAGGAATTCTCACTCCGCTGTTCATGGGGCGTTCTGTTGTGCTGATGAGCCCAATGACGTTCCTGCAGAAGCCGATTCGATGGTTCGAGACAATTGCTCGTTATAAAGCCTCGATCAGTGGCGGTCCGAATTTTGCCTACCAGCTTTGCGTCGACAAGATTACCGACGAGGAGATGAAAGGACTGGACCTGAGCAGTTGGAAGACTGCCTTCAATGGTGCCGAGCCAATAAGGTCTTCGACACTGCGACAGTTTACCGAACGCTTCGCCAAAATAGGATTCGATAAGTCGGCCTTTCTACCATGTTACGGCATGGCCGAAACGACATTGATCGTTACTGGTGGGCCTCAGCCGGAACCTCCAGTACTACAGAGTTTCGATGCCAAGCAACTTGATCAGGGTAAAGTGGTCGCCTGTAAGGCTAACGAACCCGACGCGCGCGAGCTTGTAGGCAGCGGTGCCATTCTTCCTGGCGAAGAGGTCTTGATCGTTGATGGAGAGACCTGCCGACCTCTGGCTGCCGATGAGATCGGCGAAATTTGGGTGCGCAGCCCAAGCGTTGGACAGGGGTATTGGGAGCGTGAGGAGGAGACTCAAGCTACTTTCGCTGCCATGACGTCAGACGGAGCCGGGCCATACTTGCGAACGGGCGATTTGGGCTTCATCTACGAGGGTCAACTGTACGTCGCTGGCCGACTGAAGGACATGATCATTGTTCGCGGAGTCAATCGTTATCCTCAAGATATCGAGCAGACCGCCGAGCAGGCTCACAATCTAATGCAAAGCGGACTGACGGCAGCATTTGCCGACAACTCAGGCGACCGCGAACGTTTGGTAATCTGCGCCGAAGTTCAAAAGCGAGCAGAGGATACAGATTGGGACGAGGTCATTAAATCGATTCGTCGCGAGGTTACCGCTCAACACGAATTGCCGCCCGATGCAGTCGTGTTAGTTCGCTTTGGAACTTTGCCTCGGACCAGCAGTGGAAAGATTCAGCGTCATGCTTGTCGCGATCTGTTCACTACTGGTTCACTGAAGATCGTGGCCCAGTGGAAGTCTTGGGAGATTGATTTACCGACTTCATCGCCGATGATCGCCGCCAGTACCGCTTACGGCACAACGGGCAGCTTAAAGACGAAATCATCTTCGGCAGCGCCAGTTGCAGGTCAACCCGATCACGAAATCGTTGATATCGTGATGGATGCGATCAAAGCTGTTGCACAAGAACGAGCAAAGCAACTGGAGATCGATACCAATATTGTTTTAGATTTAGGCTTGGATAGCTTGGAGCGTATGCAAATCGCGCACTCGCTAGAACAGACCTTCGATGGTCGCTTCCCAGAGAATGTGTTGCAAGAAATCGAAACGGTACGCGAAGTTGCCGAAGCGATCGAAAAGCACATGGGCAAGAAGCGCATGCGACGTAGCTTGGTACCGACAGAGACCGGTCTAAAGCCCGTTGATAGCCGCAAAGTTCAACCTGAAGACTTCAAGTTTGATCAACTGCCTGAATACCGTCGACTCAAGCGGACTCAAGCTCAGTTCGCCATGACCGGTGTACCGAATCCGTACTTCTCGGTTCACGAAGGTCTGGTTCGCAACACTACAAAGATCGCTGGCAGAGAACTGATCAGCTTTGCTTCGTACAATTATCTGGGTATGTCCGGCGATCCCGAAGTGGTCAAGGCGACTCAAGAGGCTGCACTAAAGTACGGTACCAGCGTTAGTGCTTCGCGGCTAGTAAGTGGTGAAAAGCCAATTCACCGAGAACTCGAAACATCGATAGCGCAGTGGATCGGAGTAGAAGATGCAGTGGTCATGGTTGGTGGTCACGCGACCAACGAAACCACCATTGGGCATCTAGTCGGCCCTGGCGATTTGATCCTACACGATGCTCTGTCCCACAATAGCATTGTTCAAGGAGCAATTCTGTCGGGTGCTCGTCGACGTCCTTTTCCTCACAACGATTGGCAATCGCTCGATAGCATCCTGCACGAAGTTCGCGACTACCGACGGATTTTGGTAGTGATCGAAGGCGTCTACAGTATGGACGGAGACTTCCCTGAACTGCCACAGTTCATTGAAGTTAAGAATCGTCACCAGGCTTGGCTGATGGTTGATGAGGCTCACTCGGCAGGCACGATGGGCAAGACCGGTCGTGGAATCGCCGAGCACTTTGGCTGCAACGCTCGCGACGTTGACATCTGGATGGGGACGCTTAGCAAGTCCTATGGCAGTTGCGGGGGATACATCGCTGGCTGCCAGGCTTTGGTAGAACTTCTGAAGTACACTGCCCCTGGATTCGTGTTCAGCGTTGGTCTCTCACCAACTAATACAGCCGCTGCCTTGGCATCGCTGAATTGCATGAAGAAGTATCCAGACCGAGTTGAAACGTTGCGCAAGCGAAGTGCGCTGTTCCTTAGCGAAGCAAAACGCAATGGATTGAATACTGGCGATTCGAACCTAACCCCCGTCGTTCCAGTGATTACGGGCAACTCGTTGCACGCATTGATGGTCTCGCGAAAGATGTTTGAAGCGGGTATTAATGTTCAGCCCATCCTCTATCCAGCGGTCGAAGAGGCTGCGGCTAGATTGCGATTCTTCATCAACAGTACGCACACTGATGAGCAGATCAAGTACGCAGTCGAGAAGGTCACTCAGGCCTTGCACGAAGTTCATCCAGCCTACTTTGGATAGTATTCAATTGTCATCGGAAACAAAGTGGCTCTACAGCCGCTTTGTTTGCCAGAGCGTGTTCTCAATTAGATTAAGGTAATCTGCTTAGCCTTAATTTTGGCGAACGGGACAATTCCCGAATCGACGAACTCAGTTCTAAAAATTGACTTGTACGGAAAAATGCCGTACAATTGAGCCATTCAAGGAGTAGACAATGGCAACCTCAAATGCTTCCCCCAAATCCGCTCGAATCGAGACGCGGGTAACTCAAGAGCAAAAAGAGTTGATCGAACGGGCCGCAGAAGTTAGTGGTCGAACCGTGTCTGATTTCGTGCTGGCGCATATCGAGGTTGCTGCAAAGAAGGTGATCGATGAGCACCAGAGATTGCACCTGGATCAAATGCAAAGTCGGTTGCTTATTGACGCATTGCTGTCTCCCAAGAAGCCGAATAAGACGTTGAAGCTTGCCATGGAGAATCATCGCAAGCGAGTAGAAAGTAGATGAAGGACTTTCTCTGCGAACCGCTTGGGAACCACGATCGCACAGCATTCGATTGTGGTGTGCCGGTTCTGAATGAGTACCTTGCAAAGTATGCTAAGCAGGATGTGAAACGCAGAGCGTCAGCGGTCTTTGTAATGGTTGATTGCTCGAATCGAAAGCGAATTGCTGGATTCTACACCCTATGTGCAACATCCATTGCGTTTTCAGATTTGGCTGAAGAGCTAGTCAGAAAACTACCTCGATATCCAGAGATCCCCGCTATTCTTATCGGTCGACTGGCTCGAGATCTAGACTATCCGGGGGTAGGTGAACTGCTTTTGTCCGATGCAATCTCGCGATGTGTTCGCGTCGACGAGGATATTGCAGCGAGTGTGATCCTTGTTGATTCCAAAGGCGATGTTGCCAGCCGATTCTACAAAAAATTCGGCTTTATCTCGCTTCCCAAGTTGCCAGATCGAATGTTCCTTCCGATGCAGACGGCAAGTAAGCTATAAGTTCGCCAAATACACTCTGTCAATTAAGGCTTAAGCTGTAGGATAGTTTTTATGTCCGTTCGAATCGAAGTTGCAGCAGATCTTCAATCCGTACTCCACCTAGGAGCGGTTGAGATCGTAAATATCGATGTTCAGCCCGCCAGTGAGGCTCTTCGAACTTTTTGTGATCAAGTCGCCGTAGGTGCGGTTGCCGAGTCGCAGAATGAACAATGGGAAAAGCAGTGCCAAGAAGTGCGGCAAATGCTTCGCTTTGGAAAATTCAAGGCCTCTGGACGGAGCAAGCCCGCTCAAGAGTACCTGCTTCGCTGCGCGGTTACCGATGGAAAGTTGCCGGTTATCAACGGTCCTGTCGATCTGCTGAATGCAGTTAGCCTCTCCTGCAACTTGCCTATATCGTTGCTGTCAATCAGCAAATGTTCGGAGGAATTGTGGATCGATCGAGCCAAAGCGGGCGAGCAGTTCGTGTTCAACTCCATCGGCCAAGTCATCGAGCTCACCGATTTGATCACCACCTATGATCGTTCGTGCCAGCCACCGCGTCCGGTAGGAACTCCGATCAAGGATTCGATGGCCGGAAAGATCGAATCTACAGACAGTCACTTGATTGCTATTATCTATGCGCCCAAAAATCCCGCTGCCATAAAACGTTGCCATCAAGCCGTTGAGCTATTAGCTGACGGCATGAAAAGCTACTGTGGTACTGAAGAAACAGTTAAGCTGTGAGTGGTCCGCCGAGTGCCACTGGCCCTGCTAGTGTTTCGGAGTCATCGATCCATTTCTAATTTTGATTTCCAAACACCAATAATAGATTGAGCTCAAATCGTCGAAGTATCCAAATCTGGATTCACATCAGTTTGAAGCGATGAAAATGATCTGAGTCTCTGTGCCAATCATCGACTCACATCTAGGTCAAAGTACGGATTCCAGCGAATCGGTCATTTCAATCACTCAGAATTGAAGCTGATTCGATATTTGATTACTTCGATGATCTGTAGCCCAAGTAACAATTCGCGTTGGTCCATCAGCCTGCAAGCTTTACTGCCAAGTCGCGAATCTGCTCCAGCAGCACGACTTGTTGCTCTGACATGCCGATCGAATTAGAGTTCTGAGACGTTCCTGCCGGATGAGTATGGTGATGATCATCGTCGCCAAGTCCAGCCGACTTCGATTGTTTCCATTTCAGCAAAATCAATTGGCGTATTTCTTCCGCGCAGTCGACTCCCTCTAACATTCCTTGGTGGCCCATCCCTGGATGACCGTGGGCCGAAACGCCTCCGCCAGCGGTTTCCACTCGAACATCCGAGATGCCAAAAAAGCGTTGAAGCGGTCCTTGATTGACCGTTACGTTCTGGATGTTCTCGTAGGTAATCGTGGTCTCGTGAATGATCCAAATGCCTCGGCGAATGCGCATGCTGCGATCACTTAAGACGTACCACGTCGTGTCGTATCGCAAGTGGATTGCGATGTAGGCCACGATATCGGGAACGACGATGATGATCCACAAAATTGGCGTGAGAATAATACTTACGATCACCGGTGCCTTTACCAAAATGACAATCCACAGGATTACCAGTGCGATATCGATAATGAACAACAGAAGCCAGAATTGAAACTTGAGGTATCGCAGGAAGCCTTCGGAGGGGCGAAAACTCTTTGAGTCTTGATCTTCTCTACCGGAAGGCGTTGGTGGTTCGGTGGGAATGTCGAACAATTGAGTAATGGCAGCCCAAACGCCTTGGTAGCACCATTGACTCACACGCTGCATTACTTGAGGAGATTTCGAGTTACTCATGATTGTTAGTAGCCTTTACGCACCGTGAACATGCTTCTGATCGACCAGCTTTTGAAGTGCGTCACGAATCTCTTCCAAGGCTCGAGTAGCACGCTGCGATTCGTCATTGCTTGCTGAGGAATCATCGTGAGTTGTTGCAGCGATTGGTGCGTGGTGATCCTTGGCACCTCGCATTCTTGAGTAAAGGAAGTTCCGAAGCTCGTCGGCTTGCAGAATGCCCTCGATGGCCATTTCCGCCTCGGCTTTTCCGGAGGCGGTTTGTACTGAGATCGTTGCAAGATTCATCCAGCGTTGAAGGATGTTGCGAGTTAGATGAATGTCTTGGATACGCTTGTAGGTCAGATAGATCTCGCGGCGAAATAGAACTCCCCAACACATGGAAATGCCTTCCGCATCAAACTTGTATCGTAATGTGGCAAAGCGAATCCACATGGGGATGAAGGCGATTGGAGCCAAAGGTCCGATCAAAAGACAGGTGATTGCGTAGTACTTCAGCAGAGATTTGTCTGGGCGATCAATTTGGGTCGGATCAAAAGTGGTTAGTTGGTTCATAGAAATCCAAGATTCGCGAACACTTTTCAGTGCTCAAAGTATCGAAGTTTTGGCGAGACTGGTGGCTACAAGCAGCGTAGCACAATCGTTACAGTCTAGATAATCCTACCAACTCTGTAATCGCCGCAGATTTCTGAGCCTTGGCAGATTCCTGGGATTTGCTTCAGACTGTTCACAACCTATCCCTTCAGTTAGGGCAGAGATATTGTGCAAACGGCAAAGTCAGGCCCAAAAGACTGGGGCAAAAATGGCTGAAATTATCGACCGACTTGAATCCAACGTCCGCAACTACGCGAGACTGTTTCCAACTGTCTTTAAAACTGCGCTGGGTTCACGGATTTTCGACGAAGATGGCCGTGAGTTCATCGACTTCTTTTGTGGAGCTGGAACGGTGAACTACGGGCACAATTGCCCTGATGTCAACGCGGCAATTGTCGACTACATCAATTCCAACGGAATCCAGTCATCGGTCGACATGGCTACCAGTTCTAAAGTTCAGTTCTTGGAAAAGTTCGAGCAGACGATTCTGGCACCACGCGATTTGGATTATCGCGTTCAATTTCCCGGTCCAACCGGATCCAGCGCAGTCGAAGCAGCTATCAAGTTGGCTCGAAAGCAGACTGGTCGGTCTCACATCGCTGCCTTCACGGGTGCCTGTCACGGCCACACGCTCGGCTCGTTGACGCTGACCAGTAATCGCGTTGTCCAAAGTGAATTCTATGGTTCCCAAAACAACGTAACGCATCTGCCTTATGAGAACTATTGGCCGGGTGCAGATAGTTCTGAGTTGCTCGAAAAAATGTTGGACGACAACGGCAGTGGTATACCGAAGCCTGCTGCAGTGATCCTTGAGACGGTTCAGGTTGTCGGCGGCATCAACGTGGCTTCGACCAAATGGCTACGCCGAGTTGCTCAAACTTGCCAACAGCGCGACACACGATTGATTGTTGACGATGTACAGGTCGGCTGTGGGCGTACTGGCCAGTTTTTTAGTTTTGAACAAGCTGGCATTCGACCTGATATGATCTGCTTGTCGAAATCAATCGGCGGTGGCTTGCCGATGTCGATGGTGTTGATTCGAAAAGAGCTTGATAGCTGGAAGCCAGGCGAGCATGCCAGTTCGTTCCGAGGAAACAATCTAGCGTTTGTAGCTGGACGAGCAGTCCTTGATAACTGGGACAATCCAAGCTTTGAACTAGAGGTTCTTCAGCGTGGTACGCGAGTGAAGTCTGTGTTGGAAGAGATTGCCGCTGCTGCCACAGACTTCAAAATGTCTGTTCGTGGTCGGGGTTTGATTTGGGGATTGGACGTGGGCAGCAGTTTGATTGCCAAAGAGGTGACCGAGTTAGCCTTTCGACGCGGACTGCTCTTAAGTGCCGTTGGAAATTCGCAGCAAGTAATTCGTTGCCTACCAGCCCTCAACATCCCACTAGAGTTGCTCGCCCATGGTTTAGAACTACTGAAGAACTGCGTCAACGATGTACTGCAGTTTCGCCGCTGTATTGCAAGGAATGAAAGCGGCGTGAGCGGGTTGGATCTAGTTTGCGACGAACAACTTTCACCGCCGGTTTGCGCGGCACCCACAGCCACAGGCAAGGAAGCTGTCTGCAGGCCGTAACGGCGCTTCGCTTGTCACGGACTACTTGTTCTTAAATAGCTTCGCAAATCACAGTCTTTTAGCTCGCGAATGGCTTCAGTAATCACTTTCGCATTTAACTCAGCACCCACTTTGTTTGTGTGCGTCCAGTCCTTTGCTGTAAAGTATTGCTCGGCGACTTTGGCTTGGCCGATCTGCTCGTACTTAAGTGCGACAAGTTCGTTGAGATCAATAAATGGTGCACCACTTTGCGATGCGGCTTCTGATGCCCAAAGGCCATAGTCCTTGTTGGACCGAATCACCTTTTCATCTTGCCACCGATTGCGTGGAACGAGCGAACAGATGATGGGTGTGGCTCCCTTTGCCTTTATGTCACTGACGTACTTTCTTAGGTACCAACCGAACGAATGAACTGTCTCTGGTTTGCCAGATGAAGCAACTACGCCTTCTTTAGTTTCTTCTCCGTTGCCCTTGATCGATGCGCGTGGACGATCACCATCAAACATCTGGCCTCCATCGTTGTGACCAAATTGAATCATCACGTAGTCGCCTCGTCGAACTCTTTCGAGCGATTTATCCCACAATCCTTCGGTCAAGTAACTTCGGCTGCTACGTCCGCCCAAGGCGCGATTCTCAATTTCGATCTTCGAATTATCAAAATGCTCAGCAATTACTTGCCCCCAACCCCACAAACCGCCGTCGCCTTTGCCCTGACCATTCTTGACGGTCGAATCGCCAATCAGAATCAGTCGCTTTTTATTGGAACTGGATTCACTATTGGTGAGGGGCGAAGGCGAACTGTTCTTGCTTTTTGTGGCAGAACTGGCTGAGCTTGTCTGCCTGAGCGCAAGGGTCGCTTCGACGGCGGAGTGATCCGATAACGCCACAACCTTGTCATCCAGAAATCGATGGACCTTCACCGTGGTAGGTTCAAGTGTTGCAGGATCAGTTGGGCAGTAAGCGAAAATGTAATCAATTCTATTTCCGCCGTTTTCCGCAAGTTGATCAGAAGTTCCTCCTGGTCCCTGCCCCAACGCTGTCCAAACATCCACGAAACGACACTCAGCGCGAGCTGCTTTGAACTTGCCGATCATTTGATGGTACGGCGAATCCGGATTTTGCATCTCGGCCTGATTACCTCGAGTATTAAAATCCCCCATCAAAATCGCCGGACGATTCGCTGAGCTGTGCTCGCGAATGAACTCCGCGCATTCGGAATACTGACTTGGACGAACGCTGGGGTCTTGTGACTCCATATGCGTTACAAATAGATCTACTAGTGTTGCTTCAGAAGATTGCTTAGGAATGGCGATGCGAGCGTGAAGAACTCCTTTGGTCACAAAGCCATCTGCTTTGAAGCCTTTTTCCTCGGGCTTACTGAATTGAGTGTAGGTGTGCGCATTTTTTTCGACGATAGGAAATCGGCTGAGTATTGCTAAGCCGCCTGTGTATCGTTTCGGGTCAACTTGCGGACTCAGATAAACATGCAGAGAATCGCCCCAGTGCCTTTTCAGTTCTCCGATAAGCAGATCTTTCGGGCGATCTGCAAACAGTTCATTCAGTCCGATGATGTCATAGTTCGACAAAGCATCTCCGATCGTCGTAGCCCGATAGTCTGGCATTGCACGCTTGTTAACGAACGAAGCGATCTGTGGCAGGAATTGGACGTTGTAGCTGATGATCTTTAGCGTAACTGAATCATTTCGCTCTTGAGCAGTTGAAGTTTGCGATTGCTGAGGGTGGTTTGCGATGATGGAGTTGCAGATGCTGCAAAGGAGAATCAGTAGAAGTGTAGCACCAAATCGAAAGACTGTAGACACGATTAGACTCCCCCTGAGATGACAATACCACTCGCCGAGCATTGTAACTTGCAGCGGTCAGTTGCGCCTTGAGCTGGACGGCTATTGTAGCTGACCGCTCCGACGGTCTGCCTATTCCTGGTTTTTAGTTGCCTTTCGGCAGAAGAAGAAGCCACGAGTCGCGGAGAGCAGGTTACAAAAGTGGCTGTCGGCGGAGCCCGAGGATACACTAACACCTGTCGCGGAGCGACGAGGTTACAAAGCATCTAGTTGCCTTGAGTATTCTGTTGAGATACGCGTTGAGCGAACTCGAAGATCTCCTGCATGGTGCGCCCATACAGATCGATCCTAAGCTTTTTCACTAGATCATCGTTCAGAGCTTGTCCGCCAACGGCGAACAGAGTTCCCACGGAATGGAATCGATCGCACAGCGTATTCAGCCGATCGATAAAGTTGGCTTCATTGACGATGAAGGAGCAGCTTAACCAAACGATCTTTGGCTTGTGATGTTCGATCGCTGAGGCCAAACTTTCCATCGGAATATTTTCACCCAAGGAGAAGGCTCGCCAGCCAGCATCACGAAGGACCAATTCCGCCATGGTAGAGCCTAAGCAATACTGATCGCCTTCGGTCGCACATCCCAATGCAATCAATGCACCTTGCGGAGGATCGGGAAGTAGCATTTGCAAGCGATGCAGAAGTCGCTGTGCGACTTTGCAACCAAGTCGCTCTTGGTAGATGTCCGCTTCGCCACAGGCCCACTTATCACCGATCTTGTAGAAGGCTTGAGCAATCACTTGATCGCAGATGCGATGAATGGGTACCTTCGCCAAGTACATTTCCATCACTAACTGACTACAACGATCCTCGTCCCCTTTGAGCAAGGCTTCGAGCATCAAAGGTGCCGCTTCTTCGACGCTAACGACAGTCGGGCTGCTCTGTGCAAGACCCATGGGTACGAAGTCTTGAACGACCAATTTGTTGGCTCGAACGAACTCGGCCAGATCTCCCATCCGAATGCGACGGTGACCACCGTCGGTGTAAGTGGTTGCAATCGACCCTTTGTCGCACCATCGTTTGACAGAGGACTCGCTCACTCGGAGCGCTTGAGCAACTTGTTTGGGACTTAGTAGCGTATCCATTTCAACGTTCGATTAGACAACCATCCTAAATGACATTTGTTATTGTACACAGCGTCCAAGCCCACCTTTTGAGATCTCAGAATTTCCGAATTCTCGCTAATTTTGAACGTTTTGAACGTTTTTAAGGTTGATCGAGTTTCAAAAGCCCGATAGACTTTGAACGAATTGATCGATTTGAATCTTTTGAACGTTTTGGAGCGAATCGTGATTACTACCAATAACTCCTGGCAAAGCACGTTTAGCCAGTTGATTGACTATGTTGAAAGTTGCGAATTTGAAGGATCCAGTGAAAGCCTATCGACAGACGTTGATCTGTTGCTAGAGGAAATAGGGAAGCTACGTTGTACACCACAGCGCGGAAAGGAATTGTACTCGCACGGAATGGGAGATCTGCCAGTTCTTTCCCGGCATGAAGAAGAGCGTTGTTTTCGAGGCATGAACTTCCTCAAATACCAGATTCGTCAGTTTCAAATTGCTCTGCTGCGACGACATTCGAAAACGAAGGCGGCCTTGATCAGCAAACTGCAAGATCAAGTAAAAACCATCCGAGACTACCTCATCTACAGTAATCTGCGGTTGGTCATTTCTCTGGTGAAGAAGTATGTGTCAACTCAACTCGGGTTCGACGAACTGTACAGTGAAGGCGTAGTGACATTGATGCAGGCGGTTGAGAAATTCAACTACCAGAAGGGTTTTCGCTTCAGCACCTACGCCTACCGAAGCATTTCCCGAGCCCTTTACAACATGCAAATTGATCTGCAGCAGGACCAAGCCGTTGTTGCTCTGGACAATGACAACCGAGTTGAGTCCGCAGCTCAGCCTGACAGAACTTCTGCGGTCAGCGAAAGCTGGTGGAGTGCGAAGAAGGAGTGTCTAACCAAGCTTGTTCTTAGATTGGACCGCCGAGAACAATTGATCGTTCGAGCTCGCTACGCTCTGACCCCTCGAGGAACAATCAAAACCTTCCAAACGCTGGCCAACAAGCTGGGTATCTCGAAAGAGAGAGTTCGTCAGTTAGAGCAGCGAGCCATTCAGAAATTGCAATCTATGGCGAGCGAAGTTGAAATGGTGTGAGGATTGGGGATACACTGTGTAAGGCCGAATTTGCAATAGTTGCAAATTCGGCCAAACTAGGGTGGTCTTCGAAAGCTTCACGCATGTCTCACAATACACAACGGCTAGTCTTTGGCCTCGGCCTATCTAATGGCGTAGTTGCGGACCGTCTCTCAAATCGTGTTGCTCTCGTTGCTGTAAGTCTAGTTTTGATTTCGGCGACACATTTGGTGGCTCAGGAAAAGCCAGCCAAAGACGGGTTGCCCAAAGCCACCGAGCCTACTCTGCAAGAAGTTCCGCCAGCCAAAAAAGAGTACATGGGCCGCGTGATTGCGCCAGCGATGGGTTATGCTCACGCAGCTTGGCTAACTCGAGATACTCGTGAGCAGGAAGAAGATCCTCTGCAGACGTTGGCCAATCTAGGACTGAAGCCTGGAATGGTTGTTTGTGACTTGGGCTGCGGCAACGGTTACTACACTATCGAAATGGCTAAGCGAGTCGCGCCTACAGGAAAGATCTTTGCAGTCGATATTCAGCCAGAGATGTTGCATCTTCTTGAGCTGCGGTTGGAGGAGAAAGAGGTTAAGAATGTTGAACTGGTTTTAGGTGGACTAGTTGATCCTCGCATGCCCGATGATTCCATCGACCTACTATTGATGGTGGATGTTTATCACGAGTTCTCGCATCCAGTTCTAATGTTGCAAGCGCTTCGCAAGAGCTTGAAGCCAGAAGGACGTATCGCCTTGGTCGAATTTCGAGCCGAGGATCGAAACGTTCCAATTAGGCCGGAGCATAAGATGTCCAAGAAGCAGATCTTGAAGGAGTACAAGGCGAACGGATTCAAATTGGTCGAAGAGTACGACAAGCTTCCTTGGCAGCACCTGATGTTCTTCCAACGCGATCCGGACTGGAAGCCAAAGTCTGAATAATCTCAACAGCCTGCGTTTCTAGCGTAGGCAAAAAAGCCGTTATTTTCGTGGGCCGTAATAAGCTCCTCGCAGTTAAGGCAAGTTCTTTCTTCAACGCCGTGCGAGTTTCTTTCGACGGCGACAAGCTCAACTTCACCGGCGAAGATGGTGATCTTACGAGCATTCCAAATTACTCAATCAAATTTGCTTGACACAGATCGTTTACTCATGTAAAACTACTCGAGTAAACGATGGGAGGTTTGCAAATGACTGAAGCGAAAATGGGGCAAGTGCAACTGAAAATCATGCAGTTGTTATGGAAACTGGGCCGTGCCACAGCCAGAGAACTGACGGACGAACTGAACAAAACTGAAAGCATCGCTCATAGCACTGTGCAGACTCTTCTACGGCAGTTAGAGACAAAGGGCTCGGTGAATCACGAACAGGATGGACGCACCTTCTACTTCTTCCCCGTAGTTAAAGAAGAGAAGGTCAAGAAGTCGGCTGCACGTGAACTGATCGAAAATGTCTTCGAAGGCAGCGTAGGCGGCCTGGTCTCGTATCTGCTTGAGAATGAAAAGGTTTCGGCGGACGAGTTGGCTGAAATTCGCAAACTGTTGGATAAAAAACGTAAGGCACCGTGATCCAACAACTGTGCTGAACTCAATGGCAATTGACAATCCAATCAAGAACTTTGCAGGTTGAGGTAAACATGATCTTCGAACCGGAAACACTCTATCGAACAGTCGAGGTGCTTGCGACTTGGTGGGTACAGGCCTTGGCTTTGATCTTAATTGGCTTAGGCACCGCGAGGCTTGTTAGGCCCGCTTCCCAATCGATGGTTTACCGATTCGTCGTTGTAACCGTCTTATTGTGCCCCATTTTCTCCCAAGTGTTGTCTTCGTTGGGAATGCCAAAGATAAGATTGCCGATACGCCCCGCAGAATCCAGCAGTTCTTCTGATAGCCTGATCGCTGGTCAATCGCGAGACTCGAAATTGGAAGTCGATTCAGGTTTTGGCTCAAGCTTAGAGGCAACAAGAGATCAGGTAGTTCCCGTCGCAGAGGCATTTGAATCTAGAGTCTCAAATACGACCATTCAAACTCAAGCTTCGCCGATCGCAGCTCGACGGGAAGCACTTGAAGATCCGTCCGAACCCTCGCAGTCGCCGTCGATGGGGTTTAGTCCAATAGCCGAGCAACCCGTCATTTCAACTATTCCGTTTTTGATTTCGCTGCTCGTCGTTTGGGCTTGCGGCACTATCGTGATGCTAACAAAGTTCGCACTCGAGTTGCGGAGCAGTCGTTTACTGATACGTCAATCATCACCAGCGGAATCTGTCGCTGCGATAGAATGCGGTCGAGCAGCCAACCAATTGGGGATTGCTCGGGTTCCAATGGTTCTCATCAATCCATTTCTTAGTAGTCCTTGCCTCATTGGACATTGGCAGGCTGTTGTATTATTGCCAGAGGATGTTTCTGGCGATTGTTACCATCAAGTTTTCCTTCATGAACTGGCGCACTTACGTCGCGGAGATTGGTTGTGGAATGCAATTGGACAAATTGCCAATTCGATTCTGTGGCCTCAGCCACTACTACTGTGGATGTATCGTCAAAGCCAGTTGGTGGCAGAAGAGGTTTGTGATGACTACGTTATCGAGCATGGCTGCAGTCGCGAAGGATACTTGCAGCAGTTATTGGAAATCGCTGAAAGATCCTTGCCACAGCCCTTTGCAAGCAGCGTATCCATGGTCGGCTTTCGAAGCAAACTGGGAAAACGCGCAGCTAGGATACTCGATACTCAGCGACGATTATCAACGAGAGTCGGAAGGTTGGTTGCATCGCTGGCCTTCATGATTGCATTTGCGGTAACAACGGCAGTAGCCTTGGTCGGCTTTGGCCGATCGGAGCCAGCAAACCAAAATGAAGCTGTCAAAGAATCTGAGGCGGAGACTACAACAGGCTCAATTACCAACTTTCAAAAGGCGCTCGATGAAAATGTACCAACCAGCAATGAGAATCGCCCCGACAATGCTCCACTCACCTGTTCTGGAAAGGTTCTTGACTTCAACGGTAATCCAGTTGCTGGGGTGACCGTACTAGCACTAAACCACAGATTCGATCGGTCCAACAACAGCTATCGAATAACAAAGATTCTAACCAAAGTTGAGTCAGCCAGCGATGGCTCCTATTCTATTACGTTCAAACCAGAAGACGGAGAAAACTCAGTTCGCGCCGAAAAGTCGGGCTTTGGCCCCGATCAGTTGCTGCTTCGGCAGAACAAGTCGGAGCATCAATTTCAACTGGCACGACTGAAGCCAATTTCCGGACGCGTGATCGATACTGAAGGCAATCCTGTAGCAGGTGTAAAGGTCAAGGTTATCCAATTAGTTTTGCCGGTCAGCAAGAAGTCGGTAGATGATTGGATTGCCAGTGAGAAACCAGAACTGTTGTCAGCGTCAAACAGAATTATGATGAGTAATGACCCTCGGGTCACTGATACGGCTTTCCCGGGTTTGGCGTTTCTAGACCAGCTACTTGAAGGCGGAAAAACTGTAGAAACCAATGCCCAAAGGTCAGTTCACGATCAACGGTATCGGCGAAGACTCATTGATACGCATTGAGTTATCCGGCAAGACAATAGCTCAACGTCAGGCACTGGTGGTTGCGCGTGATATGAAGACAATTCTAGCGTTCAACTATCGAGTCGACGACGATGACTACTCGCACTACGGGGCCTCGCCAACGTTGGTAGCGGGCTCAACACAACCCATACGAGGTCTGGTCAAGGATGCGCGACAGGTTTGCCGATTGCAAATGCCAAAGTGGTTCTAACGCGAATCGGAAAATCTGTTTGGTCAAGGGAATCGATTCAAACCACCACCAACGAGCGAGGGAGCTTTGAACTATTAGGAGCTCCACTCGGCGGCCTGCACCGCGTCGAGGTACGTCAACGCCTGGATCAACCCTATTTTGATACAGGCATAGATCTACCTGCCTCTACTGACAGTGCGCCGTTAGAGTGCGTGTTTGAACTGACTCAAACAAAATGGATTCATGGACGCGTAACTGACGAAACAGGTAAGCCACTGATTGCCAAGATCAACTATTACCCTTACCGAAACAATAAGAATGCCGAGCTGTATCGAAACTTTGAACAGCGAATTTCAGGTCGTGTGCCCGATGATGATGTGGAATCTGATAGCCAAGGCAATTTTCGAATAAAGGCAATCTCAGGGCAAGGCGTCTTGGCGGCAACGATAGCAGAGCACTCACTTCAGCCCATTTTCATACCTGCTATTCAGGAAGGCCTATTGGAGCGAATTGGCGGCGAACAGATGCCAAAGCTTTTCAATCCCTGGTCGGCTAGTTCGTTTGACGCAATGGTTGAAGTAGATGTTAAATCGGATGTAGCGGAAGTTCAGCAAGACTTGGCTTTTAAGCGAGGATCGATAAGCAAACTGGTGATAAAGCACTCGAGGTCACTGGAACGCGTTGCCGTACTGGGTACCACATTCCCACCTCGATTTAACGAGGATACTGCACTAAGAGATTCTACAATTGAACTGGAGGGTATGTATCCAGGCGAGGTTCGTTTGGTTGTCGTAGGCACAAAAGATCGACAATGGGGAAGATCTCTTGTCGTCAAGGGTGATGTTCAAACCACCGACGTTCAACTGCAACGCAATGCTGTTGTCACAGGACGCGTTGTTGATCAAGACTCAAATCCTGCCACCCAGGTACAAGTGAATGTAAGTCCGATACAAGAACCCGTTCGCGACAATTGGAATCGCCAGATTTGGCATGCAGTTACAGACGCCAAAGGATTATTCAAAGTCCATCTACCAGTTGGTGTGAGTTACCGAATTTGGACTTATACCTCTAGCGGACCCAACTTCAATATTTTGGTTAGACCCGTTGAAGGTGGTGGTTATGACATAGGTGAGGTGAAGAATGGTACCGAATTATCGGAACAGGCCACGGCTAAGTTCTTACAGGTGACGGCGAACGTCGTGCAGCCGAAGTCGGAAGTCGCAAGTCAGACAACTAAGTCGGAGTCGCGGCTCGCAATTTCCGGTGAAGTTCACGGCGAGAATGGTGCTCCGGCAAAGGGAGCCTACGTGGCCATAGTTGCAACCAAACTGGATGGCCGCAGTTGGAGCTTTTCTGAAACACTTTACGACGGTCGAACGGACGAAGCAGGCCGTTATCAGTTTGAGTTGGCCGATGTCAACTCTCGAACTCATACCAACGCTCAACTCATCTGTCGCAACGATTCATCCGCGATAGCTTGGCGGAGGCTGGACTTGGAACAACAGCAATCGTCCCTAGGCGTCATCCAGCTTGGGGCACCTCAAAAGTTGAGGCTTCGCCTGGTAGATCTGGAAGGTAAGCCTGCCAAGAAACTGGCGATAAACCTAAATGGCCTAATCTCACGGGAGAATAGAGGAGAGCAGACAGATGGAGTGGGTTTCCAACGCTTGAGAAACAGTCCCCGAGCTTGGCTCGCTCCGCTGCAAACCGATGATGCAGGTGAGGTTGCCTTAGCCCACATTCCTCAACAATTTGGCGTGTATCTGAAGATTGAAAACAGCGATCAATTTGCCACTCAAGAAATACTGCTCAATACCGGAATGCCAGAAGAGCGTGGCGAGAATGATGGAACCTATCGTAGCATCGTACGGAATGTCCCAGACAGCCAAACAGCGACAATTCCATTGGCACCGGCCCGAATTTTTGAAGGCACGGTCATGCTTGGCAAGACTGGCCGTCCTGCTGCTAACGCGCGTGTTGAAATGTGGGCTAGTCAACAAGAGTTCGGGGGCTCGATGATCTCTGTGTCGACAACAACGGATGCCAACGGTAGGTTCCGAATCAATCCATATGACGGAGTACGTTTTGGCTTGATCGTCCATCCTCCGCAAGGAGAACCATTTCAGGTAATCGAACAACGTGACTTTCGTTGGAAGGACGCGGAAACCGCTAAGGCTCTACGCGTTGAGCTACCGGCGGGCGTCCTGGCCAAGGGAAAGATCCTGGATGAGGGTACAGGCGAGCCAATTGAAAATGCCAGTGTCCAGTACGTGCCGATGCTCATAAATAAGAAGCTGAATGAAAACGTGATTACTGGATGGCAAGGAATTCGCAAAACAAACTCCAAAGGGGAATTTGAAATCATCGTAGCCGAGGGCGAGGGCTGGCTGATCGTTCATGCGAGCGATTCCAAGTATGCAATCCAACAAGAGTCTAACCGCAAGTTACAGTTAGGTAAGTCAGGTGGCGAGCGAGTCTATGCAAATGCATTTGTGAAGATCCAACCCACTGAAGTCGGTACCTACTCAGTTCCTGAGGTTCGACTGTCGGAAGGTTTAGCCATTTCGATCGAAGTAACTGACCCAGACGGAAAGCCTGTTAAAGAAGCGATTGCCTTGTCTCAGAACTTTGTTTCAGAATATAACGGTGGAATCTGGCGCGGCCAAGTTCATGAAAAGGTGCGCGATGGAAAGATCGAAGTTCGTTGCCTTGTAGCGGGAGAGGTCTGCGATCTGTTCCTGCTCGATCAACAGCGAAGGCTTGGGGCAGTTGTTAAGTTGGATACCAAATCGTCTCAGCAGAGGGTTCAATTGCAACCTTGCGGTTCAGTCGAGTTTCGCATGCTGGATGCGGAACAAAAGCCAGTGCAAGGCGGTTCTTTAGGGCTCAAGCTCGTGGTTGCACCAGGGCCTGGTCTTTTCTCGCCACAAGAGCTTCGAAATGCAGCGAAAATGTCCGACGAGGACTTCATCGACAATATCGATCGGATCAACAATTGGAACAAAACAACGGACGCAAGTGGCTACCTAAGAGTTGAAGGATTAATTCCTGGTGCGACCTATCGCTACGTCGACCCCAGTCGAAAAGTACATGAGATTGTCGCTAAGTCAGGTGAAGTACTTCACCTGGGTGATGTCGCAAAGCCCTAAGCAACTTTCTTCATTGAGTTCGTGGTTTGCTCTGTAGTCACGACGAGTTGGCTGGCTAGGTGCGCACATTTTTGGGCTATGTAAGGAGTTTTCTTGTGAGCAACCATTGGAAAATCTATCAGCCATCGACTTCGCTGCCTTGGAGTATTGATCGCGTCAGGCACTTACATCGTCGAGCTGGCTTGGGGTTTACTCGGGAAGAGACAGAGCGAGGCCTAGCAGCGGGCCCAGAGATCAGCATTGATTGCCTGTTGAGTGGTAGTTCACGAAGTCAATTCCTTCGCGATGACTTCGAAGAGATGTCGCAGGTGTTAGCCGAGGCAGCCACGCGCAGCGATGATGAAGTTCGCTTGAAAGCTTGGTGGATCTTTCGCCTGCTTTGGACGCCTGATCCTTTGCAAGAGCGACTAACGTTGATGTGGCACAATCATTTCGCCACTAGTAATGCAAAGGTTGGCAATCTGCAGTTAATGCTTCGTCAGAACCAAATCTTTCGCCAATTCGCTCGTGACAAATTTCAACGATTGTTGCAAGCTGTACTGCTCGATCCGGCAATGTTGATTTGGCTGGACTCCAATTCAAATCGACAGGGGCACCCCAACGAAAACTTGGCGAGAGAATTGATGGAGTTGTTCACTCTTGGAGTCGGAAACTACACAGAGCAAGATGTGAAGCAAGCAGCTCGAGCGCTCACCGGCTGGTCGGTAAAGGATTCTCAGGCTCGATTCCGCAGCGAACAATTTGATTCAGCAGATAAGACCGTCTTGAATGTAACTCAAGCATTCGACTCAACCGCGCTAGCCGACCATCTTGTCAGTCAACCTGCAACCGCGCAACGATTGGCTTGGCGATTGTGCGATACCTTTATGGGAGAAGGTGTTGTCAGTCAAACAGCAATTAGCGAACTCGCTGAAGTCATTGCGGCTAGCCAGTTGGACATTGGCCGCGCTGTGGAGATCATTCTTAGATCAGAACTGTTCTTTTCAGAAGCTAATATCGCTAGTCGAATCATCAGCCCAATTGAATTCGTGACTGGATATCTGCGCACTTTGGAACTCCTGGATCGTCCCCCCAGCACCATGGCACTGGCTCGTTGGTGTAGTCAGCTTGGGCAAGATCTTTTCAGGCCTCCCAATGTGGGAGGTTGGGCAGGAGGTCGCAATTGGCTGAACGCCCGTACGATTGTTGGTCGAGCAAACTTTGCTGCTGCCTTGGTTGCAGGGGAGTTACACACACCGATTGAAGCCCCCGACTTTAAGCGATTCTGCGCTCGACTGGCTAACTCAAAACTCGTTTCCGCAAAGCCTGCTTCTGTCAGTCGTCTGCTCGGTCAACATCTGTTAAGCGTTGGATTAACAGCCGAGCAAGAGGCTCTTTGGTCCGATCAGCCCTCCGAGCTGATCGGACAATTGCTGAGCCAACCACAGGCCTGCTTGTGTTAGTAAGCGACTAGCCAGTTCGCCCATCGCCAAAGAATTACTGGTCACCACAAACAAGTTTGATCACAACTTCGATGAGTCAAAGTGAGATACGCAAACGGCAGCTAAAAGGATACCTATTATGCTCAATCGGCGCAAATTCATTCGTTCGTCGGCGATGATATCGCTTGCTCCCGTCGTGCCAAGTTTTCTAGCCAGCCTTGCTCATGCAACCGAGATGCCTCAAGGCGATGGGCGATTCTTGGTGGTGATTCAATTAGATGGTGGTAACGACGGGATCAACACAGTGGTTCCGTTAGCGGACGAAGGGTGTAAACAACACCGTCATCAGTTGCGGTTGCCGGATTCGGAATTGATTAAGGTGAATGGCGATTTTGCGTTACACGCTCGGCTGCGCAGCATCTGTCAACTATTGGAACAAGATAGACTTTCGATTGTACACGGCGTGGGCTACCCCAATCCGAATCGATCTCACTTTGAAAGCATGAAATTCTGGCATGTGGGCAGTAACCAGCAAGAACAAGTTGAACAGGGGAACGGCTGGATCGGAGATTCTTTTGGAACGGGGCCAGTGCGATCGGGCTCGCCCCATGCGGTGCACGTCGGTGACGAATCGATGCCTTTGGCGCTCTGCGGACGACGATGCATTTCGACCACCATTTCTAATCCCGCCGACATGCGCTTGAGAGCATCTACCGTTGTCTCGCCCGAGACTAGTTCGCCTTCCGACGCAACGGGATTGAACCAGTTCGTAACCAAAGTTGTTACACAGGCTTATACTTCGTCGCGACAGATTTCGGAGCTAGCCAAACAGGATAGCTCGGTTCGGTATCCTGAAAGCCGATTAGCTGGTCGACTGAAATTGATTAGCGACATGATCAAATCGGACTTGGGGGCTCAAGTCTACTACACACTGCAGCCCGGTTATGACACTCACGCAGGCCAACTAGGATCGCACGGAGATTTGTTGGGCGAGCTTTCCAGTTCGCTCAATGCCTTTACGGATGATCTTCGACAATCGGGGTTGGAAGACCGAGTTCTGGTATTGTGTTTCAGCGAGTTTGGACGACGTGTTGCTGAAAACGATTCTTTGGGAACCGATCACGGTACCGCCGGCCCAGTGTTCCTAGCCGGTACTCGCCTCGCGAATCGCAGTTATGGCGTGTTGCCCTCGTTGACGGATTTGGACGATGGTGACCTAAAGTTCCATGTTGACTTCCGTCACATCTACGGAAGCATACTCACCGAGTGGCTTGGACTGAGATTGCCAAGTTGGCTAAAAGGTTATCGGCTAGTCAACTTGCTGACATAAGAGTAACAAAAGCAGGCCGCAAAAAGCGCCGCGCCGTTGCGGCAATTTCATCTGTCTACAAAAAACGTGCTAAAAAATCGTCACTAATCAAAAGTGAATTAGGCTTGTATACTGAAATTTCACGGTTCTTTCTTCCGCTGGTTTCAGCTTCAGCGTCCAGGTCAGTTCGTTTCGCTTGTTGACTGTCCAAACGCCTTCTAAGCGTAGATCGATCTTGGGCTGGTCATCTCCTTTTACATATTCGCCAGAGAATTGACGTTTGACAATCAACTTAACTACGGATTGTCTGTGGTTACACAGTCGCAGTTCGCAGTTGACGGTTACCTTTCGGAAGCGTCGCCCATCAATATAGACCAAATCTCGTTCAGCCTGGCCTCGGTCCGTTTGGTTTTCGTACTCGACATGCTCCGCTCGAATGCTGAGAGCTTTGTTAACTCGCAGTGTGGCCACTTCGCCTTGGTTTGTCCATAGCAGTTGGCTTTGACCGCTGAACCTTCCTTCCGTAGTGACCATCGCCGGCGCGCTGGTCATAGGGAAAGGTAGGGCGTTCTTGAACTTCAATGCATCCCAGACGTCGTCTTGCAGCGGTTCGCCATTGCTTGGATCAACACGTCGATTGTTGGTGGGCTTCCCCCACTCATCGCGATTGTCGGGGATGGTCCACTCGACAATGCGTTCGTAGTCCACTTTCGCGGCCCCAGTCGTAACGGTGATCGCGTCCCCTCGCTTAATCGATCTTTTGCCGATGGAATGGTAATGCAGGTCGATCGTGTCTCCTAAGTTGGGTGCCATAGATGGACCGGAACGTTCTCCATTGTTGCCAGCCATGTTGTATGCTACGTTTTGGGTGACAAAGGAGTTATTCATTGCATTTGTACTACCTCGAGTCCTCAACTGCTGAAAGAATGTACTCCAATTTTGTGTGGCTGCGATTGGTGAAACTACTTCACCAAACTGCACGCTTGGATATCCGCTAATAACGAAGACATCGGTGCCGTTTAGGTCGGCAAGCTCATTACGAATAGCGGCATTCTGTTCGATTAGCAACTCCTTGCCATTCAACATATTGACTCGATAGCTGGGTGCCCATGAAAGTCCGTGAGCAAGGTAACTCACCAGGGCTAGGTTCCCGATCTCTTTCGATTTGGCAACAAGCAGCAGAATCGCCTTGACCTCCAGGCTTGGTTCCTTTTGTTGAGGCTTTCCCTCTGCTTCCAATGCAACGATTTCGCTAAGATCAACATAAGAAATACCCCTGTCAGTCTTCAAAATAAGAAATCGACTGGGAGCCGAAGCCGGTACAGGTGCTGCCGAGCCAGAAGGCAAGCGCGAGTAAGGTACTAAAGGATAAGTTGCTGATGACGTAAGCTGACTTGGGTCAGTGTCCGGTTTAGGAACAGTCAATACGGTTCCAACGATCGGTGAATTTGCCGAACGTCCAGTGATCGTGACCTTCAGGCCAGCCAATTCATCTTGAAGATTTGTACCAATTGGAACCTGATTCTTAGAAGGAACCTTACGACTCTCAACTCTGGCCTCGATTGGTCCATTACTTTCAACATAAAAGGTGCCGTGAACTGGTTCAGGCACATCTTCGATCCGATAAAGCCCAGGTCCCTGCAATGGTACTTGTCGTTGAATAACGGCCAGCCCATTCTTGAATAGAGAGACTGAAATAATCTCTCCCTCTGCAGCTTTTTCGATGTCTGCCTGCGCGATTGCACGGGCGGGGATCGCGAAAACGGTCATCGTTGCCGTGAGTATCATCGGAATGGAGCTGATGAAAAACAGCCCCAGCTTTGGGTGTCGCGATTGAAGCATCATAGGTCCTTTGCATGGAAACGCTAAGCGAGACTCAACGCTTAAAGTCTAGCATCGGTGCGAAAACGGAATACGCAAACAATTGTAAAGACTTTGTAACAAGTCTTGGTGTGACGTGGCATTGGCATCACGAGGAACGATTGATGTGCCAACGAGTTTTTCAACTTGGGACGATGGTCGCAGTAGCTTCCGCGCCGTTACAGAAATCTGTCCTGTATGAATTCATGCTCACCGCGTTTCAATCACTAGGCTCTTTTTGATGATGGGGTGGGTGCGCTGCGAGTCCAATTCGTGCACGTAGCGGTCGGCAATGTTTTTGCCACGATACAGAACTCCGGCGGCGAATTCAACTTCGCTCGCAAAGACAGTGATCAACTCATGGCCCAAACTCGGTTTCACAGTGATGGTGCCAGTCTTGGGAAAACGAAGCATGGCGCCTGGGCCTAACCTTACTCCTGCTGGAACAAGAACAACCTTTTCCCCCTTGATTCCCGTGCCAATCAGCTCCACACAAACTTCGGCCTTGCCTTGATTGGTAACGAGTACCGCAATTTGATCACCGGCCGAGAATGTACGACTGTTCTTGGTAGTGGTAATTTTGATGTCAGGACCATGACCCAATGGCGCATAATCGTGGCGAGTGTTCGAATCCAGCGAAACGATGGGATCGCCCAATCCCAACTCGCGGACTATCTGATCAAAGTAATCTTCCCAGGTATCGCGGCGTACCGCGCCTTGGCTGGCTAAAGGCACTAAGCCCAATGCGGCAAACTGTCGACTGCGAAAAACGGCTCCCAAGTCGCCGGTCTTCATTAAACCCAGTTCGCCCGACGCTGCTGTGAGCGTGATCGGATCTTCCAGAAAGCGACGGGTCACTGGCGCTAATGGCTCAACCTTTTGAGGATGACCAAGCACCTTTTCAAGAGCTAATTGAAATCGCAACGTGTCTGCTTTGAACAGAGCCGACAACTCTTCCTGTTTCGGATAAAGCTTCAAGACTTCGCTGCGACTGAATCCAAGATTTCCAGGCATCGATTCCACGGCTGGACGAACTGAGTCTTTAAAAGTCTTGATTCCCTGATCGTGACAACGGATGCACGAAAGGGCGTTCCGAACAACTTTGTCTTCGGCGAATTTGTCCGTGACTATTTCCGTTGGCCCAGCTTCCAATCGGTCCCCGGCAGCCGTTGACAGGTAATACCCATGTAAACCGTTGGGCAAATTGAATATCATCTCACCGCCAACTCCATGCAAGTGAATCGGATCGCGAAAGATGTTTTCGTTGCCCTTGTTAGTTGCGTAGTCGATCGACTTCCAGTAAGCCCCATGAGGCGATATAAAACGTTCGGCGGCGCGATTATTGCGAGAGACGCCTGACAGTATTACGGCTCCACGAGCCACATTTTTGTGCATCATCTCCGCTTCTACATCAACACCAATGATCTCCCGTTCCAGATCGGATACATGCATCGGCATATGCATTAGGTCGTGATAGAGAGGTGGCGCAGTTGCCACGCTACAGAACCAGTCTATTCGCACGTACGCAATCGGCCGCACCATTCGAGAGGGGCCCAAAAACTCGGCGGTGAGCTTTTCATAGGTATCCGAGTCGTGGTAAGCAATCGCGTATGGATACTCGAGCAATAGCATGTCGTAGTTGTTCAAAGCAGGCTGCATCTTGCCGTGACTGCCAACAGCCTTCAATGTATCGTGATGCCATCCAAGCTTACGAATATCAACTGCAAAGATTGTGGCTGTCTCGCCATCAACAGCTTCGATCATCACCGGATCGCGAGAGTAGGTCAGGTGATTTATCGACTTCACCAAAGCGTCTCGTTGTAGGTCCAGTTCGTCTCGTGTGGCTCCACGCGTGAGCAAGTGATTGCAACTGAAGTATCGCATCGACTTGGCGTTCGTCGCAACGAGCGATCGTTGGTGAGCAAGAATCTGTTTGAGAACATAGTCCACGCCAGCGACCGCGCTAAACGAATCCTCGCGCTGATCCTCTTTGGGTGGAGTCACGTCAGCCGGAAAGGCCGAGGCACCTTCGCTAATCCACTTGCGAATTTTGTCGACTTCGCTTGAGGACAAGGCTGGCTGGTCTTGTGGCATACGAGTCTCCTCGTCTTCGCTCACCAAGACATTCAATAGCTTGGACTCTTCGGGCTTACCTGGCTTGACAACATCGCCTTCGATCAACGATTTTGCATCCAGCACATCAAACTCTGTCGACGAAGCCGCCGATCCATGGCAGTCGACACAGCGGCCGCGCAGTATCTCCTTCACTTCAGCCATGAGGTTGGTTTTGGCGTCATCTCCCAGGCAACTGCCGACAATGATCAGGTTCAGGAGGCAGGCTAGGATCTTCTTGCGTGACATAAGATAAGCTTGGGGGTTGGTTTACTAATGGAAAAGGGTTACTGGCCCGTAATGGTGAACGCCGCCCAAAAGAATGGATGCGCTGCGCCGTTGCGATCGCGACGGGCTTCGATCAGGTTTAGTTGCGAGGCTCGAAGCGATTCGGATTTATCGCCCGTTTCAGCCAAACCGACGAAGAAGCTTGTCATCAACTTGGCAGTTTCACGATCGGGAATTTGCCACAGGGTAGACACCACGGCGCGCGCTCCCGCCAGTTGAAAAGCTTGACGTAAGCCCGATACCCCTTCCCCATTTCGAACCTCGCCAAGTCCCGTCTCACAGGCACTCAATACAACCAACTCGGTGCCACGTAGATCCGCGCTGACGATTTCCAATCCGGTGAGGATTCCATCTTCGCCGTCATTGACAGAGGCATCGATCGGCTTGTTGCATCCGGCCAACAGTAGTCCGCAGCGCAGCAAAGGGTTCGACGAAGTGGTCGAGTTCTGCGCGGAATTCTTCTCCGTCGTAGATTTTTCCTCTTCAAAAAAACCGTGAGTGCTCAGTACCATCACGCGAGGTTGGCGGACGGCTTTGAAGATCGCTTCGAGAGCATACTGACCCGAGTAAACTGTAGCCTTCTTGGAAGTGAACTGTTCAAGTTGAGGCAACACCGCTTCAGCCTCGGACTTAGTTCCTGGCAAGCGCGAGACCGTTCCGAGCTTGAACTTGCCCGACGGTGCGACGGCTCGCAAGCCATTGCGTTCGCTGGTGGGCTTCTGTAAGACCTGCTGCGTGGCTGCTTCGACAGCAGCGGGGTCCAGATTGAAGTCCGGATCGGCAAAGATGATCGGATTTGTTACTTCGAATGTGGAGTCCGAGCGAACCAAATCGCGACCGGTAACCAAAAAACGAATATCAAACTGCTCAATCGCATACTTACCATCCTGCAACGGCAGCGCGCTCCAAGGGACAAGCCAAAGCAACGAATCGGGGCTCAATTGGATAGTCTTACTCGTACCAACAGCTTCCAGTAGCGGGTACAGGATGGAATCGGCTAAGGCGCGAAGCGATGGCGTCAACATCTTTTCAGCTTCTTCCTCGCCGTTCTCGCGAATCAATTGAGGAGCATCCTTCAAGGCCCCTCGAGCCTCACGAACGCGCTGATCAATTTGCAAAGCATCTCCTAGATCGATCAATCGAATTGGACCACCATCCTGTTTAGGGATGATCCAAGCCACGTAATGCTCAGGGCGTTCTTCCTCTTTGGCCTTGGGATTGCGGAAGTCGTACTTTCGGAATCGAGCAACTTCAACCAATACCGAACCTTCTTGCAGTGATTCGCGGACATCATCTAGCTCAATCCATGATGTCGTGCCAGTCGAGCGTCCGCCCTGCTCCGACAGCTTACGAGACTGAGCTTGTTCTTGTCTCGCTAGTTCGTCGATACGACTTTGTCTGGTTGGGTCAACACCCTTGGAATCGCTCAACATCATCAACGATGCAAGTTGCTTACGAATGACGAGCAGCGCCTTAACCGCAGAAGCAAGTTGCGAGTTTGTCGTGTCGCGAGCTATGAGCGCTCGTTGTGCGAGAGCTTGTTGTGAGACTGCCTTGCCATTCAGCACCCATCCAGCCGTGTAGTCGACCACCTTTTGGTTTTGTGGTTGCGCTAAAGCCAGAGAAAGTGCGGAATGAAGGTAAGGTTCGTCGGTGTATTTGAGAAATGTAATCTGCTCGGCTTCAGGTAGTGAAGGCAAGGACTGATCGATATGTTTACGGAAGCCACGACGAGCTGCATCAAAGTGATCGACGCTTGAATCCCACTTTGATGTGGCCGCATCAACTTCGGCCAAAGCAGTATGAGTGTAGGCCAATTGAGGGTGAGACTCGGAAAGCTGGCTGCGAACGCGCATCGCCTCTTGGTAACTCGCTCGAGCTTCGTTGAAGCTTAGTAGGCCCATATACGCATCGCCGATGGCCATGTTGGTAACACCGACGGTGGGATGATCTGGGCCAAACGTCTTGTTGCGGCTGGCAAGAGCTTCGGACAAAATCTTCAAAGCTTGAGCGTAATCGCCTTGCTTGGTAAACAACTGTCCGTAGTTGTGAAGCGTTAAGGAGATGTCGGGATGGACTGGTGATAGAGCTTTCTTGCGTATTGCAATCGCCCGCTGGTACATCGCCTCAGCATCATTGAAACGATTTTGATTTTGGTAAACCAAAGCTAGATTCAGCACAACTCTAGCCGTGTTAGGGTGATCGCGACCTAACTTGTCTTCGAAGACCTTAAGGTTTAATCTGTGCAATGACTCGGCTTTGGCAAACTGCCCCATATCGAAATAAAGCGCGGCCAAGTTGTTGCGAGTTCGACAAACTTCTAAGTGGTTTTGACCAAACGCCCTCTCATTGATTTGAATCGATTCCAATAGTAATAACTCTGCCTTTGGAAAGTTGCCCTGACGCGCGTGAAAGTCAGCCAAGTTCATCAAGCAGCCTGACAATTCCGAAGCGTATTTGGGCTGGTTGTTGCGAAGAATCTGTATGGACTGAGAGGCCATAGATTCAACTTTGGAGTAGTCGCCAAGTTCTTTGTAGACACCGACTAGGTTGTTGCGACTGACGGCAGCCTGCGGCGAATTCTCGCCGTAGGATTTACTGAGCATCGTGAAACCTCGCTCGTGCAGTTTTTGTGCTGCTGTGTAGTCGGCTAGCTCCCATTTCACTGTAGCTAGATTGTTTAGAGCCTCGGCTGCAAGTGCGGTGTCATTGATTGCGGTTGAGATTTCCAGCGTTTGCTGGATTAATGTTTCGGCTTTGGTGTAATCTCCCATTTCTTTCCACAGGTTGCCCTGAGCTTGAA
>JAXMBP010000010.1:0-137122 GCA_046349795.1 Pirellulales bacterium | reverse complement strand
CGCCACCATGGAGGAAGCTGACTTTGCATTTAGCCAACGCATTATCGACTTGCATGCCAAGATCAAGGTTCGCTTGCCCAAGCACCGCAGATTGAAGACTGAAGAGGGTGTGTCCAAGTATGGCGATATCGTCGAAACAACCTATGGTCGCGTACTATTCAACATGATGTTGCCACCTGGAATGGACTTCTACAACAGTCCTCTCAAGGGTAGCGACTTGGCGGCTGTAATTAGCGACTGCTATTCGCGACTTGGTCGAAAGGCCACCATCGAACTGCTCGACGACATGAACCAGTTGGGCTTCCGCGAGTCGACCAAGAGCGGTTTGTCGTTCGGTGCAGATGACCTAATCACGCCAGACAGTAAGCATCACTGGATCGGTGAAGCCGAGAAGCAAGTGATGAAGCTCAAGAAGAGTGCGGATCGCGGTTTGATGACCCCAGGCGAACGATATCGCTCGGTTCTGGATTTGTGGACTCATGCTCGTGAAAACATCACCAAAGACATGTTGGCGGCGATGGAAAACGACGACCACTTGGGTGCATGGTATGTGAACCCTGTGTTCCTGATGTCTCGATCTGGTGCTCGAGGTGGTATTGAGCAGATTCGGCAGTTGGCGGGAATGCGAGGTCTGATGGCTAAGCCTACCGGTGAAATTATCGAAACGCCGATTAAGGCTAACTTCCGTGAAGGCCTCTCCGTGCTCGAGTACTTCTCCAGTACTCACGGTGCTCGTAAAGGTCTGGCGGACACGGCGCTCAAGACGGCCGACTCAGGTTATTTGACTCGTAAGCTAGCCGACGTCGCGCAAAATGTGGTGATCACGCTAGATGACTGCGGTACGACTCAAGGTATTACTAAGGGAGTTGTTTACCGAGGTGAAAAGGTTGAGGTCCGTTTGGCGGAAGCGATCAATGGTCGAGTTTCTCGACATAACATCGTCAACCCTGTGACCGACGAAGTAATCGTTCCTGAAAATGAAATGATCACCCGGGAAATCGCTCGCAAGATCGAGGAAATGGGTATCGAGAAGATTCAGGTGCGCAGCCCGATGACCTGCGATGCACCGTTGGGTGTTTGCCGACGATGCTACGGAATGGATATGTCCACCGGAGCTTTAGTCGAAGAAGGTATGGCGGTTGGTATTATCGCTGCTCAGTCAATCGGTGAGCCAGGAACACAGTTGACGATGCGTACGTTCCACATCGGTGGTGCGGTGAACACGTCGGTTGAAGAAAGCGAAATCAAGGCCAAGAAGGCTGGTGTGGTGAAGTTTGCCAAGATGCGAACTGTAACCAATCCAAACGGCGTTGAGATCGTGCTTACTCGAAACAGCGAGATTGTGTTGCTCGATAAGAAGGGCCGCGAACTCGAGAAGTATGACGTACCAACGGCTGCTATGTTGCGAGTCAAAGAGAACGATGAAGTTGCAATTGGGCAAGTGCTTTGCGAATGGAACCCGCACAAGATTCCAATCATCAGCGAAGTGTCTGGTAAGGTTCGATTGGATGACGTCGTTGAAGGTCAAACCATGCGACTGGAGCGCGATCCAAGCGGTGGAACTCGAATGATCATCATTGATCACAAAGGTGAATTGCACCCGCAGATCGTAATCGAAGACGGCGACGGTAAGCCACTGGATGTTTATTACCTACCTGAACGCGCGGTAATCACCGTTGCTGAAGGCAGCATGGCAGCAGCGGGAAGCGAATTGGCTGAAATGCCTCGTGAGTCTAAGGGTGTGGCGGACATCACCGGTGGTCTACCTCGAGTCACCGAGATTTTCGAAGCTCGCAAACCAAAGGACCCCTCAGTTATCGCTGAAGTCGATGGGGTTGTTGAGCTACAGCAAACGAAGCGACGCGGCAAGCGAACCATTATCGTCCGCAGTGAATCGGGTGTAGAACATGAACACTTGGTTCCACACGGCAAGCGATTCTTAGTACACACTGGCGAAGAGGTCAAAGCTGGACAGGCTTTGGTCGATGGACCGTTGGTACCACACGACATCCTACGAGTTAGCGGCGAAGAGGCTGTTCAACAGTATCTGACTCACGAGATTCAGCAGGTTTATCGAAGCCAACGCGTTGAGATCAACGACAAGCACGTCGAAGTAATCATCGCTCGCATGTTGCGTAAGGTGAAGATTGAATCACCGGGCGATACCACTTTGCTGCCCGGTTTGGTGATGGACAAATTCGAATTCCGACGCATTAACGAGGAAACTGCTTCCTGCGTGAAGATCGCGGACAACGGTGATACTGACTTTGCGGTTGGAACATTGGTGCCACGCGAGCAGTTCGAACAAACCAACACGCAAGTCGAGAGCATGGGTGGTACTCCGGCCAAAGGCAAGAAACCAAAGCCAGCTTCGGCCAGCACTCAACTTTTGGGTATTACCAAAGCGGCGGTTCAGTCCAGCAGCTTTATTTCGGCTGCCAGCTTCCAAGAAACTACAAAGGTTCTCACAGAAGCCGCTCTGGCTGGTAAGGTTGACCGTTTGGTTGGCTTGAAGGAAAACGTGATTCTTGGTCACTTGATACCTGCAGGGACTGGCTTCCGAAGCTTCCAAGATTCTGAAGTGTCGTACCGACGCGAGGCCCTTGAGGATTTGGTAAATCGTGGCGAGGCAGCCATGCAGGAAAACTTCCCATTGTTGGAGCAAAGCCCTCGACCAGTAGCAGAACCAACCGCCTCACCTTTCCTGGATAACGACTCGGCAATCACTCCAAGCAATTTGATGCCGACAGAAGATTCCGCGCAGGAGAACCAGCCAGCGAACGACGACGACGCATAGTCGATGTCGTTAGCTGAAGATGCAAAGCATAACAAGCCGTGCACCAGCATGGCTTGTTTGATTTACGAGCCGAATTAGCTTTCCCATACGTGCAGCAAATTCAGCGATACCCAGGTTTGGGAGAGCCGGGCGATTTCTGGTCTTTTGATAGCGTTTACACGCATGTCAAACTAAACTACGGACGATTTCAGTTCAAGAAGCGCATGTGCAGGCTACTCGGTCTTTGCCCCAGTACCATTCGCTTGCACATGCGCCCTTTTTTTCGGGCTCTAGTCAACTGCAGAAAAACTAAAAAACGTGCCAGGTATTTTATCACTTTTTGGGAATAGTTTTTCTCGTCCAGGCTAGCTGGAGGCGAAAAACTAGATTTTTTGCAGGTTGGTTGGTTTGGGGATTGCGACGAAGTCGTATCAAGAATTCGTTTTTTCCAACTTCACGTATGTAGACGTACGTAGCGGTAGGCGAAACGGGCGAAGTTCCTGCTGAGCTTTCTTCGGCTGCCACACCTAGTTCGCAACCAAGCGGTAAGCCATACGGGATGAAACTCAAACTGAGTTCAGCGCGCGGGAGACCGAGAATCGCCGTCGCGATCATCTACTCTAGTCCCGTAACCCTAATCGTTCTTTAAACCCAAAGAGGTAGCACGATTAGGAGCACCGCTGCGCTTAGCACGAGCAGGAGAAAAGTCTTCTGATTTACTTTGCACCCCTCTTGTTCAATTCTCTGTGCCGTTGGAGCGCTAGGTAAACCTGGCAGTTTTCGTTAGTTGAAAGGAACAAACCATGGTAAGTACTCGTTCGCCACGTAGTCGACCAAGCAGTCAGCTCGAGAAATCGACTGATTGAAGCCTTGGAAGACGACGATGCCAGCCGTAACGCAAGTGAACTCGATTCGGCTTCGTTACACAGTTAGGAGTGGCCAAGCTTCCGAAGTTGACGAAGCCAACATTGATAGTGAAGAAACGTGCAGATGCAGCTATCAGACTCCTCGGGGTGACTGGAGACAGCGGGTGTCAATAAAACTGTCAAGGTAACTGGGAGATCCATCTGGTGGTAGCGATGCGGAGCATGCAACGACGCCAACAAGATCCGGGAATCGTGACTGGTTAGCACCACTCTTGAGGATCGGTTCGAAACGATCAATCGAGAAAAGACGAAAGTGGTTTACTTGAACCAGCCGAATAACTCGCTTGACTTTCCTGGTTACACATTTCGATACGATCGCGACCTAAAAGGACGCGCACATCGCTATCTCAATATCTTCCCTAGTCGCAAGGCTGTGGCGAAGGCTCGAGATGCAATACGCGACCTAACCCGGCCGCAACGGTGCTTCATGCCCGTCGTCGAAATGATTGCCCAGATCAACGACTGGCAACGAGGATGGATCAACTATTTCAAGTCCGGTAACCCCCGCGTTGCGCATCGTGCTATCCACTGTTACATCTTGGCCAAGCTAACAACGCATCTTCAAAGGAGAGGTCAGCGTGCCTACCGCCCCACCGGCAGGCAAATCGTTCTATGCTCACGTCCACGACCTTGGTCTCAAACGACTATGAACGAATATGCACCTTCCTTGAGAAGGCTTCAGAATGAACAGTCTCTGCGAAAGCCGTATGCGGGAAATCTGCACTTACGGTTTGACGAGGAGGAGGGCGCGGCTTGTCCGCCCCTCCTTACTCTACTGACTCTGTGGTTAGCTCAAGCGAAAAGATTTTTAGAGGAAGCGGCGCCCCACCGCTTTCGTGCTATCTCAATCGATACGATGTTGAGAGCGATGGGCGAAGGCTTGTTGGTACGGGTTATTAGGCACGCTACTTAGTCGCTGAGACCTGAACGACGTCCCAAAAGAAATGAGCTCGATCTGCTCGTGTTCGCACATCCTCCAGCATGACTTCTACTCGCGGAGATCTACTTTCCTTGATCTTCTTATCTCGAAACAGGAATGTAACATCTCTTCCAAAGTCAATCATTTCTGGCGTAAGCCAGACCAGAGCAGTTCTATCGGCGGATGGAATCTTGGAGATTCTGATTCCATTTTGACTAGGCTCCATGAGCGATGCTTCGAAATTGCCCTTGCTGGCAGCATCCCTTGACGGCACGAACTCAAACGCATTGGTAACGTTTTCGGGCGAGATTTGTGGTGATTCCAACCAGTAGAAGAGTTTGTCGCCAGCCCTCAAAGATACACAATCGATGTTTCTTGGATTTTTGAGTCGAACGTGATTGGGTAACTGCATCCACTGCATGATCCGAGGTAATTCGGCAGCAAAAAGTCCTCGTGATTGTCCGATGGGAGTTACTAGTAGAGTATCGTAGTCTGCACCTTTGAGCATTTTATCGAGGGTTGAAGTCATGCCATTGGCGGGCCCACCTTGAACTTCGTCCAGCGAGCTATCCAATTCACCGATCACAAAATAGGTTGCAGGTGGAACCTGCTCCGGGTTTGCTTTGTTAGCTAATAGGTTGCTGTGGTAATGAACGATGAACTTGTCTGCTCTTGGGGGCGAGAACATCATCGCTCCTGCCCACATGTCTGGATGGGATCCGACGATGTCCCATGCGGCAATTGCACCATCGAAGTGGCCAGTCACAAACGCCTTGTCAGAGTTGATTGAAGTTCGTCGCATCGCATCGCGAAAACAACTCAGAATGCGGCTCTTCTCCATCTCTGTGTACTGATAACTGCTTTGTTTTTCAGTGATCCAGTTTGGACAGATCACGATGTATCCGTAGCGACTTGCCTGACCGAAACGTTGCTTACCAAGTTCGGGCAGTTCAACAGGCGATCCGCACCAGAAGTCAATTATTAGGTTGGATTTGAAATGACTTCGGCTTCCTGGTAATGCTAAAATGCATGGGTACTTTCGATTAGCATCGTACTCTGGTGGCAACTGAACAGTGTATTCAACAACATCGCCACTGGGCAAAGTAACGTGTTGGCGATGGAATCCAATAGGATCATTTTCTTGTGGTTGACTAAGAGCGAGCGGCGGTTTCATCGTATTTAGGATTTTTGCTACTAGTTGAGGTTGCCCACCTTCTTCGGTTTTGATTTGGTTAAGTATCAAATCTCGCTTGGCTGGTGACGACTCGGTCAGATAGTCTTTTACAAGTTTGCGAGTTAAAACTAGCGACTTGGCCGTTGCAAAGTTCTGCATGCCCGATCCTGGGCCGAGTATCCAACCACCAACGGCCAGCGCCACCATATTCTCATTCGGTGCAGCCTCGTTCGCGGAAAGCCTTAAGTAGTCGTCCATGCGAATAGCTGATTCAACCGTGATCTCATTGAAAATTTCGGAAAGAATCGGCTCGATGGCCTGCTGATCTGCTTGAGGCAGTTTCGCAACGCGTTCTTTGAGCGTGACAATTACTCGCTGAATCAACTCCAGGTCCGATCGAATCTGTTCAAGTTGATTCTTGGCGTTGATCTGTGTCTCCAGTAGCGATTTATCGAACGATCCCAATAGCTCTGCGGCCAGCTTCCATTGGCCGGCTTCTCGACGAATGTTGATCTCTTCGAATTGCTTAGTGGCATACAGTTGTCTGGCCTGAGAGATAAGATTCTTGCGCGGGCCGAGTTCCGATGGAAATCGCTTGATCGCCTCTTCGAGCGTTTTGATGGCTTCGTTAAATCGTTCGGCATTGAGGTAGAAGTCATACATTCTCAACCATTCGGAAGGATTGGTGAGATCGAATTGACGTTCCAAAATCGCCTGCAGTTGATCGCTGGGGATCATGGTTAGCGGCTCGCGGCAGTCCCAGGCAAGGTCCAAGCCTTTGTTGGCTCGCAGCAATTCCATTCTGGCATAGGTCGGCGTAAGCTCAGTAATTTGTTGCAGTGCGTTTTGTTGTCGACCATCTTTCAACCTCAGCTTGAGAGTTCGTCGTCCTTCGGCACGGAACCAACTCATTTGCTCAATCGAAACGGTCTTGATGTTATAAGCGTCAGCATTTCGTTGCGCTTCGCTGGCTGCGGCGAACTTTATCGGGCTGAAAGGAATGGTGTTGTCAACCGTGATCTTGGGATTGTTTTTTGCAGACGCACAATAGTAGGTTTTTCGCCAGCCGTCATTAATTGCATTGATAAGATTGGATGGGACTTCGTTAGCCGCCGCCTTATTGTTCGGATTGGTGCTAATCGAATCAATCTTGCTGATGAACTCGCCTGGACCGATTTCCATGCCACGAAGCGTTACCGTGACTCGCTGGGCCTGAAGAGTGGAGCTGCCTAACGCGATGATCCCTAAGGCTATCCAAAAGATTCGCATAGTGATTTTCTGAGTAGATGTTTTCTGGCGACGAGCACCTTCTATTTTCAGTGATAGTAAGGGCAGAATCAAGTCGGATGGAGTCATAACCAGATTTTCGACAACCGATTTTTCCGGTAATGACAGTTGTTCGGAATCGAAAGAGGATCGACTCTCTAACATGAGTTGATGATCCAAGCATGATCTTGGTCACCTTGAAATAGGGCGAAGAAGAGAAAATTGTTGGCGAGCATCACTCGTTTGAAGTTGCTCAGTCTCCAACCAGAATCGACCTACACGATCGATCATCCAAATCAAGGTCTTAGCGAAAAAAATTGTCCGAACATCTTGACCTACGACGTAGGTTCACTACAACGTTGTGTTAACGAGGAGTTCTGTGAGAGCAAATTGTCGTCCTTATTGTTCTCGTGGCCGGGACTCCTCGTTTTTTTATTGCACTCTTTGCAACACTCGATAGACTCAATCTCTGTATCAAAGTTGATTCCAATACTCTACGAAGAACCGCATTTTCTTTTGGTGAACAAGCCTGCGGGAATCTTGACGCAAGCTGTGCCTGGAATCGATAGTTTGCAAACATTGCTTACCGAGCAAATTAAACTGCGGGATTCGCATAGCGGAACACCCTTTATTGGACTGCCGCATCGATTGGATCGCGCGACCTCGGGCGTGGTGTTAATCGCGCGCAATCAACGTGCTTTAGGACGATTTGGCGATCAATTCCATCATCGCTTGGTGCAAAAGTTCTACTTGTCTTGGGTTGAAGGCGAAATTACTGTCGCGGACAAATGGAGCGATTGGATTCGCAAGGTCAAGGACGAACCAAGGGCTGAAATAGTCGGTCCTTCCGAAGCCGATGCCAAGTTGGCAGAAATGTTAGTTCAACCGCTTTGCCACAGTCAGGGCCAATCACTGGTTCTGGTCAAGTTGTTAACTGGACGAATGCATCAGATTCGACTGCAGTTTGCCAGTCGAGGAATGCACGTGCTAGGGGATGGCCTCTACGGTGCAAAGTCCCGACTTAGTGACGATCCCGATGAGCGTCGTCGTCCTCATGGTTTGCACGCGTTGCGGTTAGAGTTTCGGCATCCTCAAACGGCTATTCCTCTAGCTATTACCGCTCCCGCTCCGGAATATTGGCAGCAGGACGCTGCAATCTATGCTGCGTGTGAAAAGATCGTTGAGAGAAGCCAGCAGCAAATCAAGAGTGTTTGGGATTGGCCCGTTCCTGTGTTCTCTTAGTCTTGTGAACCGCTATTAAGCAAGGTTTCAAGCGGAGCAGCGACGGCTGCGCGGTAGCGTAATGTGAAACACTTGGAACCAGACAACTTGCGCTGATGCGGCTACTTACCGCGCAAAATCTTCAGCCAACCTAGCCGCGAGGGTCAAATGCCCCTTCTGAGAATCCCCTTGATCGACTAAAACAATGTGCCAATTTTTCGGATCGCTGTGAGTCTCTAGTTTTCTAGCTACACAAAAACCTCATCGTACTTTGATGGGAAGCTGCCCCAGGACGTTTTTTGTCGACAAGTTTATTGGCTTAGTTAGCCTACAGAAAAGTTTCTTTGTCTGCTCACAGGGTGGTGAGCCCATTACATCGCCCGCTTCGTTTTTTTGAGATTTCAAAAGCAATGAAATTCAAATTCCCCATCGTCATCATCGACGAAGACTATCAGTCGGTAAACGCATCAGGTTTAGGAATTCGAGCGTTGGCTCAAGCGCTTGAGCAAGAAGGATCAGAAGTTGTTGGCGTGACCAACTATGGCGACCTATCTCAATTCGCTCAGCAGCAAAGCCGAGCTTCAGCCTTCATTCTCTCGATCGACGACGACGAACTATCGGCTGAGTCTGGTGATGAGTCTGCCCTAAACAACCTTCGCAACTTCATCAACGAGATTCGATTTAAGAACTCAGATATTCCAATCTACTTGTACGGTGAAACTCGCACATCGCGGCACATTCCAAACGATATCCTCCGTGAGCTTCACGGCTTCATTCATATGTTCGAGGATACGCCGGAGTTTGTGGCTCGGCACATTCTTAGAGACGCGAAGGCCTATACCGATGGACTGGCTCCGCCATTTTTCCGAGCGATGGTCGAGTATGCACAGGATGGTTCGTATTCCTGGCACTGTCCTGGACACTCCGGTGGTGTTGCATTTTTGAAGAGCCCCGTTGGTCAGATGTTCCACCAATTCTTCGGCGAGAATCTGCTTCGAGCTGATGTTTGTAACGCGGTTGAAGAGCTTGGCCAGTTGCTCGACCACACTGGCCCGGTTGCCGCTTCCGAGCGCAATGCGGCTCGGATCTTTGGTGCGGACCATTGCTTCTTTGTGACCAACGGAACCTCGACATCCAATAAAATCGTTTGGCACTCGACAGTGGCTTCGGGCGATATCGTGGTTGTCGACCGCAACTGCCACAAGTCAATTTTGCATGCCATCATCATGACGGGAGCTGTTCCCGTATTCTTGAAACCTCGACGCAATAACTTAGGGATCATTGGACCGATCCCCTTGGATGAATTTCGTCCAGAGAACATCCAGCGAAAGATTGACGAGAATCCCTTTGCCAAAGAGGCTCAGGAAAAATATCCTGATCGAAAGCCTCGCATACTGACGATTACCCAAAGCACCTACGACGGTATTGTCTACAACGTCGAGTATCTTCGAGAGCTGCTGGACGGCCAGATCGGCTCGTTGCACTTTGACGAAGCTTGGCTACCTCACGCGGCATTCCATCACTTCTACAAGCACATGCATGCGATTCACAAGGATCGCACCATCCCGAATGAATCGATGATTTTTGCTACGCACTCGACTCACAAGCTGCTAGCTGGAATTTCGCAAGCTTCACAAATCCTGGTTCGCGAATCGAAAACCAACAAGCTGGACAGACATCAGTTCAATGAAGCATACTTGATGCACAGCTCCACGTCGCCTCAATACGCGATTATCGCATCCTGTGACGTAGCGGCTGCCATGATGGAGCCGCCCGGCGGAACTGCGGCTTTGTAGAGGAGTCGATTCTGGAAGCTTTGGACTTCCGCCGAGCCATGCGCAAGGTGGATGCTGAGTACGGCGACGACTGGTGGTTCAAAGTATGGGGGCCAGATCATCTGGCCGAAGATGGTATCGGAGATCGCGATGATTGGATGCTGAAGACGGACGACAACTGGCATGGTTTCGGCAATCTAGCGGAAGGCTTTAACATGCTGGACCCGATCAAGGCCACTGTCATTACGCCAGGTCTGGACGTGACCGGCGAATTTGCTGAAACGGGAATTCCCGCATCATTGGTGACTCGTTATCTGGCTGAGCACGGTGTGATCGTCGAGAAGACCGGCTTGTACTCATTCTTCATCATGTTCACCATCGGTATTACTAAGGGGCGATGGAATACTTTGTTGAGTGCGTTGCAACAATTCAAGGACGATTACGACAAGAATCAGCCTCTCTGGAAGTCTGTTCCCGAGTTCGCTCAGCATTTCCCGATGTACGATCGAGTTGGGCTGCGAGATTTGGCTCAACAGATTCACGATATGTATCGGGCTAACGACGTTGCTCGAGTCACTACCGAAATGTACTCGTCCCAAATGCAGCCAGCCATGAAACCGTCTCATGCCTTCGCCATGATGGCGCATGATGAAGTGGATCGAGTGCCAATTGATGATCTGGAAGGTCGCGCCACGGCAGTTTTGTTGACTCCTTATCCACCAGGAATTCCCTTGTTGATTCCCGGCGAGCGATTCAACAAGACGATCGTAGAGTACCTGAAGTTTGCTCGCGATTTCAACGAGAAGTTCCCTGGTTTTGCAACCGACATTCACGGTCTAGTAACTGAGAAGGTAGATGGCAAGATTCAGTACTTTGTAGACTGCGTTCAGGGCGAGTAAAGGATAGGTCGTAAAAATTGTAGACCGTAACAAGTCCCGCATAAGTTACGGCTGTTAGTCTGCGCGGGCTCTTGGCGACAGAGCCCATCGCTCCAGACATCTTTTCGTTTTATCTAACCACAGAGTCACTGAAGCACAGAGAGAGCCGCTGGAAAAACGACATGGCATTGGAGGCCACCGAACTGGTGATGGCAATGACGTCCCGTTAGCTTATCAATTGCTGTTTGCGAAGAGCTGACTTCAGCATGTTCAGCGTTGGATACTTCTTGGTCAGTCGCAGCGCATGTTTACAGGCGAGTGTTTCACCTTCATCGCCGCCAACGGCTTCTCGCAAATCCGCCAGAAGAGTCGCTGCCGCAATGTAGTTTTCTGATCCGCGGGATTCAACCAATTTTGATGCCTTCTCGAGCCACGATTCGGGCGCTTTCTTCATAAGTTCCATGCGAGCCCGACGCTCCTTTTCGGCTTTCACAGCCTCGCGTTTCGCTTTGGCAGCTTCGGCTTTTCTATCTCTTTCATTCACCAGTTCTCTTAATGCGTCAGTCAACGTCAATAACTCGTTGACCGTACGTCCTTTTTCGGTAACCGGCGAGGTTGTGGGGCCGCAACTATCGCGAAGTTCGCCAAGCAATTGCTGCTTAAGCTCTAAGGCATCGCCAGTCAGCATCTGAGTGAGGATCGCAGCTTGTCGAGTAGAAGACATCTGCTGGACAAAAAGATGGACTGGATCCTCTACGTCGGATTGATGGACCAACTCAGGCACATCGCTTGCGGCTGCATGGATGATCAGCTCGTCCATCTCAAATAGGCCGAAAATGGCGCCGATCGATTTGTCCATTTGTGAAAGTCCGTGAGGAGTCGGCGGCTCGACTTGCTCTTCGATATCGCAATTCATGTCCACGGTACTGCAGAGCCATAACGTGTAGAGGGCTCGAAGATCGCCAGCCATCAACAATTCCCGAAGCTTGGCTAAGGCATCAAGGCAGTCGTTGATCTCCCACTGTCGATAGTAGCAGCCTTCAAAGCTGACTGCCACAGTTAAGAAGCCACTCTTTCCGGACTTGTCCGCTGTCCAAGAAATTCCGTTATCCAAGTAGTTTTTCAGAGTCGCCTTTGGAATCGGCAGCCCATGGGGAAGTCGAATGTGAACACGAGTGCTGCCGTAGTTGTAGTAGTCAATACAGATGTCATAGCCATTTCTCAACATTCCTTCTACGTCACCGCGAAATGAACTGTAGTTGTATTCGACCTGGTAGTCCCACCTCGTAAACTCAGCTCTTGAGGACTGCTTCTCCATGTACTCCATTTGCTGTTCATTGAGAGGCCGATCTACGGCTCGGAAGCAAACACACTGAAACTCACTCATAGTTACACAAATTCCTTTTTGGATCTAGATTCTTAGCAGAGTCGCTCGTAACTTCTGGCAACTGCTATTGCAAGCATTCAGTAGGACAGAGGCAATGATTGCCGCCTGGCAAGAGTATCGCGACGGGGT
Organism: Pirellulales bacterium; assembly: GCA_046349795.1. Lineage (GTDB taxonomy): Bacteria > Planctomycetota > Planctomycetia > Pirellulales > Pirellulaceae > Aureliella. The sequence goes on along the minus strand of JAXMBP010000010.1, from coordinate 124,671 downwards.
GGACACCTTTGGTCTTTTAGAGCAATCCTTTGGGCAAAGAAAGTCTTGCCCCTCGCCTGGCGAAACGGCGACCATCCTCGGAAAACAATTTTTCGTTTTTTTCCTTTCCGCATGAAACCAAGCCGCTGAATGCAACCACTAGGTAGTTGAAGGCAGCGGGTTCCAAGCGTATTGAACCTGTAACTGAGCCTTTTCAGTAGAATCTTCGCTGAAGGAGCGGGAGCATGAAAACTAGTTTGAGTTTACTTACATTGGTAGTTTTGGCATTGAGCAACTCGAGTGCTAATGCTCAAGTCCCAGGTGGTGGTCCTAGGGGAGGAATGGGTGGACGCCCGCCCTTCGACATGCTGCTTAAGGCGTTTGACAGCGACAATAGCGGTGATTTGGACGCTGAAGAAGTTCCCTACCGTGTATGGACGCGGCTATCGCAAGCCGATTCCGATGATAACGGAGTCGTAACACGCAAAGAATTCGAATCGTTCGGAAGGCCATAGTGAACCAATTGGATTCAATGAATAGTCCAATGCAAAACGTTGGCCACTCGTCTTCTCGTGAGATCGAAGTGGCTAGCGTCGTTGAGTTCTTTCAATCATGGACTGTCGGCAGGAATTGGATGCAACTCTATCCCCACGGCCTCAGGGGATTCCGGGTCATTGAGATAGTCGAAGAATTGTTCCTGGCCATGCATGTACCACTTGAAAGTAGCGAGGTTGAGCCCGAATGGGTTCGCAACCATATTCGAGCTGTGCAAAATGGAAACAGTGGATCTTACAGCCAGGTTGTTAATCACTATCAACAAACTATCGCACAACAAATGATCAGGTTTTCCATGGAGTCCAGAATACGCGAAGAGCTGACTCATGATGTCTTTGTCGAAGCCTACTTGAGCTTGAGAAGCTATCGATTTGATTCACCTTTTCTGCACTGGTTACGGCGAATAGCTGTCCGCGTGGGGTATCGACACTGGAAAAAACTGAAGCGAAGCCAAATTCAACAATCCATTAGCGAAGAGCAGTGGCATTCGATTACCAGTAATGGAGTGAATCAAGAAATACTTGCGGATGAGGCCGCCGAGCTAGTCTATTGCATGTTGGCTCAATTGCCACCCGCAGACAGACTGGTGTTAACGGTTATCTATCTGGATGGTTGTACATTAAAAGATGCAGCCTTTCGCTGTGGTTGGACACTGACGGGCACGAAGCTGCGAGTCTTTAGAGCCAGAAGACGACTTGCTCAGCTACTTAACGAGAAAGACCATGAATAATCCACTACAACAATTTGAGCAACTCGCGAAGAAAGCAGCTCGCGAGGTCTCCACGGAGGTTGACGTCCAACACAAAGTGATGAATTCCATAGCTAGACTTTCGTCACTTCGATCAGCAGAAGTCTATGCCACTCGATTCTTACTGGGCTCGGCTTGTGCAGCTCTTATTACCTTAGCCTTCACATTTCTTGCGTCCTATACAGAACCGCCTGTTGAAATGATCGCACCGTTTGTTTCGAGCTTACCATGAGTGAATCTACTGAGTCTTCTAAGAATCCTTTTCCACAAAGTCGCGCCGCCGGTTACTAGCGGTGATGGCAGGGATTTTCTTTGTGGTTGCATCGTTGGTGGTGCCATCACGCGAGTGATCGTCCGTTATCAGTTGCAGACCGCGCTGAAAACGTCTGACAATCTAGCTTCCCGAATTGCCCCGCAGTTAGTGCATTCGATCGGACTTCGAGACGAGCAGAGGGACCGTATTCAGGAACTCCTCCAGCTCCGGTACGAACGACTTGAGTCGCTTCGCGCCGAAACCTATCCCTTGCAACTAGCAGAGTTTGACACGCTTTGCAGCGAGATTGAGGCTGAGTTAGATGAACGACAAAAATCGAAATGGGAGAATCTAGTTGCGAAACTCAAGCAGGACTGCATGCCTCCTGCACCAATCAGTCCACCAGCAACGGATTTTCTGTTTAGTAATTTTGATTCCAATCGCGATGGGCAACTCGAGCAATCAGAATTGCCAGGACGAATGTGGTTTCATGTTCGCAATGCAGATGCGGATGGCGACGGTTTGGTTTCAAAATCTGAATTCGAAGCAGCCAGAAGCTTACGAACTCAACAAGCTGGCAGTGAATGATTTTCGATGGCTACTCGGCGGAATGAACGGGCTCGGTGTGTTTCATTTCAATCACCCGCATGGTCTTCCACTTGCCCTGCAAGAATCGCAAGAAGTAAACTGTGCCCAGTACCCAGACCCAACCAACAATCAGTATCCAACAGCCGAACAGGCCTGCATGGATCTTTTCGACGGCAATCCAGCTTAGCAAGCCTAAAACAGCCGCCATGATCAGGCTAACCCACAGGACGAACTGAGTATCCCCAGCGCCTTTTATAGCGCTGACTAAGATCGTTAGTGAAGCATCGAACAGATTGTAGGCTGCCACGAACTGTAGTAATGTGGTCGCCAGTCTCGCTATCTCGTCATTCGATCCTTTAGCGGAATCGCTCGCAACAAATCCCGACAAGAACACCTGTGGAACCAGTATGTATAGCAACGAAATCGCTGCCATGTAGAACATTCCAATACCGAGCGAATTCCAAGAAGCTCGCCCAGCTAGCTTGGGGTTATTCTCGCCTAAGTGTTGCCCCACCAAGATTCCAGCGGCCATTCCCAAACCCCAAATCGGCATGAATGCCAGCGTTGATACACTGAATGCCATTGTTGTTGCGGCTGATTGGATCGGTCCTAACCTACCAACGAAAATTACGAAGCTGGTAAAGCCAATAACATCCAAGACCATCTGTAGTCCGCTGGGCCCACCAAATCGCCAGAGTCGGAGCCAACGTTTCAAATCAAATCGAAACGAGCCCGTATTGAAATTTTCGCGGTTCTTTTTGCGGATCAGTAGCAGCAAATAGGTCAACGCCTTGAGCCACATAGCTACTGCCGTGGCATAACCCGCACCGGCGGCTCCCGCTTCGGGAAAGCCCCAATACCCGAAGATCCAAACGTAGTCGAGTCCGACGTTCAGTGCGGCAAAGAGAGAATCGACAATCATAACCATCAACGTTTTGCCGCGACCGCTGTAGAAGGTTTGAGCAGCTTGCGAAACTAGCATGCCACCTGCACCCCAATTGAGTGCTTGGAAATACCTTACCTCGTCAACACGGATTCCTTTATCGTGATCGGCCAGATCAAATAAAAAGGGCGCGAGTGGATTGGCCAGTAACAAAATCGGGGTCAGGATAACAGCGATCCAAATCGCCTGCCAAACGATGGGACCAATTTCACGCGGTTGCTGATCGCCGTTGTATTGCGAGACAAAGCTGTTGGTGTAGGCGCAAACGCCGAGCGGTAGAGAAGTCAACGAAAACCAAATGATGGAGGCTGAGAACGAAGCGGCCATCGCTTCCGGAGAAACCCACTTGAGGAACATGCGATCCACAAAGGTCATCACCGTCCACGATAGGCTGGAGATAACCATCGGTAGAGCAACTATCAGGACTTCTCGGCCTCCAGCCGGTTGCCGCCACCATCGCGAAGTTCTTTCAAGCATCAATGCGTTTCAAAAAGGAGTCAAAGAAGGGCGGTCGGGAGAGTGACAATCTTACTTGCTTGCAGGTTCACCAAGACTAGAACATCATTCAAGATTCAAAAAGTCATTCAAATTTGGTCGTTTATTTTGCCACTTCTGGCCGATCGCGGCTAGCGGACCGTTTGGGAGGATCAGAAGTACCCAGCTTCGGACTTGAGTGCTGACATTGACATCGCTGTTGACGGACCCTCCCGCGCGCGGAAGCTGACTAACGACCGCTCAATTCTTTCGCGGGTAGGGTCGCAAGGTGAGTAATGCGAACTCTTGCGGGGAAGGAAGAAGTGGACTGGAACCCGCGTTTGTGTCTTGTTGTAAGTTTCATCCTTCAGCTCAGCCAGGCGATCCGTCTCGCCGCACAGAGTAGTACTTGGGCAACATCGAACTCTTGCTCGAAATCGTTCGTCGCACAAGCAGAATATCCTCAATTCGACCTCCCGACTCCGCTCGTTCCTTGCTGCGTCACCCTCCCAAAATTTGATCAAACGGCTGTAGTTACTTTCTCGTTCGGGAGGGTCCGAACTACCGGCGATCGGCGAGAAGTGTCTTTCATTTGTGACACTCAGCTATCTCTTAAGCTTGCTGGCGACGTTGATGACAATCTTCGCAGCTTGTTGAACCTCCTCCTCGGTTGTTATCCGCGACAGGCTAAATCGCAACGAACTTGAGACGATGGAATCATCAAGCCCCATGGCTAGAAGAGTTGTTGAAGGTCGACTGCTCCCGCTAGAGCAGGCCGCTCCAGCACTACAGGCAACGCCTTCTAAGTCGAGCGCCATCTGCAAAGCTTGACGGTCAATGCCCACAAAAGCCATATTCGAAGTTTGAGGCACTCGCGGGCTTTGTCCACCGTTGATGGTCACGAAGTCTAAGCTCTCAACGATCAACTTTTCAAAAAGGTCACGCAAGTTTTTCACCTGATCGTATACACCTTGGTTTCGTGCCTCCTCGGCAAGTTTCAATGTTCGGGCCAAACCAACGGTTAGCGCAACCGGCTCAGTTCCAGCTCGCCAGCCCAATTGTTGTCCACCACCTATAACCGTGGGGCGAGCTTCTAGTGGAGTCGAGATCACCAGCGCTCCGACACCAACTGGCCCATGAAGCTTGTGGGCATTCACGGTCAATGCAGCTAGGCCTAGCTCGGTCATATCGATTTCAACCTTACCAGCAGCTTGTATCACATCGCAATGAACTGGCACTTCGTATCGATTGCACAGCTTTGTTACGCTGGCGATGTCGTTCATGACGCCAGTTTCGTTATTGGCCAGCATCAAGCTCACTAAGGCGACGCGATCTTCGGCTTCGCGACCAGAGTACACTGAATCGAGTAGCTCGGACAAACGATCGAGATCATAGGTGCCGTCGGCCTTTGCTGGTAGCTGTCGGACCGGATTCAAGCATAAGGCCGTTAACTCGGCGGCCAGCAACAAGCTGGGATGTTCCATCGAGCCGACGATGACCAAGCCTGGCTTTTGATGAGTGAAAGCGTGCAGAGCCAAATTGTTCGACTCCGTGCCCCCGCTAGTGATGACAATTTGAGCCGCCGACATCCCTTCGACCGGAGCACCGACGCTCCGCAAGATTGACTCTTTGGCCAATTCAAGATGACGCAGCGCCTGTCGACCAGCTCGATGTTGGCTGGCCGGATTTGCAATACCGTTAAGCTCTAAGTCCCTCATCGCCTGAACAACGCGGGCGTCAATCACCGAAGTTGCGTTGTTGTCCAGGTAGATTGAGTGAGCCATTTTTTGCAACAAATGTTGATGGATACGACAGCGATTACAACCGGCAATTGCCAATCGTCGTTTCTAAAATGGCGGATGCTCCAATCGCCTCAAGTTGCTCCATGGCTTCGATCACTTCCTTGCTGCGAACCATCACACGAACGCTGCACCAATTAGGATCTTCTTTGACAGTCGGTGAATTGAACCCTGGCGTGATCGCTTCGGCCTGAGCCAATTTTTCACGCGGGATGTTGTATTCCAACAACGAATAGTCTCGCGCGATAACAACGCCTTGAAGCAGAACGGATAATGACTGCGTACCATTTCGCTGTGGCGCTTGCATGTGGTTTTGAATCAACACCGTTTCGTAGGTGCCAATGTCGGTTAGAGCTTTCAAGCGATTGGCGGCCAATGTGCTGCCGGTTTCAACTAGGTCGACTATCGCGTCGGCAACACCCAGCGAAATCATGATCTCAACCGATCCTGACAGCTCCACCAGATGAGCTTCGACGGATTGCTCGGCTAGATAACGGCGAGTTACATTCGGAAAGCTTGTGGCAATTCGCTTACCAGCCAATGCGGCTGAGTTGGTGATACCGCCTGGATCTGGTACGCATAAACTCAGTCGACACTTTCCAACGCCCAGAGTCATTCGAGTGCTGACTTCAGCTCGGCTCTCTTCAACCAAGTCACTGCCGGTGATACCTAGATCGATGGCTCCTTCGGCGCATAAAACTGGAATGTCATCCGTCCGTAAAAAGATGATGTCGATTGGAAGTTGCTTAACCAGCGCGAATAGAGTTCGCTCCTGGCGACGGAAGTGCAGGCCAGCTTGATTGAGCAGTTCGCAGGCCAGCTCGCTGAGTCGACCTTTGCTGGGAATTCCAATACGTAAGTTATCTGTCATGACGAAATCGCTATGAGGTCAAGCCATCAGTTAATTCAGTCAGCCTATTGTCGGTTCTGACGTTGTCGTTTTTCTTCGAGCCCTGAAGTGCCTTCGCGTCGGGCCAATTCCAAACGCAGATCGTCGACGGTTACTCCACGGCTACCCAGTAAGACCCACAGGTGATAGATCAAGTCGCAAGCTTCGTAAATCAAGTGTTGATTGTCTGGAGCCTTAGACTTTTGGGCGGCATCAATGATCTCGGCAGCTTCTTCAGTAATCTTGCTGCCCATTTTGGCGATACCACCTTGAATGAGCTTAGTGGTATACGAACCTTCTGGCATCAGCTCGCACCGGCGATGAATTTCGTTCATCAGTCGATCGAGAACATCTTTGGAAGTGGCGTCGGACATCGATTCAGCAAGATTTTTGGGTAAAAAACAGTTAGGGGCAAGATTATAGCTCGTCCAGCCAATTTTGACACTTCAAGATTCGGACTATATTTTCAGCTTAGCGACTGCGGCTAGAGGTGATTTCAACAGGAATTGCCCATCAAGCCGCCGTCTGGTGACTCCTGATCAGAACCTGTGAGAATGATTGAAAGCCGCAATCCCGATGATTTTTCCACCTGGGTCCTACCTCCGTTGAAGGGCTGTTGGTATCTGACCGGCCCAACATCCAGCGGCAAGACCTCTTTAGCCCTTGAGGTTGCTCAACGGCTGAACGCTGAAATCATCTCTTTGGATTCGATGGCCATCTATCGAGGTATGGACATAGGAACGGCCAAGCCATCGGCCGAGCAGCGAGCCTTGGTGCCTCACCATCAACTGGATATCTGCGATCCCACCGAGACCTATAGCGTGTCAAACTATGTTTCCAGTACTCACCAAATTGCTTCCGAGATTCACGCCAGGGGACGCAATGTTTTGATTTGCGGTGGGACGCCATTGTACTTGAAGAGCTTACTGCGAGGTCTATTCCTGGGGCCTCCAGCCGATTGGGAGTTTCGTAACACGGTTGAGCAAGAAGTACAACAGTTAGGCTTGGAAGCCTTACGCGATCGTTTGAATTTGGTCGACCCGCTGTTGGCATTCAAGCTACATCCCAATGATCAACGTCGAATGATTCGCGGTTTAGAGGTGGCGCGGCTGACTGGGCGACCGCTGAGCCACTGGCAAGAACAGTTCGAAAAACCCTCGGCTGTCAGCGACTGCCCGACGCTGGTTTTGAAGCTCGACCGCGCTTGGTTGCACTCCTTGATCAATGCTCGAGTCCAGCGAATGATGGATCAAGGTTTAGAAACGGAAGTACGTGGCTTGCTGGAGCGTTTTGGCGAGCTTAGCCGAACCGCCAGTCAAGCTGTTGGCTATCGCGAGATCATCGATTCCATTCATCAGCCCGTATCGCTTGATGAAGCGATCGAACACATCCGCGCTCACACTCGCCAGTTTGCAAGACGACAAGAGATCTGGTTTCGCGGCTTGAAGGAGTTGCAGCCTTTGACGATCGAACCTGATACGAGCCTCGAGGAGAAGGTCCAAAAGGCAGTCGATTTCTATGCGATGTTTCCACAGCTTTAGCAGTAGGACTTTGATGAGATGACTGGCCGATTCACCACGACCTCGGTTGTCTTTAACCTGCTTTGCCATTTGTGTTGCTGTTGCAATGCTTTCGCTCAAGAGCGATCGTCGGCTTCACCTGCAGAAAAATCCTCCGAATCAACTTTCACGGATCGAACACGAGACGATGAGATTCGCCTGGGATCGAGAACTGCCAAAGGTGGATTTCAAAACGAAGATGAGATTCGGGACAAGTTCAACAACTGGCAGCATGACGCAGATGCTCGAATCTGGTTAGCGGCCATGAATTACAAGCTTGACGATTTGGTTTCAGTGCGGGCATCCAAGCCTCACGGTCAAAAGGCTGACGTTGAGTTGACGGTGACAACCAAGACATCGCAGCGACGCGAGGGTATTTCCATCAAGTTGGTCAGCACTTCAACTGGATTCAATCAGATCGATAAACGTTGGCTCAAGACGTATGCGGATATGTGGGCAATGCCGGAAGAAGTCCAACGAGCTTTGAAGCTTTTTGTTGGCGAGGAAGCCGCGTCAACTACCGGTCGTGATCCCAAGCGACTTTACTTGAACGAAATGGATAAGGCTCAGCAGCAATTAGTCGTCGATTTCTTTACCAAGAATCGAAAGCAGATTGTCGATAATTTGTTTGCGGGCGACGGGCAGCATGCAGCGGGTTGGATCATGGTGACCTTAAAGAGTCCAAACAGCCAAAATCAATTGGGCGAATCTGCGAATTTAAGTCACGACATTTCAACTGCGCCAAAGGCAACCGAAAAAACGAAGGCAAGCAATGAACTGAAAGCGTCAGAGGCTCAGTGGGTTATCTGTCCTTCACAGGTAGCCGCAGAGTATTTTGGCGATGGTCCAGTTCAAATCACGGCTGCTGGAAACTTGAAGATCGGTCGCATCACCATGCAACGCAAGGGCGGCGACAACGGACGAGAAACCGCCAACATGTTGCAGTTCAAAATCAATCCCGTTGAACTGTTCTCTATAAGGAGCAAGGAGCTAGCGAATTGAAGCATTCGAATCAACGCTCTGTCGATAGAACTGTCCGAGGCGATTTGCATGGGAGCAACCGTTGTCAGTGGAACAGCCCCAATGCAGATTGCCAATCTGCTGATAAGATCTTTCTAGCGTCTTTGATCTGAACTAGTTGACGGCCGATCATTCCAGCATATTGAGATAGATGCGTCCGCTACGAATGGAGGAACTCGTGACCTCGTCCACAACGGATGAAAAGACGATAGAATACTAAGGGGAAAGATGATGGAAGTAAACGTAGAAAATCTGGGGCTTAGCAATGCGAGATCCAACACCAGAAGAACAGGAACAGTATGACTTGGCCCAAATCAAGCAGCGACCAAGTCGATATCAGGCCAAACCGATTGCAGGTGCTATCCGTCAAGTAATGGTTCGCAGAGGTCTTGGCCAAACGCAAGCAGCTCAAGAGCTGCAGGCTGCTTGGAACCGAATTGCAGGGACTTTAGCTTCGGCTTCTCGGCCGGGGAACATTGCCCGAGGAGTTCTGCAGATTTTCGTTCAGGATAGTTCAGCACTACAAGAATTGCATTTGCAACGAAGAACTCTACTCGAACAACTTTGCCAAGCCATGCCGCAACTTCAAATCAAAGACATCAAGGGAAAAGTTGGACTTTGATCAATGCAAGTCAGGCGCTACCGTTCTCAAACTTCTCGATGAGTGTCTTAGTGCTTAGGGGCAATGTTCTCGCTTGGGGTTTCAGAGACTTTCATGAACTCGGCAGCCGTGATTCCCATCGACAGGTAGATGCTCATCAAGCCATCGACCGAGATATCCGCTGGGACAACTCGTTCGATTGGCGTTAACATCATCGCTCCACCAAAAGGAACCGGCGCGGTGGGGATCATGATTATGTAGTACTCGACGCCTCCCACCAAGAACTTCTGATGCGAAACCAGCAACGCCAGGACATTTGGACCAGGAATGTCACCAAAATAACAGAACACAGCCGACATACCGCGGACGGCTTCCTTATTGCTCGTATCCAGCATCTCTACAACTTGTTTGGAAGTTCGGTAGATACTGCCGACCAGAGGTACGTGTGCAAACAATCGTTCAAACAACTTGTGAAAGAACGATTTCGCGCCCAGTTCTACCAACGCGCCCAAAATGAAGACCGCAACCAACACTACGACCCAGCCCACAAAGTATGCGGATACAGAGTCGTGATCAACACTGATGGCAAGGTACTTCAGGCCATTGCCGATCATCGTCGATGGTCCGATGAATTTCACTACATAACTTGAGACCCAGGTCACGATTGCGATGGTTACAACCAGCGGCAAAATCGCCAGCACTCCGGCTACGAAATAGCGAACAAGAGCTTGCCAAAATTTGACGGTAGTTTGCTTCATGATGCCTCGTGAGTGTCACAGCGTCGAAGGCTGATAATGTGCGTTAAGACGGTAACTATAGCGTTAGAAGGGTAACTGTAGCGACTCACACAAAAATCGCATCAACGGACGAGAGTCTTTTAGGATATCATTGACTGTGGATACGCAATTGGCTGAGGTCAGTTCGGATTGCTTAACCTTAGCCAACGCAGCGAAACTCTTGCATTTGATATCCTCGATCAATGGATGGTCTTTTTCGTAGCCTCGGGGAGCCGTTTTCAGTCGCTCGCCGTCAAACGTGTATCTAGCCAACATACGCTTGTCATTTTTAGCCTTTTTCCAAGCCTGCGAATTCTCCACAATCGATTGGCGAATCATGGCTAGTGGTTCGGCGGGAGGCATCCACATTCCCGCCGCTAGAAAACAGTTGCTTGGCTGCAAATGAACATAAAGCCCCGGAGCGTGGATATCGCGGCCCATTTCGTGGCGAAAGTGGATTCCAACGTTCAACTTAAATGGCGACTTGTCTTTGCCGAAACGAGTGTCACGATAGATCCTCATCATCGATCCGCCAACTCGCTTGGGTACCGCTGTCAGAAACGGCGAGATCTTCGTAAGTGGCTTTTGCATGGCGGTGATGAATTCCAGCGTGGGTTGCATCACATCCTGCTCATAGCGAGCCTTGTTCGCGTTGAACCAATCTCGCTGGTTGTTTTCGGCCAGCTCGGACAAGAATTCGAATAGCGATTTTGGGAAGCCTCGAAAAACAGTGCTGGAACTCATGGTGAAAGCCCGACTTGCTAGAAGTGAGTAGCTGGGATTCCTAAGCGGCAGAATACCGGCCCAAACTGGGCGCGAGCCGACTCGCTGCTAGTGGCGTAATTCTACTCGATTTAGCTAGCCGCGAAGTACTCCAACCCCAATCGACGCTACATTGTCGATGTCTTGTGGTGATTGCAGTAGTTCGTCTCCAAACTTCAAAATTGAAATCGTGGAGGCCAGCCCAGAACATCAGCCCAGAACATCAGTTCAGAACATCAGTTCAGGACTATATCACCGTCGAGCCTAAGTGCATTGCAGAAGACTTATGCTATTCAGGTCAGTGACGAGATGCTCTGAGCCTGACCTCCAGCGTGATCATTGCGATACCGATTAGCAGCGTTGGAATTGGAAGCATCGCAAGTAATTGAAAGCCATTTGCCAATGGAAGGGCCACGCTGAACAGCGATAACACTGTCGAGGCAATACCCGTGCGAAGTCGGAGTTGGCTGGGCGTTGTCATTGGACTATATTCTCAATTTGCCATCTATTGTACCAGTGCATTGTTTTACCCGAATCTGTATATTCGATTAGCTGCAACCGAATGCGGTTATTCCAAAGCTGACGGTTACCGTAGCCGGGCACACGGGTTATTCGACCGGTATCATTCCCATCGAATTGCCAAGAGAAAGCCCAGCAATTGCAAATTACCGGATTATGGAATTCAAGTCGACCTGTGCCGTTAGCGAAAAACTAGATGCCATAAGACTGGACCGGTGGTGGCAGGTCGAGCTGTGACTACTTGATCAATTTCGTAGCGGCAGCAGCGGCCGATTCCGTCGAGCCGGAAGTGAATTCAAGGCTGTCGAGAATTTGCAGGTCGCTTCCAGTAAAACTCTCAGCGAATTCTGCTGCTAACGTAAAAGTCAAAAGTAATCGACGGCCGGTGTCGTCGGACAGGTGAGCATAGATCCAGCGAATTGGAACCTCTTCCTGCTTGCCAGCGGCTTCGCAACGAATCAATCGAAGTTTGTTGCTAGTTACTCGCTCGGCTGACTCTAGGAACTCTTCAAAACTTTTGCCCAGAGCGGTTCGCATGTCTTCCTGCAAACCTTCGAGTGAAAGCTGAGTGCCCGCTTCAAATTTGGGAAGCGGTATGACGTTGCATTGCGCGATGATTTGGTTCTTGTCAACACACCGAAGCACGGCATCCTCGGGCGTATCCATGAAGACGATCCAGTTCCTGCTAGCCAGCGATGTGAATTTGGTCTTCGATTCGATGCGTACTAACCAGTTTCCAGTCTCGGGCTGTTGAGCCAGAGTCGCCAGTTCCTGGTGAGTTACATTTAGCCTGTCCTTCAGTTCCTGCCTAACGATCTGCAGTCGAGCTGTCACGGCGAAACCTGGCTGATTCTCGCTGATCTCGCGAGTTTCCTTGATCGACATGCCAACCCAGCTAATTATGGCGCAACGTGAGCCCAGCACTGCATGGGCGTTGCCTTTAACCTGAATCTCTGTGGGCACAGAATTGGCTGTTGCCTGTAGGCTGCCTTCGATCTCAATTTTGGCAGTGCTCTTTTCTACGCCTGCAATTTTGGCAACCAGAGTACACTGATGTACAGCGTCCAAGTTGAAAAGATCTTTGGCGTCATCCGCACTTATGGACCATTGGGAATCGGTTCTGGCAGGCTCGGTGGAGAGGATCTTTTCAAGTGCCACCGTGTTGATGGGCGACTTTAGCAGGTTGACTTCGCGACTTTCCAACGGCTGAACCGGCGAGTACAACTCCCAAGTACCGTCATTAACCAAAGCGCGAATATCGCTCACTTCATTGCGCAATTTGTGGCTGATGACTTTGCCAGCAATCCAAATGTCATTCTTTGCGTTGACGTAATGTCGGGCAGCAGCGATCGGCTGACGTTTGTCGTAGGCGACGGTTTCTAGGTACTCCTGTGTCGCCTTTGATTTTATGGCGGCAGTCCGCGACTTGCCTTCTTTGCCATCCGACAAATGGGCTTCGCCATCTACTTCCAACTCCAATTTCAGCAGAGTTTCCAATAGATCGACATCAACTGGCTGCTGAAGAGTTCGACTGGCCGTTTGACCTCGAGCCATTGAGGGAAGCAAGCACGACGCCCCTAAAACTAGCCCCAATGCTTGGCGTCGATTTACTATAAAACTATTGTTTTTCAGTGAATGTTGGGATCGAAACATGCTGGCAACCAAGTCTTGGTGGATAACAAAAGTGACGAAAAAAGACAGCCTCAGATCATCCTTCGGCACCGTGGTATCCAATAAATCAGTCCCACCCGGCTCAATCGTTCACGGCTTCCCAAACTCACCATTTTCTCGTTAAGTCAGAATAACTGCTTGAATTGGGATCGAATCGGATCATTCCGAGCTGGTTTTGTTAGCCTGAAAAAAACATGAAACTCGAGATAATCTGTTGCGCAGGTGGCGATTAACGCCCCTCTTTAACTATGCAGAGGCGTTGAACCGACCAGGCCTTATTTCAGGGTAGAGAAAAGACTCGTAACCCAGTCCACTACGGACCAGGGTTGCAAGAATTGGTCGATCCAACGCTCGAAATTGAGAACATGTCTAGCCAGATTTTTGTCTCAAGCTGAGAGACTTGTTGTCAAAATTGCAAACTGTTGGCGGTTCTAACAAAGTGGTCGGGGCAAAACGCGCCTACGGCAGCGGAAAAGAAAGCCTCAAAACGGCTGCGATCAAGACAGAATGGGTCCAATCTGGGGTACAATTGAACTTTACGCGATATTGGCCCCACATTTGCACACATTCGACAGGCATGGAACTCTCATAGGAGTCAAACGAACTCGGGGTACAGGTTGAGCCGTAGATACAGGGTTGCATCGTGACTTGGACGGTCATAGCAACAAACACACTGACGCGGCAACGAGCAGGAACATTTTTGCGGTACTCGGAGTTTTTTGACGCTGTATTTGCTCCCTATTGTCATCCATCGTGATGACGCGGGGGGTAGTTAGTTCCAATTTAGCGTTGTTCAGATGGACCTCAGGAAGAGGTTCAGGCCCAGCCGTGAGTGGGTGCTGGCGGTCGGAAACCGCACGGAAGGAAGTGGCAGCCACTTGCAAGCAGGGAGAGTTTAAGATGCACCAAGATTATCGAGTAGGACTGATTCGCGAACTGCGAGATCATCAAGTCAAGTACGCTCCTCGTCAAAAGCGTTTGGAGCAAGCCGAGCGTGCGGAACGTTTGCTAGGTGAATTGGATCTGGCGCGCGAGTATCCATATGAGTTCATTTACTACCGTGTAACCGATTTCCGGCCAGAAGAGAACTCTCGTAAACTCGTAGCCGGTGAGGATGCTGCGCACGATCTTCGACTATTTGTCGAAGATGTCACCGATTCGCTCAACCTGCAGATTGAGGAGGTCAAAGAACCTGTTCACACAGTGGAAGAACTAAGTCGCATGTTCAACGTGTCGACCAAGACCATTTCGCGATGGCGTGATCAAGGTTTGGTGAGCCGCCGATTTGTGACAGAGGGACGAAAGCGGGTTGGATTCTTGCATAGTAGCGTAGAACGTTTTGTAGCGAAGAACCGCGATCGAGTTCGTCGAGGCGAACAATTTAGCCAGTTGACCACCGACGAAAAAGCCGAGGTAATCGAGCGAGCCCGCACGATTGCAGCCACGGGTTCTAATCCTTCTGAAGTGGCTCGTCGAGTTGCGGAAGCGATGCATAGGAGCATTGAGACAATTCGTTATACGCTGAAAAACCATGATCGTATGCACCCTGACCAAGCGGTCTTCCCAGATTCGCGAGAAGTGCTCAGCGATACCGACAAGGCGGCGATTTACAACCACTATCAGCGCGGTGTTGGCATTGGCCAGTTAGCTCGCCAATACGTTCGAAGCCGAAGTGCTATCGTTCGCATTGTCAATGAGCAACGCGCGATCGGCTTGATGCAATTGCCACTTGAGTTTGTAGACAACGAAGCGTTCAAGAAGGTTACTGAGACAAAGGAAGTCGAACTTCTGGGCCCAATTCCAGAGGCAATGATTCCTCCTCGAAAACTTCGTGCACCAAGCGGTTTGCCAACCTATTTGGCCTCGCTGTATGACGTCCCATTGTTGACGCGCGAGCAGGAGTATCATCTGTTCCGCAAGATGAACTATTTGAAGTTCCGAGCCTCGAAGCTCCGTGAAACTCTGAATCTTAGTGATCCTCGAGTTACAGATATGGACGAAATTGATCGTTTGTATCGTGAAGCAGTTCACGTGAAGAATCAGATCGTTCAAGCAAACTTGAGACTGGTTGTTTCCATCGCTAAGCGTCACACTCAGAGCCGCTAGACGACTTTTTTGGATTGGTCAGCGACGGCAATATGTCGTTGTTCCGAGCCGTGGAAAAGTTCGACTTTGCTCGAGGCAACAAGTTCAGCACCTATGCAAGTTGGGCGATCATGAAGAACTTCGCTCGATCGATTCCAGACGAGTTTCGTCATAAGGATCGATTCCGAACTACTGGCGAAGAGGTCTTTGAAGCTCACGAGGATACTCGTGCGAACCATATGGCCGAGGAGATGGCTCAAAAGCAACGCGAGACTCAAATCAACCGAATCCTCAATCGATTGGATTACCGTGAGCAGCAGATCATTATCCGACGCTTCGGGCTGGATCGAACTCACGAGCCGTTGACGTTGAAGGAAGTTGGTGCTGAGCTTGGAGTAACCAAGGAACGCATTCGACAAATCGAGGCTCGAGCACTCAGCAAGTTGCGTGAAGCGGCTGCTGTTGAGCAGATCGAAATCCCTGAGTAAACTTCGGCGATTTCACTCGGCAACCGCTGAGTTCTAAAATCCAAGGGCGAAGTCAGTTGACTTCGCCCTTTTTCGTTCCTTTACAGTAGTCCAGTTTCAGGCTATTGGCGGCGGAACGACCGCGAAGGCTGAAAAATGAGCAGCGGAAGGCTTCCATTGAGTAGGTCATGCAAACGAGCCAACTATACTATGAGCTAGGACCTCGTAGGGTTAAAACTGGCTCAACAACTAATTCACACCATGCTTATCAATCGAATTTCCTCGTACGTTCTTTGCTTGCTTCTGCTTGCATTGACCTCGCCCTTTACCTGGGCCCAATCCAAGCCGATGAACATCGAGATTGATGCTCGCGATCTTCCACGGAAACTGCTCAGCGCCATCATCAGCATCCCTATCGAGAACTCGGCTGAACACGTCATGCCGTTATGGTATCCGAAATGGGTGCCCGGCTCGCATGGTCCAGGCGGCCCCATTGCCAACGTTGCAGGTCTGAGCTTTGCGGATCAGGCGGGTCGGACATTGGAATGGACGCGAACTGCGGGCGAAGTGTACCGATTTGAGGTGAAGGTCCCGGCGAGCACCACCGAAGTCAAGGCAACCATTCGTTACATCACCAATCAACCCACAACCAATTCGATGGGCCATGACTCGTTTGGTGCCAGCCAAGTTGGTATCATCAGCCCGAGCACTGTTCTGCTCTACCGCGAATCGGACAACTGCGACGAGCAGAAAATTGATACGAAACTGTGGTTGCCACGAGGATGGCAAGCCGCGTCGGCGCTGAAGGTTCAGGCGAAAAGCAAGCGTCGAGGCAGTAGCGAATCGACTGATTCAGTTCAGTATATTTCGACCAGTCTCCAGAATTTTGTAGACAGCCCGATCATGTGTGGACTGTACTATCGCGCCTATGAATTTGACACCACCAAGGCAACTCCGGCGGCTCCTATTTCACCGCATGTGCTTCACGTATTCAGCGAGCAAGCTACTGCAGTAAACTTGGATAACTCGGTTGTTGAATCGTTGCAGAAGATGGTGGTTCAAGCTTCGAAAATGACTGGATCGCAGCCTTTTGATCATTTTGATATTCTGCTGGCAGTCACTGATCAGTTGTCCGCAAATGGCTTAGAGCACTCGCGATCGACGCTCAACGTTCTGCCAATCAACTCTGTCCGTTCGGCAGCTTCCATGAAGGGCTGGTATCGACTTTTAATTCCACATGAGTACATGCATTCCTGGTGTGGCAAGTATCGAAGGCCCGCTGGTATGGTTACCAACAATTTCCATACGGCCAAAGGAACTGAGCTTTTGTGGGTTTACGAAGGTCTGACTCAGTACTTGGGCGAAGTGATCGAAGCGAGATGTGGGTTGATGAACAAGGATGAGTTCAGCGACCGGTTTGGAGTTGAACTTCGAAACGCAGTTCATCAACAAAACAGGCAGTGGCGTCCGTTGGCGGATACAGCCGCCGCATCACACGTTTTGCGGGACTCTAGTTCGTTCTGGCCAAAGCTCAGAGGTAGTCAAGATTACTACATGGAAGGCATGTTGTTTTGGATAGAAGCTGACGCGATTATTAGGTCGCAGTCTGGCGGCTTACGAAGCTTGGATGATTTTTGCAAAGCTCATTTCGCTTGCCCAGAACCAACCGCAACAGCACTTTCGTGCGTCCCGAAGGGCTACACTCGCCAAGAAATTGTCGAAACTCTTGATTCGATCTCTAAGTACGATTGGGACGGTCTAATTCGTCGTCGCGTTGAAAGCACCCGCGAGAGTTTCGATCCAGTTGTAGCCGAGATGTTGGGCTACAGTTTCAAAGCTACTACCTCAAGACCAAGTGTATCGCCAGGCACGTTTCGATTTCCGTCGGGCATTGATCACATGGATACTCTTGGTCTGATGCTAGGTGGCGACGGATCGGTGAACGATATCCGTTTGGGTGGTCCGGCGGATCGAGCCAAGCTTGGACCGGGAATGAAGGTCGTAGCCATTGGTGATCGTAAGTGGAGTCGCGATTTGCTGGAGGAAGCGGTTCAGAAATCAACCAACTCGGCACCAATCGATCTGCTAGTTGAGGATGGCAGTCAGCTTCGGCGATTCCAGATTCAGTATTTCGATGGCCCGAGATATCTGAGCCTAACTCGCGATGAATCCAAACCAGATTTGCTCGAAAAGATACTCAAACCTCAATAGAGTTTTAGTCATCCAAGAAGCGATCAAGAGCTGCCAATAGCTTATCGTTTTGGGGTGCGTGATATTGATGCGTGATCCAGTTGCGGTCTGAAGCTGCCTGAATGTTATCAGCTCGATCATCGGTGAAGAATATCTGCTCGCCGGATTGACCACAAGCCTTTTCGCAGGCTTCATAGATTCCGTGATCAGGCTTCATGCTGCGAACTTCATAGCTGAGCATGATTTTGTCGAACCAGCCGTGGAGCATTTTCCACGCAGTCTGCTTCATGAGCCAATGCCAATGGGCCTCGCAAGTGTTGGACAGAATGCCCATCGGCACGCAGCTATCTTGGACGAATCGCAGTGCATCGATAATCGGCCAGTTGGGTTGAAACATGTCGCTAATGGCATTTAGCGCATCAGCCTCTTCGAGTTGGCTATCCAAGACTTTATTAATCTCATCAACGTATTGCTGGCTTGTAACCAAACCCGTCTCGTATCGCTTCTGAAGATCGGTCACAAACAGTTGATTCATGACCCTCTCGAAACTTCGTCCGCTCAAGCGAGCCAAATTCTGAGCAGCTATTCTGTGATCAAAGGTAACCAAAACGTTTCCAAGGTCGAAATAAACGAACTTTTGTTGCATGCTAGGAATGACTACTTTGGGAATTTTGCTTTTATTGAACGAGCTACTTGAACGAGCTAGGCACGCCGGTCAACTAAGCGGCAAGCGGGAATGTGTATTGATTGCGTCTGCTAGCAACTTGCATCGAGCATTTTGATCCAAGGCCCAACGAAATGCCCGCTGTCGTGGTAGGTCCGTCCACTGACCATATTTCGATCGATCACACAAGGCTCATTCACGTAGATACCACCACAGATTTCTAGATCGAATTTGCATTTAGCCACAGTGGCCATTCTTAAGCCTTGGACGATTCCCGCGCGGGCAGGTATTTCAACGCCATGACATACGCTGGCCATCGGCTTTCCATGCTCCCAAAACCAACGTGTCATCCGTAGCAAGTCCTGATCCTCTCGGATGTACTCTGGGGCACGACCTCCGCTGAAAAAGATCCCACAGTACTCTTCGGGTTTGATATCACGAAAGGCAATCTCGGCCTCGATCGAGTAGCCTTCCCACTCTTTCGTAATGGTCCAACCTGGTTTGACTTCATGTAAGACCATTTGGTAGCGCCGTTTCTCTGGCGCTGCTACAACAGGTCGATAACCTCCCTCAATCAACCGATAGTAGGGGTAAAGCGTGTCAACTGTTTCGGTGGCATCACCAACAACGATCAGAACTTTCTTTTCCGACATGAAAATCGCTTTCCGTGGACACGACTTGGGTTGTTCAACGAAATGTTGCTTCCTACAGGTACATCTCAGTTGCGATATTGTCAGGTTGAATGCCAAAGTCGACAAGTAGTTCATGTACCGTTGACGGCAATCGAGAGTTCGAATGCAATGAGATTTAGCCGTGAACCCCGTTGGGTCACATCGGGTCTGATTCTGTAGGTATCATTCCTGTGATTAAGCTACAGTGATTGGGCTTCAGCGACTGTTAATTGATGAATCATCCAGCCAAGATAAATCGTAGCGAATGGTCAATTCTACTGATTCTGGCCGCCATTCAGTTCACCAATATCCTGGACTTTGTGATAGTAATGCCCTTGGCCCCAAGCTTAAGGGAAGACTTAGAAATTGACTCACAACAATTCGGCCTGTTTGTGTCTTCATACGGATTCGCCTCGTTCTTCGGCACTATCTTTGCTGCGAAATTCCTGGACCGTTACGGCCGCAAGAGAGCACTATTGGCCCTTTATTTGGGGTTTTCACTCAGCACGTTGTATTGCGGATTGGCACCATCATTCAACATGATTCTGACTGCAAGAGCTGCTGCAGGTGTTTTCGGTGGGGTCCTCGGTGCGGCGGTTATGGCAATCGTCGGCGATGTTTTTGCAGATTACCGTCGCGGCACTGCGATGGGCATAATAATGTCCGCTTTTGCAGTGGCATCTGTCATGGGAGTACCGATCGGCTTGTTAATCGCTGAGAGTTACGGTACTCAAACTCCGTTTACGGCGCTGGCGGGCTTTTGCTTTGCAGTCTTGATTTTTGCCGCCATTACACTGCCCGATTTGCCAGCTCCCGGGCAGAGCAAGACAGCAAAATCGAAGCTAGTCGAACTGTTAACGGTTCCCAGTCATTTGAAGTCGTTTGCGTTCACTGCCACTTTAGTTTGTAGTAGCTTTATGGTGATTCCGTACCTTGCCGACGCGATGGTCGCTAACGCTGGAGTTCAGAAAGAAAGCGTCAAATACATCTATTTGGTTGCGGGGTCTGCGACCTTTGTTAGTACCATCTTCATTGGCAGATTGTCCGATCGCATCGGCAAGCAGATCACCTTTCGAATAATCGCTTCCATAGCCATTCTGATGATGTTAGCAGTCACGAACTTGCCGCAGGTGCCGCTGGCAATCACCATCCTGGTATGTACTGGCTTCATGGTGTTCACCTCGGGCCGCATGGTTCCGGCTCAAGCGTTGATCACGGGTAGTTCGCTTCCGGCGGTCCGAGGTGGATTTCTGAGCCTGAACACTGCGGTACAGTCAATTGGAATGGGAGCAGCCAGCTTTTTCTCGAGTTTCATCATCGGAAACTCAGAAGATGGAAAGGTGACTGGTTACTGGATTGTCGGATTGATGGCCGCTGTGTTCGCTCTGTTCAGCATATTTATCGGCAACAGTATCCAAGTCATCGATTCGCCAAGTACGCAGCCTGAACTGCTTGAATAAATCGATACGACCCTATGGAAGAGCGAGTATTGAAATGCTAGAACCGGTCAACTCGACTCACGTAGTTGAATGCTTCGATGAGCTGCCATTATGGTCCGCTCCTTTCGGCCTGATGATCTTGGAGCATCTAAAACTCGCCGAGCATTGGACCTACTTGGACCTTGGTTGCGGAACCGGATTTTTGGCCATTGAAATCGCTGAGCGTACCGGAAGCCATAGCAAAGTAATAGCAGTTGATATCTGGCAGGAGGCACTAACGCGTCTTCAGCGGAAGCTGACGTTGCGAAACGTGTTCAACGTCCAAGTTATCGAATGCGATGCTGTAAATTTGTTGGTTCCAGACAAAAGCGTTGATGTAGTTGTTTGCAATTTGGGCATCAACAATTTTCCAGATCCATTTAAGGTTGTCTTGGAATGCAACCGTGTTCTGAAGAATCACGGGCAACTACTTATCACTACAAATCTGTCAGGACACATGGATGAGTTTTACCAAGTGTTTCGGAGCACGCTCGACGAACTTGGACTACAGCAACATGTCGACAGCCTTACTTGCCACATTGCACACCGAGGCACAAAGGAACAGACTGAAACTCTCTTGAATAGCGCAGGCTTCGATGTCGACTTTGTTGAGCAACGTTCATTGGAGATGAATTTTGCCAATGGGACTGCTCTACTGAGTCATTACTTCATGAGACTGGCCTTCATTCCAGCATGGAAAGAGTTAGTACCTGAACTAATGCATCAACCTTTTTTCAGCCAGCTAGAACGCAAGCTGAATCAGCACGCCATCGACGAGGGTGGTTTGACGCTTACCATACCGATGTTATTCGTTTCAGCTTCAAAACAAGACGACATTCAACGCTAAATAGTTACGCCGCTCAGCGCGCACTGAAATGGTTGGTTTCCAAATTAGCTAACGGACCTTCGTAGCTGATCGAACAGATACCACTCAAAGAACGTAAGTCCAATGGGCACCAGGTAATAGATTAACTGAGAGATTACAGCCGAGGCTATGCGATCTTCTGGCATGGGAATGAAGTCGGTCAGTACGTAGCAGAATAAGGCGTTGCAAATCAAAAGAACAGTACTTACTAGCAGTACTACGAAGGCATAGACCCAGGCCGATAGGTGCCCAGAAACGCTTCGCGACGAGCCTACTCTTTGTCCAGTCTTTTCTGCCATCTTCAATATTGCACATTGAGAGTTGAAGTCTTGGGAACGCAATGTCTCTGTTGCTTTGCCTCGCGGGCAAAGCCTCCCCCACTGCGACATTATTTTACGCACCGAAATACTCTCTGACTACAACCAGAGCTTCGAGGATTACGAACTGTTGTGGTAAAACTAGAGCAATACGAGAAGGTTATTTTTCTGCCCGCATTGTAACATTAGCCCCTAAGGCATCGGCGATAGCACCTGAGAAAGCCCAGATATGCGAGTTCTAATCGATGGTTATAACTTGCTTTTCCAAAGCGGCTTAGGTGGTCGTGCCAGAGGGCCTGGATGGATTCAAAATGCCCGAGACCAATTGCTGACTTTTATTCAGTCTCAAATGTCTCCCGCTTGGCTAAGGAGCACAGTAGTTGTTTTTGACAAATCGCAAGGACGGCAGTTGCAATTAGACTTTCAAACTACTCTTGGCCTACAAGTCAAGTTTGCAGTCGAGCACGACGAGGCAGACGATCTGATTGAAGAGTTGATTCGCAAGCACTCTTCGCCAAAATCACTGACCGTGGTCTCAAGCGATTTGCGAGTAAGGCGGCAGGCCGTGACTCGTCGCGCCGAAGCTGTCGAATCTGAACAATTCCTTCGCAGACTCGAAACGGCCTATTACCTTGATCAGGAAGAAGGCGAGTCGAGCAAAATGTCGGCAAGCGAAGAACACCATCGGGAACTGTCCGAGGAGGAAGTGAATTTCTGGCTAAACGAATTCGGCGGTGGCATCTAGTCCGAAATGTTGCGACCTCAAATAATTGCATCGACTCAATTTGTTCTGGTTGAGTCATGTCCAAATCTTCTAGCTGTCCAATCCGAAGTGCAGTGGAAGGTCTGGCAGCCCAATCTATTCCAATTCCGATATACTGAATTCAAGCTCGCAGCGTGAATCTATTGCGGCAATACTCGTTTCACTGAGAGATCAACAATGGGCGGTACTCCTACAACGAAATTGAGTTTCCTCAAGCCTGGGATCGCTTTGATAACTCTTGATAATCCAGATCGGGGAGCAAACATTCTCTCGCAATCAACTCTTTCTGAGATTGAGCAGCACCTTGACTCTTTAGAAACGCAAAGTGTAAATGGATTGATCTTTTGGTCGGCTAAACCTGGAATGTTCATCGCGGGTGCAGACTTGGGCGAGTTCGTAGCCTCGTTAGATGAACCCGGTGATCACAGGGCAAGTTCCGAAGCCATGTGTCATCGAGGGCAGCAGTTATTCCGACGCTTAGCCAGCGCATCTTATGTCACCGTCGCGGCCATCGATGGTATCTGCGTTGGTGGTGGAACCGAATTGAGTTTATGGTGTGATCGTCGCGTTGTCAGTTCTAGTCCGCGAACTGAGATAGGCCTACCTGAGGTCAAAATTGGCCTTATGCCGGGTTGGGGTGGCTCCGTTCGACTGCCTCGAATCATTGGACTGGCACCAGCCGTTGAAGTCATCACCAGCGGTGAATCGGTTCGACCAGCCGATGCTCTACAAATGGGGTTGGTCAGCAATGTTGTGGCGGCCGATCAACTCTTGATTTCTGCACTGGAGTTGGTTGAACTTGAGACTCAGCAGCAGTTCTACCTCAAAGATCGCGAGAAATGGAACAAGCCGATTCAGATGTCGACAACCGAACTGGCATTTCTGCAAGCTACTGCATCTGCCATGATCACGCAGCAAACCTTCGGTAACTATCCAGCTCCTGTGGTAGCCATGGAGATCATGATGAAGAGTGCTTTGCTGAGCATTGATGAAGCCTGCGCTATGGAAGCTCAGGGCCTGGCAAAGTTGTTTGGTGGTGAGGCCAATCGGTCGCTATTGAACGTTTTCTTTTTGACTGATCGCAGCAAGAAAGATCCGAGTGGCGGTTCATCGCGGCCAGCAAAGTTGCAAAATATCGGCGTCGTTGGCGCTGGTATCATGGGCTCGGGGATTGCGGCAGCTCATCTCAAGAAACAAAGCCAAGTCATCATTTCAGATTCATCTGATGAAGCGTTGCAGCGCGGTGTTCGTTCAACGCTCGATGAGGTTGCCTTTGATCGAGCTACAAAAGCAGCCAGTCCCACAAAACTTCTTGAGCACGCGCCAGCACTTCGCTCTACCAATCACCTGTCAGAATTGGCCAATTGTGAGCTAGTTATCGAAGCAGTTGTGGAGAAGATCAATGTAAAGCAACAGGTATTCGAACAGTTAGAAGCTGTAATGAAACCGGGCGCGATTTTGGCAACCAACACATCAACTATTCCTATCACGCTGTTGGCCAAAAGGCTGAAGCATCCCGAGAGATTCTGTGGCATTCACTTTTTCAACCCAGTTCGCAGAATGATGCTGGTTGAAGTAATACGCGGTCCGCAAACATCGGACAGTACGGTCGCTACAGCAGTTGCTCATGTGAAAAAGCTGGGTAAGTATCCAGTTGTAGTAAACGATGGTCCAGGGTTCCTTGTAAACCGACTGCTTTTCCCCTACATGAACGAGGCTCTGGTTTTGGTCTCCGAAGGCGTACCCATCGAGGCCATCGATAAGGCAGCAAAGAAGTTTGGTATGCCAATGGGGCCACTAGAACTTCACGATATGGTTGGCATGGATACGGCACTGTACGCTGGTAAGGTCATGAGCGACGCAATGCCGGACCGCATGATCAGTTCTCCCATTTTGACCGCGCTAGTGAATGCGGGAAGGCTTGGTAATAAGAGCGGTTCAGGTTTCTACACCTACAGGAACAAGAAGGGCAAGCGAGCATCAGATCCTGAAGTTGAGCAGATTCTTAAGCCGCATATTCAAGTGGGCTCCAGCTCAATCTCGGCTGATGCGATGACGGCTCGTTTGTTTTTGCCCATGCTTTTAGAGGCCACGCATGTTCTGGCCGAAAAGCTGGTTCAAGACGCGCGCGATGTGGACTTGGGATTGATTTTTGGAATAGGATTCCCGCCGTTTAAAGGTGGCCTGTTGTTCTGGGCAGATCGACTGGGTTTAGATGCAGTACTAAAAATGCTCGAACCTCTACAGTCACTTGGCCCTCGTTTTGCTCCCACAGATTACTTGAAACAGTTGGCGGTTCGAGGCGAATCGTTCTACAAGAATTCCCTTTCAACAAACAATCAATAAGGACGGAGAGCAGCTATGAACACAGCAGTAGTAATCGACGCCGTTCGCACACCGATTGGACGAGCCAACGCCGACAAAGGATTTTATCGATTGACTCGTAGCGATGACTTAGCGGCAGCCTGCATTAAGGCATTGCTCGAACGGACAGGCATTGCATCAGATGCAATCGAAGACCTGGTCTTCGGCAACACTCAACAAACGCTCGAGCAAGGAATGAACGTCGCTCGCACGATTGGCCTAGTTGCCGGATTGAACGTGACCACAGGTGGCACAACTGTTAATCGTTTGTGTGGAAGCAGTTTGCAAGCTCTGAATCAAGCTTCGCACGCCATCGCTGCCGGTGCAGAAGATGTTCATATCGTCGGAGGTCTCGAGCACATGCAACACGTGCCAATGATGCATGGTGTCGACATCAATCCAAAAATGTATCAAGCGACCTCCAAGGCCGCCATGATGATGGGTGTGACCGCCGAGTTTTTGGCTCAGTCTCAGGGAATTTCTCGACAAGATCAGGACGCGTTTGCTTGTTCGAGTCATCACAAAGCGGCTCAAGCTCATCAGCAAGGTAAGTTTGATCAAGAACGAATTCTCATCATGGCGCATGATGAATCTGGTAACCTTGCGATGCTGAAGTTTGATCAGTGCGTTCGTCCAGACACAAATTTGGAATCATTGGCCGCGCTTGAGCCAGTCTTTATGCCCAAGGGTGGTTCGGTAACCGCCGGAAACAGCTCGCCGCTGAATGACGGTGCGGCCGCGTTTGGTCATGTCGACCTCGACGAGCCGACGAACTGGAACAAAGCCAATTGCCGCTCCGGGCCTCAGCCATCGTTGGCGTCGATCCTTGTGTAATGGGAACTGGGCCCGTACCAGCCACCCTCAAAGCGTTGAAGCGAGCGGGACTTAGTCTGTCAGATATCGGGCTGGTGGAGCTGAACGAAGCCTTCGCTGCTCAAGCCTTAGCCTGTATTCGCATGCTGAAGTTAGATGCCGATAAAGTCAACGTACATGGGGGAGCCATTGCTATAGGCCATCCACTAGGTGCTAGCGGTGCTCGTATCGCAACGACATTGATCCACGCCATGAGACGCAACCAAGTGCAGTTCGGCTTAGCCACGATGTGCATCGGAGCCGGTCAAGGAATCGCGACCGTTTTTGAGTTAGTTTAGAGCCGCAAGTCCTGAAACGCAGGCAGGTTACTGGCGGCATTGAGCAGTGTATTCCTTATTGGCAGCCGCCTACGATGCAGAACTTCTTCCGTTGTCGAAGTTATTAAGTGACCAATAGTAGAAAGTTAGTTGCTTTTGCCGCGTCGCCGTGAAAGTATGCCAACGGCGATGACTAGGCCCACCAATGCCAGCGAGCTTGGTTCAGGCACGGCGGTGATTGAAAACAATCTGACGTCGTTACCATCTCCACTGGTGTAGTCGATGTACAGTCTAGACGAGCCAAAGATTCCCACCAAAGAATTTTGTGCTAGACCGTGAAAGAAGCCAGTCCGACTGCCATTGAATGTTGTCAAAAATTGGAACGACATGCCGTCTTCCAAGACAAAGCCGTCCATCAGCCTGACGTCCAGCAATCCATCGTTGATCAGCAGACTGCCATAAACATCGATGCGATCAAAGTTGCTCAGCCCACCTAACTCGATGATCGTGTTCGAACTGCTCCCCAACACGATGTCATTCACCAAGCTGATCGTCCCCGCACTGAACCCAGGAGACAAGGTTCCGTCGATCACGGTCGATGTTCCATCGCCTTTGAAGTTGACCCACCCGTTACCTTCGATAGTACTGCCGTTTCCAAAGTACATTGTGTTGCCAAATTCCCCCAGCGCATAACCGAGGTTCGATGTTCCAGCGTTGCCTAAAGTCAAATGTTGGCCAGAACCCAAAGCAAAATTCTGACCAAAGATTAGTAAGCCGTTGTTGCCTAAGTGAATGTCGCCATCGACTGAACTTCCTTCTGAAAGTCGAAGCCAGCTTGAGGATAGATCTACATCAAGGCCACTGGTTACGTGAACTCCTGACATGTAACCGCTCTGAATCGCCAAATTGGTTGCATTGATGCTTCCACCTATGACGGTACCACCTTGCAAAGACCAGCCTTTACCGAGGATCGTCGACGATCCCGTGTTGTCCATTCGCCCGACTAACAACGCTCGGCCTTCGGAAGCCAAGCTGACTGTGCTGGCAGTAGCGCCCGTAAAAGATCCGCCGAGCACCAACGTTCCACCGTCTTGAACGGAAATGGAGCCCGAGGAGTTCCACAAGTCACTTTGCAAATCCAGTTGTCCACCCGAATTGACAACGACGTTCCCAGAGTTCTGGAACCCGATCCCATCCATCACTATGCTGCTGCCCGAGTCAACACGAATGGTGCCCGTGGAAGTATTGATGATATTGCCTGCAACATGACCATTTCCACGTATCAAAGCAGTGTTGATCAGCGAATCACGAAAGGTCAAATCCCTTACCACGATTGTACCTTCATTCGTCACGTTTCCCGAAATTGAACCTTGCCCCGTAAGCACACCATTACTCTTGATCAAGACTCCGTTGGTTGTAAACAGAGTAGCTCCAGGTTGCAGATCCAGCGTCGATTGTCCCAATCCTCCACCGATGCTTAGCGAGCGAACCGCAGTGCTAAAGGCAGGACCAGTGACGGTAACATCTGTGGGGGTGTTTATGTTTACATCATGTACGTACGCCGGCTTGAGGCCAAGGGTCCAATTGGCTTTGCTATCCCAACCGCCATCAACCGTCGATCGCCAATTGAGGTTCGGAGTCCAGCGAAAAAGGTACGAATCGATTGACGATGAATCTCTAGTAATCGCTGTGTAAGCGATTTGACCGAATTCATTGATACTAACATCGGAAATCTCCTGCAATAAAACAACACTCCTGCCTTCGATGAGGTCATCATGAGCCTGGATTCGAAGTGTGTCGATGCCATCGGTCGCATACCATCCCATTTTCGCCAGGGGGCTCGATGAATCGATGATACTTGTGAATACAACAAAACTTGAATTAGCCGCCTTTACGGTGAACGACTCGAAACGACGTGAACTTTCTGGAGCCAATTGCCCAGAGCGAGCAATAACCGAACTCGTAGAGCCATTCCATCGCATCAAAAGTTGTTCAGTGGAAGGGCTGGTAATGGAAGAGCCTAGCCCGACTGAGTAGAAAACGGTTCCCTCATTATTGATTAGGCTGGAACCTACGGAGGTAACTACTCCCGATTCTGACGTTAAGGATTGCCCCGTTCGAACAATCTGAGCGTCAATTCCGTGGCTCAAAGAAGCACGATAGATTCCCACTTCGTCAAGTCCACTTCGAGTCGCAGAAAGTTCCGATAGAATTAGCATTTGATTATTGCTATTTAGACCACTCCCCGAGATGGGATTCTGTAATCGTCCGTCACCATCTAAAGAGAGCTGCCCGTTTCGTGCCAGTTCGTGCATGCCCCCATCGTATCCGTATATTCGATATTCGTGCGTAAGACCAGGGCGGTCAACGAACGCTTCAATAACCGCATTGCCCGATTGATTTGATGCGCTTGCATATGCTGGGCTTAGAGCTCCACTTCCATCTGGAGCCATGTCTCCGGACACTGCTATAGTAGACAAGGTACCGCTTCGATAACTATATACTCCGGTGCGTTCTATCGATGCGGACGGCAGTACTTCACTAAACATAGTAACAGTATCGCTGTTGTTGAACCCAGCAATCAATGGCCTGCCAAAGCTTCCTGTCCCATCTGGCGTTGAATCGCCAGTTTTGGCAATCTGAGTTAACGACCCTTCATTGGATAGAAAAACTCCCGATGGGGCGGACGCAGAAGTTCCTAGAAACGCACTTAAGGCCATTTTTCCAGAGTCGTTCAAGCGGTAAGTAACAATGTCCTCCAAGCTCGAGGTTCCATCTGGAATGACCCGACCCAGCTCTGCCATCCTCGTGAATGAGCCCTCCGTCCATCGGAAAAGAGAGCTACGATAAACCGAACCTTCATTTGAGATCAACGCACCGACTTGCCCTGACTGGTTGATCTGTGCCTGGGAAATGTTAGTGACTGCTCTAAACTCTCCCGGCACTATATCGCCCGTCTTGACCACTAAGTCTCTTCTTGCCTGTGCATTGGCTTCGCAAGTGAGTATTAGTTGCGCAAGGGTACAAATTGCTAGAACTCGAAATATGGTGGATCGAAAAGTGGATTGCGCCATGCTGATAATGCCAAAGGCTTTTTGAACGCATCAACGAGGTTACTTTGCGTTGACGCTGCAAAGCGATTTGGGCCTGGTTGATTCTTCGGGCTATATCAATTGGCGGGATAATGCATACAGCGCAACATGAATGGGAGATTTATTAAATTAGATCTTTAGCGACGAAATGTTGGCGGAGTTCTTTGACAGCTCGCACCCAACTCATCCGACAGGCTTCGACGCTCTTGCCGAGGATTGGCGCGATCTCTTGATAAGATTTGCTTTGGAGAGTGCGAAGCACCAGAATCTGCCGATACTCGTCGCTTAACATCGCCATACAGTCGGCAACGGCAACCATCATTTCGCGTTTTCTCGCCGGCTCGCTCGGTGAACTCACATGTCCGACTAACGCATTTTCAATCGCCAAGCTTGAGAAGTGCATAGCCACCATGCGCTCCATCGAGACCTCTTTGCGAATCGATCGCTTCTTGGCCATGTGGAAATCGATCGCTTGATTCACATTATGGAATAGAATCTTTTTCAGCCAAGCCAATAGTTCCACGTCCGATTTTCCCCGGAAGGACTGCCAATCACGCGTCGCTTCCAAGAATGTCTCTTGCACGACATCCGAGGCTCCTAGTCGAGATCTCATATACTGCCCCAGTTGGACTTCAGCCAACAGACGCAGATAGTTCGAGTACCGCAGGATCGACTTGGCAAAGCGATCTGGGTCGTTCAAATCCCAATCCAGTTGAGGAGATTGCTCCGGACCAGTGGAATTCGACTTAACCGAACTTGAGCCTTCGTTATTTGGTGGAGTGTTTTCCATCTTCCTTTGGGCGGCAACTGCCGGGTGGCGCAACTAGATATTGGACAAAATTCTGACACTTGTCGAAGATCGCCGGTTGATCTCGCGACTGGACCCTCCAGCGTGCGCACGCTGCCAACGAAAAGCACGTAAGGTCGCGGTAGGGCCACCGTATTTTTCGCCCTCCCCGGAAAGCTCGCATTAGTCGCTTACCGACCCTCCCGCAAAAGGACGTGTCCACTGTAGTTTCGTCAGTGTGCGGGAGGGTTCGTACAACGGCGATCAGCGACAAGTGTCAAATTTCTTGATAGTTATCATAAACCATGTTGCGCGTCTCAGAATCTCCCGCCATCAAACCCCTCGCCGATAGTTGGATTGGTTAGAATTCTCAGATATTTCTGGGGAGCAGAAACACTGGAAAGCTTTCGAAAACTCCCCGCGAAATCTCGTACGGGGAAATCACTCAACTGGGCTACTCTTAATGACCGAGTCGGAAGACGTTTTGCTCGAGCGATTTATGTCGCTCAACGAAACACATGTAACGGTGACGCCAGAGCAGTTTTTGAAGTCGCTCTCCGTTCAGCTTTCCCCAGACGAATTCAATTCACTCAAGCAGAACCTTGAGAGCTCCCCGGCTGACTATTCAAGTTGGCCATCGACTCAAATCTCCGCAAGGTAGTCACATACCGATGCAATTCGGCTGGGCAAGCCACCCAGAACGCATCGCCGGTGATTTCAGAATCGTTCGCGAAATTGGTCGTGGAGGCATGGGGATTGTCTTCGAGGCTGTGCAAGAGTCACTTGCCGCAGAGTTGCCATCAAGATACTTCCTGCATATCGATGCTCGACTCCAAACAACTACAGCGATTCAAGCTGGAATCGCGGGCATCTTCGCCAGCTGCACCACAGCAACATAGTTCCCGTTTTCGGAGTCGGGGAGTCGGAGGGTTTGCATTATTACGTAATGCAGTACATTCGAGGCTTGGGATTGGATCAAATCCTGGTTGAGATTAAGCGGCTTCGTGGCACCAACAAACCTGCTGCGGAGATATCGAATTCAGCAGTGGCCAAGTCGGATCGTTTGTCCGTCATTACTCACAATCTCTTCGGTGACAAGACTTGCAATGACACGTCGATACCGAACTCTGGAGGGTCTTCTAATAGTAGTCAATTTGAAGTTAGCGACGCGAGTCGTTCTTCGAACTTTCGATTGCCTGAAGAGGCCAATGCTGGGTCGATCTCTTCATCGTTGCAATCCTACTGGCGAAGCATTGCCAAGATTGGCTTGCAAGTGGCTCAAGCCCTCTCGTACGCTCATGGCCAAGGCGTTTTACATCGCGACATTAAACCGTCGAACCTGCTTTTGGATGAGAAAGGCAATGTGTGGATCGCAGACTTTGGACTGGCAAAGTCATCCGATGATAGCCAGTTGACTCAGTCAGGCGACATCGTTGGTACGCTCGCTTACCTAGCTCCTGAACGACTGCAGGGAAAGTCGGATGCTCGGAGCGACGTTTATGGCTTGGGAATATCTCTCTATGAACTGGCCGCGCTAAAACTACCCTTCCATGGCGAGAATCGAGAATCGCTTTTGCGACAAGTCATCGACCAACACCCGGTGCCTCCGCACGATTACGCTCCGGAAATTCCGCGAGACTTGGAAACAATTATTCTGAAGGCGATTGCGTCCAAGCCTGAGGATCGATATCAAACCGCCCAAGATCTAGCTGCCGACTTAGATCGATTCATTGCTGATCGTCCCATTCGCGCTCGACGGCCGACGTGGCTTGAGCTGAGCTGGCGATGGTGTCGACGCAATCCAACGATCGCAACGTTAAGTGGCTTGCTGGTTACGTTGATTGGCGTGCTCGCAGTGACTGCGTATGTGGTCAACTGGATTCGCTTCGAACGCGATCAAGCAATTGAGAATTTCCAGAGAGCAACGCAGGCCGAGGCTGAGGCGAACCAAAGCAAGGTTCAAGCCGAACAAGCTCAGCGCCAAGTTCGATGGAGTAGCCTTCTCTCTCAAGCAGGACTGATCCGGCGCAACGGTGGCTTCGGACAACGCGTGCGTAGCTTAGCGGAAATCGATAAAGCTCTGGTGGATCGACATGATATGCCGCAGTCGATGGTTCAAGCCCTGGCAAACGAGTTTGCTGCCGACTTGGCGCTAACAGATCTTACTCCCGGCAAGAGATGGCCGATCTCCGATTCATCGCAAGTTCAGATCGACGCGCAGTTTCGGATGATGGCGATCGCGCAAGAGGACAAAATACTGATTCGAAATCTTGAGTTGGATCAAATAGCTCAAACGTTTACGATTCCGGAGCCTGCTCGAGTTGACTTCATGCAGTTTTCACCTGACGGGCATTACTTGGCCGCCGCCGTAGCATCGGGTGAACTTCACGTGTGGAACCTAGTCGAAAGTAGATTGGTGGTTCAGCATCCATTCAATTGGTCTCGCGCATTTGATTTCTCGCCTGACAGTTGTCGTTTAATACTAGTTCACGGTCAACAACTGTTAGTCCTAAGCTTGCAGAATGGTCAGCCTATCACGCAGCACTCGTTAACACAGGCAGTAACAAGTCTTCGCGTAAATCCTGACGGTCAGCGATGCGTGATGTTTAGCAACAGGTCTCGCAAAATAGAAGTAGTTTCAGTAGCTGGAGAATTGTTGAGCTCGTTCAAGCTCCCGAATGCGCCTACGGATTGTGTATGGAGTCCCGATGGTCGCCAAATCGCTCTAGGTTGCTTGGATGGATCTATTCATCTCTGGTCGAACGATTCAATGATGTTGCAAACGTCGCTTCGATCTGGGCAAGAAAGGGGGCTATCTCTGGCAATCAGTCCCAACGGGAAATACTTAGCGAGTAACGATTGGTCCAATAACTTCCGACTTTGGGATGTTGGCTCTGGAAAGCTGTTACTTGCAGAAACTGCGATTGTCTGGCCGTTGAGCTTCAGCGCAGATAGTCGGCGACTCGGCATTTTACGAAGCGAGGGGGCCGCCGCCACTTTAGAAGTGGTCGATAGCCGAGTCTATTCAAAGCTGCCTCGCACGAACTCCGATGAAAAAACACTGAGTGCTGACTTTCATCCGTCTGGGAAATGGTTTGTGCTCGCAACTTCAAAAGGACTTGAGTTCTGGAGTTCCGCTGGTCAGCGCCAACTAGCAACGTTCGCAGGCATCAATGTAAGTAAAGTAAAATTCATCAATAGCGAAAAGTTGTTATACCGTGATGCAACTTCATCAAGGCTAAGGCAGATCGACATTCGCTTGGAAAATCAGCATTGGACATTGAGCACTCCTAGTGACGTCATGCAAGTTGCTGGCCGCGAAATTCACGATTTTTGGAGCGATCCTGCGAACCAAACTCTGATCGTTGCCACTCTGGAAGGCGCTCAGAAAATCGACCTGACCAATCAACAAGCCAATATTGATCTTAGGCCACATCCCGACTGTCGATTTGTAGATGCAACACTAGGCGGACAACTAATAGCCACGGGCTCACACTTTGGCTCCAACGTTCTGATTTGGAATGATCGCGGCGAACAGTTGAAGAGGCTTGCAATTGATGGACGGTCCAGCGTCAGCTTTTCACCCAACGGAAAGCTGCTGGCGACGACCGGAGGTGGTTGCCGACTGTGGGATGCAACTACTTGGCAGGAGGTGCTGGATGTGGGTGGCGGAATGCCATGTTATTCTCAGGATTCTTCCATTGCGATAAATCAATCGTCTCACTCCATTCAGATATACGATACAGCCAAACTCACCCGGGTTGCATTGCTGGAGAGTCCCTTTGGAGAGAACTTGGGCGTACTGCAGCTCTCTCCAGACAGCACTCAGCTTTTAGAGGTTAACGCAGGCGCGATATGGAACTTACTGGCGCTACGACAAGAATTGCAAAAACGAAACTTGGATTGGCCATTGCCAGAATTACGAGAAAGTGAATTGAGCAATTCAATTGGTGAAGGGGTGCACGGTGAAATGGTGTTGGTAGAGCCACAAACTGTATCCGACGAAAGTACTCAATGGGCAGCGGCTTTGTTGCAACGGGCTCAAGTACTTTGGCAAAACAATCCTGACTTGGCTGACCATCAAAACAACTTAGCCTGGGCCTTGTGTATTGTTCCGTCTGGTCAGCGAAATCCAGAACTTGCCCGCAGGCTAGCGCAGCAAGCTGT
The DNA here is from genome assembly GCA_046349795.1 of Pirellulales bacterium. Classification (GTDB taxonomy): domain Bacteria; phylum Planctomycetota; class Planctomycetia; order Pirellulales; family Pirellulaceae; genus Aureliella. The sequence goes on along the minus strand of JAXMBP010000010.1, from coordinate 90,495 downwards.
GGAAAGTCAGCCTGAGAACTCAATGTTCTTGAACACGCTGGGCGTTGCGATGTATCGCTGTGGTGAATTCGAGCAGGCCGCTGAGTTACTTGGCCGTGATGTTCTGATCGCTGATGATGAAGGTTTGTCTTTGGACATTTACTTTCTGGCGATGTCGCACTACCAACTCGGACGCGTTCAGCAAGCAAGAATGATGTTGAACATAGCGAATCGTTGGTCCGAAAGACTTCGGATCGATAGAGACCTTCCCAAGTCGATTTTGTTGGAACTTCGCACGATCCAACAAGAAGCTGAGTCGCTCATTCAGTAGTGGAATTCGCCGAGCTTTTGACTGAGAATTCTGCGAATCTGAATTCTTGCAAATCAGGAATTCTGGCGAATCCCACTACAATAAACTGAATCTGAACTCTGCAAGGGCCGCACTTCGAGAAACTGAATTAGGAACTCTGGCGAGTTCCAATACGAGGGTAGCGCGCTAGGGCATGACCGCAAAGTCGGCAAAGGCAGTTTCAAGTTTAAGAACTGCTTCTAGTTTGTCAGGCTGTTTCCAGTCCGGTACCCTCAAGAGTTGTCCTTTGCCATCGGAAGCCAAAAGTGAGCTGTCCTGGTTTAGTCGAAACGAGCTAACCGGGAATGGTAAAGTCGCCACATGTTTTGGAATGGCGTTTTCCAAAAGATAGACATTGGATGGCGAGTTGAGCGTTGCAACGAAGATCTGTCCGTCGCGAACATCAAAGGCTCCCCACCAGTCTTTGCCGACTAAGGCTTGTGAAAATGTAACCAAGGCTTCGACTTGCCCAGTCTTTGCGACTCGCCGATAGATGAAACCATCTTGAAGTGGATTATTCTCTTGAGGTGTTTCGACGGCACTCCAATATAGATCGCCGTTGGTATCGATGCGAACCTGCCGCGCATGATAGCCGCCTTGGTGCAGTTCTCGTTCGCCGCCTTTACCGAGAATGCGAATGCCTCGATCCAGACCGCTGCAGAAAGCGATTTCACCGTCGGCCAAAAAAGTAAGGCTGCGTATCTTGGAGATCAGCGGCTCCTTGACGTGACTCCTCTGCCAGAACAGGCTGCTGCGAGAACCTTCGACTTTAAGGATTCTTCCCGGTTGAGCAGTCGAATCCACCACCAAGTAGTTTTGGGCTAATGAACTTGAGAAGCAGAAGCAAGCCAAAACTGTGAATAGGCCAATTCGAAACATCATCTTTCTCCTTTGCTTGAGGCTGACTCCGTGAATCCCGGCAATCACGGCTTAGTCTCTTGGCGGCAACTATGGTCCAGCGCAACGAAGACTCTTGCCCACTTCAGTATTGGACGAGGCCACGAGTCCGAAAATGCGCCCGCTCGTGGACGGACTACATGTCCCAATATTTTTCGCTGACGTATTACCGTGGTGTCCGATGATGTCACCCTGTCCCGTTTCGAAAAGCCTTCGTCAATGGAGCGGTTCGATGGATGGTGCCAGTGAACTTAGAAAGGCCTTACCTCATTCAGGGGGCAGAAGATAGGGCAGGGGAATAAACTCGTAAACTCGTTAACTAGGTTCCGACTCAAGCCTCCCCAAACACCCAAACCTCCAGGCTCGGCTGCTCTGCGACCATTTGTCACGTCTTAGGAATCCAGTGCTGGTATTAACAAGATCTGCTCTTGGCGGGATATTACTTGCCGTCTGAATACCCGCCTTCCACTCACTGGGCAGGGTAAAGACGGTCACAGGCCAAGTCCGATATCAACTGCTCTGTGCAACTTTTCACTTACAGCAGCGACCCCTTTAGATCGCTCGAAATATGAACCGATTCTTATTCCCACGCTGGACCAATAAGTTTCTACCTGTTCTGGGCATATTGCTTCTGGCAGGTGGCGGTTACGCTGGAACGCTGTTCTTGGCTGCTACCGACGACAAAACAATCAATCCAGGTTATCAACCGACTCAACCGGTTCCATTTAGTCACAAGATTCACGCTGGTGAACTGAAAATGGACTGTCGTTACTGCCACATTGGTGTGGACAAGGCTGCGGCAGCTTCTGTCCCACCTACCGCAACATGTATCAACTGCCACAGTCCGGATATGGATGGCAAGGGGCCACAGTTTGCGGCGGTACGCCATGACAGTACTAAGCTTCGAGCGGTTCACGAAAGCTGGAAGTCGAAGGAAGATTCGGTTCCCTGGATTCGGATTCACCGCCTTCCCGACTTCGTGTTCTTCAACCACTCTGCCCACGTCAATCGAGGTGTAAGCTGCGTTGAGTGCCACGGTCGAATCGACACTATGGAGAAAGTTTACCAAGCTAAAGAACTATCGATGGCTTGGTGCATCGAGTGTCATAACGATCCTACGGCTCGTTTGCGTCCACTCGATCAAGTGACCAATTTGAGTTGGGAACCTGAAGAGGGCAAGACTCGCGAGCAGGTTGGCAAAGAGATACGTGAGAAGTTCGAAGCAGATGGTAACGCAGTGCATCCGCGAACCAACTGTGCAGTCTGCCACCGCTAAACAAGCGTTTCCCCCAAACGCATCGCTTCCCTAAAGATACAAAATACACGTCCTAGCCGACGAATTTTCAACACGAGCAATCGATACGATGTCCAAGCTTCCAATCACCTCAGCGGCTCAAACCGAACAGGAACAAGCTTCGTTACCAGTGATGGACCGAACAGAGCGATCACGCGGTTATTGGCGCAGTTTGAATGATCTGGATCAAACTCCAGAGTTTCGCCAATACATTGAGCGTGAATTTCCGGCGGCGGCTTCCGAGTTTCCTTCGGGGGTTTCGCGTCGACGGTGGCTGCAATTGATGAGCGCTTCGATTGCGCTGAGCGGTGCAGCAGGCTGTCATTATGGAACGGAGCACATCGCTGCTTCGGTAGAGCGACCTGAGAATACGATTTACGGCGTTGCCAAGAAGTTCGCAACCAATTTTGAATTGGCCGGCCGCGCGGTTAATTTGTTGATCACCAATCTGGATGGTCGTCCACTGAAAGTCGAAGGCAATCCCGATCATCCGTTGATGCGGGCAACTGAACCCAACGACGTAAAGAGCAAGCCTAGATTTAAGAGCGCCGGTACAGATCTGTACTCGCAAGGCTGTATTCTTGGTATGTATGATCCCGATCGCGCAAGCCGAGTTGCTAAGCGAGAAGATGGGAAGCTTGTTTCGTCGAGTTGGGAAGAATTTGCTGCCTATTGCAAAACACAGATTGAAAAGCTGAAGGCGAATCAAGGCCAATCGCTGGCAGTTTTGATGTCTCCCTCGCTGTCTCCGAGCGTCAATCGTTTGGTAGGCGAGATCGTCAAGTCGCTCCCGCAAGCGACTGTAGCTCAGTACCGGTCCGTCGATGATTCTGCTCAACGAGCAGCAGCTTCACAAGCTGCAGGTAAGCCTGCCGAGTTGCTTTTGGATTTGACCGGTGCCAAGGTGATTTGCTGTTTGGACAGCGATCTGCTTGGCAACGATCCTAATATGTTGATCTACTCGCGGCAGTTTTCTGCGGGTCGAACACCTGACCCCGCGACAATGAACCGACTGTATAGCGTTGAAGCTCGTTTCAGCATTACCGGCTCGACGGCTGATTCGCGTCTGCCGTTGCGAAGCTCGCAAATTGGAGCTTTCCTGGTTCAACTTGATAAGACTGTCGAAAAGTTGTTGGCTGGAGAAAAAATAGAGGCTCCAAGTGGTGAGAAGGCGCTGGACGATGAGGCTGTAACAACAGCCGAACATCTAACTCGCTTTGTTGAAGCTTTGGCTGAAGACTTGGTCAAGCACAAGGGTGCTGGCGTTGTTAGCGTTGGAGCGCATCAACCGCTGGATGTTCAACTGCTGGCTCTGCGACTGAATAATAAGCTCGACAACCTTGGCAAGCAAGTCAAGTTGATTCCCGACCGAGCTGCTATTGAAGGCGTGAAGACTGTCGGGCTTGGCGAGTTGGCTAAGAAGTTGGGCGCAGGTGTCGATACCGTTTGGATTCTTGGTGACAACCCAGTCTATGCCGCTCCAGCCAGCGTAAAATTGGGCGATGCGTTATCCAAGCTCAACGATGTTGTCTACTTCGCAGAGTTCGAAGATGAAACTGCGAAGGTCTCTAGCTGGTCGGTTCCGATCACTCACCAACTTGAAAGTTGGGGCGACGTGATGAGTGTTGATGGCTCTTACGGCGTTTGTCAGCCTCAGATCCTTCCAGTGCTCGGCGGCAAGAGTGCAGTTGAAGTTCTAGCGATGCTTAACGGACAAACCGCTGAGGCTAGCGGACTTGTTCGAGCAACCGCAGGTGCAGTATCCAGTGCAGCGTTGAACTCTGCTGCTTGGCATGCTTTGCTTCACGACGGTTACGTTGCCAAGGTAGTTCAGTCTCTGACGGCTTCAAACCTTGAAGGTCCAGTTCCAACAGGTTCAATCGATCAAGTAACGATCGAAAACGGCAAGTTGGAATTGCTGATCTGTGAAAGTGACACGATTTACGACGGACGATTTGCTAAGAACGTTTGGCTGCAAGAGTTGCCTCAGGCGATTACTAAGCTCTGCTGGGATAATGCTGCCCTAGTTAGTCCAGCCACGGCTCGCAAGTTAGGTCTGACACAGAGCATCCGACAAGAAACCATGTTGGTTTCTGTAATCGTCGGTGGCGAAAAGGTGGATCTGCCAGTGTTCGTTCAGCCAGGTCAGGCGGACGGCACGATCGTGACACACTTAGGCTACGGTCGTTATTGTCGTGACGAAGCGGCCGACAGCGACAACGAGGCCGTGATCGGACACGACGTTGCCAAGGTTCGGTCTCTGGATCGAATGCACATCGTCACCGGTGTTGAGACTCGTCCGACTGGATTCAGCTACAAACTAGCTACCACTCAAGATCACTTCGCTATCGATCCACTTGGGGCAGATGAAGTCAAGGCAAGGACAGGTCGCTTGGTTCGCGAGGGTACTGTCGAGCAGGTCAGCGATCCAAATTATGTCCAGCATCAAGGTTTGCACGCTCCTCCATTGAAATCTCTTTGGGAAGAGCCAATGGAAGATATGTTCGAGAAGGATCCGACGGTTACCTATCAATGGGGCATGTCGATCGACTTGAACAAGTGTTCGGGATGCAATTCCTGCGTGGTCGCTTGCCAGGCTGAAAATAATATTCCTGTCGTCGGTAAAGAGCAGGTGGTTCGTGGTCGTGAAATGCACTGGATCCGAATCGACCGTTACTACCGAGGCAGCGAGTCAGCTCCGCAGATCGTTCAGCAACCGGTCGCCTGTGCTCATTGCGAAACAGCACCTTGCGAGCAGGTTTGTCCCGTAGCTGCAACTGTTCACACAGAGGAAGGCATCAATGCGATGGCCTACAATCGATGTGTGGGAACGCGATACTGTGCAAACAACTGTCCTTACAAGGTTCGCCGTTTCAACTACCTGAACTACCAAACGGAATACGGTTACTTCTATGGCTGGCAACAAAAGGGCAAGTTAGAAGAGGCTAAGCGAAGGCTTCAGGCGTTGGTGTTGAACCCAGAAGTTAGCGTTCGCGGAAGAGGTGTGATGGAAAAGTGCACCTACTGCTTGCAGCGCGTCCAAAATGCCAAGATTCAAACTCGTGGTGAAGGTCGCCGCATTGAAGACGGTGAACTACAAACCGCTTGCCAAGCAGCTTGCCCAACGCAAGCAATCGTGTTTGGTGATACCAAGGATCCAAACAGCTTGGTTTCGAAGAATCACAAGGATTCTAGAAACTATGCGATGCTGGATGAACTGAACATCAAGCCTCGTACGATGTATTTGGCTCGAGTTCGAAATGTACATCCTCGGTTGAAGACCGCAGATCAGCTTAAAGCTCCAGGTCATGGGCACGGACATGACCATGGCGATTCACACGAATCACATTAGGCCAAAGCTGCAGAACCGTCAGTGAAAAGACAAAATTAATTTTACATCTCAGGAATTAGTGGCAACGCCATGTCAAGCGTTTTAACTTCCGGAATAGATAACACCTACGATACCCCAGGACGTCGTACTCCGCTGGTGACAGGCGGACACGATTACTCGGCGGTAACTCGGATGGTGTCGAGGATTAGCGAAGAGTCGCAGCCTGCGATTTGGTGGATGACGATGGCAATCGCCGTTCCTCTGCTAATCATGTTCGTTGGTTTGATTGGTCACCTGTTCCTAACAGGGGTTGGCGTTTGGGGTAACATGTCTCCAGTTTTCTGGGCATGGCCAATTGTCAACTTCGTTTTTTGGGTCGGTATCGGTCACGCCGGAACGCTGATCTCCGCGATTCTATTCTTGTTCCGCCAGAACTGGCGAACGAGTATTAACCGTGCAGCGGAAGCGATGACGATTTTCGCGGTTATCTGTGCAGGTACCTTCCCTGGGATTCACGTTGGTCGAGCTTGGTTGGCCTTCTGGCTTACTCCATATCCGAGCTTGAATTTGTGGATGTGGCCGCAGTTCCGCAGCCCGCTGCTTTGGGACGTGTTTGCGGTCGGTACGTACGCATCGGTGTCGTTGGTGTTCTGGTACATGGGTATGATCCCTGACTTGGCCACTTTCCGCGATCGATCAAAGACTAAGTGGCGTCGTATGATTTACGGCATCCTTTGCTTGGGATGGAGCGGATCGTCGCGTCACTGGATGCGCTATGAAAAGGCTTATTCAATCCTGGCCGCGCTAGCTACACCGCTGGTTCTCTCGGTTCACACGGTGGTTAGCTTCGACTTCGCGGTGTCACAGCTTCCCGGTTGGCACACCACGATTTTCCCACCTTACTTCGTTGCTGGAGCTATCTTCAGCGGTTTCGGTATGGTGCTAACGCTGTTGATACCAGTTCGAGCCATCTACAACCTGAAGGATTTAATTACGCCGCGCCACCTAGAGAACATGTGCAAGATTATTCTCGCGACAGGTTCTATGGTTGGCTTGGCTTACATCACCGAATTTTACATGGCGTGGTATAGCAAGAACCCGAACGAGTACTTTACCTTCGTCAACCGTGCTTTTGGACCTTATTGGTGGGCGTATTGGATCATGTTCTCCTGCAACGTGATTTCGCCGCAGGTCTTCTGGTTCCGAGTCTTCCGCCAAAACGTAATCCTGATGTGGATCGTTACGATTTTCGTCAATATCGGAATGTGGTTCGAACGATTCGTGATCACGATCACCTCGCTAAGCCGCGACTTCCTGCCATCGAGCTGGGGTTACTTCCAGCCAACGTGGGTCGACATTGGAATGTTGGTCGGCAGCTTTGGATTGTTTACGACCTTGTTCTGCCTGTTCTGTAAGTACTTGCCGATCGTTGCCATTAGTGAAGTGAAGGGTGTGATGAGCCAACATGCTCATGATGAACATCGTCACGAACACGGTCACGCTCACTAGAGTTCGTTAAGTTATTGTGACGCTTGCCGCGTCACACCCTGAAAATTCATTCACGAGTAGATTCCGCTAGGTTGCTAAAATATGAGCGATCATAAGCCTGAGAAAAAAGTCAAACCGCCACAAGCCTTTGGCTGGATGGCCGAATATGACGACGAACACAAGTTCCTGGATGCGGCCCGCAAAGTCCGCGACTCGGGATATACCAAGACTGATGCGTTTGCTCCGTTTCCGGTTCACGGAATTGATGAAGCTTTAGGCTTCAAGCCAACCGTCTTGCCTTGGTTCACGTTGATTGCCGGCGCCTGCGGAACAACCACCGCTTTGGTAATGGAATGCTGGATGAACGGATACTCGTATCCCTACATCATTTCCGGCAAGCCGTTCATCAGCTTGCCAGCCTTTATTCCAGTTGCCTTCGAACTAACGGTTTTGTTCGCGGCCTTTACGACCGTGTTTGCGATGCTGGGGTTGAATGGACTACCCAAGTTCTCCAATCCAGTGTTCTCCAATCCAAAGTTTGACCGGGCGACCGACGACCGGTTTTTCATCTGGGTTGATTCTAGAGACAAGTATTTCAACAGTGACAAGGTTAAGTCGCTTTTGGAAAGCACGAGCCCACTGACAGTTGACGAAGTTCGCGAGGATAACTCGTCGAATGAAGTTCCAAGAGCTTTATACTTGGGAATACTCACGCTGATCTTGGTGTCATTGATCCCAGCCGTTTTGGTTTGGAATATGCGAGCAGTAAAGACCGAGAACTCACGTTGGCACGTATTCTTCGATATGGACTTTATGCCGTATCGCAAGGCCCAAAAAGAAACCACGTTGTTTGCCGATGGTCGCACTCAGCGTCCACCAGTTCCAGGCACGGTTCCTCGAGGCGGTTATGCTGCCGAAGATCCATACTATCTTGGTTACACTCCTGATGCCAAAGCCGCTTCGATGCTCGAAGTTGACTCAGCCGTTCGGTTTGTAAGCGCTCAAGACCTCAAGCAGGAAGACCCAAAGCCGCAAGAAGAGCCTAAGCCTCAGGAGCCTTCACCTGCGCAAGAACCTGCTCCTGCACAAGAAGCTCCAAAAACGGAACCAGCCAAACCTGAGCCCCAGGCTGAAGCACCGAAGCCCGGCTGAACCAGCCAAGCAGGAGCCCGCTAAGACAGAACCTGCGAAATCTGAGGAAGCGAAATCTGCTGAGCCAGCCAAGACGGAAGCTCCTGCGACTGCACCAGATGCTTCCGCAGGCGAGCCCCAAAAGTCGTTGCCCGCAATCCCTTTGATTCCGGCTAAACCAGCCGATCAAACTCCAGCAGCTAGTGATGCTCAAGCAACTCCTCCGGCAACACCAGATCGCAACTATCTGCAAAAGTTGCCGGAACAACTAGAAGCTAACGAGGCGCTGTTCAAGCTTGGTCGCAACAAGTTCGAGCAAGTCTGCTCGGCATGCCATGGGTTCGCCGGCTACGGTAACGGTTTGGTATCAAAGCGCGCTGAAGCGATTCAAGCTACCTTTTGGCTGCAGCCAACCAGCGTTCACGACGAGAGAATTCAAAAGCAACCCATCGGACAGATCTATTACACGATCACCAATGGCAAGGGCAAAATGGCCGGTTATGGTTCAACGCTGAATGTGAAAGAGCGTTGGGCAGTGGCGCTATATGTCAAGTCCCTGCAGCGTAGCCAAAATGCTCAAGCTGCCGACCAGGGTAACTAAGAACTTACAAACACAGATTTTTGGAATTACGCTTCTAGGTTTTCGCGATGGCAACTGAACACATCTCCAGCGATAACATCACCTTTCCAGCAGAATGGCGGGCAAAGCGCGTGCCGTTGCTCGCTGCCGGAGCTGTTTTGATTGTTGTGAGTATTTTCTTGTTCATGACGATGGGTGAATACAAGACGCAGCTTCTGTTTCACTCCTATCTGACGAACTTCATGTACTGCCTGACGTTCTGCTTGGGAGCGTTGTTTTTTGTGATGGTGCAACACCTGGTAAGAGCTGGTTGGAGTGCCGCAGTTCGGCGAGTCGCTGAACTATACGCATCTACCATTCCATTTGGGCTTTGTTGTTTTTGCCGATCTTGATCACTCTGTTCGGTGGTTCTCACGATTTGTATAGCTGGAATCAATCGGCGGAAAATATTGAAAATCCAATGGTGGTTGACAAGCTTAGCTATTTGAACCCCAAGTTCTTTACGCTCAGAACTCTGTTCTACTTTGGCGTTTTCATCTTTGCAAGCGCGATTCGTACTGAAATGAGCCGTAAGCAGGACGAGACTGGTGATCGCGAGATTACGCTCAAGCTACAGCGTTGGGCCGGGCCTTTGATTGCCTTGTTCTCGGTTTCGTTGAACTTCGCGGCCTTCGACTGGATGATGTCCACTGATCCAGGTTGGTACAGCACCATCTACGGTGTCTACGTCTTTGCGGCCAGCATGCTTAGCTTTTTTGCAGTGATGATTTTGTCCTGCTATTTGCTGCAAGCAAAGGTCGTTTACAAAAGATTGTTACGACCGAGCATTTCCACGACATGTCGAAGTTTCAGTTTGGCTTTATCGTCTTCTGGTCCTACATTGCCTTTTCGGCAATTCCTATTGTACTGGTACGGTAACATTCCTGAAGAAACAATTTGGTACAAGCACCGAATGGAAAATGGTTGGGGAACGTGGGGAGTAGTGTTAATTGCAACTCACTTTGCGGTTCCATTCCTTGGAACTGTATCGCGTCATGTGCGACGAAGACCGGCGCTGATGGCCTTTTGGGCCAGTTTCCTGTTGGTTGTTCACTGGCTGGATATGACCTTTTTGATTATGCCTAATGTCCACGAAGTTGGAGTTTCAGTTTCGCTGATTCTGGCTCACGGACTTTGTTGGATTGGAATGGTACTGTTGTTCCTCGGACTGTTCCTGTGGCGAGTTGGTGAGACTCCGGTTGTGGCCTTGAAAGATCCTTGGCTACCTGACTCGCTGGCTTATCACAACCTTCCGTAGTACTGACGAATTGAAAGAATCATGGCTCGTTACGACGACTTAGATACGAAATCGATTGCGATCGCTGCAGTTATCAGCTCGGTTGTGCTATTTTTGTTGATCATGAGTGGCAGGGCGATGTCCTACACCTGGTCTTCCTACACTGAAGAAGAGCGAGTTAACACAGCGAAATATACAGTTTCCGATCAAGAAATTGCTGCTCAAAAGGCCGCAATTACAAAGACTGGTAAGGTGCAAGACCCGCCTGCAAAGGAAGGTGATGCTCCCACCGAAAGAAGTTTGATGCCGATTGAGAAGGCTCAATCGATTATTGGCAAGGAGCTTGGTACTCAACCCAAGACTTAACCTGCAATGTTCCGCGACTTTTGGCAATTCGTTTTGGCTGGAAGCATGCTTGTGCAGCTTGCCCTATTGGCGGTCGCCAGCGAGGGCAGCCAAACAAACGAACTTGGTGTTGAAGATCCGGGGCTGGGAACAAGCGTTAGAGTTGAAGACAAAGTTGGCGAGTTCATCCCGCTGGAACTAAGGTTTCGCGATGAACAAGGTTCGATCGTTAAGCTAGATCGCTATTTCAAGCAGGGCAAAACCGTAGTAGTGACCTTAAACTACAGCGATTGCCCTGGTTTGTGTATCGCTCAGTTAGAAAACTTAGTTGAGACACTGCGAAAATTGGATGGCCGTGGCTTAGTTGAAAACTACGAGATCGTGACAATTAGCATTGACCCTCGCGAGCAGCCAGATAAAGCCTCGCGAACTAAAGCCAAGTATGCTGGATTGTTGCGAGGTACAAAGGTTGTTGAAGGCTGGCATTTCCTTGTTGGCAACCAGCCGGAGATAACAGCATTAGCAAAATCGCTGGGGTACTATTACACCTACGATAGAGCAAACAACAGATTTAATCATCCTGCAGTCCTGTACTTCGTCAGTTCGGAAGGCAGACTTTGCCGGTACTTAACTGATTTGGGCGTAGAACCGGATCAGTTCAAGTTGGCGGTCTCCGAAGCTGGCGAAGGGAAGTTGACCCGCAGTTTGGCAGAGACTTTTGTGCAGTTTTGCTACACCTATGATCCCGAGAAGAACCGCTATTCGGCGGACGCAAAAAAGATCATGGCTGTTGGCTTTGCATCGTTTGCAGTTTTGATGTGTGGATTTTTGGCTCCGTTTTGGTTTGGAAGATCCAAGCCAAAAGATGAGGCAAAAGTGACCAGTCAGTTTTCTGCAGACGACAAATTGACGACCAATTCCTAGAATAGATTGCCGGTCTCCGAAACCGGTCCGAGTTTTCGAGTAATTGAAAAATGAATAACTTTCCAATGTTGTTGGCTGAGAACAAAGGCAGTTTCTGGTTCGCCGAGCCAGGTTCGACGTTTGCTGCTGAGACCGACTTCCTGTTCATGGCGATCCTATGGATCTCGACAGTGTTTTTCGTGCTCGTCGTTGGTGCGATGGTGACCTTCGCCATCAAGTATCGCCGCCGTCCTGGCTATCAGGGTGATTCAACAGCTCTGCACAATAACGCTCTTGAAATCACTTGGACCGTCATCCCCACTTTGATCGTTTGCTGGATCTTCGCTAGAGGCGTGACCGGGTACATCGACATGACTACTCCGCCGCCAGAGACAATTGACATTAACGTCACTGCACGAAAGTGGAGTTGGTCGTTCCAATATCCAAACGGAGCTGAAAGTCCTGAACTTCACCTTCCAGTTGGCAAGCCTGTGCGATTGCTGATGCGATCGGATGACGTCCTTCACTGCTTCTATGTTCCAGCTTTTCGGACCAAGGCTGACGTCGTTCCTGGTCGCGTTACTCCGCTTTGGTTTGAACCCACCCTGATTGGCGATTACACACTTTTCTGTGCAGAATATTGCGGTGACGATCACAGTAAGATGCGATCTCCTGTCAGCGTTCATAGCGTTGAAGATTACGAGAAGAAATTAGTTGAACTGAACAAGAGCCCTGAAGCTCCAGTTGAGCATGGTAAGTGGTTGTACGAACGTCGTGGTTGCAAAGGCTGTCACTCGGTTGATCCTGGCAAGGTTGTTATTGGTCCTAGCTTTGCTGGATCTTGGGGCAAGGAAGTAAAGGATTCTGCAACCGGTGCAACATTGAAGTTCGACGAGCAGTATGTACAAGAATCGATTGAGAATCCTCAAAAGGTAATGCGTCCAGAGTTTGTAAAAGCAGCTCAAATGCCTTCCTACAAGGGGCGATTCAAGCCGAAGGAACTGGCAGCTATCACAGCCTATCTGAAGGCATTAGAAGATGGGCAAGTCACTCCAGATGAACTGAGTGCAATGCCTCCGCCAGAGACTCCAGCAGCCACCGGTGACGGTGCAGCAAAGACGAACTAAATTTGAGAACGAACCGTTGCTCTATTCGAGCATCAGTAAATACACGTAGATTAAAGCATAAGGTGAAGCGATGAGCGGCAGTACAGCAGTTCACACGCAAAAGCCGCAAAAAGACAATTATCTCATTAACTCACGGGGCTTCCTGAGCTGGGCATTGACGCTTGACCACAAGCGCATCGGCATGATGTACCTAACCGGCGTCATGGCAGCGTTTTTGATTGGTGGCATTCTGGCTCTGATCCTTAGAGCCGAATTGGTTGACGCCGAAAATTGGTTTTTGAGCAACAAACAGTACAACCAAGTCTTTACACTTCACGGCGCCGTGATGGTGTTCCTGTTCATCATCCCGAGCGTTCCAGCCGCACTTGGTAACTTTCTGGTTCCTGTGATGCTTGGAGCAAAAGACGTTGCCTTTCCGAGATTGAACCTGTGCAGCTTTTATCTGTGGGTGATCGGGGCAATTTTCTTCTTGGTTGCGTTGCTTTCGACCGGTCTCGATACGGGTTGGACCTTCTACACGCCGTACAGTACGCAAACTTCTGGACCGGTGGTTGCAGCCACCATGGGTGTGTTCATCCTCGGGTTTAGCTCAATTTTCACGGGTTTGAACTTTATCGTAACGATCAATACCATGCGACCGCCTGGGATGACTTGGTTCCGCATGCCATTGTTCCTTTGGGCGACCTACTCGACTTCCATCATCCAAGTCTTGGCTACGCCAGTTCTTGGTATCACCGTCCTGTTGTTGGCGGCAGAGCGAGTGATGGGTATCGGAATCTTCGATCCAAAGTTCAACGGCGACCCGGTAACATTCCAACACTTCTTCTGGTTCTATTCGCACCCAGCCGTGTACATCATGATTCTTCCAGGCATGGGAATCATTTCTGAGTTGATGAGCGTTCATAGCCACAAGGGCATTTTCGGCTATCGCTTTATTGCCTACAGCTCGGTTGCGATCGCTCTGTTCGGTTTCTTGGTTTGGGGTCACCACATGTTCACGGCCGGCATGGCCAACGTGACTGTGATTGTGTTCTCTGCCTTGACTTTCTCCGTGTCAATTCCGTCGGCGATCAAGGTTTTCAACTGGCTGGCGACGATGTACAAGGGCACGGTCCAGTTGAACACTCCAATGTGCTACGCGTTGAACTTTATCTTCTTGTTCACCATCGGTGGTTTGACAGGCTTGTGGCTTGGGACACTGTCGACGGACCGACCGTTGCACGATACCTACTTCGTGGTTGCTCACTTCCACTACGTGATGATGGGCGGAACGATGGTTGCTTTCCTTGGTGGAGTTTTCCACTGGTGGCCAAAGATGGTCGGCAAGATGTTTAATGAATTCTGGGGTAAGGTTTCTTGCTTGATTGTCTTCGTAGGCTTCAACATGACCTTCTTGCCACAGTTCGTCATGGGTAGCCGCGGTATGCCACGACGCTATGCAACTTACGATCCACAGTTCACTGTGTTCCATGAATGGTCCACGTATGGAGCCTTTTTGCTAGGCTTGGGTTTGTTCATTGCTCTTGGCGTTCTGATTCATTCGCTGCTCAAAGGCGAAGCTGCTCCTGATAATCCATGGGGCGGCGCCACTCTTGAATGGCAATGCTCATCGCCACCACCATACTACAACTTCCATACACCACCAGAAGTTAACGATCCTTACAACTACAAGCCGCTCACTTATCGCGGTGAAAAGGGTTGGGAATACGTTCGTCCCAAGCCATCAACTGTTCCGCAACAACCTGACCAAGTTCACGTATAGAAAAAACTCCTGCCATGTCTCACGATCACGCAGCAGACCACGGACACGAGCATCCATCGTTCCTGGCGCACCATTTCGATGACCCTGAACAACAGTTCGATGCGGGCAAGCTAGGTATCTGGCTGTTCCTGGTAACTGAAGTCCTTTTCTTCAGTGGTATGTTCTGCGCTTATGCTCTGTACCGCAGTCGCAACCCTGAGGTGTTTACCTTTGCCAGTAACTTTTTGAACACCAAACTAGGTGCCTTCAACACCGGCGTTCTGCTGTTCAGCAGTTTGACAATGGCTTGGGGAGTTCGTTGTGCGCAATTGCGTCAACGAGGTGGCTTGGTTGTTTGCCTCGCGATAACGTTGTGGTGTGCTTCGATCTTTCTTGGCGTCAAGGCTGTAGAATACACGCACAAGTGGGATATGGGACTTTTGCCAGCTCACTTTTACCTGTCTCAGTATGCTCAGCCCGAGCCGCCGCACCACGCTTGGGAGCCGTTCAAGGAATTGATCGGCCAGTCGCACATGCAGTGGCTGACAAAGCTGTGTATCGTGCCAGGGTTGTTTGTAGTTGGGTTTGCAATATGGGTTGTCAATAACTTCAAAAAGCAAGATCGGCGGCTGATCGAAGTTTCTTCGGCCCTACTTGCCACTGCATTAGCGTTTTTCGTGGGTGTGGGCATCGGAAAAGTTTTCCAACATGCCGAGGAAGCGGAAGCTGCTACCCATCACTCTTCAACAGATCACGGCCATAGTCACGATGCGAAAGATGCTTCTGCGGCTTCGAATGAAACCGTTGATAAAGGACATCTCGTTTCGTCAGACGCCAAGGCTAAGCCTGGCGATCCATCGGTAGCCAGTTACGACCAGAAGGGCGGCGCCGGGTTGTTTTTCAGCATTTACTACTGCATGACAGGTGTTCACGCTGTCCACATTTTGGGCGGGATGGTTGTACTTACTTGGTTGTTGGTTCGTTCGTCGAAAAATGTTTTCCATGAACAGTATTTTGGACCAGTTGACTACGTCGGACTGTACTGGCACTTGGTCGACTTGATTTGGATTTACCTGTTCCCATTGTTGTATCTCATTCGGTAGACCGCCTAGCCAGTTCGCAATTAACTCATTGATTTAACATGTCGCACTCAACAGAAGCTCACAGTTCAACTGGCCATGATTCTCACGGTCATGGTTTTTCGCATCCAACGCCAGTCTGGCAATTAATCGCCGTGTTCTTAGCGTTGATCGTGTTGACGGTTCTAACCGTTGCACAGGCATCGCTTGACCTCGGAAACACTGAACTTTTGGTTTCCTTGGTTATTGCCACGGTAAAAGCCAGTTTGGTTATCATGTTTTTCATGCACATGATCCACGACAAGCCGCTCAACGCCATTCTGTTCATTGGATCGTTCATATTCGTCGCACTATTCTTGGGGTTCACCCTAATGGATGCGTCGGCTTACAACGATCGAATTGAATTGAAAACGATTCTGCCAGATCCTCCAGCCAATCCGATGCAGTAGTCTGTTCTACGAGAAATCTATCAATTATTGGCCAGCGGCGACGCTGGCCTTTTTTGTTTCGTTATTGGCACTTGTCGGAAGCCCGTCGAGCGGTTCAAATTCCATTGAAACTATAGGCTCCCTAAGTCGAGAGTATCCATGGAACTTGTGAACCTCATTTCAGCTCGACAATTAACCACTCCTCTGCTTGCTGAGATCTTTTCATTGTCCGGTAAGATGAAGGATTTGTGCGAACGCAAGGGCCGGATGGATCTTCTGTCCGACAAAATGATTGGTCTGATGTTCTTGGAGCCAAGCTCTAGAACGTTGTTGAGCTTTCAGTCGGCCGCTCAACGTCTGGGAGCGGGAATCGTATTCATCCAAGGCGTAGGTTCGACAAGTTTTGAAAAGGGTGAATCGCTCCATGATGCCACTAAGGTCGTGAGTGGCTATTGCGATCTGATCGTGGCTCGTTTGCCCAAATCTGGAGACGCACAGATTGCTGCCGCTGCCAGCGATGTGCCGTTTATCAATGCGGGCGATGGCGGCAATGAACACCCAACTCAGTCAATCGTAGACACATTTACGATCATTAAGGAACTGGGCACGCTCGACAACCTATCATACACGTTCGGGTTTGACCCGCTACAGTCCAGAAGTATCCATTCATTGTGTTTGGTACTTTCCCAATTCAACAACGTTAGCTTCGACTTCATCTCACCGCCTGAGCTTCGAGCACCAAGTTGGTTGATTGAGGAGTGTCGCAGTCGAGGTGTAAAGGTAAACGAGCACACGAGCTTCGATCAGATACCGCAAACCGATGTCATCTATTTGAATCGATTGCAAGAGGAGCGTTTCGCAGACAAGTCCTTGTTTGAGAGATATCGGTACGAATATCGTTTGACGCGTGACAATATCCCACCCAAGACCAAGTTAATTCTCGATCCGTTGCCTCGAGTCGACGAGATAGCCTTGGATGTCGATTCGTTGGATATTGCAGGCTATTTCAGGCAAGCCAAGAACGGTGTCTATGTGAGAATGGCTCTGCTGCTCAAGCTACTCAATCGAGACCTTGTGTAATACGCAGAACCACACGTTCTGTAGCTGGATCGGCCACGATTCAGATTTCGCTATTCCGTAGCTGGACCGGCCACGGTTCAGGCTCTCCTGCAGCTTGGTCTGCCACGGCTTTAGCCAAATTTTTTGAACCGCAGTCGCTAGTGTTGATGTTGCACTATTTGGTTTTAAGGGCGAAGCCCTGGCCGTTTACTTAGCCCAGCCTTGTAGGGGCTGGATAAGTAATTCGCGAGAAGAACAAATGGCCATTGGCCTTACCATGTTCATGCACCGTTCCCAGCCCGATGGGGCTGGCTGAGTAAATTACTGGGACCTTCGGCCCGAATCCCAGAAACTGTGCAACCTCAAAACCGACTGCGGTTCAAATTCCTCGGCAATGCGAACTGGATCGATTCAATAACTTGGGTATTGGCGAGATTCGCTACGGTAAAATGCGAAGAGCCAAGCTCGACAGTGAACCGAAGCTTGGCTCTAAATCTCTGATCTCGGAAGGATTGAAGCTAGCCTTAAGGATTGCTTGGCGAAAGCTCAAGTTCTTTGGTGGTCTCAATTTCCTTTGGAGGCTCAACTGCCTCGGGCTTTTGAGCAGATCGACCGGATTCACCGGACTTGCCAGCTTCGTTCGCCTTACCATTCGCGTCAGCCTTGGGATCTTCGATCAATGGCCGAGCAGTTCCGTAGGTCACCTTTTCTGATGGTGTAGGTGGAGCTGCAGAAGACCAGAGGCTTGTCGCTGAGTAAGGATCTGAGTAGCTCAACACTACTGGCGATTGAACGATGTGTGGAACGTGAACAGTGACGTTGTAAGTTTCGTAACGCAACTTTCGCTTTGGCACCGTAACCTTAGTTTTGAAAGCTTCGTTCTCGTAATACTTCACAGGAACATCGCGAGTTATCGTCTCTACTTTGTACGAAGTTCGCTCAACTGTCTTTGGACGAACCATTACTTGCTCAACCCACTCCACGCGATCCACTGGAACCTTGCGGGTTAGAGTTTGAGTAACCGGCTTTTGAACCGAGATCGGAATCTTACGAGTCTCATAAATTGGTTCCATTCGAGTTACGTTGTAAGGAACCTGAGTCTGTACAACTTCGTTCTGCATGCGAGTCACTTGTACTGGTACTTGCACGCTTTGCACCTGAGGCATCAACGATGTCTGGGGAACGCTAACCTGAACTGGGTTGGGCTGGTAGAAGACTTGAGCATTTACTTGTCCCGGAGATGTGTAGGGCACCCAGCCCAGGCCGCCACGGCGATAGGCAATATTGCCCAGCGGATCAGCAGACATACCGCCTGTCTGCCAGCGCAAACCGTAGCGAGTATCGCCTGGAGTGTAGTACTGCTGAGCCACGTACTGTCCCTGGTCAACCATAGCTGTTTGATAGGTTGTAACTGGTTGATAGGTTGTGTATTGTTGAGTCGTAAACTGAGTCTCGGTAACTGGACGTTGAACTACGTGGCTTTGAGTTTGCATGTAGGTTTCGGTCTTGGGCCGATAGCTCATGTAGGTCTCTTCACGTTCACTCGTTTCAGTGACGTACGAAGTCTCTTGGTAATTCTCGTCAATCCAGTCTCGCTTGGTCATTGGAGTACGAACAGTGTACTTCTCTTCAACCGTGCTGGTCTCGACGATAGGCCGAGTTTGCTGGTAGCTGCGAGTCTCTATCCTCTCTTTCAGCACTGGTCGGTAGGTGGTGACTTCTTCCTCCTCGTAGACCCAATCCCACACAGGTCGCTGATGCTGTTCGACTCGCTGTTCATAAACGGTGCGAGGAACGACCGAGTAGGTTGGAGCGCAATCACAAACTTGGGCCGACAATTGGTTGGTGCTGAGGGCAACGAAGCCCAGTGCGGCTAAACGCTTCCATTGCTTGGAGATGTTTTGAAGCATCATTGGACGGATCATGTTACCAAGTTTCCAAATTCAATATGGTATGTGGAACCGGCTATAGTGCCGACGCTTTGGCTATCCGTGCCCATCCGTGCAACTGTAGGACCGGGCCTACAGCTTTTGGACTTTCGCCTATTTTCGTTTTTCAGCAGCGACTAGTCAAAGTCTGTGACGTTGCTAGCAATCCGCTAAACGACCTAAGTATACGTAAATCCTAGGCTAACAACCACAAAATGGTTCTAGTACCTGGGCCATCTACTGGTTCGACACTTGCGGGAAAACGAGTGTTGCCAGAACAATCGATACAACCCAAAACGCCAGTCAAACCGTGTCAGGGAAGAGCCTAAGTCCATAGGCCTCCCCACCCTCAATCTATGTGTTTGAGCGCTCGGTTGAAGCAGATTTTTAGCCGAACTATCGAAAATCGCCCAATTGCCCCGGTCGAGGGTCCGTTTATTCCGACCAGGTAAAATAGCTCGCAGGGTGAACTTCCCAATTTGCTGGCTGGAAGTACCATACTGGCGGTCGAAAAGACTTGGAAGAGTTGGCTGATTCCTGGCCCAAACTGCCATCCTTGGACGAAAGACAGCCGTCAAAAACTTAAGACGCGCGCTGGACCAAGAACTACCCATCACCTGAATTAAGAAGAACCAATGGAAGCTGGAATTGTCGGTCTACCCAATGTAGGCAAGAGCACCCTTTTTAACGCACTGACCTGTTCAACGGGAGCGCAAGCAGCCAATTATCCATTCTGCACGATTGAACCCAACGAGGGGATCGTGTCGGTACCGGATCAACGGCTAGATCGCATCGCTGCGATGATCAAGCCACAGCGAATAATTCCAGCGGCTCTTAAGTTGGTTGACATTGCAGGTATCGTCAAGGGAGCCAGTGAAGGGCAAGGACTTGGCAACAAGTTCCTCAGCCACATTCGCGAGGTCGATGCGATATTGCAAGTCGTTCGCTGCTTCGAAGATGATGATGTGATTCACGTGGCAGGATCAGTCAATCCAGTTTCCGATGTGGAGACAATTGAAACAGAGTTGATGTTGGCCGACATTCAAACTCTTGAAAATGCGTTGCCCAAGGCAGAGCGATCCGCCAAGAGCGGTGATAAGGAGGCAAAGGTCAGGGTCGGTGCGATCAAACGCTGCATGGATCACCTGGCAACCGATCAACCCCTTCGCAAGCTACAAGTTCCCGAGGCTGAGGCCAAAGAGATCTCTAGCTATGGTTTGATGACCGCCAAGCCTGTGCTCTACATAGCCAATGTGAACGAAGATGATCTCGAGGGCAAAGGTCCGTTACCAACAGCCTTGCGAGGCTTTGCAGAAAAGGTTGGCGCTTTAGTTGTTCCGGTGTGCGCAAAACTGGAAGCTGAACTGGCCGAATTGGAAGAGCCCGATCGTGGTGAAATGCTGCGATCTATGGGACTAACCGAACCAGCTCTCGCCGTTGTTGCCAGAGAAACCTATCGCACGCTTGGGCTTCAAAGCTACTTCACGGCCGGTGAAAAGGAGGTTCGAGCTTGGACCGTTCCTATTGGCGCGACAGCTCCGCAGGGTGCAGGTGTGATCCACACTGACTTTGAGCGAGGTTTTATTCGCTGCGAAGTTTTCTCGCTAGAGGATCTGGAACACTTCAAGAGCGAAAAGGAAATTCGCAACGCGGGTAAGCTACGAACCGAAGGCAAGACCTACGTTTTACAGGATGGAGATATCTGCCACTTCCTGTTCAATGTTTAGAAAGCCATCTACCTGTAGATTAAGTTGGATCGATTTGAAGTTCGGCTAGCATAGACTGAACTGTGGCTATAGCACCTGCGGAAGTTGGCATCGTAGGCGGCGTACAAATCTACGTTGTCATAAATCACGAGCAAATTTTCAGCATTGCTGTGTTCAGCGTTGTAGGTGAAGTTGAAGCTGCCGGTGATGATCGTTCTGCCATCGATAAGGATCACTTTGTTGTGAGCAATCTGATGTGTACTGTCGATCATGGTTGTTACACCTGAATTAGCCAAATACTCTGCAGCCGAATTCTGTTCACTCATTTGGCTCTTGTCCAGAATCACCACCACTTGGACGCCTCGTCGCTGAGCCGATACAACCGCCATTGCAATCGGTTCTGAAGTGAACGAGTAGGCCTGAATGAAGATCTGTCGTTGAGCTTGCTGCAGTTCGCGAACAATTGCATCGGTACATCCACCGTTGGGTGAAAAGTACGCGCGGATGGCTGCTCCGTACTGTTGAGTTCGACCAAGATTGCTCGAACCGTAGCCAGCCGAGTTGTAGCCAGCCGAGTTGTAGCCAGCCGAGTTGTAGCCAGCCGAGTTGAAACCCCCTGAATTGCTGTTCAGCACTGAGTAGCTATTGGGATAACCAGCTTGATTGGCGTAGCTAACTGTACTGGCATACGAACCATTACTGAGTTGATTATTGTTGAGGTAACTGTTGGTAGCACTCCAGCCATTGTTGTTTGCATAGGTGCTATTGGCGTATGCGTTGTTTCCGTAACCGTTATTCGCGTAACTGTTATTTAGGTAGTTGCTTCCAGAGTAACCTGTTCCCAAGCTGTTCGTGCTCGCATAACTGTTGCCCGCAAAATTGTTGCCCGCAAAATTGTTGCTCGGGTAATTACCGCCTTGGGAGCCCGTCGGGTAACCAAATTGATAGCCAGTTTGATAACTGGCATTCTGGTAGCCGGTACTACCATAACCGTTGTTCAACGACGAAATGTTTGGATAGGTTGAGCCGCTGGTGTAGCTTGCGTTCTGGTATCTACCACCGAGCGAGCCATTGTAAGAAGCCTGACTCGCATAGGGCTGTTGTGTGTAACCGTAGCTATCACCATAGCCGGTAGAGAACGCCTGATTGCCGGATAAACCATTCGAGTAGGCATTGCTGTAAGGATCTAGATACGCACTGTTGGTGTAAGCGAGAGCGGTATCTGTCAACTGAGGCAAAAAGTTGTTGACTTTAGATGATGAGAGGTTGAACAGCACGCCCAGAAGCGTAGCCAAAAAGCCAGCCCCAAGAACATGTTGCCCTTGAATGCGTCCGTATTTGTTGTTCACCTGACTACTCCGCACAGTCAATGGCCACTTTCCTCCCCCGAGAATCGAGCCTGATCGAATTGATCAGCGATATTTTTTCAATTCGCTGTCTACTACTAAAAGTATCGACATCGACGCAAGGTCAATTACTAACCGTTACACATTCAAGCCCGGAATTTTCTCGTTTCGGTTTCATCCACTGGCTGGTCTACTTCTTGATCGGCAATTCCAATGGACTGTTCGACAGCATCACTGGATCGAAGGTCCAGTATGAAGTCTGTCCATCGCGAATCGGTCTTAGGTAGACTCGTTGAGCCAACGGTTCACCTCGCAGCAGATGTCCAACGTCGGTTAGAACAGTGATGTTGCTACCGTAATAGGAATGTCCCAGAAGACTACTGTCTACCGCTGTCGCGTCGATCGTGTCGATGCCAGGATAGCTGATAACCTCTGCACCTGAGTCGCCGAGCCTTGCTCCGCTGTTGAAGTACCGACTAGCAATCAAAGCTAAGTCTGTTTTCGATGTGTAGATTGTGGTTCGCTTCGCTTTCGAAACGATAAACGGAGCGATATCTCGTTTGAAAACCTCGGTATCTACGTCTGGCGCAGCTAATACGATTTGATTAAAGATCGGACCCTTATTGGGGGCCGCAATTTCCTTCAGTGCTGAAGTCAACCCGACGTTGCCCATGCTGTGAGCGACAATATTGATCGACGTTGCTCCAGACTTGGCGGCTAGATCTTCCAAGAATGTTCGAATTTGCGATACGCTTCGCTCGATGCGTTTTCGATCCGAATCATAGCCATACCAATCTGCTTGAGATGGCCAACTGTAAAAGATTGGAGCGCCTGGAAAGTCAACATCAAAGGCCATCTGTGCGGTTCGCTTGGCGGCGTCCTCAAAGGAGACGTTGTAGCCGTGAATGAACACGAGCAGATTCTTGCCTTTCTTGGCTTGCGTGTACTTCAGATCTTCCATGAACTGATCTTGGGACAATTCAGATACATTCGCCAACATCACGTGCTTATTCGGATCTGCAATTAGTTGACCTTTTAGCAGCATCGGAGCTTCAACCACACCTGGTTGATGAATCGGTGGTATCGTAACTTTACATTTGCCATATTCAACATGATCAGAGACTTGATGGTTGTAAGCCACCATGGACTGCACGGGATGATTGGTCAGCTTCTGAGCCGTAAACACACCTACCGAACCAAAGACCAACATGCCAAGCAACGCGAATAGTCCGCTAAGCTTGCCTCCGCGATAGAAACTAACTAGCGCCAAAATCATCAGTGTCACAACACTGCCGATGGTGGTGACCAAGATGGCCATCACGATTTCTCGCATGTTTCCCGCGCCGGAATCACGCTGACGATTGGTACCGTAAAAGACCTCAACTTCTTTGATGGATGGCTCGGTGGATGAACCAGAGGCCAAATCCTCGATTGTGATAGGCTTGGGAACTGTCGGAGTTGTAGGGGCTGGTGCAGCAGGCATAGTAGCAGAAGCTGAGGGTGTGGGAGCTGCTTCGCGGGCTGGAATCGAACGCTTAGGATTTGGAACCAGCGAGTCTACGATTGGTTCCGGCATCAACTCTTCATTAGATGTTTCAGCCACTTCGTTGGAAACTTGAGACCGCTGCAATAACTCCACGGAGGCTTCGCGGCTGAGGGCGATGCCGCTCCATTGTCCGTCCTCGTCACCAGCACCCAGACCATCCGGCAGAAGCAAACTGGCCAAGCGGGCACGGCCCTGCAACGACAGCAGGTTGGACTGGAATACTTCAAGTAGCGTCTCAACTTCGGGCAGGTGCTCACCCAGTTGATTGGCAATCTCTGGATGCCAGTACCAGGTGAGCCGATCCGCGAACTGTTGGCCTAGCGACGGATCGTCGACCAATTGCATCAGTCTTGTCCAATCTGGGTTATCCATTTGACTTGCTAGTTCGCAGCACGAAAGTCGCTGAATATCGGTTCGATCGGTACTTTCAGCTTCATCCACAAACCAATTTGCAAAGTGATCACTCAGCTCTTCAAGTGCTTCTTTGATGACCAAGTCCGACTCGTCCTCGACCAGCATATCTAGCAGCGACTCAAAACCAGCTCGTGATTCACCAGCCAAACAAGCGGCGTAGGCGGCGCTGGCTCGAATAACTCGCGAGCGATTCACCAAGCAGGTTTGAGCGGTAGAAAGCGATTGTCCAGGATTGACTCTAGCCGCAGCCAACAAGCAACTCGAGAATAACGTATCGTCCTCACCTCCATTACAGTGAGCCAAAAGTTTGGGAGCTAAAGCATGTGCGCTTTTTCCAACCGAGCCGATTACGTTCGCGGCGGCAACTCGCATCGATATTGGAGCGTTGGGATTGTCGATGACGTTAGAGCATAAGGCTAACCCCTCAGCGGCAACTGGTCCCATGACGGCCAGCGCATGTAGGAGATCCGTTTGAACCGCTGGATTATTGTTGGATGTAATTGCCGTCAACACTTGTCGTACTGCATCTGGTCCCATCTTCGCAATTACGCGAGCCGTCCGATTCTTAATCGAGATTTGTTCGTGGGGATTACATAATATGGCCAACATTTCAGGCATAGCTACACCTGCGAACTGAGGCATGCCTCGAAGAGCACGCAAAGCCGAAACACGTACTTGCGGGTCAGCATGCTTCAAATGCTTCTGAACCAGAGGGATAGCAGATTGAGAAAGTGGACCGAACTCTTCGCAAGCATCCAACAACTGTGGCACAATTGAGCTATCATCCGGCGAGACGCGTAACCACTGGATAATGAACTGCGAGGCTATCGAAGACTCCGGCGCAATGGAAGCAATGGCCGCGATCCCCGAGAACTGAAAGGACTCGTCGCGCGACTGCATCAAGGCTGACATGAGTTGCGTTTGCACGCTGGCTGCCAACGGTCCAAGCTCTGCAATCGCATCGGCCGCAACGACTTGTAAATCTGGTTCGCTAAGCATCAACGACAACCATTCGACGCTACCCGCTTGATCAAATTTGCTTTTGGAGATTGCCGTCAAGCAGGCCTGGCGAATTTCAATCGGCAACCGATTGTCGCGGCTCCAATTTTTCAGTCGTGTTAACATGCCGACTTCGGTTGGTTGTATTTGCCCAATCAACGCCACCAAGAACTCTGGTAGTTCCGTCTCGGTATCGTATTGGCTGAGAATGCTGGCCAGTTCTGCTTGAGCCAATGAGCCCCAACGCTGCACAGCATAATCCAACAAGCCGGAATCCAAGTTCGTCGACTCCACGATCAATACTCGCTGACGGATTGAACTTGGAAACTTCTGTGAGTTTTGCAGACGTCGAACAATCAGTAGGCGAGACATAATGTCATTGGGTTCATATAGTCCAGCCACCAACTGTTCAGCATCAAGAGATTCTTTGCTGAGTTCATCTTGGGTCGTTCTCTCATTAGATACTTGCGAACTTAAAGCTGCTATTACCGATTCAACGGTGTTCAAGTGGCGAGACTGATGGTCGCTTGCTCTAAAAGCAGCTACTACCTTGCCTAACAATTCGAGAACTTGTTTTCGCGATACTTCGTCGCGCACTGATGTCGTTAGCTCTACCACCAATTGTGCGACCGACCATTGCGCAGAATATCTAACGTGTTCATTGGTATCCGAAAGCAATGGAATCAGTGCAGCAATCGCCTTTTCGACATCATCGCTAACTCGAGCTAATGCGTAACAGCTAACAACGCGGACATCATTGTTTGCGTCGGTTAAGCATTGAATCAAGGCATCCTGAGATTTTTTAGCCTGCTTCCCCATCTCGGCCAATCGTCGGGCTGCAGCTATACGCACGGGAGCCTGCTGCATTTTTAGCCGGGCAGTAAGCAGATCGATATCGCTACTCTCCGATGATAAGCCAATCTGTTGCAGGGGTGCGGCCAAACTGGATGTACTCACCTGCAAGCAGATAATGCACACAGCGAGACAAAGGCGAGCGAAGTAATTAAGCAATCTAAGCGACATCGAGCGAACCTCCGTGTTCGGCGAATCTATGAGTGCATGTCAGGCCAATGCTAGCAGCGTCCTGCAAAGTCGACACACTTCCCTGAAATGGCTATACTTGATACTAGGCTCAAAAACAAGTTAACCTGGGAGGTTTTGGCGTTCTTTAGATCTTCAAGGCCGTCGACTTCTTCGCAATTACTTCATCACTCCGGGGGCGATCATTGCTTCTCTGCGATTTAGATGGCAAATGTGGCGAAGCTCCTTAAGCGCGAAAGTAACTTATTGGCCCAAGGGTTGCACCTGAACAATAATGCACTTGAATGCAGGGGTTTTCGATTGAGGATCTAAAGTCCTTGGAACCAACACATTGGCCTCCGGATAATACATCAAGGCGTTGCCAGGACGTACGTCGGCATAGGATCTTGCTAGATAACCATCGATCTGTCCAACGCTGCTGCGAATGGAAACCTTTTGATCGGGCTTGAGTCCAAATCGAGCTAGATCATCTGGATGCATCAGTATAAGATCGCGACGTTCTTGCCCACGATAAAAATCCTCCTCTTCGTAGACCACGGTATTGAATTGCCCTTCGCTTCGAATGGTCATCAATCTGATTTCGTTAGGTCCGATTGCTGCGATATCTGGAATGGAATGACAATGGAACACGGCCTTGCCATCCGACGTACCAAACTTGGGTTCATGAAACGTTCGTCCATTAATTTGAAACTCTTGTTTGGTCTTTCCAATCGTTTCAATGGGTTGATAGCCTGGCACGACTTGCGAGATCCATTGGCGAATGGTGTCAGCCTGTTGCATTTGTTTCCATGAGATTTGAGCTGTATCACCGACCAACCGCTCGCCTAACTCTGCAATTACCTGAATCTCACTACGCGGACCTGGGTAGCGCATGGGGCCACCATCGCTAAGCCTAACAAAGTTGAACATCGACTCCTGGGTGGTTGGCTCAGGTTCTTCGTCGCGTGGCAGCACTGGTAGGATGAGTGTTTGATCGGCAAGCGCATGAACGTGGCCGGTATTAAGAGTAGTACTCAGCGTTGCCAGTAACTTCAACTTACACATCGCGCTTTTGGCGTAGGTCGCATCGGGATTGCTTCCATACAAGTTTCCACCCAAGCATATTGCCGCCAGTGAACGACCTTCCTGCGCAGCGTCCATGCAAGCCATCGTGTCCATTCCAGACGATGTGGGCAGCTTGACTGAGAAACGGTTTTGCAGGTTTTCGAAAATCGCGTCCTTCAGTTTGGGTGTGACTCCAACGGAACCCATGCCTTGAACGTTGGAGTGTCCTCGAATGGGCATCAATCCAGCTCCTGGCCGACCAACCATACCGCGAAGTAGAGCTAAGTTGACAATCGCCTCAACACTTTGGACTCCGTGAACATGATGAGTGATCCCCATCGTCCAACTAAAGATGGCCGCGCGCGATTGACTGTACAGGCCAGCAATCTCACGCATTTGTGATTCGGTCAAGCCGCACTTGTTCTCCAATTCGCGCCAAGGAGTTTCGCGCAGATAGGCTTGATAAGCTTCAGAGTCTCGTGTGTGCTTTTGGATGAATTGCTGATCGACTGCTCCAAGCTCTTGAACGGCTTTGGCAACTCCTACCAGTAAAGCCAAGTCGCCGCCGATGTGAGGCTGGTAATAGTGCGTTGCGATCTTGGCATCAAAGAACAGGCTGCGAATGTCGCTTGGAATTCTAAACTTGACCATCCCCAGTTCTTTGACTGGATTGATAAGAATCACTTTTCCACCGCGGCGTCGCAGGTGAGTCAGCGAAGTTAGCAGTCGCGGGTGATTGCTGGCCGGATTTCCGCCGATCACAAAAATCAGATCACAATGTTCAACGTCCTCTAACGTGACGGTTGCCGTACCCGTTCCGAGCGACTTGTTCAGTCCAACTCCGCTGGCTTGGTGGCAATAGTAACTGCAGTTGTTCACATGATTGGTGCCGTAGAGTCTGGCAACCAGTTGAAGAAGAAAGCCAGCTTCGTTGCTGCTTCGTCCGCTAAAGTACCAGAAGCTTTGATCGGGTGAGATCGACTTGAAACACTCCTCGATTCTGGTCAGCGCATCTTTCCAGGTGATTGGCTGAAAATGAGTTGCCCCGCGAGTGTACAGAACAGGCTGAATCAGTCTGCCCGAGGTCTCCAGTTGTCGAGGGCTCCAGGTTTGCAGCTCAGCAACACTGTGGCGTTGCCAAAAGTCGGCCGTAATGGCTGGCTGCATATCAGAAGCCATCGCCTGAAACGACTTCTTGCAGACTTCCGGGAAACTGCCTTTCTCGTTGACCATCCCTCCGCTTTGGCCGCCCATGCCCAATGCACAAGTCTTGCAGGCGTTCTTGCTACGCATGGCTTTGTAAAATTTCCAAATTCCGCCGGCCTCTCGGGCCTTGCGAAATGTATAGCGAATCGCGGCCCAACCGCCGCCGTTTTTGACCTTGCGCATATTGCAGTACCTGGTAAGGGTAGTCCTGTGAACTTAACAACTTGAAGTATAGCAGAAAGCTGCGCGCAACACGTTACAGCTTTTTTGAACTCAACCTGCGGCAAGCAGACTCGGGTCGGCTAAACTGGAGCAATCGCCTCATCGAATAGCATTAAAATGCGGAGACCTTAGTTGGACTACACTTGTGCTGCTACTGCGCTGGATGAAATGATGGAAACAGAGTGGACTCAGAAGCGGTACGAGCGCGGCTTGCGTAGCATCAAACCGGCTGGAGTCGAACTGTCGGCTCTGCGGGAACAGGCAATGCTGTTTCTAAAACATGTGAGAGAAAAGCTTGGTTGAGAATGCTATGGGGTACTTATATGTAGTTTGCAAAACAAAATGGACCAGCGGCCAAGCTAAACTCCACTATCGCTTACGCGCCGCTCGCTTTTGCTTTCTGCTGATAAACTTCTTGCGTGCCTTCTCCACGAATTCCGTCATCTCGTCGTCAAACTCCATCATGATTCTGGCGCTTGGCGTGAATTCAATGGTTGGATCGGCACCACCATCCAACAGTGCTTGAACGCAATCAATTTCACCCACGTAGGCAGCACGCATCAAAGGCGACTCACCATCGCGATCAAGTGAATTTGGATCGGCACCCGCTTTGAGAAGTAGTGAAATACAGTCAGGATGCGGAGCGCATTGGTAGAGAATAGGATGCCCCTTCTTGTCGATGATGTTTGGATTCAATCCAGCGCTTAACAATTTGGATAGCAACTGTGGATCTTCAAACTTATAAATCGCGGGCCACTGTCCATCTTGGATCCCGCTAATGTCGCCAAGGGCATCGATCATCTCCGGCAGGCCTTCGATGAATTCGTTTTCGAGTATTCGATCATGCTTCAAGAGCTGAAGAAGCTTCTTGAGCGATGGCTTGGGGCCTTTGGCTGATGATACCTGCGTTTTGCCTTCTGGCCGAGCAATTGCAGACGTTACTTTGGCCTTACGCTTTTGCCAATCTGCTTTTGCTTTCTCCAAAATCTTAAACAGCTTTGCATCTCGCTTCAAATCTTTGGCATCCCGTTTGTCCAGCCTGAGCGTGGGATTGGCTCCAATTTTCAGCAGTTGCTTGATACCATCCGTAGCCTTGAGAAAGATTGCTCGCATCAGGGCCGTATCGCCGTCTGGGCCTGTACGACGATTGGGATCAACACCGTATTCTCCGAGCAGTTTGACGCAATCCGGACTGCTGGCACACTGCCACAGAAGCGAATGACCCTCGGTATCAATTATTTCTGGACGGAGTCCTGCTTCTAGCAAAAGCTTTAGCACGCCAACATCACTCAAGTTGATGAATGGCCAATTGCGATCTTCAATTTGACTCAACTCACCAGCAAGCGGGATCAATCGCTTGATTTCAGCAATCGTCTGAGGGGTGTGATGTTTTTGGAGAGTTCGCAGCAAGTCACGCTTTGTTGCCTTTGATCCAACTGATTTTTGACTTGGCTCGTCGTCGACCTGCTCCTCTTCATCAAACAAACAAGCAATTCGAGTCAAAATTCATCGAACGAACTAGCTAGCAGATACGCGGCAGAGGCAAAAAATTTCCATCGTCGTCCAATTCTTCGGATTCGTGATTCCACCAATATACCGCACCCAAAGACTTCGGTGACAATGAAATCGTGAAAAGGTCAGAACTACCGGCGATCGGTAAGTGTCCCTTGGGAAGAAGTTCCTTTGTGCGCTGAACTTCATAGGTGAGTTCGTCCATGCCGGGCTTCGATGGGCGCAGATGAAACAGCATGCCTACTCCAACATTGTCGATGTAAGGCACCCCGGGGACTCGCACGCAATCTGGATTCGGCTGACCACCATTGATTGTCATTAAGAAGTTGCGGTACTCAATTGGAAGCTTGCACCCAAGCAATTTCTCGAATTCGCTGACCTGTTTTTCGTTCGCCGCGCGTACTCCCTTATTTGGAATTACCTCCAATCTATCGGAAGAAACCTCGATGTATCCTTCTCGGCGTTTTTCCTTCACGAGTTGTTCAAGCAACTTATGCGCTTCGGCTGGAGATTTGGCAACTTTTTTCGACTCGCGAAGCTCGCCTGTGAGCCGACCAAACTGAGTTGTGACGGACTTTCCAGAGAGCGTTATCTGCCATCGTTTACGCGATTTGCCATCGTCAAAGAAGAATCGTCTCGTAGTTGCCATTTTTCCAAATTCCAGATTTGCGGCTTTTCGGGATTCAAAAAGCACTTTCAGTAGTCGTTCATAGTCCAGTCCGAATGACGAATAGTATCATCCATAACAATACGAACGCTATCAGGTACAACAGTTGCAATCAAAAAACCGTGCTATTTGTGTTGTCCCAGTGATCGTAAGAGGGACATTAAAATAAGCCCTCCCAAGATCCAACGACTGAGAGTTTTTCCAACTTTAGGCCTCGTCATTTTGTTCTAGCATCTTCCGTTTTGTATCGGCAAGCCAGCTTCGATGCTCTGGGTTGGCGGATACATTCACAGCTTCATCAATTGCTCGAATAGCCCATTCTGCTTTGTTCGAGGACTTTATGAGTACCTCTGCAACAAGGCCCGCGAGATCCTCGGTATTGCCCAAGTGTGGGACTAAATCCGGAAGGCACTGTGCTACTTCGGCTTGAATAGCCTGAAGCACTTGCACTTCCTGCTGCCGAGATTGTTCCAGCGTACAGCCTTTTTTCTCAAGCCGGTCGCGTATCGCTGCCTCGCCCAACATCCTGATGCCATGCGTGATCCATCCTGTGCCCGTTGCAATGCAGCATATTAGTGAGACAGCACAATCTCGAACAAATACGTCTTCGCTTGAGAGTAACTGTCGGAGGAATGGAAGGACCGCAGCGGAGGCGGGATAGATCGTACCTTGATGCCAAACTCGCTCATGTAAGTCGATGCAAGCCTCTTTGCGCTGGTCATCATCCGCAGACAACAAAGCTCGCAATAGTGCAGGGACGTCTGCGGCCGAGCCGTGCGCGTGTCTAAGCAAGTGCCAATCTGTTGAATCAAGGTCATCAAGCATGCCATGTACCTTATTCTTTCGTAGCAAACCTCTAAGTAAACTCCTAAAGCTAAACGCCCGCTTCGATGTGGCAGTCTGGGCGATCATTTTGCCGCTCAGCTACTTTCGGGCCAGCCACGCTGCCTTGCAATGGCCAAATAGGCTCCATCTCTGATTAATTGCGGGGAGGTCTAAGCCAGGAATCTTAGACTCTATCGGTTTGAGGGATTAGGCTAATTGGGTCGTCTAACACAGTTTGCACTTAAGCATGCAGAAAGTCAGCGTTAAATGGAGCGATTTCTCTGTTAATTTGTTGATTTCGCCCCGCGCAGACCATAGGCTGAAGCGTTCGTTATTTTGCCCTTCATTGACCATTTTTAACGTAAGGGTTAGCCGATGTTCGCGAGTCAAGTCACGCAGCCAAGGCGAGCTGCATTCACACTTGTTGAATTGCTGGTGGTTATCGCAATTATTGGGATACTTGTTGGATTGCTACTTCCTGCAGTTCAAGCTGCTCGTGAAGCTGCCAGACGAATGTCATGCTCGAACAACTTGAAGCAATTGGGACTGGCGTTCATCAACTACGAAAGCACCTACAAGAGACTTCCTGCTGGCAGAATGAGCCTTGGGTTCTGCAATGGTTCATCTGCAACTACGTTCGTTCCAGACCCGCTGACCAAGAACGGCCACGGTCTACTTTCATTGTTGCCATATATGGAACAGTCTCCGCTGTATGATCAGTTCAATCAGCGAGGAGCCTTTGGCAACTATCGACGAACAATCGGCAGTGTTACTCCCCCAGGTCTCGATGCCGTTGCTTCGGGTAATGCAGTACTGGCTTCTAAGCTCATCCCAACCTTAATTTGCCCATCGGATAGTGGGCAGCCAACGCTGGATCCGTCGAGCAACGTCTACAGTCCCGATTTGGCTGTCCAAAATGTGATCTATGCCAAGACCTGCTACGACTTCCTCAATCCGGCGACCAGTCTGCAGTACTTCAATCATTACAAGAATGCATCGATGGACACTCGCTACATGTTTGGTGAGAACAGCTATGCAAAGTTCGCTGCAGTAACTGACGGCTTAAGCAATACTCTGGCAATGACTGAACAAACTTTGGAGACTTTCAACGGCCGTACTGGAGGCTGGTCCTTTGCTGGTTGGGTTTCCGTGGGAATCGACCCTGTTGGAACGTACAACGTCACCTACCCGTCGACAGGCATCAATGTTTGGAACTACAACAACAATACTAGCGCGCTGAACAACAAACGTGGTATTCGAGCTAGCTGGTACAACGCTGCCAGCTTACACGCTGGCGGAATTCAAGCTGTGCGAGGCGATGGCTCTGTTTCCTTCATTCCCCAAACAGTTGAAATCCCAACGCTAACCTATCTATGCAGAGCGGCAGATGGTCAAGTCATCGGAAACTTGGACTAAGTCATATTGTCTCAACTAGCGAGGCATTTGGGCCGCCGTCGCCGAAAGTCCAAATGCCTCAATTTTTCCCCTCGACAAATTTCAAAATGATGAATCTCGTTAATCGCGGGTTGGCCATAGTCTTAGTCTGTCTGCTCGGCTGCATAGTCGGTTGCGGGGACGGACTGAAACGCGTCAACATCAAAGGCTCAATCATTTGTGATGGTAAGCCAGTGGACAACGCTACAGTGCAGTTGATCCCTCGCGATGGCACACCAGGAGAAGGTGCTATTGGTCAATCGGATAGCAGCGGAACGTTTAGTGTAATTAGCTCAAGAGATCAAGATGTTGGATTGCCGCCCGGAAACTATACCGTTCGTGTGTCACGACTAGTAAACATTGATGGCAAAGTACTGCCTGCCGAGGCGACCGAGGCTGAGTACCCAGATTCTTTCGAATCAATTCCATCTCCCTTTTGCTCCATGGCCTCTAACATCGAGTTGAAAGTCAGCAATCAAGGTGGTGATGTGAAACTAGAAATACCTGGCAAGCTGCTCACCAAGAAGAAATAATGCTCGACGCCACTTGGAACCAGACTCGTCCAAAGGCAGCTTTGCCTAAGATGCTTGCCGGTACAATTCTAGCAGCATTCATCGGTTGTGATGCATCGCCACGATCGGCTCCCGCTCCAGCTCAAACGACTTCTGCTATCGTTGTGCCGTATGCTCCTGCGGAAGTGAAACTTGGAGAGATCAAAGCAACGTTCGAGGCTCCCGATGTTGTAACACTCAAGATTCCCTACCTATTCACGGTTGGCAAACCAGTCGCCTACTACAAGTGCGAAGTGAGCTTTCCGGAGTCGAAACAAGGAGGTGTGAAAATGATGGAAGCTTGGGAGCTGCAAGAAGAGGGAACAATCAAAACGGGCTTCAACGTCACGACGCCACCAGGAGCAACCGTAGAGGTAGTATTATCCGAGGCCGAACGTCCCGATAAGGGCTACAAACCTATTTCTGAAAGAGCTTCTAGCTCGATCTCGGTTTCGAATTGAGCTAGGTTTGTTCGATCCTACGCCCCGATGCGAACCCTCCTTCGCGCCCAACTAACCATTGGAAAACAGCATTTCGAGGGAGGGTCGGTAAGCGAGTATTGCGATCTTTCCGGGGACGGTGATCGCCAGTTACAACTGCTTCCCTCAAGATCCATTTCCCCTCCAGGCAAGACTCGCTTGAGCTCGTTTGCCACCCTGCCTTTAACAAATCAAACGGCGGTAGTTGCATTCACGCAAGGGAGGGTCCGAAAAGCATTACAGAGGTTTGTCAAATGCTTCACAGCGCCCGCCACTTAGGCATTGTTAGTGCACTTTCCCTCATGATCCAACTGTTCAAGCGACGCCGCCTGTCGGGTGCTATTTTTGCGATCTGCTGTAGGTTATCCTAGCAGATCGTAATGCGACTATGCTCTTCAACTTCGTTCGCACTCTCTCAAGAAGACAATCATGAACAAGTCTATCAATCGTAGAAAACTGCTGGCTGGAACCGTAGCTATTTCCGCTGCCGTTTGTTCAAGCAAGACAGCTCCCGCGAAGGACAACGATGACAACAAGAAGTTGGACAAGACTGCGGATCAGCTTCGCCGA
Organism: Pirellulales bacterium; assembly: GCA_046349795.1. Classification (GTDB taxonomy): domain Bacteria; phylum Planctomycetota; class Planctomycetia; order Pirellulales; family Pirellulaceae; genus Aureliella. Next base: position 55,998 of record JAXMBP010000010.1, on the reverse strand, counting down.
GGCAATTCACCTTGGCCGGTATGGAGCGACAATGACGAGAGTGGCTTAGTCGGAGTTTTGAACACTGGCCATTGGGGAAGACTCAGCGGCGATCGCGTGGCCAAATTCGAAAAGGTCTGGGCCGAAAAGATGCAGGCCAAGCACTGCATCGCAACCAGCTCTGGAACGACTGCTTTACTCACCGCGTTGGGTGCTCTGAATATTGGACCAGGCGATGAAGTAATTATGCCTCCCTACACTTTCGTGGCTACCTTCAACGTCATCACCAATAGCTATGCTCTGCCTGTGTTTGTGGACAGCGATATCGAATCGTTTCAAATTGATCCGAAGAAAATCGGCGCTGCAATTAACTCAAACACTAAACTGTTGCTACCTGTACACATCGGTGGTTCGCCGTTTGATGTCGATGCCATGAAGGCGATTTCAACAGACAAGAAGATTCCATTTATCGAAGATGCTTGCCAGGCTCATTTGGCATCCTGGCGAGGTCGCCCTGTGGGTAATCATGGCCTGGGAGGATGCTTTAGTTTCCAAGCCAGCAAGAATTTGAACTCGGGCGAGGGCGGTGCTGTTCTGACCAATGACGACGAGTTCGCCAACCTGTGCTACAACTTCCATACACCTGGAGGTCCTAAGCCCGTACCGAGCCAAGGACGTGGAGCAAACTTCCGCATGACCGAGTTTCAAGGAACGATGCTGCTTTCTCAGTTCGAGCGTGTGGAGAAGCAGTCGCAGCAACGCGAGCAGAATGCAAAGTATCTATCAGAAATGCTGTCCAAGATTCCAGGCATATCTCCAGCCAAGCTCTACGATGGTGTTGATCGAAGTGCATGGCACTTGTACATGTTCCGCTATGACAAATCCAAGTTCGGTGGAGTCAGCAAAGACGTGTTCTTGGCAGAGCTGAGTAAAGAAAAAGTCGCAGCCAGTGGTGGTTACGCTCAATTGAACTTAGCCAAGCATGTCGTGGCTCTAGCTACGAATCCTCACTATCAGAAGATCTATGGCGCTGACTTCATGGCGAAGTGGGGCGAGCGAAACAAGTGCCCGATCAACGATCAGCTATGCAGCGAAGCGATCTGGTTGGGTCAAACCGCCTTACTCGTCGATCGCAGCGAAATGGAACGCATCGCATCCAGCATCGAAAAGATCCAACGCAAGCTGAGTGTTTAGCCGTCAGCCGGAGGCGTACGCTATTGAAATATCAATCTTTTTAAGGAATCCTCTAGAGTGTTTGCTTACGATTTTCGGAATACTGCTCTGCTCTTTATTGCTGCTCTTTCTTTGGCGACGACAATTGGCTGTGAATCTTCCACGAACAATCCGCCAAACGCCAAAGGTACTCAGCCAAGCGTTTCATCTAACAATCCGCTGTCCGTCCAGTCCAAGAAAAGTAATGAACCACAATCACATCAATTGGATGGTTTCACAATCCAGCTTCCTGGGCGATTTGAAGCACAACAGTTTCCGCCAGACGATGGAATTTCTTTAACTCTCTTTAATTCTGGTACAGAGGTCGATCCTGATGAAACCGTACTAATCATGTCGATGATTGCTCCCAAAGCTGTCGAGGACGCAACCAACGATATGGCGAAGTTCTTAGCAACACTTTCGCCGGGATCTTTTGAATCAGAGGAATTCAGCGGTATGGGGGAATTCGCCAAACAAGAATGGGATGGCATTTCAGTAACACATGCTCCCATCTTGCTAAAGGAACCAGCCGCTAAGACTCAAAATGCGTCGGCATACGGAATGATTGTTAACGGTCGGGCAATTTTTATCAGTCAGTTGACTCGAAAAGGTGACGTTGAGGCTAAGTCGCAAGAAATCTCCAAGAGTTTAAGCTCCTCTTTTAAGGTGACAACCAAGTGATTTCCCGACACAGAGGATCAAAGTTGGTAAGCTTTTTGACATAACTGTTTTTCGTTGCGATTTCTCTGGTATTAATTTTTCGCGACAGGTGCAAGTGGAACTGTCGGACCGTGGGCACGTTCAATCGATTGCGGTCCCCCAGATCCTTCAGACTGGGCTGAGTAAGTTGCTGGACCATTGGCCCGAAAACGATAAAACGGGCGCTGGGGAAATTGCGCTTTGGTGAGTATTTCGAATTCCTGGATGGCAATGATCTAGCCCAAGGTTGGTAAGAATTAATTACCTCACTCCATCACTGCCTGAACTTGAATGACTCCGTTTCTACATCCGGTTATGCGAACGCGAGTACCTGAGTCTATCATTGTTCCGCTCTCCGAAACCGCGTCTAAGGTTTGATCGCCTAACTGAATGCGACCAAAGGGACGAAGTGGGCTGATGGCTACCGCTTCAACGCCAACGAGTGTTGTATCGAAATGGTCGTCGAGCTTGCGCGGTGGCAATGTGTGTAGCACGAGCGTTGGAAAGCCAAAGGCCCATTCCCGAAGCATGAAGCCTGCTGCAAGCAGTGGCATCGCCGCAACATCAATGCCCGCGAAAGCTGCTACCATACCGATTCCAAGAACCATTCCAACCATGATCCAAAAGCTGAAGTCGAAGTACCAGCAACACGCAAGTGACGCCACGACTACCGAGCTTGCCTTAACCTGAGCCTTGAATCGTCGTTCGACCAGAATGGTCTGGAACTCTTCGGTTTCGTTGCGGGCCCAACTTCTGAAATGCAACATCAACGCGGCCCATAGTAAACTGCAAAGCGGAATATCGAATAAGGGCTGAAAGTGGAAGTTGTACATGTGAGTGGGTTTTGCGGGGAGTATTTTTCCTGCCTACACTAGTTTTCTAACAAAAGCCCTTCGGGAGTACGCGTAGTGGACAAGGTTACTAGTCCTAGATTTAGTCGGCCTCGATCTGCATTCAGCCGTCTCAAGAGGCCGTCAGGTAAATGCCATCACGTAAACTTGGCCACCGCGGAGAATGCTGCTCCAGGGTATACCGCGTAAATAGCTTGAGTAGGACTTGTAACCGGTCCATTACGGAAATTCTGAATAAGGACAGACCGAGGGACTCGTAACCTCGTCAACTACGGGTAAAGAAACCAAGTTTGGCCACCAAAGCTCTCCAGCTTCCCAAGGTTGGGTGCAGAAACGCAGGAAGTGACTATTCCCACCCGCATTGGCCGGAACAATTAAGATTTGGTTGGGTTTCTAAACTACCTTGTTCCGTTTAGAAATAGGCCAACCCGTAGATTGGCAGTTTGAACAACTATTTCGTGCTGACTAGGGCAATTTGTCGACTACAATATTCGACACCGTATGGCTCAGCCCGCACGCTCGAATTGAAGAACCCTCCCCAGCCACCCCCTTTGTGGTTGCCCGCCTAGGAATTTGTAATGCAAAGCAATTATCTTCGTTTTCGCAGTTCTAAGCGATCCGGTCGAGCTTTACTAACCATCATTATTCTGTTGGTCATTTTGGGTTCGGGCGGATACGCCTGGAACCGTTTCGTTGGCCAAAAAGAGGCCAGTGGATTGACCGAAGAGCCGATTTTGTTCGAGGTCATCAAGGGGCCGTTTGACCATATCGTGCTCGAGCAGGGTGAAATCGAAAGCAGCTCGAATATCGATGTCGTGAATGAGGTAAAGGCTCGGGGTGCCACTGGCATGACCATCTTGTCAGTCGTACCTGAAGGTACATATGTCAAAAAGAGTGACAAGCTTGTCGAACTGGACGCATCCGGTTTGCAGGATGAGCTGTCCGCTCAGCGAATTAAGGTGCTCGGCGCCGAGGCTCAAGTGATCAGTAGCGAAGCAACGGTCAGCACGAACGAAATCGCCTTGCAAGAGTATCTCGAAGGCACCTATCAATCCGAACGCAAAGCAATCCTATCGGAAATCGACGTGGCCGAACAATCGCTGCGTAAATCCGAACTCAATTTGGATAGCGCCCGGCGATTAGCTGCGAAGGGAATGCTGAAAGGCCTGCAAATCGAGGCCGAAGAGTTTTCCGTCTCGAACGCTCGTAACGTTTTGGAATCCGCTCAAGCTCGACTGAAGGTGCTCGACGAACTGACCAAGGAAAAAAATCGCGTTCAGTTGGCATCGAATATCGAAGCCAGCAAGGCCAAGCTAAGCTCCGACAAGAACGTTTTGTCGGAAGAACAATCCAAGCAACGAGACATCGAAGACCTGATCAAGAAGTGTACGATCTTCTCTCCAGCCGATGGCATCGTCGTGTACAACAACGAGCGAGGTCGTGGTGGTAGCGTTGATTTCATGGTCAAGGAAGGTGCAGTGGTACGTGAACGACAAACTATCCTCAAGCTTCCCGATCCCACAAGGATGCAGGTTAAGGCTCTGGTCAATGAGTCACGCATCGTGAGGATTGCTCCTGGCATGCCTTGCAAGGTTAAGGTCAGCGCTTATCCGAACGAGATGTTGGCTCGCGTCAAACGAGTCAACAAATATGCAGAACCGGGAAGCTGGTTCAGCTCGTCAGTCAAGGAATACGCGGCCTACCTTGAAATCGTTGAACCGCCAGAAGCAATTCGCACGGGCATGTCTGCGGAAGTGCGTATCTTTGTTGAACAGATTCCAGAAGCACTTCAAGTTCCTGTGCACGGAGTCTACGAATTCCGAGGTCATATCTTCTGCTTGGTCAAAAATCCAAACACGGATAAGCCTGGCGAAGAGCCGTTTCTAACTCGTGAAGTTAAGATTGGCGCTACCAACGAAGCCAACGTAACAATCACCGAAGGCTTGGCTGAGGGCGATCAAGTTGTGCTGAATCCACGACGCTTCGAAAACTTAATGAAGCTGCCTGAGATCGAAGAGGTAGAGAAGCGTGACGAGCTGAAGAAGCTTGCAGCGGAACCCATGAAGTTCGACGCTGGACCTGGCGCTGGAGGCATGGGTGGTAGAGGAGCTGGTGGTGGTCAGGGCCGACCAGGCGGTATGGGCGGCGGACGTCCCAGTGCGGGTATGGGTGCTGGAGGACCTGGTGCTGGAGGACCTGGCACTGGTGGACCTAGCACTGGTGGACCTGGTGGTGCTGCTGGTGGTGCTGCTGGTGGATTTGGTGGTCCAGGTGGCGGTGGTCCAAGTGCTGGTGGCCCAGGTGCTAGTGGATTTGGTGGAGGTCAAGGCGGACAGGGTGGTGGCCGCGAATCTCGCGGTGGACCAAAGGCCGAAGGAAGTACTTCTCCTGCTGGTGACAAGCCCTCGAATGACAGCAGCAAATAGCTCTTCCTCAACACTGTAAATCAATTGCTATGAACGCTTGCTCCATTCGAAATCTAAAAAAAGAATATGTTCTCAAAAGCGAAACGGTCCGCGCATTGCGAGGCGTTTCGTTTGACGTTCCAGAAGGCGATTACGTTGCCATCATGGGACCATCGGGATCTGGTAAAAGCACACTTCTGAACTTGCTCGGTTGCCTCGACAAACCGAGTTCAGGCGAATTATGCTTGGGTGAAGATAACGTTGCCAACATGAGTGACAATCAGTTGGCCGAAATTCGCTCGCGTCGAATCGGCTTCGTGTTTCAGTCGTACAACCTAATTCAGCAATTGACTGTAGTTGAAAACATCGAAGTGCCGCTGTACTACCAAGGTAAGCTTGGTGCCAAAGAACGAAAGCGCTGCATCGAGTTAGCTACACGTGTTGGCTTAGGTGAGCGACTAGGACACCGTCCAACTCAGCTTTCTGGTGGTCAACAGCAACGTGTTGCCATCGCGCGCAGTTTGGTGAACGATCCTTACTTTATCCTGGCGGACGAAGCTACTGGTAACTTGGACTCGAAGACCACTGCCGAAATTCTGTCGTTGTTTGATGAACTGAACGACGAAGGTCGAACCATCATCATGGTGACTCACGAAGATGATGTGGCCGCGCGGGCCAAGCGAGTTGTTCGATTGCGAGATGGCTTGCTGCAATCGGACGTTCCCAACGATCCAATGGCTCGAAAGCAAGCCGCTCAAGCCGCAATGCATCCGATCGAAGAAAATGAAGATGCCGAATCAGCGCATGATGCTCCTGTTGAAACTCACTAGAACTGGAGCCCCATGATGCTATTTCTTCGAACGCTCAAGCTTGGAACTAAAAGTCTGCTGCTTCACCCGCTGCGATCTTTGTTGACGGTGCTAGGTATTTTTATCGGTGTAGCCAGTGTGATTTGGCTGCTTGCGATCAGCGAAGGCATCAGCCTTGAAGCTCAACGACAAATTGAGAGCCTGGGCGCAGACACCATCGTTATTCGTTCCATTAAGCCACCCAGTGAAAAGTTGGCAACGCAGGGCGTGACGCCTTACGGATTGACTCGCGACGAGTACAGCAAGCTTGTCTCGACGATTCCAACCATTCGCAGCGCTATTCCCATTCGCGAGATTCGTCGGCAGTTCCAATACGAAAGTCGCACAGTCGACGGTCGAATGGTTGGCTGCACTCCTGAGTACGCTGATGTGACTCGGCTTGTCGTGGACCGAGGACACTTCATTACCGAAGCCGAAAACTTCAATACGGTGAATGTGTGTGTTATCGCAGCGAGTCTGGCTGAGAAGCTATTTCCCTACGAAGATCCTATCGGTAAGCGAGTTTATGTTCCAGAAAACACCGACTTCTACTCTGTCGTCGGTGTCCTGAAGAAGCGTGGAGCATCTGCAGCAATTGGCGGATCGTTGGATTCGCAGGATTTTTCCAACGACATCTACATCCCAATCAAGACGCTTCAGCTTCGGATTGGCGACATGATCGTTCGAACGACCGGCAGCACTCGCGAGGGTGAAATGATTGAACTGAATCAGATCACAGTTCGCGTCGCTAGCGTCGATCACGTTCGCAGTACTGCCGCCCTGATCGAATCGGCATTGGAAAGCCACAAGAGCATGGAAGATATCGCTGTGGTAGTTCCGTTGGAGTTGTTGGAACAAGCGAAAACAACGCGTTTGATGTTCATGGTTTTTATGGGACTTGTGGCTGCGATTAGCTTGCTGGTTGGCGGTATCGGCATCATGAACATTATGCTTGCCACCGTTACTGAGCGAACTCGAGAGATTGGAATTCGTCGCGCGCTAGGTGCCAAGCAAGCTGATATTGTTTCTCAGTTCTTAGTTGAATCCGCCGTGCTTAGCGTGGTAGGTGGAATCACGGGAATTTTAGCCGGACTGTTCTGTAAGCCAGCAGTTATCTATGCCAAAGATATTGCCAAAGAATACTATCCCACAGTATTCAAGTCTCTACCTGAGGTTGTTCGCAATCTGACTCCAAGCATTGTTCTGGAGTCGATTCCGATCGCCTTCTTCATTTCGATCTTCATCGGAATTGTGTTCGGATTGTTTCCCGCTATTCGAGCCGCCAAGATGAACCCGATCGACGCTCTACGACACAGCAATTAATTTTGCTTCCGTCGCCAACTGGATTTTTTTCACGCAAGCGACTCGTTTCATGATTCAGTTGCGAGAGCTAATCGAGTGCCAGTCGCGTGCCACTGGAGAGTGTCAGCGAACCAGCGTTGTGGAAACGGTTGATTTGCTTGGCGAGAAGATGTGCCAATCGAGTAGACTGAGCAAAATTCTAGAAACGAAGAACAAGTTTCACAGGTCCGCGAGGTTACCATCTCCATTCATGAATCGACTCCCTTTTAATGCACTTGGACTTTGCAATTGCACTTAATCGGAAATCTACCACAAGGTCGTTTTCACCTCCACCACCTTCAATCTGCACACCCCCTGCAAAAAAACTATCCTTACGACGCTTCTTAAAACAATCTTCCAGGCTAACAAAAATTCCATCCGCATCCTCCGATGAGGACTCATGCAGCAATCGGTACTTTTGATAGCTCTCTACTGCGAGCTTACTTCCAATTTTTGTTAATTGTTCTATGCCGACACTCCAATCATTTTCTGAAAGGACGTGGCCGCAGAGTGAATTGATAAGTACCACATCCAAAAGTCTGTCCGACTCAAAGCCCTTAGTGTCAATCGGTCGAAGGTTACTGCCTAACAAGCTCGCGACAAATCCAACCAGCTCTATGGAACTGTCTGACAAGCCAAACTCACTATACTCTGATAATGCGAGGGTGGCACATTCGTGAAATCTCAAGCATTCTGTCAAAGCCATCGAGGGATTTTCGCCAAGCCTCCACAGGATCAGGGCTCGCATTAACCTGATACTTGTCCCGTCGCGGCAATTGTGTGCCCCCAGATGGTAGTTCTTAGACACTAAAGCAGCGTCAAGTCCCATAGAGCTTATGGTTGCTTGTCGCTCCAAGAAAGCAATTTGTTCAACGATTGATTGTGCCATCGACCTTATCACCGTAAGATTTCCACAACATTGGGGCACCATTGAGGTAGAAGTGCTTAGCACTCGATTGTACCTAAGGCCTGCAGCAATTTGGTGAGGACACCGAGGGACTCGTAGCCTCGTCCACTACGAGCTTAGATCGCACACCCGTGCGCTCCTACTAGAGGCAATAGGCAGCTTCCCATTCGGAAATTTCCGCGGTCAATACGTCGTTGGTGGGTAGCGATCCGGTTCGCTGACGCGAGTCGAAGTCGATCTTCAACTGCTCAAGTTCGCCCGCTATCTCCACTTCCGCGCCCTCTTTCAGCCGATCGATAAATAGAGTCCCATCCAAGTGGTCCGTCTCGTGCTGGATGATGCGAGCTTCATAGCCGCTGAAATCCTGGTTGATCTCCTGCCCGGCCAGTGTAAAAGCGTTCACGCGAATTGTTTTAGCGCGAATCACGTTTCCATTGATGTTTGGCAAGCTTAGACATCCTTCCTCGGCCATCTCGTTGCCGCGGGGTCGCGAGATCACGGGATTGATCATCACAACCTCCTGCCCATCCCCTTCTCGACCGGTGGAATTCATGACAAACAGGCGGATGGGCAGACCAACCTGTGTTGCGGCTAAACCTACTCCGCGATGTTCGTACATCAAGCGAAACATTCGATCAACGATCTCCTTCAGCCTGACATCGACTCGACGCAACGGCTTGGCTTGATAGCGCAGCGTGGGGTGCGGGAAGGTAATAATGTTGAGTTCTGAGGCCGATTTCATTCAGGCGGGTGCTTTCCAGGTGTATGCGTCATTTGAGTGGCTTTTCGAGAGTGAATATTGTGATCACAGTCGGGGCGATTCGCCTAGAGGTTCGGCCGAGTTTTCTCGTCAAAAGCTAAGCCCGAATGGGCCATTGATCACCCAATGTTTCACGCTGTATCTGAGTCAATTGCTGGATTCCAGATTTGGATAAAGCCAATAGAGCAGCAAGCTGACTGTCATCAAACGTCGCTTCTTCGCCCGTTCCTTGGATCTCCACAAAACGGCCTCGCCCGGTCATGACGACATTCATATCGACGTCCGCAGCTACATCTTTTTCGTAATCCAAATCCAAGGTTGGAATGCCGCTTACCATACCCACGCTGATCGCGGCTACGCTGTCTGTTAGAGGATGTTCGCTTGATCCGCCGAATACTGCGCAGCGTCGCACATCGCCAGGAATCCTCCGGAAATGCTGGCCGTTCTTGTACCGCCATCGGCCTGTAGCACATCGCAGTCCACGGTCAAAGTTCGTTCGCCCAAGCGTTGCAGGTCGACGATGGCTCGCAGGCTGCGACCAATCAACCGCTGAATCTCCGTGGTTCGTCCATCTACTTTACCATCGCGATCACGTCGCTTGCGTTTGTTGGTGCTGTGAGGCAACATATTGTATTCGGCGGTAATCCACCCTTTGCCAGCACCTTCCAACCACGGTGGCACGTTTTCGTCCAAACTTGCTGTACACAAAACGACGGTGTTACCACTTTCATACAACACGCTGCCTGGGCTGCTGCGAGTGAAGTGACGAGTGATTTTGACAGGCCGAATTGTGTTGCTCATTGTCGGATTCCAAAACTAGAACGCAGATCTTCGCGAATGCTTTATTTTCTGACGGAAATTCTACACGAGCGATTGCCGCTGACGAGGCGACCGAGGATGGTTCTTCGGTCGCTTCCGTAACTTGAAGTGCTGACCCTCGGGCAAGAGTGCCCAAGCTACGCGCCAATCATCGTTGAAATCTAGAGATGATGTTCAGAGACGATTTTCAGCGAAGCAGGGTGTAGCAGGCCATTGGTCGCCAAAACACTGGTTGACCTGAGCGGCAGCTCCTCACCGCGTCCGTCAGTGATCTTTCCGCCAGCCTCTTCCAAAATCAGCCTTCCCGCCGCGAAATCCCATGGCGAGAGGTTGTACTCGAAAAAGGTGCCGAACATTCCATCGGCAACGTAACACAGATCAAGAGCTGCCGAGCCGAATCGGCGCACGCCGTGAATGTTTTGGTGAAAGAAGTCGCGGATCGCCGCCAACGTAGCTTCCATCATCGCACCGCGGTCGTAGTAGAAGCCTAGTCCAACCATCGTGCCGCTAAGCGAAGATTCCTGGCTGACTCGCAGCCGCCTTCCATTATGAAAGGCTCCTTGTCCCGCATCGGCCCAATACCAGTCTTGTGAAACGGGATTAACCACGACACCACAAACTGCTTTGCCGCTTTGATAGTAAGCCACTGAGACAGAAAACTGCGGAATGCGATGCGCGAAGTTGTTGGTTCCATCCAGAGGATCGACAATCCAAACGTCTGCCGCATCGATATTGCCGACAGCCTGCTCCTCACCGACGATCTCGTGCGTTGGGAAAGCCTGGCGAATCGCGTTGACAACAGCCTTTTCCGATTCAAGGTCGGCATCCGTGACCAAGTTGTATGTCGCGTCGGTCGACTTACTACGAATCTGAGTACCTTCGCGATAGTACCGCAAAATAACCTCTGCTCCAGCACAGGCAGCACGCGCGGCGGTTTGTAGGCTGACAGAACTGGAGGATTGTGAGAGCTGTATTGGGACTGGAATGGACAACGTTTTCTCTCGCGATTCGAGTTTTCTGGACCTTGAAACAATGACCCTAACGGGCCGTCAGGAATCTGTCCACCCTCACAAATGGAAAATTCATCCTATTAGGAAGTCTGTAGCGATGCGCGAAGATTTTTCTTCCGTTTCGATTTAACCACCTGCGAAAGATAGTCGATAGATCTGCCAACCTGGGCTAGAGGTGTCGACGCTTCGATGTCAACACTTCAACCCTGGCAGGAACGGCAAGGACACCTGTACTGGTTGTTCGAAAGTGACCAAGGATGGTTCTCAGGTAGTTTTCAATTGGAAGCTACCGACACGAAACTCCATAGCTCCAGCGCGGCTAATGAACATGGTCACACAGCCTCACTATTTGCTAATTTGCGATTCTGTAATCTCTAATCCAGCCCTAATTGACGGCCAGCCTCAACTGGCAATTGGATTGGGAAGATGGAACTTTGTGCTCGAACGAATCGATGGCCTCGATCGATTGGAGGCTCAGGATTGCGAGAACTATATTCACCAAGATCGACTGGCTTTGCTGGCGGTCGTACGTGGATTGGAAGCTCTGGAGCAATCGAGCATGGTTCGCCTGGTAACCACCAGCCGCTATGTGGATCGCGGCATTCGCTTCGGTCTACCGAATTGGCGCGAGACTAGTTATCAGTGGGAGCGATTTGGCGTCCGTAAACCAGTCCGCAATGCCGATTTGTGGCGGCGTGTGGATGTGGCGATGCAGTATCACGAAATCGCTTGTAGGCTGCTAAAAAGCTCTTTGGCCGATTCCGACGCACAGAACGATGAGTTTTCCACGGTCGCTTCGGCTTCAGTGGAAACTTCCTTGGCTGGCTCGTCGGATTCTTTGGTTGCGATGGTGGGTTCTGCCGAGCCTTGCCTACCAACGCCCCCGTTGAATGTGGCTCCGACTGGAATCATCGCCGCCGAACTCGTACCAACTGGCATTTCAGCCAACCAAGCTGCCAACGGTCGAGTTTCAATGCCTGTCACGAAGCCAATCGTGGATCAAGGTGCCACGGAGTTGGTTGCTCGTTTCGCCCCTAGCCGAGTCGTCTTTCGAGTCGATTCGGCTCACCGCCCACCGTCAACTTCCCACCATGTCAAGACGGCTCAACCCAAGCCGGTAACCAAGCCCGCCAGACTGCAATGGTGGGAAATGGCTACAAATTGGGAAAAACCGGTTGCTATGTCATCCTTCCCTCAAGCGGCGCCTTGTGGCGGATGACGCCCCCAACCAAGTCATGCGATTGAATGTCGGAAAATCCGGCAATGTCAACCCAAATTGAAACAAATCGAAATAACTTTACACTGACTCACTGCGGAGATGGACGTGCAAACGCAGCTTTCCTTGCAAGGCATAGGTCGTTTAATTGAAGGTACCTTGGAAAATCCTGCACAGTTGTTGGGCCCCCACCCAATCGATTGTGGCCAACGACAAGCTATTTCGGTGCGAGCTTACTTGCCCGAGAGTCAGCAAGTCTGGTTGGTGGATGCCCAACACCAAACTCGACCGATGCGTCGCGTTCACCCTTCTGGATTTTACGAAGCAATCTGTCCCATCGAAGGCTTTGAATCCAACAGCTATCGACTCCGCGTTGCCTCGAAGAATGGCGAAATAATAGAAATGCACGACCCATACGCAGTACAGCCTTTGATGACCGAGTTCGATCTGTTCCTTTTCGGACAGGGACGCAATTGGCGAATCTATGACAAGATGGGTGCGCATCCAAGAACTGTAGGTGACGTAAGCGGTATCAATTTTGCCGTCTGGGCACCGAATGCGGACAGCGTTCAAGTGGTCGGCGATTTCAACCATTGGGACGGATCTGCAACGTTAATGCGTAAGCACATTCCTGCTGGTATTTGGGAACTGTTCATACCTGGCGTCAAGGCTGGCGAGAAGTATAAATTCCGAATCAAGACTCGCGATGGCAGCATCGTCGACAAGACCGACCCATATGGCTTCTATGCCGAACTGCCACCGAGAACTGCATCGATCGTTTCACCGTTGAATCATTATCAATGGAACGATCAGAGTTGGATGGACTCGCGAGCCGCAGCGGATCCACTCGCCAAGCCGATGAACATCTACGAATTGCACCTGGGTTCATGGCGTCGAGATCCCGAGGGGCATCATGGTTGGATGAACTATCGCAAGATCGCCCATGAATTGGTTGCGTATTGCAAAGAGATGAATTTCACGCACGTCGAATTGATGCCGATCAGCGAGCACCCTTTCACCGGATCGTGGGGCTACCAAACTGCTGGTTACTTCGGAGTTACCAGTCGCTATGGCACTCCAGAAGACTTTATGTACTTTGTCGATTACTGTCACCAAAACGGAAATTGAGTGATCATCGATTGGGTCCCAGCACACTTCCCCAAGGATGGACATGGCCTGCGTCACTTTGATGGATCGGCTCTATATGAACACTCAGATCCTCGTCAAGGTGAGCACCCCGACTGGGGAACGATGATCTTCAATTATGGTCGCACGGAAGTTCGCAACTTCTTGATCGCCAACGCACTGTTCTGGCTGGACAAATACCACATCGATGGCCTGCGAGTGGACGCGGTAGCCAGCATGCTTTACCTGGACTACAGCCGCAAGGATGGTGAGTGGATTCCGAACTGTTACGGCGGTCGTGAAAACTTGGAAGCCATCCACATGTTGCGAGAATTCAACGAACAAGTCCATGGCCAATTTCCCGGTGTGTTGACTCTGGCCGAGGAGTCGACTGCATGGCCTGGCGTCAGTCGCCCAACGAACTCGGGCGGACTAGGCTTCTCCGTGAAGTGGAACATGGGCTGGATGAATGACACGCTTCGATACATGAGACACGAGTCGATTCACCGCAAGTATCACCACAATGAGCTAACATTCAGCTTGATTTATGCCTTCACCGAGAACTTTACTTTGCCGCTGTCGCACGATGAAGTTGTCCACGGTAAGGGATCGCTGATTAGCCAAATGGCCGGCGATTTATGGCAAAAGTTCGCTAACTTGCGTTTGCTGTACTCGTACATGTGGACTCACCCAGGCAAGAAGCTGCTGTTCATGGGCAGCGAAATTGCTCAGTGGCACGAGTGGGATTACGATTCGCAGATTCAGTGGGATCTATTGGGCTGGGAAACGCACGCCGGAATTAAACGCTTGGTTGGCGATCTGAACAAGCTAGTTTGTGAACAACCTGCACTGCACGAAATGGACTTTAGCGGTGATGGCTTTGAATGGATCGACTGCATGAATGCAGACGCGAGCGTGATTGCCTTCCTGCGTAAGGCTCGCAATCCAGAGGACAACGTTGTCGTAGCTTGTAACTTTACACCAGTGGTACGCCAAAACTACCAACTGGGCGTACCTCAGCCTGGCTACTATCGCGAGCTGTTCAACAGCGACTCGTCGTTCTACTCTGGAAGCAACGTTGGTAACTTCCCTGGAGTGAACGCACTAGCCGTTGGGCATCACGGTCGACCAGCGTCGATGCAAATTAGTCTGCCACCACTGGCCACCGTCGTGTTCAAGCGACAGTAGCAACCTTCTATTGCTACCTTCGCCAGAACGTGGGAAGCGGTTAATCCTCAACGTAGCTACGTTCGCCAGAACGTGGAAGATGTTGTTCGCCAGAACGAGGTTATCACCGATTCATCTAGCGCGATCGTTATTGTCAGATCTATCCAGCAGCCAGATGCGACCATCTTCTGGCGAAGGTAGCTACGATCAGGCGAAAGGTAGCTACGATAGCAACGAAAAAGAGCCGAGTTGATTTACCATCAACTCGGCTCTTCAAGATTTTATAAAACTCAGCTTGGTTATCTACCAAGGAGCGCGAACTGGATACACGCCAAACTGCTGAGTGCTGCTTGGCCAGGTTGGTGTAGCGTAGAAAGCTCCACCAGCCGATGGTGTACCTTGATAGCCATACTGATGATAGATCGGTTGCATGTAGTTGCGCGATACGCCCCAAGAGTATGTTTGGTGCATTACCGCGTTTGGTGGAACTACCAGAGCCGTTGGTTGGCCATACTGAGTGTAGTAGTAGCCACCATGCCAAGGTCTTTGGCTGGCAAAGTTCTGTGCCCAAACATCGCCTTTAGTTTGCATGTCATGCTTTAGCACTCGCTCAATCGGTCGGTCGGCAAAAGCTGACGACTGGAATGAGCAAGCGATGGCAACCATTGCCAGAGCGAGCATTGCGTTCTTCATAATTCAGTCCTTAACTCCACAGCCTTTTGCCGCACGAATGCGATTAGGGTCGTGGCAGTGAAAAGTTGTTTTGAATGCCGTTGAGCATGGTTCGCACTGGTGGAGCATAGTAATGCACTTTGGTGCGATTTAATCCTCGGTTGTTGTCATAGTACGAGTGGTATCGATGCGAGTGAATGTAAGTCATCTCGTGAGGATACAGCGGCTCGTAGGTGTAATAGGTGTGTCCGACCCAGGCTGGTACTGGAACCGGAGCAACGTACATTTGAGCAGTAGCTTGGTTGGCATTGCCCTGTGTGTACTGGTTGGCAAATAGGTGCGGTCCGACTCCACCGTGCTCTTGGGCCGAAACGGAACCGCCGAGGCACAAGGCTGCAACGATTGCAACCGAGGCTAGTAATGAATTTCCCAATCGCATGAGAAGTACTCCCTTCCTTGGCTTACATATTAGTTGCAAATGATCGACGTCTTCCCTGACACCAGCGAGTTTTTGAGCGTACGGTAATAGCTGGTTTCAATCATCTGCGATCAGATTTTCCCCAATGGTAGGGATGGGGTTTCCGACTTATCCCATCCATCGGCTAATTATCCATATCCTCCTGCATTCCTATTTTTTCACCGTCAAAGTCTGCGTAGCAGGACAACTAATTTGACTCATTGGGATATTCGACTCCCCAAACTGCACGCTATATTTGTGCCACTTTGCCAAGGCTACCCAATCATCAAAGTAGCTGTGCCGTTCTCCAGATCATGTTGCGAAGCGTCGGTCTGGGCTGAATTGGCAAAGAAAAAATGGCATCGCGAGCCCAGGCTAATCTTTTAGCCGCTTAGGCTCGAAAGAAGGTAGCAACAATTAACACGAGCTCACAGCACGATTCAAGGAGGGAAACCAGGCATGGCGAAACGCGGCGGAGATGTAACTGGCGGCTCGGGTGGGAAACGCAAGGGCTCGGGATCGGGTAACCTGTTCGAGAATGCTGAGCAGAATATCGAACCGGTACCATTGCGGACGGCCGCTCAGGAACGTTACCTCAACTACTCGCTATCGGTGATTACCAGTCGCGCGCTACCTGATGTTCGCGACGGTCTAAAGCCGGTTCAACGCCGAATTCTCTTCGCCATGGACCAACTGGGCATCTCCTCGGATGCCAAGCCGCGTAAGTGCGCATTCGTTTGTGGTAACGTGACCGGTAACTATCACCCTCACGGCGAATCCTCTGTTTACGACGCGCTAGTCCGAATGGCTCAACCATGGGCTCTGCGCGAAACACTAGTTGATGGTATCGGCAACTTCGGTTCGATCGATGGCGATAACGCGGCTGCGATGCGTTACACCGAATGCCGCATGTCGCCCATCGCTGGCGAAGTGTTAGCCGATTTGGGACCGCGTATCGTTCCTTACCGACCTAACTATGACGGAACCAAACTGGAGCCCGTCGTTCTTCCCAGCCGAGTGCCGAACTTGTTGGTTAATGGAGCTACGGGTATCGCAGTTGGTATGGCGACCAACATTCCAACGCACAATCTGGAAGAGGTTTGTAAAGCTCTACTAAAGCTACTTCGCGATCCAGACATCAAAGACTATCAGCTCGTTGCCAACGATGCAGTTCAAGGTCCCGACTTTCCAACCGGTGGGCAACTGGTCAACAGCAAAGAAGAGCTGCGAGAGATCTATCGTACGGGGCAAGGTACATTGAAACTTCGTGGCACGACCAAGGCAGGTGAGACGCTCAAGAGCGGCAGTAAAATTCTGCAAATCACTAGCATCCCTTATGCAGTGAATAAATCGGTTCTCGTCGAACGAATCGCAGAAATTGTTGTCAGTAGCAAGATGCCTCTGATTGAAGATGTTCGCGATGTATCGACCGAAGACATTCGCATCGATTTGCAACTTCGCAAAGATGCCGACGAAGCAAAAGTACTAGCTTACCTGTACAAGAATACGCCTCTGCAGACTAACTTCAATGTCAACATGACCTGCTTGGTTCCAACTGAGAATCCTCTAGTTGGACGACCCGAGCGTTTGGGCTTGAAGGAGATGCTGTGGCACTTCCTGCATTTCCGTCTTGAGGTCGTTACAGCTAGACTTCAAAACGAATTGGATGGACTCGAAAAACGCATGCACATCCTGGAAGGGTTTGTGCTGATTTTCGATGCCCTCGACGAGATCATTCGCATCATTCGTAAGTCGGAAGGCAAAGCCGATGCTGCCGACAAGATCATGAAGCGATTCCCAGCCGACAAAGGCGGGCTGGATGCCGAGCAGACTGATGCGATTCTGGAGTTAAAGCTGTATCGTTTGGCTAAACTGGAAATCAATCTGATTCAAGAAGAGCTGAAAGAGAAGCAGAATCGAGCTAGACAGATTCGCAAGCTGCTCAAGGAAAGCACCGACGACACCAATTCATCGGGCCGTTGGGGAATTGTTCGAACCGAGATTGAAGAGCTGATTCAAAAGTTCACGAAGAGCAAAAGCAGCGCTCGCAAAACGGAAATTGTAACTGTTGAGGAAGAGGCCGAATTCTCAGCCGAAGACTTCATTGTCGCCGAGGATTGCCATGTGCTGCTCTCGACCGATGGTTGGATCAAACGTCAAAAGCAGATTGCCGATCCAGGCAAGAGTCGTCTGCGTGAGGGCGATCGCGTCTTAGCTTGCATCGCTGGATCCACCCGCGCGACTGTAGCGATGTTTTCTTCGTTTGGCGTTTGCTACACGGCGCGAATCATCGATATTCCCGCTTCGACCGGCTACGGCGAACCGGTACAAAAACTGTTCAAGCTGAAGGATGGCGAGAAGATCGTCTCGATGGTCTCGCTTGACCCGCGCGTCGTTGGCGATATCGAAGAGGATCCGAAGCGACCAACGTACTGTCCGCCAGTGCACGGATTTGCAGCAGCCTCTAACGGCTTTGCACTTCGATTCTGTTTGTTCCCGTTTGTTGAGCCGTCCACGCGCAGTGGTCGTCGTTACGCGAGGGTTGCCTCCGGTGCTGAGATCATCGGAGTCGAACCAGTGAGCGGCATGGAAAAGATCTTAGCGGTTTCGGCCGAGTGTCGCACGTTGGTCTGTCCGGCTGAAGAGGTTAACTACCTTTCTGGGCCTGGCAAAGGTGTGACACTGATTAAGTTGGCGAAGACGGATCGCTTGGTTGGCTTCAAAGCTTCCAAGGGAGATCGCGATCTACTGGTTGTAGAAACCAATCGCGGCGCGCAAAAGACGATCTCGACTGCCAAGTATCGGGTAACCGCTCGTGGTGGTCGCGGAACTGAGATTCAAAAGAATGGAAAGATATCGAGCATCGTTGTTCCGCCGCCAGGTGCGCCTGAGCCGTTGCCAGAACAGAACTAAAAGAACTCGAACAAAACTAAAAGTCCTCAATCAGACTCGAGCTATTAGAAACCTCACATGGCAGTTTCAAAATCGAATTACGGCACGGAAGATATCGTAGTCCTTGAAGGCTTGGAACCTGTTCGCAAGCGTCCCGGCATGTACATCGGCGGTGTAGGCTCAGCAGGCTTGCATCATCTGGTTTGGGAAATCCTGGACAACTCGGTCGACGAAGCGATGAACGGTCACGCTTCCGAGATCGTCGTCACTCTGCACAAAGATGGTCGAACTGTGACCGTAGCTGACAACGGTCGCGGCATACCTGTCGACAAGCACCCCAAGACCAAGAAGAGCGCGCTCGAAACAGTGCTCACTATTCTTCACGCTGGCGGAAAGTTCGAGGGTAAGAACTACAAGACCTCTGGCGGTTTGCACGGCGTGGGTGCTTCGGTAGTAAACGCTCTTTCAAAGCAGTTGATCGCAGTTGTTCGTCGCGACGGCTGCCAATACAAGATGGAGTTCTCGCAGGGTAAGGCTACGACGGTTCTACAAAAGGCCAAGGGCTCTTTTCGGGGTACAGGTACTACGATTACATTTACGCCCGATGCGACGATCTTTCCAAAAACCGACTTCAACTCGGACACTATCAAACAACGCATGGAAGTCACCAGCTTCCTGCATCGTGGTGTCAAGCTAATCTATGCTGATGAAACCAACGGATCGAAGACTACTTTCCATCATGAAAATGGAATCGTCGATTATCTAGGCAAAGTGATTAATGATCGCGGTGCCGCAGCGATTCACGAAATGCCGTTCACTGCCAACAAAGAGGGCGACGAGCGGATTGAGATCGCGATGAAGTGGACCGAGTCGACCGACGAGCATGTCCGCAGCTATGTCAACGGTATTCCAACGATCAGCGGTGGAACTCACGAGAATGGGTTTCGCGCGGGCTTGGGCAAGGCAATTCGAAACTTCATCGAGACGCATAACCTGACTCCGCGAGGTGTAAAGTTTGCTCCCGAAGATATTCGCGAAGGCCTTGTTGCCGTCGTTTCGATCTTTATCGCTGATCCGCAATTCCAAGGTCAAACCAAAGATCGATTGAACAATCCTGAAACTCAGGCCACAGTGGATGGCGCTGTTCGAGCCAGCTTAGAACAGTGGCTGAACAACAATCGATCAACGGCCGAAGCGATCGTGGCCAGAATCATAGCTGCAGCGAGGGCTCGAGCCGCTTCGCGAGCTGCGTCCGAATCGGTTTCGCGAAAGAGTAGCACATCGCGTGGAGCCATGTTGCCTGGAAAGCTGAGCGACTGTTTGGCTTCAGGTCGAGCTCATTCCGAACTGTTCATCGTAGAAGGTGACTCGGCAGGTGGAAGTGCCAAGCAGGGTCGCGACCGAAACTATCAAGCGATTCTTCCTCTGCGAGGCAAAGTGCTCAACACCGAAAGTGCGAGCACCAAGAAGGTACTCGAGAACAAAGAAATTCAAGACATGGTTACTGCGCTGGGCTGCGGTATCGGAAGCCATTTCGATATCTCGAGGCTGCGTTACGAGCGCATTATCCTGCTGGCCGATGCTGATTCGGACGGTCACCACATCACTACATTGTTATTGACCTTCTTCTATCGTCACATGCCGGGTTTGGTTGCGGGTGGCAAGATCTACATTGCCTTGCCACCCTTGTATCGCATCGACATTGGTAAGGAAACTCACTGGGCTGCCGATGATGCCGATCGCGCGCGGATACTCGCGAAAGCCGATGGAAGATCGAAGCCCGATATTCAGCGCTTCAAAGGGTTGGGCGAGATGATGCCCAAGACCTTATGGGACACAACGCTTAATCCTGCCACACGAAGACTTCTGCGAGTCGAAGTTGATGATCAATTGGAGACCGATCGAGTCGTAGCCGATCTGATGGGCCGGGATGCATCTGCGCGATTCAATTTCATCATGGAACGCGCCGAAGAGGCTGAAGAGATCGACGTGTAGTCGTATCTATGTTCGCCAGAACGTGGTCTTTAATTGCCTTCATAGTGCTGATTGCATCCCCCAGCTTCACCGGTGCTTGCAATCCCGCTAGTGTGCCCAGTGGTACCTATACATCAACTCATCCTTCTCCGTTGTAGGCAGTAACCGTACCATCCACCGGGCCAAACCGGTTGGACTTCGTGGACGCTCGGGCTGAAGTGTGACAGCCTTCCACCTTCTAACGAAGATAGCTACGAGGGCTGCAAAAATCTGCAAAAAAAGTTGTTGACATTGCTAGGCATGCAGTGTACTATCTAACTATAACACTAGGCGAGCCGGATTTATTCGAAGGAGCCCATCATGTTTTTTTCCATCGAGCCGAGCAATGGGGTGGCGATCTACGAGCAGATCGTTCGGCAGGTCAAGTTTGCCATCGCCGAACAAACGCTTCGGCCAGGCCAACTGCTTCCGAGCGTTCGGACGCTCAGCCAGCAACTGGCAATCAATCCCAACACGATCAACCGCGCATTTCAGCAGTTGCAAGCCGACGGAGTCCTAGAGTCCATTCGTGGCAAGGGCCTGGCCGTTCGAGTTGATGCGCCCGATAACTGCGTTGATGCGCGCAAGCGAATCATTACGGATCGAGTCAAATCGGTCATCAGCGAAGCTCTTCATGCTGGCTTGGAACCTGACGAATTGAAAAAGCTTGTCAGTCAGCAAATCAATGAATTGGCTGGACGCATAGAAACCGTTTCCAGCCAGTTAACTTCTCAACCTACTCTCCAAAGCTAAAGGGTGAACACATGACTGCCGTGATCTCTATCAAAGCTCTCGAAGTTCACTTCTCCAGTTGCGACGCTCTGCGCGGCGTCGATCTGGAGGTCACCGAAGGCAAAGTGTTTGCGCTGTTGGGAGAAAACGGCGCTGGCAAAACAACGCTCATTCGAACTCTGACAGGCTTTCAAAAGCCGTCGCGAGGCGAATGCAAAGTTCTGGGGCTAGATCCCGAAACTGATTCTCAGGAATTACGTCGCAAAGTTGGTTACGTCTCCGATGCGCCGGCTTTGTATGACTGGATGCGAGTCGATGAAATCGGTTGGTTTGCAGCCGCATTCTACGCCGATGGGTACTTCGATGCCTATCGCGAATTCATCTCGCATTACGAAGTTCCCACGGACCGCAAGATCAAGCACTTGAGCAAAGGTCAACGAGCCAAGGTTGCTCTAGCACTGGCACTGGCGCACGATCCACAACTGCTGATTTTGGACGAGCCGACTTCGGGATTGGATCCACTCGTACGACGTGAGTTCCTTGAAAGCATGCTCGACCGAGTTGCAACAGGGCGAACCGTTTTGCTTTCGAGCCATCAAATATCTGAGGTTGAACGAGTGGCCGATGATGTTGCGATTTTGCACCAAGGAAAATTCCGAGTAAACGGCCCTCTACAAGATTTGCGTGAATCGATCAGTGAGGTCACCATCAGCCTGGACGATCCACTAGCAGCAATTCCGCAGTTGGATGGGCCAGCGGAGGTTTTGTACGAACGATCGGAAGGGCGGCAATGTCGAATGATCGTGCGAGATTTTTCGCAGGCTAATCGAGAGCAGTTAGAGAAGGCGACGGCTGTTGCTGGTGTGCGAGTGCATAACGCTTCGTTGGACGAGATTTTCATGGCCTGTATTCGTGGTGGTGAATCATCCAAGAAAAGCACTCCGCGCGGCAAGAATTCAAGATCGTCGGATGTTGCCTGAAGTTGATTGCATTGACCGAGTGCCAAGCCAACGATCTGGTTAGCTCCAAAACTAGCCGAGGGCCGTTAGGATCCGGTTCATTCGGGATTAGCGGTGTTGTGTCGAATAACGAAATTTTTGTCGGATTGAGAACTGCCCATTGCAGTTTTCCAATGCAGTCAGAACCGGACGCTAACGCGTTGCGGATGGTTAAGAAGAAACCGGATGCTAACGCATTGCGGGTAGTGTTGTCAAAACAAATCTATCGCAAACATTCCTGGAATTACAATCATGTCAACAGCCGGAATTGCACGAAAGCGACTGATACTCAAAGAGCTACGACAGTTATGGCCGCTGATAGCCAGCTCGCTGATCATTGCAGTGTTGTTGTATTTATTGGTGCTCATCAGCCGCACCAATTCTGTCGATCGCCCGATGGCTTGGGGAGTATTAGTAGTGGGACTGCCTGGCCTATTTGCAGTGGGCATCGGCGCGATGCTGGTTGGCCAGGAAAAGGAACAACGAACGATCCTGTGGCTGCAATCGCTACCACTTGCGAAACGGGATCTAGTCAGCAGCAAGTTGATTGCCGGCCTCATAGGTCTAGCTATCGTTTGGATCGCTAGCCTAGCACTTGTGACATTATTCGCGGGGGGCGAATACTGGGGTGCTGGCGATCAACGTGCTGTTGATTATTGGCCTAGTATTTCGGTCTTGCCGTTACACACTCTCTACTTGCTCTTGGCTGGAGTAGCGATTTCTTGGCGAGTGAAATCCGCATTCTTCGCCCTGATTGTACTTGTGCCTGTCGCGTTCCTTCCCGGACTCATGGCAGGACTTGTGGCCACCTTTCTCTATCCGTCAACAATAGAAGTTGTCGGCTCTTCGGTACTGATCGTCTGTCAACTCATTTGTTGTGTGGCAGCCGCGTGGCTGGGCTGGCGCTATGCGATGAACAATCTTAGTGCTGCAGCCACTGCTGGAGCTAGATCAACCTCAATCTCCAAGACAATTAGCTTTGGAGCACCATATTCGAAGTCGTCCGCTCTGCTGTGGCAGTTCGCTGCTCAAAACAAAGCAACCCTTTGGGCATCTGTAGTCATGTTCGCGCTTTCAATCCTGTTTGCCTTCAGTCTATCTAGGTACAACTTAGAACGGCCCTATTCGCATCACGGTGAATCTCGCTATCCGGGGTTTGCGGGGTTCATGACTGCCGCTTTGGCCTTTCTAGCAACCAGTTGGTTAGGTGTACTAGTTTTCCAAAGTGATCGAATCAATCGACGCATTCGTTTTCTAGCCGATCGAGGACTTTCGCCTTCATTGGTTTGGAGAACGCGGCATGCAATACCAGTCTGTATCTGTTTGTTCGCTGGTCTTTTGTTGGTAATTGTTGCTTCGTGGATCGGAATGTCTTCAGGCCCCAGCTTTGCAAAGTTTGTCCAGGAACTAGCCACGTTAGTGATCTTCCCTACGTTACTAGTCTTGATAGCGACCTATTCCACATCACAATGGTTGTCGCAGTTACTGCCCAGTCCAATCGTGGCTGCAATCGGAGCACCGCCAGCCTTCTTGGGCATTGTTGTCTATTACATGACCTGTATTAGCGAATTGGGAACGCCAATCCTTTTGTTGGCTGTGCTGGCACTGGTTCCACTGATGGTCACTCGAGTCCTTATGCGTCGCTGGATGGATGATCGATTCGATTGGAATTACTGGACAATACACATTGCTACTCCGCTAATTTGCGTTGTTCTACCGATCGTTCCGCTGGCCTACACCTGGCTCACAACTCCAAGCATGGATTCATCGATCCGAGTTGCACTGGAAGAGCAGTCGAAGAGTAATACACTGATGCCTTCCTCAATAACGCTCCACCTGGTTCTACCATTGACGCGAAAGGAGATTAACGAGCGAGCAAATAATGAAAGAACTGCCGATCTGGAAGTTAGTGGTATGGGATCGGCTGGAATGGCCTCAGCGCTCGACGAAGCAGATTCCAGCCCAATCGCATTGACGGCAGGTCCCGCCAACACCGAAGTAGCTGGCGCAGAAGTTGCTGGCGAGGCCGTGGAACTTGATATGCCTGGATTAGTAGAGACTGGTGCGGCGAACGATGGTGAGCAAGCTGCACAGAGTCAACTAGCTTTAGAAGATATGCCAATTCAGCAACGTTCAAGATATATTGTCAGTAGGCTGAAGGAACAAATGGATACATCGTCTGGTGCGCCGGCCAGTATCGATTTTCGCGTGCTGCAATGGTTGCGAACGGAATTAATGATCAACCGATTAGCTGCATTGAACCCAAACACCAAAGGTCAATCAAACAACTCTGGCGATTCTACAAAGCCGATTGAAAATCAAAACGCTGCAAATGAGAACTCGGCCAATGACTCGGCGTTAACCTCGAATCAACCTCTTCCTGCTGAACGCTACAACGAACTGCTCGTTCTGGTGGCTCGAATTGCCGAATCCGTACGCCGCTGTTCCGTGCTGAATCAGCAAGAACTAGCGGACAGGCTTGAGATTGTTTTGGTTAGTGAACTCCAGCAAGCGCAGGGTAAAGAGCTTATATCAGAGGAGACTTGGGAAAGCGTATGCAAAGTGATTGGCGATCCTAACAAACGCAATACTGCTCGGCGCATGTCGCTGGCGGCGAGCTGGAATAAGGCTGAATCGACTAAGTACCAATTGAATACTGAATTCGCGGCGATTAGTCGATCCATCAAACCTTCCAGCTTGGTAGATATAATTACGATGCGGAGCCAAGTGGGACATGTGGTAGAACTACTGTGGAAGCTTAGTTACTCGGGAAAATACAATTCTGATTCCATCAAAACCGAACTATCTTCGATCCTGCATGTCTCGCCAGCCACCTACGGTTTAGGAAATCGAGGAAAGTTCTTGAAAGCCGACTCATTTGACTACTATCTTTTCGAAAGCAGTGAGACAAACCGACTCTACTCGCTCGGTTCACAGTGGAATGGTCAGTGGGAGCAACTTGCTGAAAAACTATCCCACGAGCAACCCTGACCGAATTGACTTCGCATCGTGTTTGAGCTTTGCGATCACGCATTGACGTCAGACTCGTTAGTAAACTTCACAAGATCCAATCGTCACGAACCACAGGTGAATCATGAGCAAATCGCCAAACCCAGCGGGCATGCGATCAAGTTGGAGTATACCATCCACATGGGTAGCATTGTTTTTAACTGCTATTGTCGTGGCTGTAGGTAGTTTTGTGTTGCGGGAGTTCGTTGCTAAGCAGCAAGTTGCCAATCGACTGGAAGAGATTCGCCGAAGCGGCGCACCAACCGACGATGCTTCAATGGAATCGCTGTTCACAACAGTTGCCAACACCGACAATTCGGTAGCTTGGAATGAGCTTGGATTCTTAGCCTCAGGTTGGGTCAGCACGATGGGCCATGATCTACCAGCTTTTGGTAACGAAGTAACACCCGCGACTGCTTACACCGATGGCACATGGCAAAGTGGCGATCGCGTAGGTGAATTGCTTGAGCAAATTCAACCGCTGATACAACAAGTTCACTCCGCTGCAGACAAGACCAATGGACCGGTCTGGCAGCCGATTCATTTTGACGGGTTTAACACACTTTTAGGTCCGATTCAAGAAGCTCGTTCAATCAGTCGTCTGCTTCAATTGGACTACGAGTATGCAGTCTTCATCAAAGACCGCCAGCGAGCACTGAGAGACCTGAAATCGTCTTGTGCAGCTATCAGGGCTTATCAATGGGACATGTTTCTTGTTGGAGAATTGGTCAACATCGCCCAAATGGGCATGGTTTACAACTCGGTTGGACAAAGCCTGAAATCACCCATGTGGACTATTGAGGATTTAAATGAGCTGAAGTCAATGTTTGACAAACCGATCGACTTGAATTCGCGTTGGAACAAGTTGATTGCAACTGAACGCGCAGCAGCCCTGCCTTCGCTCACAGACATTGAGAATACCGCGTCGATGCTGGCAGCCGTCAGAGGAAACAATAACGACTTCGGTTCATCGATTTTCGTCTGGGCCGCGAAGCTGCCAAGTTCTCAGTTAAGATTGCTCAAAGACTTCGATGAATTCAAGGTGGTAGGAAAATCAAGCTTAGAAAATATCCTTCACGAATCCTCCAAAATCGATCAACAGGGGTCTCGCGGTATTTTGTCATCGTTAGTCAGTCCTAGTGTTACAGCGTTAGCTCGTGTCTACATCAATATGGAAGAATCTCGCCGAATGCTTCTCGCTGCAATCGCACTCAAGCAGTACAAGCTCTCGCACGGAGCATTTCCCATGAACCTAGAAGAGCTGTTGAGTGATTCGACTCTGAGTATCACTCGAGGCGAATTGGAAGGTGTGGACCATACTTTGTTTCGGACTAGGCTTTACGATGCTCAGACCATTGTTATCTGGAATACTCGGTCCATCAACGGATATGGAAATTCACTTCCGAGCTTCGATGCAGAGATTCCGAAGCACGATAAGAATTCGGGATATCCTTCGGATGGCCGATATGGGACGGTTATTTCATTTCAGTAAAGGTGTTTTATGACGCGGCAAGGCTGGCCGGCCCTGACCTGATTTCCTGATGATAATTTGTTGAGCTTGTCTTAATCGGTTACGATCGAACGACTAACGGGTAAAGCTTTATCACTATGCTTTGGTCAGAGAGATCGTATGAGAAAGTTGATTGCCATCGAATTCGTAACCTTGGATGGAGTCATCCAGGGTTGCGGTGGTCCTGAAGAAGATCCAAGCAGCGACTTCATATATGGTGGTTGGCTGCCTCCGTTTTCAGATCCGCTACTCAGCGAAGTCATGAAGCAACAGATGAACTTGCCGTTTGACCTGCTGCTCGGTCGAAAAACGTTCGAGATCTGGGCACCGTATTGGCCAAAGCAAGACTTTTGGCCAGCAGTAAATACGGCGACGAAATTCGTGGCTTCGAACACCCTTTCCGGCCATGAGTGGCAACCTTCCGTGTTTCTGAGCGGCGATATTGCGGCACATGTCCGACAGCTAAAGCAGCAACCTGGACCAAATCTACACTTGTACGGGAGCGCAAATCTTTTGCAAACGCTCCTCAAGAATGACTTAGTGGATGAAATGTGGTTGAAGATTTTTCCGATTACGCTCGGTATCGGCAAGCGTTTATTTGCAGGGGGGGCAATTCCCGCAAGATTCGAGCTAACTCAAAGCCAAATCACTACGAAAGGGGTTTTCATTGCCAACTATTGCCGAGCAGGGACTGTTACAACTGGCAGTTTCTAATCGTAATTGTCAATATCTACTCCGATTGGCCAGCAAAAGAAGGCAATGCGTTTTTTGTAATCGCTGCAGCAATGAGTTCTTTTGCGAGGCTCCGACTAGTTTCTGCAGGAGTTGAAAAGTCCATACCTCGTCGCCAGCTTTCGGGCGCCTCGGGGTGTGTACCGCAAAGTAACACAAATCCGTTTTTGTACCAACCTTGCACAATAGCCGGAGTTTGGTCTGGATAGCGACCAACAACCTCGCCCCAGCCTGTGAATTTTGGTCCATCCTCCCAGTAGTGTTGATGCGAAGTCCCACCTGCAAACAAAATCTGTTCAGCCGACTTATGTACGCCTTGATTGACCACACCATAGAAGCCAAATTGAACGCCATCGGCAAGATTGATTCCGCGTCCTTCGGCATAGCCAGCCAACAGACCACCTGCACAAATGCCTAGATAGCTCAGGCCATCTCCAACTGCAGCTCGAATATGGCTTCGCGTGGTTTCATTCAAGCTCTCTCCCATTTGCAGGTAGTTGCCGCCCGGAAAGACCAGCAATTTGTAACGCTTGAATTGTTCAAGGCTTGTTTGATTTAGTTCGTCGAGTCGCACTGTGTCGAAGTCCAGTTGCATCTCAAGCAAAAGCGATTCGATAGCTTTGACATCGTTAGCGGAAGTTCCTTTTCCGTTGACCAACAAAACCTGGTTAGCTGACGAGCCAACTGTTCTTTTCGAACAACCAAACAGCGTGCAAAACAGGATCGTTCCTACAATTCCTAATACCCATTGCGGCAAAATCCCAGCTTGCTCCCCGCTAATTTCACAACTTGATAGTGTTATCGGACGAATGGATTTGGGCGGTGACTCTGGACACATAAAATTTCTACTCAAACTGCAACGACGTACCCACATTGCTAGATAGTGAATCCTAGTATCATGTTACAGGCTGGTTACAAAAAATAGATTGGAATGGATGAGAGATTCTGCTAGCCTGTTTGCTAACGTGAATCAGCTTAAGGCTGTAATCTATCGAGCTGTTTCCGTTGAGCAATTGGTCGTGCTGGGAGCTGCTTAAACTGCCAAAACAGGATGCAATCATGAGTCAGTGTCTGAATCAGGTCTTCAACTTTAGGTATCTTGCGACCGCCATTCTAGCATATTGGTTAAGCTACTCGGCCACTTTTGCTGATACCCCCAAAGTTGAAGATATTCAGGGAAACTGGTGGATCATTGGCAATGTAACTCGTGGAACATTGCAGATCTCAATTGACTCGAACAGGCAAGTTTCAGGTTCGATTTACAGCCAGCCAATTCGTGGAACTTGGGATGAAAAGACATACGAACTGAATTTCGATCGCTTCAGTGACGAGCGGGCCAAAATGCCATTTCAGAGATGGACGGGCAAACTGGCTGAAGTTAATTGCAACTCTCGAAAGGTGTTTGTTTGGGAAGGTACATTTCAGTCGCTAAGCGGTAATGCAATAGAAGACGAGCGAACGTACAAATGGTCGGGTCAGTCGGTTGAAAAGCCTGCACCTTGCCTTGACCTGAAAGCACTTCAAGGCGACTGGCAAGTTACTCACCTCACGCAATGTCTAAACAAGGAAACTAAATTGCCTGACGAGTTTGGCCTGAATTCGAAAGGTGCAGCTATTGAAATCGTGGGCAACGAGCTTAGAGTGAACGGCAAAGCAACTGTCACGATTGTCAATGACTTGCAGTCACCAACTTTGGCTAAACAGGTTGGCTTTGATGGTAGTAGGGTTATTCTCTTAACGACCCCTAACGGTCAAGGCTTGATTTGCAGTTACTACATTGAGAATGATGTAGTGGAAATCGCGTATCCTCATACGACCTCCTGCCATCGAGGATCAGGCCACATCATCAGACTGCACCGACAATCGAAAGATCATGTCCCGAATAGGGAATAGGGTCCCAAGAACCCCTATTTTTTACCTTACAACTCTACTGAGAATTTCGACCGCCCCCCACGAAGACAACCCAGGCGCCATAAGTTTCCTGCACATCATCGCTCCAGCATTGCGCTAGGCATGCAAAAGCTTCTGGAAACAGCCCATGTGAGGTGCCTCCCGCCCAGTTTGGATTACATTTTTGTTACTTAGTTTTGAAAATCATCGGAAAGGACATTGCAAGCCAATTCGTGGACAGCAGAATAGTCAATCGCTCACTCGCCCGAGAGTCTTCACGCATCGTATCTCTTAGAATACTGTTACACGCGGAGTCCAACGATTGAGCCCCACTCATCTAATTATTGATGCATTGCAATCTATTCTCTCATCTCCCGAATTGGATACTCAACTTCGCCACCGACTTGATCTTTTGAAGTCAAGCTTAGCAACGCTTGTGGCCGAGTTCGAACAACTGAAAATTGAAAATGCTGGGTTAAGTCAACGCCTTCAGCAATTGCGGCATCAGTCGAACAAGCTTGATGAACTTTCCAAAAAAGTTCTCCTTTGGCTAAGCAAAAGGGAAAGCGAAACTCCCACTGCTATTGCCTTTGGTATCAACGTCGACAAAAACAGAGCACAGGCTTCACTCAACGAACTGCTACGAATCAGCTATGTGCAAAGATTGCCAGACGTAGAAATATGGAAGTTAACAGATTTGGGAATAGAAGTTGCAAACACGCTGAACGGCGAAACGGCGTAGTGCTATTCGTCAGAATTCCGTGCGGCCGGAATGTCGTAATCACAGAAGTTCTAGGAGCTGATAGCTTAAGGAACAAACTTCCACAGCGTCTTTTCACTGCGAACGATCAATCCACCATGACTTATTGCCGGCGTGGCGTAGATAGGTTCACCAATTGCGTGCGACGAAATCTTAGTGGGAGGCCATTTACCGGTGGATAGAATGGTTATGTCACCTCGAGCAGACGCCAAAAACAACTTCTCATCTGCCAAAATCGGTGAAGCGTAATGTGGCCCGCCGCTGGAGAGTCGTTCCTGAAATTCAACCTGTCCATTCTTTGTATTGATTGCCGTAACCACTCCGCCGTTTCGCACAATTAGCAAATGATCTTGGATCACGATTGGACTTGGGCATTCAGGTACGCCTCTCGACTGCTGCCAAACTAATTCTGGTGGTGATTCACTGCTTCCTGGACGAATTGCCACGACTCCATTGGAATGTTCCCAAGGGTCCATCCATAAGTGAATTCTCGGCCACTCCGATTCTGATATCACTTTGTCTTTGTTTTCATCCAGTAGCCGAAGAAACATCGTCAATGGATGGTCGCCTTGTCCATCGGCATCAGGACGAGAGAGAATACTTTTGTTTCGCTTGGCCTCTTCGAAATCGATTCGCAAATCCCCGTTTGTATCGCATTCGTCAAGCAATTGCGCAAAGGTTGGAACGCCGCTGGCTTCCGCGTTTGTCTTTAGATTGTACGAGGTCGTGATGACAACATCGCCTATCAGTTGAGGCACTGTTATTGGTTCATCCGCTAGCTTCGGTACGCTCCAACGATCTTTACCTTCCCAGTCAACAGCTCTCAGATGAAAGGGTTCGTAAAACAAAATCTCGGAGATGTCGTCCAATTCTCGAATAACTGGCGTCGACCAACTAGAAGCTGCCCCGGTTCGCCGCCTCGCCCAATGTAACTTTCCCGTCTGCGCGTCCAAAGACTCGAGCACCGATTCTTCTTCGTTGCCCGAGTAGACGATCAGTCGATCGCGATGAACGATTGGCGATGCCGCACTGCCAAACATGTTTTTCTTGAGTGGCTTTTGATGCTTCCAAAGTTCGTTACCGTCTAGATCGTAACACAGAATGCCAAACGACCCAAATGCAGCAAAGATGCGTTGTCCATCGCTGGCTGGCGTGCTGCTAGCTGGACCGTGCAGTGGATGAGTTTTCTCGAAGCTTGGAACTGAGATGGCCTTTTGCCAAAGCACCTTTCCGTTGGTTTCGCTCAAGCACAAAACAAGCAATTCATTCCCAACGTAGCCTGTCACAACAATTTTGTCCTCCACAACAATCGGAGACGAGTGCCCAAGCGGAATGGCGGTTTGCCACGCCATGTGTTGTGAGCCTTCGAGCGTACTGGGAAGCCGCTGTGATAGAGCAGCAATACCTGTCCCATTAGGTCCGCGAAATTGCCACCAGCGATCAACTCCATCTGCCAAGTCGATCTGCCGAATTTACAGTTGGTACATTATGGAGCTGTACCAGCGAGAAAATTCCTACGAGGATGAGGTTCGCAACTCGCAATACGGATTCCCTCAGCCAAACAGTATTTTGGTTTTGTTGTTGATTCATCACGTCCTACAGGGGCAACTTTGCCGATTCGGAGCAAGCATCTGCCTAAAATCGTCTTACTCTGGCTGGCTAATTTGCACGGGCTAAATCTTAGCAGAATAAGGCCTGTTTTTGGGCCAGTGTCTAGTGGTATTGACTTGGCTCTGTTGCCCTGTCAAATGAGGGGCTTTCGTGTCCCATCATCTCAGGAACCTTTACGACTATGCCGACCTTCCCGTGGTTAATCGCTGTTCAAGACGAAGCAACTCCCGTTATTCAGACAGCCAAAGAGCAAGTTGCCGAACCATCGTTGCTCAACCACCCATGGATAATCGGTCTATTCGCAGTAACGATCATCGTGATGTTGTTGATCGACCTAGGGGTATTGAATCGCAAGAGCCACGCTGTAACCAACAGGGAAGCCATTACCTGGAGCGCTATCTGGATCACCCTGGCGATGTTATTCAGCAGCATTATTTATTGGCAAGCTGGACTGGAAAAGTTCTCGCAGTTTCAATCATGCTATTGGATCGAAAAAGCGCTCTCTGTTGACAATCTGTTTGTGTTCATCTTGGTGTTTAACTTCTTCAACGTGCCGCGCGAAGTTCATCACAAAGTTCTGTTCTGGGGAATTCTTGGTGCGATTGTCCTCCGCGCCATTTTCATCTTCTCAGGTATCGGGATCATTAACTTGACCTACCTACCCGATATGAAATTGCTCGGAGTAGAGGGTGTTCGCATCAATGTCGTTCTAACACTCTTCGGAGCCTTTTTGATCTATGCAGGCTTTAAATCGTGGTTTGTGGACGACGATGATGATGACGAAAAGGACTTTAGCAAGAGTCCCGGTGCCAAAGTGGTGCATCGCTTCTTCAAGGTTAGCGACAACTTCTCAGGTGATAAGTTCTTCACAGTCGAGAACGGCATCAAGTTAGCTACTCCACTACTGGTTGTTGTCGGTGTAATCGAGTTTACCGACTTGCTTTTCGCGGTGGATTCTATCCCGGCCATTTTCGCCATCGCGCCCAATGATGCATTTATACTCTACACCTCGAACATCTTTGCGATCCTGGGGCTTCGTGCTCTCTACTTCCTACTCGCAAACTTTATCCACATGTTCCGCTTGCTCAAGTATGGCCTAGCAATCATATTGGCGTTCATCGGCATCAAGATGGTGATCTCGCCTTTCTATCATATCGACTCGGCTGTTTCATTGGCGATCGTTGGCGGCGTGCTGGTCGTTTCGACAATAGCCTCCGTACTATTGCCAAAGCCTGCCGAAGAGCTGGACGAAGGTAAGAGTAAAGCCGAATAGCGGGGCGATGTAAACTGCGGCCGGAAAAATAAAGTGGAGTTAGCTATGCGCGTTTTGACTGGTTGGATCGTTTGTGTAGCTCTAATGTTGCAGAGTTGGATTGGTGCCACTTACGCCCAAGCTCAAGCCAACTCGAATTCTCCATTGATTGAGCTGGTGAAAAAGTCGAAGACGTGTTTATTTATTGGCGATAGCATCACCGCATCGGGGCAGTACATTGCATTTTTTGAATCGTGGGTAGTAACGCAAAACTGGTCCAGCGTTCCGAAGTTCATTGACGCCGGCCTGCCGAGCGAAACAGTATCCGGGCTGAGTGAAGATGGACATGCCGGAGGCCAATTCCCAAGGCCCGATTTAGCGGAACGTCTAGATCGTCTCTTAGCTGTAACAAAGCCCGATTTAGTTTTCGCTTGCTACGGAATGAACTGCGGAATCTACCAGCCGTTGGCTGAGGAGCGGTTCAAACTCTATCAAGCTGGTTATAAACAACTGAAACAAAAGGTTGAGGCATCCGGCGCGAAGCTGATTGTAATCACGCCACCGTTTTACGATGATATGAAGAAG
This sequence comes from Pirellulales bacterium, assembly GCA_046349795.1. Lineage (GTDB taxonomy): Bacteria > Planctomycetota > Planctomycetia > Pirellulales > Pirellulaceae > Aureliella. The sequence continues at coordinate 22,546 of JAXMBP010000010.1, read as the reverse complement.
CCCATGAATGGTTTCTCCTACAACGACGTCTTAGGGACTTACGCTAAGTGGCTTGTGTCACAACGCGAGCAGGGCTGGAATGTGGTCGACTTGCATTCAGCCATGACAAGCGAAATCCTTAATCAGCGCAAGTCCGTCGAACAGTTCTCGCTGCAACCCGACGCCGTTCATCCTAGCAAAGAGGGGCATTGGTGTATTGCGAAGCACTTGATCATGGAATTGGGTGGCAAGTTGGCTGATGACAGCAGCGCCGATGCCATGTTGAAGGCAGCTAAAATTCCGGCTGAGATTGAAGGCTTGATGCAAAAGCGTGTTGAAGTAATTCGTAATGCCTATGTCTCAGCCGCCGGACACAAACGTCCAGGCGTTGCTACTGGCTTGCCCATCGATCAGGCGTGGGTTAAAGCGGATGAACTATCGGCTGAAATCAACCGATTGATCAAAAAGGACTAACTAAACTTGTCGCGAAAGTTCTGGTGGACACCTGCGATTTATTTGAAACCTTTGTGCTTCGGACTGCTGACCTCGGTGCGTTGGGGAAGGAACAGCATTATTTCAGACACTCTCGGTGATCGCCGTAAGTTCATGCGACTCGACCCTCCAGCGCGCACAAGTCTGCGACAAAAAGTATGTTAATTCGCGGGAGGGTCGCTAGGTGAGGTCTACGAGCCGAGCGGGGAGGGCGACCAGAGAACGACTTTTTTCACCCTCCCCGGAATGCTCGCATTAATCGCTTACCGACCCTCCCGCTAATTGACGTATCCATTGTACTCTTCAGCGTGCGGGAGGGTTCGTGTAAAGGCGATCAGCAAGAAGTAAAACTATTTGACCTATTCTATGGCCGACCTTACTGCGCAATCGAGTACCATATTGGTAGTTGATTCGCATGGACTTAAAGGTCAATGTATGCTTTCCAACCTGCATCAAACAGAAAAACCTAACAATCGACGCAGCTTCCTGCAAGTCGCTGGAAGTGGACTTGGAATGATTGGACTTTGGGGATTGCTTTCTAGCGAAGCTCAATCAGACGATTCGCTTTTGACAGCCAAACTCAAACCACATTTCGAGCCGCGAGCCAAACGAGTCATTTGGTTGTTCATGCATGGCGGTCCAAGCCATGTGGATTTACTGGATCCAAAACCTGAGTTGCAGCGTTTAGCAGGGAGCCCATTGCCGCAGAGTTTTGGCGAGGTCGTAACGCGGCGTAAAGTAGCTAGTAATCCTCTGCTTGGTCCAGTAATGCCATTTCGCAAGCATGGCCAGTCTGGATTGGAGCTGTCAGACTGGTTGCCAAATATCGCCAGTCATGCAGATGACTTGTGTGTGATTCGAAGTATGCAAGGCGATAGCGTAAATCACCCTCAGTCCGTCTACCAGATGAATACTGGCAGCATAGTGATGGGAAAGCCCAGTGTCGGAAGTTGGGTCGCGTATGGTTTGGGCTCCGAAAACGCTGATCTGCCAGCCTTTGTGGTTTTGCCCGACCCACGCGGAGGATTGAAAGGTGGTCCGCCCGCCTGGGGAAGCGGTTATTTACCAGCTTCCTACCAAGGCGTACCAATGCGCAGTGGTGACTCTCCGATACTCAACTTGAGCCGACCAAGTTCAATGTCTGCGAGAGATCAGCGCGTAGCTTTGAATCTAACTCAAGAACTAAATAAGCTTCATTTGCAATAGCGCGATTTTGATGATCAATTGGCCGCACGAATCAAGGCCTATGAACTAGCCTTTCGAATGCAATCCGCTGCCCCAGAATTAGTGGCAATCGATCAAGAAACTGCGGACACTAAGCGACTGTACGGATTAGAAGATGCACGCACTCGCGAGTTCGGTACGCGTTGCCTGCTGGCGCGACGAATGATCGAACGCGGTGTTCGCTTTGTTCAGGTCTACTCAGGTGATACCAATGGTTGGGACGCGCACAATGACGTGAAAAAGAATCATGACGAGTATTGTCAGGAGACAGATGGCCCGATTGCAGGTTTGCTCACCGACCTGAAGCGTTCTGGACTGTGGGAGGATACACTCGTGATTTGGGGAGGCGAATTTGGACGCATGCCTATGAGTGAATCGGGTAAAGGTCGCGACCATAATCCTTGGGGTTATAGTCTTTGGCTTTCCGGCGGGGCAGTTCGAGGCGGAATGGCATATGGAGCCACCGACGAAGTTGGCTTACGCGCGCAACAAGACATTGTTCATGTCAGCCGCTTCCACGCCACTCTGCTGCACATCCTAGGACTCGATCACCACAAGTTGAGCTTTGAACATAACGGACTCTCAGAACGGCTCACCGGCCCCAGCGAAGTAGAAATCGTTCGGGAGATTCTGGCGTGAGGAGGCCTTCAACCATTTTTTACCGGCGAAGTTTTGCACCCGCGGTCGTCATCATTTTTACTTCTTTCGTACTGATCCAGTCAGCTTCAACGGCAGGCAGAACAACTGGCGGAAGTAGCGACCAAGCCAGCAACGACCGATGTTTCGTCGAGTGTGGAGATCGATGAACCCGACATAACTTCAGATGATCGAGATCACTGGTCATTTAAGCCTATTAAGAGATCGGAGTTACCGAATCTTGAGCGGAAATTCGAACTTCATCCAACAACGGCATTGATTACTGGATCTCTCACGAGTTGGACAAGACAGGCATAAATCTCGCTCCACCAGCCGACAAACGAACAATGATTCGGCGACTGACTTTCAGCCTTACAGGACTTCCTCCGACTCAAACGAGTTACCGAGAGTTCCTTGCCGATGAATCAGCAGAAGCATTGCGAGAGATTAGTCGACCGATTGCTCAGTAGTCAGAGTATGGTCGACACGCGGCCCAGTGGTGGTTGGATTTGGCGAGATTCGCTGAGACCGATGGATTCGAGCACGACCTTGTGCGGCCCAATGCATGGCGATATCGAGATTGGGTAATCGATGCGTTCAACCAAGACCTCAGCTTTGATCGTTTTGTGACAGCTCAATTCGGCTGGAGATCTCGCTAGTGGCGATGCACTTCAACAATGTTTTGTTTGGCGGGGGCCTGATATGCCAGACATGAACGATCAAAGTCTGCGACGGCATCGGCTACTTAACGAGATGACCGCGACTGTTGGCTCCGTTTTCCTGGGCGTACAGGTTGGTTGCGCGGAATGCCATGATTCCAAATACGATCCTATTTCTCAAGGAGATTATTATCGCCTTCGAGCTGTATTCGAATCGGCTGTGCCAGTTCTGAAGCGAGATGTGGCCGTTGAAGGACTAAAACAAGTTAGCGATCCACCTGCGGCCCGCATCTGGCAACGAGGAGATTTGCAAAGGCCTGGACCAGTAGTTTTGGCGGCGATGCCGCGAATCGCCGATCCGAGTCTAAAATTTCAAAATGTTGGTCCTGGGGAGTCTAATTCAATTAAAACGCGACTCGAATTCAGTCGAGCACTTTTTGATGAGGACAATCCGCTGGTTGCCCGAGTGATCGTCAATCGACTTTGGCAATTCCACTTTGGCAAAGGCATCTACGATTCACCGAGCGACGCAGGCATTGTTCCAGGTGGGCCCAGTCATTCAGAGTTGCTAGATTGGCTGGCCGCAGAATTGCGATCCAATCAGTGGAGCCTAAAGAGCTTGCATCGCTTAATTGTCATGAGCGCGACATTTCGTCAGGCCAGCAGTTGTAACGATCCCGCCAGTGCCCAATCATGGCAGCAGCGAATCAAGCAAGATTCCGACAACCGATTGTTGTCGAGATTTCCGAGGCGTCGATTGACTGGAGAGATGATTCGAGATGCAATGCTCTGTTGTGCAGGTACTGTCAATCATCAAGCCGACGGACCAAGTGTAAAACCTCCGCTTCCTGCCGAGATGCTGGCCACGTTACTCAAAGGGCAATGGGAAAGCTCAACCGAGGAAGCAGACCATCATCGCCGTAGTATCTACGTGTTTGCCAGACGCAATTTGCGCTATCCGATTTTCGAGACTTTTGATCGACCCGATGCGGGCTCAAGTTGCCCGGTGCGCGATCGCTCGACCACCGCACTTCAGTCGCTTCAGATGATCAATAGCCAGTTCAGTTGGAACATCGCGCAGGCTCTTGCTTCCAGAGTGGATCGATTGATGGCGCGAAAATCAGAACTGTCCGACCAGGAATTGCAAACAGCCAGAATAGTTGCTTTGTTTGAAATCGCGTTAGCCCGACAACCCAGTGACGACGAGATGCAACTATTCATCGACGAATTTCAGGCTGGCGATCAAGCCAACGATGAGAAAGCAAACGATGAGAAAGCAAACGATGAGAAAGCCGGCGGAATGCCCAGCGAATCTTGGTCAAGGGATTTCTTACCAACCCTCTGCTTGGCAATTCTGAATTGCACTGAGTTCATCACGCTTGATTGATCGCGTTAGAGATCATTCAGTACGGATGGATGAACTAGCTGAGCTGAAAGAGTTGAAACTTCAAATACTTGAGTTCAGGCATGGCCAGCGGTGAAGGGTGATCCGACGGTAACGCTCGATCTGCGATCATCTTGGCCACTCGTCTGGTTCGACCGAAACCATCTAAATTGCATTGTGTGAATTGAAGTGAATCGATGTGGCTTGAGCAGGACGCCAACGCCAGCAGGCCGCCAGGACGAACGACGGCTGCCGACAGTTGCGATAGCCGAGTGTAGGCTCCGATCGCATTGGCTTGAGTCTGCTGACTTGGTGCAAAGGAAGGCGGATCACAAATAACCATATCCCATTGCTTTGCGTTTTTAATCGCATCTTCTAGAAACTGAAAGCAATCGGCTACTACCGCTTCGTGCTTATCCGGTAACTCATTCAGTTGCCAATGGATCTTTGCAGCTTCAATCGCCGGGGCCGCAATATCGACACTGGTAACTTTGGCAGCTTCTCCTACGCCTGCAGCCACCGAAAAGCCTCCACTGAAGCTAAACAGGTTTAATACTTCACGGTTACGAGCGAAATATTCGAACGAGCTGTCGATTGTCTCGGTCAAGGAAAATCCAGTCTTCTGTCCCATGAACTACATCTGTCGTAAATCGCATTCCATTCCTGGCGGAAATTCAATGGGTTTCGCGGTTGATCTCCAACAACCGCAGATCCGCTTGTACTACGGCCTCGTGGTCGGTGAATTACACAATTCAAACTCAGTCCATCAGCCAGGGTATCTGCCAATCGCGTCAACTTGATAGAACTTCAGGTGTTTCACCATCCAACTTGATAACCAAGCAGTTCTCATATCTGTCAACGATCAAAATCAACAAAATCGCCTTCGCCTGCTATTAGTCGATAACCTGTTGTCTCGCCGCCAAACAGCGAACTTCGAATCGCGATCGCAGCTTCCAAATCGCCGTAATGACCAAGCATCATCCAACACGAACTGTACGATCAGTGCGGCAAACTCGAACTGTGATTGGATGATTCCGACAATAGATACCTGCCGCTATCACATCGTTTTTGCGATCTACGATTCTGACCGTCGAAACTGGTCTTTGCGGCGGGTTGCTCAACCGCATCAGAAAATAGCTGCTACGACCGCGTTTGATGGAGCGCGCGAGATCTTTCTTGAGATCAACTGTTATAGGTTTGTCGAAGGATCAATGACATAGAATTATCGTGGCCAGCGAGCAGCAGCAACAATGGCAAGAACAACCAAAGCTATGACCAGGATAATCACAATCACCAAAGCCGAGCATACCTTTTCCTGAAATAGGCTTTCGCCGGCACCTTTGCTTGTCCGACCATTCACCAAGAAGGCAAACTTTGTCGGGTAACGGTAACTGAGCACAATAGAACGGTAGTGAGAATTAGTCGCTGCCGTTCACAGAGTTCCAAAGCTGACCTGAAGATTACTTTGAGTGTCACCTGGCAAGAAATAGGCGATCTCCTGCGCTGTTGACGCTTCCGGAACTCGTCCATTGTGCCATTTCCGCAGCATGATCACGATCAATCGAATACTCTTCCGCCATCCAACCAGCCAGAAAATGAGGCCGATAGCGAGCGAGTAAGCTGGTTTGATACGGCTGAATCTGCCGCGACTCATCAAGCGTGATCCCGCGAGTTGCCGGAACCATGAAGCCCCAGTAGTAGCGTTGATGTTCCCCTTGTAGCGGAAACCATTCGGTCTCGCGAACTTGACGAGTTCGAACTTGCGTTTTGCCGTCTGGGCCTTTTGTGGTGTAAGTTTCCGGTTCGATACCAGGTACCGTCCGATTGAGCTGCCCATCGACTTTGAGCGTACATCGAGAAATGCCAAAAGGCAGACAACCTCTTTTTGCTTTTCCGCAATGGCCTGTTCAGCTAAATCACCTGACGAAACCAAGCATTTTCCTTCAGCCAACCCAAAACCGTTGCTGAGCTCTTGCAGCTTCCATCACGGCGAAGCCAATGACAAACCTTCTGGCCGCTGATGCCCATTTGATAATGGAATCTCCACGATAGCCGCAGTGTCGCAAAACGGGTATACAAAACTGCGTTCATCCAAACTGGTCGCGACCTCGGCTCCACAACTTTTGCACTGGAGTATTCGATTTGGAACAGCCGAGTGGTCGCTACCGCTGTTTCCTTGTATAACCGATTCGGGATCTTGCTCCAGAGTTGATCCGCAGGCAGAACAAAAATGGCTTGAGCCTTCGCGCGGAGCGCCACAGGACTGGCAAGGCGGTCCGAGGCTGGTTGCAGAGACCGTCCCTCCGCCCGCGCGAATCAAAGGTGAATTGCGGTCCCACTCCAGTTCTTTACTGGAAAGCAACTTAAGCTTCGACGATCTCATCTTCAACAATCTGAGCTTGAACCAGCTCGTTGCGGCCCGATCCACGGTTGTTTTTGAATTCCCGTAGCTTTCCAACGAAGCTCGACCCTAATGAGTGTAACTTGGCTAGGAAAAGGATAGCCTAACGAACCAACCTAACGTAATTCAGCAGCAAAGCATCCCATGCCATTCGTCAATGTGAGAAATCGGCCAATCGCAAATAATGCCATTAATACACGCCTAATTTGACCTCGACTCTAGCAATTCCTTTAAAGTAGTAAACCCTGTGACTTAGTGTCTCGCGGGTTAAAACTGGGATGTTACGTACCCCAAAATTACTTAACTACAGAGACGCGGAGGCACTGAGAACGCGCTTAATAAGCAAAATTGGCACACCTCGCTACGCATCATAGTTCAGAGATGAGCTAACTTAAGAACAAGTTCCAAGAACCTGCTGTCAGCCCCACGCGTCGCACGTGAAATAGATGAGTGCTAACTGAATAGATTAGTGTTTCCTGTAATTCTGGCTCCCGCGTTTGGTTTGAGCTCGGAAATCGTCGATGAATGGCTTTTTGGCTGCCTGATTGAAATGCGACCGAAAAATGTTATCCTGATCGTGCGTATACGCACGATTGTTGAGGGTGCAGCGTTTTTTTGACTGCGAGAGAGCGGTGTGATCGAAGATTCAACGCAAGGAATGATTGAACTGCCGATGGCGCTTCGAGCCGCTTATATGGCGATGCATCGTCGCACCGATAACGCTTTGGCAAAACATGGAGTTACCGCTGACCAGTTTGTGCTTATGGCTACCCTTTCGCGCGGACATGCAATGACCCAACGAGATCTTGCTCGACGAATTTCATCCGATCCAAGCACGGTTCGTGCAATGTTGGTATTGCTTGAAAAGCAAGGCTACATCCAACGTGAGACCAACCCGGATGATTCGCGAGCTTTGTTGGTCAAACTGACTGCGACCGGCAAACGCAAGTTCAAGACCCTGTGGAAAGTTAGCGATGAAATTCGCCAGCAGTTGTTCGAATCAATTCCCTTCACGACCTGCAAATCGTGATGAATGGACTGAATCAAATTGCACTACAAGTTGGGCAGGTCCTAATCAATTGATTCCATAGTCGCCTAATTCAAAGTTACTCATCGACCCTAACTCTCCTATAAACAACCTTTTCTCCGACCGTAAAAGAACCTCAAAATGAAAAACAACGAACCTGCTTGGTCGGCTGCCAACGATGATTTTTGCGTCGTCGTTCTTTATGTCCGCTCTAGTTTGATCGCGGCGACATCTTGCTATGCTCAAGACAATCCAGAACAGCCGCGACGGATGGGCGGATCTGGTGGGCCGATCGAACTTAGTCCGATGATGTGGCCGCATATCCAGCTCCGCCAGAAGGATTCAAAACCCGACGAGAGAATATCGTACGCGGTAAGTTAGAGATGATCGAGTATGAATCGAAGACGAAGCACAACCGCAAGGCCAACGTATACACCGCCAAACTAAGCAGCCCAGAAACCAAGTATCCTGTACTCTATCTGTTGCACGGTATCGGCGGCGACGAGACCGAGTGGCAGCGTTTTTCCGACCCAGCCAATTCATTTGATAATCTGATAGCTGACGGCAGGAGCGTGCCTATGATTGTGGTTATGCCAAACGGGCCGAGCACAAAGAATGATCGAGCCGAAGGCAACGTGATGGCAAAGCCGCACCAGCCTCGCGGTCTTTGAAAAAGATCTTTTGAATGATTTAATCCCTGCCATTGAATCGAAGTACTCTGTGAACAAAGATCGTACCAAGCGAGCCATCGCTGGCCTATCCATGGGCGTGGCCAATCGTTCAACTTTGGCCTAGGAAACCTAGACATGATTTGCTTGGGTCGGTTCCTTCTCGGCCGCTCCAAACACCAAAGCAGCCGCAGAACTAATTCTGATGTAGAAAAAGCCAAGTCGCAACTCAAACTCCTGTGGATCTCTTGTGGCAACAAAGACGGCCTAATCCGCACTAGTCAGAACATTCATCAATTCTTGAAGAAAAACAACATTGATCATGTTTGGCATGTCGATGGTCACGGGCATGATCCAGCTCACTGAGCAGCAGTCTGTATTGGTTCGCTCAGAAGCTTTTCAAGACAAGAAGCCCGCTGCTCGAAAATCGAATGCCGCTGACGCTGCAGTCAACGGCCTCAGCAACAACATCGATGACTGCTCTGGTTGGTAAATGACTGCTGTATATACTCAAATTGAAAAACAAGAATACACCTATCAGATCCAGCAGTCTGGCAGCGACTTATCCGGCTCAGCAACGATGAAGTTGACGGTGAGGGCTATAGCAGCAAGCTGGAGAGCTTTGGTTGGAAGTCGGGCGGGGCGCAAATTTTGCAGAACGTCTCAACTTCCGTGATATGCACTGAGATTCGTTACTCAGGTGAACTTGAGGGCAACGAAATGAAGTTGACTCGTCAAGTTGGCGACATTGCGACGGAGAGTTTGTTGCGAAGCGAGATGCAGTTGCGTCGAAAGAAGAGGTTGTTGATGACTTCGGTTTTCATCCGTGCTCAATCAACCAGGCAAAGACTATCCGCAGGTGAACCCGCAGGCTATGCAAATTTCGAGTCGAAGCTCCTAACGCGTAAAACGTTAAAGCCAGCTTGGGTGGCTGCAGCGAGAGGCGGACGAATTGACCAAGGGCGAAGGCGGAGTTTGACAGGAGTTACACAGAAACGCCTGGACGAAGGCTTTCACTACTATCATTTGACAATCGATGGTGGAGTCTTCAATGATCCAGGAACGCTGAACTACTACGGCGGTAAAAAGCGCTGGGGAAAGCGGCATCGTGAAGTACCAGCCAAGGATAAGGATTTTTACGAACTGAAGGACGCCACACGGTGGTTCAGCAAGTTCTTTTCAACTCTCCGAGCACAAAGTCGATCAAGGGCGTTTGTCTATACCACCATCCTATCAATCGATTCTCAGTCCAAGTTTCCTGTGCTTTATCTTCAGCACGGTTGGGGAGAAGACGAAACGGCGTGGAGCAACCATGACGCGTCAATCTGATAATGACAATCTGATTGCAAAAGGGCGCTGTAAAACTCATGCTGGTAGTGATGACTCATGGCATGACTACAGATACCTGCATGGGAGGTATTCGCGGATTTCAAGATCGAAGCCTTCGAAAAAGGTCTTAGTCGATGAACTGATTCCATACGTTGACAGCAACTTCAGAACCCTAACCGATCAACCTAATCGAGCGATGGCCGGATTATCGATGGCGGTATGGAGACCAAGCAAATCACGCTTCGCAATCTGGATGCTCTCATACATCGGCCTTTTCAGTGGTGGAGTGATTACGCCAGAAGATGTCGAAAAGATCAGAAAACTCGCGAAAAGGTGATGCTGGTATTCTGCAGTTGTGGAAGCAAGGAGAATCCTGCCGGCATCAACTCCAACCATGAAGCCCTAGATAAAGCCGGAGTAAAGAACGTTGCCTATGTGTCTCCTGATACAGCTCACGAGTTCCTCACGTGGCGCAGAAGCTTCTACCAGTTCGCGCCACTGCTGTTTCGATAGTCCACGCATCATCGCACGCCTACCCGCTAATCAGTTTGAGCGGTCGTTAGCCAGCCTCAGCGCACTGGAGAGTTCGTTTCTAGGCAAGCTAACTTAGTCACGACTATAATCGAACTCCGGAGTATGATACGGATCGAAATGAAAAGAAATTGTCACGCCAAGAATGAAACTCAATCGAAGTGCCTGACTAAACCTGATGACAACCCCATACGAACCACCTAACCGATCGTTGCAAGAAGCCATCCGTTCGAGATCCTGTTGGATCCGAACCAATGTGGTTTACCTAACTAAAGTGGCTTTCTGGTTTGGCTTAGTTCTATTCTTCCTCGGTATGCTGATTTCTTTTATCCAGGCGCGGAAGTATATTGGTTTGCCCTTACTGGTATACTCGTTTCAAGTGGATTCGTTGTGCCAAGAAAATCGTACCGAATTGCAGCGGCCATTTTAGTTGCAATCTGCCTGTTTTGGACTTACACGGGATTCCTTCGCGGCTTGCAGTATCAAGACTGGCTCAAGACCCGACAGTTGAACGTTCGGTAGCATTTCCCCAAATGGTTTGCGCTACAAATGTAGTTATTCGGCTTGATGGGGCCCAAATCCCTGCGTATTTTTGGTTGGCTTTAGTTCTATTCCTAACTCCGTGCTATAACTTTGCAGCGTTAAATTAATTCAATGGGAATCGATGATTGTGGAAGACAGTCGACGATTAATGCCAAAGAATAACTTGGCGGTCGAAGATGTACTTGCCAGCGGCCTGTCTGGAATTGCATGGGGTGGCGGGCTGTTTGCCGTTCTATTATCGGTACTTACTATCATTCCAAGCGCGACGCTAGGTAGATTGGTCATAAGTTGTCTTTTACTACCAGTTCTTTTTATCATCGGCGCCGTCGTGGCTGGTGTTGCAAGTTTGATTTCAGTGATCGCGTTTATGCTCTTTCACTGGTCAGTTGACAGCCCATTCGGAGCTCGCCCGGCTCTCTCACTCGTTGGCAGCGGAACAGGTTTCTTGGCCGTTGCGCATACAACCGGCACATTTAGTCAGCATTGGACCAAAGCGTTAGAGTTTTTCGGCACGTCGCTACCCTTGATGTTTATCACCGCAATGTTGTTGGGACATATGTCAGCCATTGTCGCAGTGAACAGGAAACATCCAGGACTGATGCGGTCTCGCGATTCATACAAACTCAACTTCCAATTCAGCATTCAGCATATCCTGATCGTTACCGCATGGTCTGCAGGTTCTTGTTGGTTGACCGTACAATTTGGAAAGCACATTCTAGTGCTACTGCTTATCGGCATGCTTTGCCAAAACATCATCTTGGGCGGCGATTATCTTTGGTGCCGTATGCGAGGTTGGGAAGAGCCTACTGGCAGCGAGGGTTAACTAATCTCGTAGACCTCGACGCGACCGAAGTCGGGAAACTTGCCTTCCTTGTTTTTCTGTGGTTGCCCTTGTCCGCCAACGACCAATAATCGCTGACCACCTTGATGATAGGACATTTCGGTGATGCGATAGCCTGACTTGATGGAGCCTATTCGTTCACCGCTGGCGTAGTCGAACATGGCTGCGTTCCATTCGCCACCCCGTAGTCGACCACCCATCATGAAACTTTGTCCGTCGGGGTGTAACGCTAATGCTTCCATCAATCCTTCGCCGCTCTGTTTGTCGTGAGTCTGATCTAGCATCTTAGCTTCGCGCCAATCCCATTTCTGCCAGAGCTGTTTGCCATTTCCCGCCATTGGATCGCGCATGTCGCCCATGCCGCAGACCAACAGAGCTTTATCATCATTTGAGAATTGGATAGCGAAAACGCCACCCAAGTAACAATGGCTCTTGATGATTCCCCAACTAGTAAAATCCTTCGATGTGAATCCGGCGACCTGCTGCCCCGACTCCACGTTCCATATCCGAACCTCGCCCATCAAATTTCCCGCAGCAATCAGCTTACTATCATGACTAAAAGCAACGGCCTGCACGGATGGCACGTGTGAGAAGTTATGCAGAATGTTCCCCGAGGCTGCGTCGAGCACTCTGACCGACGGTTCGCGTTCTGGAGCCGGAGAGTACTTGTAGTCGTTCGCTAAATACTGGCCTGTCACGGAAGCAATCCACTTTTGATCAGGAGAAACAGCCATATCCCAGGACCAAAAATCGTGAACCTTTTGTTCTCGCATGATGGAAGCATCACTCATCGCTATCCATTTGATGACGCCATCATAGCCAGCCGTTACGATTGCTTGATGAGCCGGTAGAAAAGCCACCGAGCTAACATAGCTACCATGCTGGCCAATCTTCTGATGGCTCTTGGACTCCAAGTTTGCACGGTAAATACCATCCATGCAGGCGGCAATCAGATCGGTGCCATTCTCGGCAAGGTCAGCACCCAGAATTGCCGTTGGCAGTTTAAAGTCGATTATTCTGGTCAACGTCCGCGATTGCATCGTTTATTCAGCTTCACGTTCTTAGCTTTGGATCTTCACACATCAATGAGCAGTTCCGCCGTCAAAAGCCCATACCATCAGGCAATCAACTCTGCGATCGGTTCAGCTTTACCTTCAACGCGATGAAAAGTAGGCAGGTCCGGCAAGACATATTCCTCATGTGGGTTGACTCCCAGCACTTTGAAAATCGTTGCAAACAGACGCCTATTATCTACTGCGTTTTCAGCAACTTCGAAGCCCAATTCATCGGTGGCACCATAAACAACTCCGCCACGAATACCGCCGCCGGCCAAAGCCAGACTCCAAGCCTTGGAGTAATGATCCCGACCGCGAGCTTCGTTCAGCCACGGAGTGCGACCAAATTCCCCCATCGCAATCACCAAGGTATTGTCGAGCAGGCTTCGTTGATCTAGATCGGTAACCAACTGATACAGGACATTGTCCAGCTCAGGAACCAGCATCTGATGCATCTCGTGCTGAAATACATGATTGTCCCAAGGCATACCGTTGGCAACCATCACAAAGGTCGAGCCGTTCTCGATCAAGTGTCGAGCTTGGAGAGCATGTTGAGCAAACGCCCCGCGCCCATAGCGATCGCGATCTGCTTCGGGCAACTTATCGAGATCAAATAGTGGAGCACAGCTCATCAAGCCTTTCACCCGCTGAAACGCGGCGTTGTAGCCTGCGGCGGCTTGGCTTTTCTGGTCGTTCTCGTACTTGCGACTAAAGAAACGCCGCAAGGTCTCGCGATCCTCATGATCAGCTTCTGAAAGTGCTTCGGGCCTAAGTATGTCGGGGATCGAGTACTCACCGCCAGCCCGCACCGGTCCATACTCGGCGCCCAGCCAACCAGCCCAGTTACCAGCCTTAAAGGACTTGAATTCGTTGCCCTCAGGACAAGGATCAAGAAACACGAATTGCGGTACTGGACTATCAAGCTGTCCCAACTGTTGAGCGATCACCGACCCCATGATAGGACGAGTGAACGGTGGCCGAGGCTGCTCGCCTCGCGTCAATACGTCGATACCTTGAAAGTGTTCGTTAGGTTCCGTGCTCATCGAACGGATGATAGCCAACTTGTCCATGATCTTGGAAGACTGAGGCATCAACTGACTGATTTGTACTCCAGGAAAATTGGTTGGAATCGCACCGAAGGGTCCGCCTGTGATGGTTCCAGGTTTAGGATCCCACATCTCAAACTGGCTAGGAGCACCACACAAGAACAACAAGATGCACTTCTTGCCACGGCGCCGCGTTTCTTCGGCAAGGGCTGGAATTGAAAACAGTCCGTTAAAGCTGGCTACTGAACTGACTCCGGCCGCCATGCTGCCTTGCAAGAACAGCCGACGATGCAGCTCATGATCAGGGCTACCGCAATTGCTCCGTTTAGTTTTCATAGCTGGCTCGCATCAGTGATTGAAACGGAATTCGGCTGAGGTCATCAAGGCCCAGGCGATCTGCTGCCAGACTCGAACCCTTGCACTCATAAGCGAGTTTGAATCCGTGTTCTCGACATTGCTCTTGGAAGAACTGGGCTCGCTTCCGTCTGTACTGGCTGGCAGATGTCGAGCCAAATAGCTCCGCAGCTCATTCCGTTCAGCCTCGTCGGGCTGACGACCGAAAAAGGCCATCACTAACTCTTTGGCTGCAAGTTCGTGATCGGAAAGTTTACTAATGCGACCCAGCAAATCTTGCTCTCCGGAACTCTCAGCAATGAACTTTGTAAGGTGATGGTTGTTGCTCAGATACAATGCATCGGAAATATTGGTGACGATATTCTCTGGCATCACATCGGGCAGCTTGGATCGCAGCTCCGTCAGCAGGGCATGGTTGTTTTCAAATCGATTGCGAAAACTGATTTGAATGGAACGAGAGAGCTGTTCGGCGGTTAGAGGTTTTTCCAGTGCCCAAGCAAACATTGCTGGATCTTCGACGCCCGGAGGTTTGCGAGAATCGAGCTGATAAGCCCGAGAATTGACGATTGCACGGACTATTCGCCGCGAATCGTAGCCAGATTGCCGAAAGTCTTCGGCTAGCAAGTCGAGCAGTTCAGGATGGGAGGGCTCGTGAGCCGAATTCATTTGATCGAACGGATGCACAAGGCCTCGTCCGAGTAACATAGCCCAGAGTCGATTGACCATGGATCGAGCCAGCAACGGATGATCTTTCAGTATTTCATCGACGAATTTTTCACGCCGTGAGAAAAGCGGAATGCGTGGTTCATCGGCGATCGGCGAGGTTTGATATAGTTCATCGCGCTCTTCTTGCTTTGCATCTTTCTCGGGTCGAGCTTCATCGACGACTTTGGCTTGAAAGAAGGTTAGCAAGTTCGGCGAACTGCTTCCACGCAGGTTTGCAAAATCGGAGAATCCACCGATAGCCGACTCGACAACGCGTGGGCCAGCTTTGGTCTGCTGGTTCTTTCCGCGATTGAAGAACGCCACTAAGCCCCAGTAGTGACTCTGCTCGATCTCGCTAGCGATCATGTGGTCATGACACTGTGCACAATCGATGCGCATTCCAAAAAAAGTTGGCGCGACAGCTTCAGCGATTGCTTGATAGTTATCGTTGCGTTCAAACAGGAACCAAACTGATCCCTGCTCCTGTGGACTCTGCGGACGAGCGAGCAGGATCTCACGAGCTACTTGATTCCACGGTCGATTCTCTCGGAAGACTCGTTCCAAATAAGGCCGCCAATGCTGACTACGTTTATGGTATTTGTCAGGCTGAGTGCGTCCCATCATGAGCGTATCGAACGTATCTGCAAAGTGTTGCACATGATCTTCGCTGCCGAGAAGCGTATCGACCAACTGCTCTCGTTTGTCAGTTCGCCCGTCAGCTAAGAAGCTAGTTCGCTCGGCAGTTGTTGGAATGTGACCAACCAGATCCAAATAAACTCGTCGGACAAACTGCTCGTCACTACATGTGCTGGTGGAAGTGACATTCGCCTTTTGATAACCGGCTTGAACCGCCTGATCGATCGAGCGACTCAGCGACTGTACGGACATTAGTTGTTTGGCAGGTTCACGGTCTGTAGGCTCATCTTCGGCGATGCAAGTCTGAGCTCCGATAGAGCCCATGATCCAAGCGAGCGTTAGAAAGTTGGCCAGCGTCAATCGAGCAAGCTGCATCGTAGTTTGGTGGGATGGTAGGTTTAAGTGGAGTCACAGAAGTTTGTTTTTAGCGGACTCGCGAAGGTAAGTTAATCATACTTTGATTGAGTCCCGCTGTATGCAGCAGTCCCGTATTTTTGCCAAGTTCGTGCATCCTCAAAGCTCATTACGCGTCGCAATTTCTTTGTGATCTTTGCGTCTTTGTGGCAAAAGTTATATTGCACTGCATGGAAACAGCGTATTGAGGAGAATACCAAAGAGACTCGGCCACAAAGTCACAAAGTTCACAAAATGGGAGTTCAGAGAAGTAACGACTATTTGGCAATCCGCTCTCATGCTGCGCCAACGTCGCACTTTGCGAGAAAAGAAATTCCTAACGCTTTACGACGCCAGCGTATTGAGGTGGAAGATTGACCGAAGCGTTGTCCACACCGAGCGTTTTTGCTGCGTGATATGGCCAATAGGGATCTCGCAACAGTTTTCGCGCCAACAGCACTAGATCTGCATACTGGTCTCTCTCACCACTTCTTCGGCTTAATGCGGATCGGTGATCATCCAGCCAACGGCTGCGGGGATTCCTACATCGCGTCGAATCTGACCCGCGGTTGGGATCATGAAACCCGGCCCCCACGGTATCTGAGAAATGTCGGGAGAGATGAATCCGTGACTCACATCCAGCAGGTCGAGGAATCAACCTTATTCTATTCTCGAAGCTCCCGCCCTATTGATCCGACCTTTGATTCGCAGTAACCGAATAGAACTCGTGAGCCAGATAACCATGAGCGAAATGAAGCTCCAACCACTCGACTCTGGCGCCAAAGGCCAACTCAGCTACATGCGGAACAGAGGTAGATCGTCGAGTTCCGAGTCCTCAGTCGGCGTGGGAACCATCAATCCGACTTGTCTCATGATTTTTCCAGCGGCGGCTACTCCCGACAAGAACGCTCCTTCAACGCGGCCGCCATGAGCCCAATCGCCACAGAAATGTAGAGTTTCGCTCGAATCGCTGAACGCGCCGACAATCTGACTGGATTGCGATATCGAATAGCGCCAACGATGAGCTTGAGCTGCAAGGACCGGAATCGGCTCGTGACCTACCGCGAGCCATAACTCAGCGATCAACTCTTCGATCACCTGTGATGGCTGAGCTTCGAAATGCTCTTTCGAATAATTCCCCGCAGCGTGTATCACAACAGATTCCGTCGCCTGAGATCTGCCCGGTTTCGTTTGATCCCGAGCTACCCAACGGATGCTACCAGAATTGATAAAGGCACCACCCCAATCGACGCTCACGGGATTTGCCAACACGGCCAAGACCGCCCAGCAAGGTTCGTAAGTCTGCTGCCTTAGCAATTGCGCCACCGGAACCAAGTATTCATCCTGCGAATCTAGCAGCAACGCAGCCTGTGGAGCTGGGATTGCAACGACAATCTGATCGTACTGTCCCAGCGGCGTTGCGTTTTCATCCAAAACTTTCCAGGCTCCCGGTTCGCGTTCAAACTTGCTGATCGGTGTATCGTAACGCAGCTCCGCTCCCAATAGCGAGAGTTGTCCAGCTAAGTACTTGCCGAGTGAATTCATACTCGGACACGCAACATACCTCTCGCACTCGGAATTCTCGCCGCGCAAGCCATTTTGATAGGTCGCGATGGTTGAATGCCAAGGTTGTACCACACTCAGCCTCTGCCACGATTCGACGTAGCGACGAAATAGCCCGGATCGAACCGTGAAGTACTGAGCACCATGATCAAACTGACAATGATCGGTACGTCGGGTGCACATTCGACCGGCAGGTCCACGGCTCTTGTCCAGCACGCAGACTTTGAAACCTTGGCGAGCCAGTGTCAGAGCTGCCATCAGTCCAGACAATCCAGCACCGACGACAGCGATCGAGGTTACTTTGCTGCCTGCATTGAGGATCTTGCTGCTGTAGGCTGTTGGATTCAAGCGTCGAGCGTGCTCGCTAGTGGGTCGAGGCCTCACGCTACCCAAGATCTTTTGTTCAGGAGAGAATGGGCGATCGAATTGGCCCAAACACCAGAGTATTCCACCGTAGCTGGCCGGATCGCGACCATCCAGTGCATAACGATGATTCAGATCTAACATCGTGCGTAGGGCCTGCTCGGCATCTGCAGTCCAATTCAGAATTGCTTTACCCCAAGTCATACGAACATTGTTGTGCAATTCACCCAATTGCAACAAAGAACGTTGAGCAGCATTCCACAGAACATCATCCGTCTGACAATGGGCCAATTGATCCCAACTATACAACGATTCGCGCTGGTCGTTCTGATGCTCAGCCAAAGTTCGCAAGGCCCAGGCGGGTATTGATTGAATCTGGCCATGCTCTGGATTGTAGAAGCAGTAGCTGTACGCCAGTTCTCGCCAGACTAACATCTCATCCAAGAACTTCTCGGCTCCTTCGCCGCCTACCTTGATGGCTTCACGGGCCATACGCATCGGCGAAACCATTCCGTAGTGCAGGTAAGCTGACATTCGACTGACGCCGTCTACCAGAGCATTGTTACGAAGCTTGTCGTACTTCTTTAGGCCAGATCGCTTGAATGCTTCCCAGCGCTCGTAGCCCGCCTTGAAGCCTCCTTGAGTATGCGACACCGGAGGAATTGAGTGATCGACGTCACAGCTTGCAATCAAACTGGACAAGTTCTTGTCTTGAAGCTCGATCGACGCATAGCCCAATGATTGAATGTCCAGCGACTTAGGTATAGCATCCATCTCTGGCCAAGCTCTAGCAACGCGTTTTGCGCGAAGCTTGGCCGTCGCATCGCGAAAGGCAAATGCCCGATCATGGGCTCTTCCGACCAACTGCATGGGAACTACACAGGCAGTATCCACAGCCAATATTGGAGTATCGATTTGACCAGCCAGCGCATTCAGGAAGTTTTTGGGAGGGTCCGTCGGCATCTCTTCGACGATAACCATCGATGCTTTGGCGGCCAATTCGCGAAGCATCCGCCGTGACTGAGAATCTGACGTTTCCAAGTTAAAAAGAAATGGCCAGCCTCGCTGTCGGCATTCAGATTGAACGTCGGTTGCAGCTTGCAGAATGAAGGCGTGGTGCCGGTCAGATGAAAAAGGATAACGGCTGGACAAACCTTGATAGATCATCCATGGCAACTCGGATCGAGCAGCTAACCAGCGAGCCACATCAATGGCAGGATTCTCATCCAACCTCAACGCAGTACACATCCAGTACAGAACGAATCCTGACTCGCATGTGAACATTGGCCGATGACTCGAAGAAGCTTCAAACTTAGAAGACTGAACAGGCGGATTCAATGACCTAGTACGTTCTCGAAGGTGCTCTGGCAGGTTGTCAATCAACTGCTGGAGTTGCATAGCAACCACCGCCTATCTCTATCGCTTCTTGATTGGTTGAATATTGTTGAAGTATATGCCGAGCTGCCCGAAGTCCACTTTCCATAGCTCCTTGTAGAGATGGACTGCTGGAGTAGTCTCCACAAACCAGCAGAGATTGGCTAATCTTACATGCGTTGCCAGCCATGTTCCATTGTCCAGCGAGCACTCGCGGAACAGCAGAAGGAATGTTGTAGTATTTGATCAACTTCCACGATTCGACTTGGTTTCCGAACCAACGCGTTGCTTGCTTCCGTAGATCGGAAAGGATTTCACTGATTTTAGTGCAAGCCTGTGCATAGCTCGGACGCACGGACACACAGATCAGAGATTGACCGTTTGGTGCGTACGTGGCGGCTACGTTGCTCGGCACGGTGACATTGTTGATAGGACCTGCCGTAAAGCCACCTCGTAGCTCTCCGTTGACCAATAGGCTTCGACCAAGATCTGTCGGAGGAGTTTCTGCGGCAAAGTAGAATGTCAACGAGTCTACCGATCGGCTCAGCATGCAGCTAAAGACTTCTGAGTTTCGCCAGAGAAGCGACTTTGCTGCGTTCAGCTCAGTCGCCACTACTACATGGTCTGCGTGAATGACTCTGCCGTCTTGCATGACAACCTTATTTCCATCGATCTCCTGGACTTTGCTGTTTAGTTGGATGCAGTTGTCTGGCATCTTTGCTGCAAGTTGCAGCGGTATCTGCGATATGCCTGCTGCAGGCAACGAAGCTGGTGCCGTCGCCAGCGAGCGAAAGATGAACTGGAAGAATTCCGCAGAGGTTTCCAGCTCTTCGTCAAAGAACATTCCACTGATCCAAGGTCGCAAAAATCGATGCACGAAATCGGTCGAGAATTGAAAGCGACGTTGTAGCAACTCGTGAGTTGAACAGTCGTTGATAGTGGAGTGGAGCGTAGACTGCGAGAGTGATTGTGAGCGGAGTCTAGCCAACCGCCATCGATCAGCGAAAGTGCCAATCGGATTGAAAAGAGTGCTCCACAGTTTTCGAGGTGCTCGCCAGGGGTCGACCATGCAGTACCGACCATTCTCAGTTTGTATCAACGCTCCTGGATCAAAGGCCGATAGGTTCAAGCTTGAAAGCTCGAGCATCTCTTTAACTAGCGGATAGCCTGTTTGAAGGACTTGGAATCCATGGTCTAATTGGAATCCGTCAACATAGTCGGTCTGGACTCGACCGCCCACGCGATCCGAAGCTTCGTAAACCTCAACTGCCAAACCATAAGCAGCAAGCTGCGTTGCGGTGCAAAGCCCTGCAACTCCGGCTCCGATAATGACAACTCTTGGTTTGCTCATTTTAAATCGCTTGGCTGCCCCTCAACTCTCCATATTTCCATTCTTGCCTATTGCTAGGATAGTCCGCTGACAACTAGAGCTAAATTGCGTTAACGTTCCCGCAGAAATACTCTGAGATTCGCAGCCGCAAGTTCTCTGCGGTCATCCAAAATGCGATTCGTTCAAGACTCAGGCCGAGAATAGACAGCTAAGTTAGCCAAACAGCGGTCATGAAGATAACTTACTGCCGTGTCTAAGATGGCTGCGATTTATCGGTCAGCATTCCAGAGTTGGCTGCTTTTGCGCCTTCGATAACGCTCCGGTCAACTGGTGATACCACGCCGCAACTCACCATAAACTGAATGGCTTGATCGATGGACATATCCAGATCAATGACACTCTTCCGAGCTATGTTGATGGTGTAGCCAGTCATCGGCATTGGGGAGCACGGTAGGAAAACAGCTACCAAGTCTTCTCCGGTTTCTTTTTCTAGTCCCGGAAGCCCCGCACCGGTCACAAAGCCGACCGACCAGATATCCTTGCGAGGATATTCCACAGCGACAACCCGCGTGAACTCCATGTCTCGATCGGAAAGCACAAAGTCGGTAACCTGCTTCACCGAGGAATAGACATTGCTAACAAATGGCACTTGATTGATCAAAGTCTCAAAGGCGTTGAAGATAAATCGCCCTACACCCGCTGCGAAAAATCGCCCCAAGAAGAACAGTCCACATAGCACCAAAAGTAGAAGTAGTGGAATGGTGAACGATCGAGGCATGTAGCGCAGCTTGACGTAGCTGGCATAGTAGTCGTGGGCGGACAGTGGACGCTGCATGTCCTTAGGCAGGTATTCCTGATTGGCATCGACATAGGTAATGATGTGTTCAGGAATGAACCTTCGCCCAATGTGTGGACGGACGTAGTTGAATCCTTCAAATGTGAAGCCAGCTTCGGGCTTGAGCGGATCTTTGGGTTTGGATCCCGCTGGAGCCTCATCAAAAACATCCGACATCAGCATGACCAAGGTAGATCTGACACCTGTCTCCAATGGAGCCAATACATATTGCTCAATGGCATTGAACAACCAAATCAAAACCAGCAGTGTTACCAGTGGTGGGGCAATCATACTGATGCCGCGCCAAATAAAGTGCTTCAAAGTGGCTGGTGATTTCTTGTTCATGGTTTTTGACGCTGGAATGGAACCAGGATTATCGGAGCTAGCCATAGTCTGCAAATCGCGAAGCGGTAAGTTACACAGGCTTATCGCGGAGTGACAAGTTACACACGCTTGCCGCGGAGCGATAAGTTGCACATGCTTGCCGCGGAGCGACAAGTTACATTAGGTAAACATTGTCAAAGCTTACCCGAACTTCCCAGCCTACGTTAGGTCAGATGGAAAGGGGGACGTTGAGCGAATATTCCACCCAGATTCACATCTGCGAACCAATCGAATCGAGCTAGCATTCAGTCAAACTTTACCGAATTCAGATCTTTTAGAGTTTCCGGCAACAATTTTGGCAATTTGTAACGATCGATCAAAGTTTGCAGGCAGTGCCGTCGATAACCCAGATGTCACTAGTTTGCAGATGCATTTTTCGCGATGCGGAGGCTTGCTGGTGACAGGGGGGTTCGTAAAACAAGATTCCGTCGCTGCATTAGCCAGCATTAGAGCAATTACCTCGTGGGTAATCCGCTTACGTGCTAGCTTTACGCGACTGGCTTGGCAGGAACCTCGCTGTGATGAGCCGCAGAATAATTCGCTGGGTTGCAATCCTCCAGATCGGCCTAACTGTGCTGACTGGCTGTTCGCCCACTCGGCCGATCTTCAACCGGAACAATCCGTCGCTGGCTAACTATTTAGACCAAGCGATGAGCATTGAGTACGCAGATGTTGAGCACAACAGTCTGCCCGAGGCCACTCAGACGTTCCAGCCATTCTCACATGAACGCATGCCAGACAAGTTTCATGACTGGTCGTTGGAAGATTGCGTTTCGATCGGCCTCCAAAACGCC
>JAXMBP010000009.1:0-143014 GCA_046349795.1 Pirellulales bacterium | reverse complement strand
ATTAAGAGCACCACTGCGCTGAGCACGAGTAGGAGTAAAACCTTCCCTGCAACAATGCTTAACCTTTGTGCAATCGTCGAGCAATAGCTTCTACAGGCAAAGGCGTAATCGTGGGATTCGCGGTCAAGTCAGTTCGAAGCAGATCGTTAGGCTCAGGAGTCGTGTCGGCGAAGGCATACTTCACGATATAGGCACCGATTTGTAGGTAGTTCTCTTGGTAAACTGGCGGCCAGAACTCTTCTCCCCGAGTTGAAAGAGTTCGAGCCAACATACGTGTTGCTCGTCCGCTAAATCCGCTCAGCACCATTTCTAAGCGACCCAGCGACTCACGGTAGATGTAGAATACCAAGGCAGTATCTTGACCACCCGCAAACTCCCACGAACCATCAGCCTTTTCGTAGTAGATGCCAGGTTCTTTCGCATCTTCCTTCTTGCTCAGGCGAATGCCGGCAGAAACGCAATCAGGATGTGGGTCGGTGTCGCGATATCGCAAGAAGAAAGGCACCGAACGGTCAGCGGCCACGCTAACGTTGTCCTCAGACTTGAACGGGTCGGCCTGGAAGCTATCGGCCACGATCATTTCCACAACCGGATTGCTTTTCACGCTTCCTAAGCAGATCAGAGCTTTGTCGCCTGGAGACGAAGTGAATTCGTTGTGAACGGATTTGGCGTACGCGCAAGCTTGTTCGGAATCGGCGGGACTAGGGCTCCAAACCAATGTCTGCTTCAACAGTTCAGGATGCGTGGGCAACTCTCGCGGTGCAGTCTGACTACGCATCAACTTGTCAGTACCACCCAAGGTTGAAACGCCATTCAACACTGCTCCCATCAACACAGCATCTGAGGCGACAACCCAAGCTTGATCGGCGGACTCTGATTCGGGTCTTCGAACTCCGACGCAGATCTCCAACTTACGACGGCGGGCCAACAACTCCCAAAAGTGTTCCGGCTTCACGGCGAACAAAGCACCGGGCAATTCTTCCGCCGAAGCATAGCCATGTTCTACCAAGTAATCGCAAAGCCGACTAAGCGCCTCAAGTGGAATATACTTGGCTTCGTTCTTGAGCAGAGAAGCGACTTGGTGGCGATCTAAGCCAGTGTACTCGACAATAGCCTTAATCGTCCCGGGTCGCTTGCGACGATCAGGAGTGTGTCCCAGTAGTTCGGCTAATCGGAATTCGTAACGCATTTTGGGTTCCCGGTTGAATGCAGCTTAGAGAGTTTGTGGGCACACGCTAATTTCGGATTATTCACCCTAATTTAGACATTAGAGAATCTGCTAATGGTCAATTCTAGTTCGAATTGTCTCTAGGGTAGATTAACTTTTGTAAGAATAGTAGCCCTAGAAGGCCTTTTCGAACAATTGATGTGAATTAAACCAAAATTCAGCTTTAGTCAACTTGAGTTTACACTGGTAAAACTCAAGGTCAAGCCATTGCGAGAATATTGCCCTAAGCCTAACTGCCTAAAATTTGGGCCAAAAGGGTTTTTGCCTGAGCTGGACTCGTCGTTCCCTCTACTACAGTTCGTCCCCCTCGAAAGAGCGTTATTTGCATTTCCGCCAGGCGGACCCGGACAAAAAACACATTTTGGCTCACCGACCCCAATGTCTGCCATTTTTCCGCTAGCCGATTCAGATCCGAGATGGATCCGGCGACGCCAGGCAGCGATACTTGAACCGCGTTTTTGCCGCACAAAACGACAGATTCAGTGCGTATTTTGCCATCTAGAAAGGAAAAAATCCCATTCTGGCAAGCTGGACAATCTTTTGTTGGCGTCAGCTTTATTTGTCTACAATCGGTCTCCCAAAGATCCAAAACAACCAAATTCGAGCAGATCGATTGCAAGTTTCCGGAGAGAATTTTCAACGCTTCGGCAGCCTGCCAACTCGCCAACACACCGATGGCCGGACCGAGAACTCCGGCGGTATCGCAAGTCGGCATAGATTCGGCTGCAGGTAGTTCAGGTACTAAACAACGAAAACAGGCAGTTTTTCCTGGGATTATCGTCATCAATTGCCCGCTGGCACCTAAACAGCCAGCATGGACCCAGGGTAGGTTTTGCTTTAGGCAGTAGTCATTCATCAACAAACGGGTCTCAAAATTGTCGGTACCGTCCAGCAGCAAGTCACAACCGCTGGCTAGTGTATCGATGTTGTCGCAGGTCAAATCCTCTACAACCGGCTCAATTTGAACATCGCTGTTGATCTGACTCAGCACTTCAGCCGCAGCCACAGCTTTCGGAATCGACAGTTTGGCGTGCTGCTCGTTGAACAAGGTTTGCCGTTGAAGGTTAGACAGTTCCACCCAGTCCCGGTCTACGATGCGAACTTTGCCGACTCCCGACCGAACCAAACGTTCTGCAATGACAGACCCCAGAGCGCCACATCCACAGACCAAGACGCTGGATCGGGAGATCTTTTGTTGGCCTTCGGAACCGATGGGAGCGAATCGTTGCTGGCGCACATAACGACTCAGATCGAGAGGGCTATCCATCGAAAGTTTGTCCTGGAAAAAAGATGACCGTCAACGGCTAAATTGTATCGCGTTGCCCAATCGCGTGGATCGAGTAAAATACTCCCTGCTTTCCGGGGGACGCAGTAGTTGCTCTTCAGCTACAGTTTTCTCGGACGGGCAATCTTGTCTCCGCGCTAAGTTTGGCACTGTATGTTAGAACGCAAACTGATTTTCCCGAACGTCATCGAGCTGAATTTTCAGGCGGGACGCATCATCGGATGCAACGTCTATTTGGTCTTCGACGGTGATGAATGGCTGCTGATGGACATCGGCTACGAAGAGTCTGTTGAAGAGATTATCGAGCTGATTCGCGAGCTAGATTTTCCCCTCAGCCGTTGCAAAATGCTTCTAGCCACCCACGCTGACGTCGACCACGGCCAAGGTTTCGCGCTAGCTAAGCAGATGCTCAAGACTAAGCTGGCAGCTCACCCTAAAGCAGCAAAGTTGCTGGCTTCGGGAGACAGACTGCAGACCTTTGCGGAAATCGAAGCTCAGAATATTCATCTTGAAATGCCACTGGTTTCAACCGACATCTCGGTGGATGAAGGTACAACGATTCAGTTGGGAAAGCTGCAGATCGAGGTTTGGTCGACACCTGGCCACGCCGACAGTCAGTTAGCCTTTCGAATGGACGATTTGCTGTTTAGCGGAGACAACATCTATCGCGATGGTTGTGTGGGAGCCATCGATGCTCACCACGGCAGCGATATCCCAGCCTTTATTCGATCGCTGCAACGCATCCGCAATAGCGACGTAAAGTGGTTATTGCCTAGCCATGGTCCAATCTTCCGAAAAGACAACGCCATGCTCGACAAGACCATCAGTCGATTGCAGGGATACCTTCACATGGCCGACTTTGGTACCTGTGCGATCGATTGGCCGCTGATGGATGAGTGGGAAGAGGAAATCGCCAGTGGAAAATTGCCCAGCTAGGTGGCCCTTACTCAAATTGCCTAACCAGCATAAGATGCTCTAATCTTCATCAGGCTAAATCGCATACCTATCCATTCGAGTCAGAATTATTGACTCTGAGTAAGTCTGCAATAACAGCGCCTCTTATCGACGGTTGAACATAGGGCAGAAGAACAAAATGACTAGCGAAAAGTACACTGACTATTCCAAAATGATCGACCATTCGCTGCTGATGCCCACGATGACTCAGCAAGTGCTGGAAGATGGATGTCAGTTGGCCTTAGCTTACGACGTGGCCAGCGTTTGTATTATGCCATACTATCTTCGTCGCTGTGCGGAGCTACTAGCAGGGTCCGCCGTTCAGCCGAGCACGACGATCGGGTTTCCTCATGGTGGTCACACTACCGCGATCAAAAGAGCCGAATCATTACAGGCCATCGAAGACGGCTGCCAAGAACTAGATATGGTGGTCAACATCAGCCAAGTACTATCGGGTAATTGGGGCTATGTCACCGATGACATCGCAGCAGTCATCGAAGTCGCTCATGCAGCCAATCGAAAGGTAAAGGTAATTTTCGAGAACTGCTACTTGAATGATGATCAAAAGAGGAAGCTGTGTCACATTTGCACCGACTTGCGAGCAGATTGGGTCAAGACCAGCACTGGTTATGGAACGGGCGGTGCGACGATAGAGGACTTGAGACTTATGGTTGACTCAGTCGGTCCCGGTATCCAGGTCAAGGCCGCCGGCGGCGTACGTGATTTCAACAAGCTAAAGGAAGTCCGCGCTCTTGGCGTTACTCGTTGCGGAGCTAGCGCGACCAAGGCGATGATGGACGAAGCTCGGACGGCTTTGGGTCTGCCGCCAATTCAATTCAGCGGCCAAGCAGCTAGCGCAAAGGGCTATTAAGCCGACTGGGAATTGTCAATGAAACAGTTCCTAATCTGGGCATCTACTTTGCACCCGTTAAACGGAGTATGATACTAGCTCCTGCGGCCTGGGAGCCGCAACCGTATCATCCTTTACCAATACTATGGTCCTAACTTACCTGCTGATCGCATTATTGTTGTTGGCGCTAAATGGTTTTTTCGTTCTAGCCGAATTCGCCGCTGTCAAAATGCGACCGTCTCGCGTGGAAGAGTTAGTAGATGACGGTGTGCATGGTGCACAAGCTGTAAAGCATGTGCAGACCTATTTGGATGAGTATCTATCGGTTTGCCAGTTAGGTATTACCTTCGCATCCATTGGTCTAGGTTTCGTGGCGGAGCCGGCAGTTGTACAGTTGATCGAGCCCATCATTGGTTGGATCGGAATCTTTCCAGAAAAATCTGCTTCAGCTTGGATTACGACGCACGGAGTAGCCTTTACGATCAGCTATTTGATCGTCAGTTTCCTGCACATCTTAGTTGGCGAGCTTGTTCCGAAATCGGCAGCGATTCGATTGACGGATCGAGCGTCCTTGTGGACTGCCAGACCGCTTCAGTTCTTTAGATTCCTGTTCTATGTTCCGCTGAAGTTCCTCAACGCATCAGCCAACTTAGTCCTGCGATCGATCGGCCTTCAAGATTCACATGCAGGCGATGTTCACAGCGAGGATGAGCTACGCATTCTGCTCAGCCAATCCCAGACCGGTGGAATAATGTCGTTCCGCAGGTTGTTGTTTTTAGAGAACGTCTTTGATCTGGGTGAGTTGCGAGTCAAAGATGCGATGCGACCTCGATCGCAGGTCCGTGTACTGCAAGCCAATGTGCCTTGGGCGACCAACCTGGAGATTTTGCAGCGCTATCGATTTAGTCGCTATCCATTGATTGACGAAGGATCGACCGAACCGGTTGGTGTGATCCACATCAAGGATCTGCTATTGGCCGATAAAGATGAACCCAACCTAATGCAACTGCGCCGAACTTACATTTCGGTTCAGGAGAATTCTCAGTTGGAATCGCTGCTCGCCGAGATGCAGCGACGAAGAATCCACGTAGCTTTGGTGCATGACTCGGCTGGCAACTGGACCGGATTTTTGACTCTGGAAGATGTCATCGAAGAAATCATCGGCACGATTCGCGATGAGTTTGAGGACGAGGAGCAGTTCTCGTTGTCCGATGCGATAGCCGAAGATCAAATCTGTCTAAACGTTGAAGCTGGAAACACAGTCGAAGCAGTTCGAAACGCTTTTTCTAAGATGCCAGATTGGCGTTTGCCGGTTAGCAAGGAGTACATCGTCAAGTCGGTCGACGAGCGCGAGCGGGTAGTCGAAACCTACTTGGGGAACGGTCTGGGTATGCCTCACGCTCGCGTACCAGGGCTTATCAAACCAGTTGTGTTTTTTCTGCGTTCGGAGAAAGGCATTCCCTATCGAGGTAACCCTGAGCGGTCGCACATACTCTTTGTGCTACTTAGCCCAGCCGGTCAACCTCGCGTCCATCAACGTCTTCAAGCGGTTATTGCAACCATTATGGACGAGAGCGAATTCATACCCGATCGCCTTCGCGTCGCCGAATCTCCAGCAGAGATACTCGAGATTCTCAAGACCGGTGAACAAGCCACGCTCGATTAGGATGAACCGTAGTGGACGAGGTTACGAGTCCCAATAGCGAAATGACTTGTAACCAGTAAACTACGCCGTCAACTAAACCTCAAGAATAGCAAAGAGGAAACTACGACGGGGCAGTGACGTAGTTCACAATGGGTTACAACTTCCCCTGGTGATGTCACATTGAAGCAAGCTATCGTTTGATTCGATTGGGTGAGGATGAACGTCTCTTTCTTCTCTGGTTCAAGAGTTCCCAAAAACTCGCCTAACATGCCGCTAACTTGAAAGCCATAACCAACTTGCCAGATTTCGAAGAGCAGATTCCGTTGTTGATAAACATTACCACCCCCAGTTCCTGAACGGTGAAGGAAATGCTCGTCTCCAATACTATATCGACACCTTCCGAACCATGCATCAAATATCCGTGGTTCATTGTTCCATGTAATTGTGAGAGATCTATTTAAGAGTAGTTTTGGCCGACCAAGTACAACTTTTAAGATACCCATGTAGCTTACTTTGCGCGGAAAATTCCCATCGTCTTAGCGTGCCACTGGCTCCGCCAGTCTTTCGAAGCGTTTGTTAGTTTCCAAAGCTAGATGCTCCAGTATCGTAGTTTTGGCACAATGGATTGCCGGAGTATCTATTGTTGGATAGCTGAGAGATTTTTCCAAGCAGTTTGTAGCGAACCTAGAATCGAGAATGATCCGGGCGAGCTCACTTAGGCTGTTCTCAAATCGATTCCATTTGAACATGAGTCTACAGTGCCGGATTTGGAAACTTCGATTACTTTGCAATGGGCTCTGAGGTGTTGGAACTTCATAGATGCAAGTTTCAATCCGCGCTTCGAACACACTGGCAAGGCCAGTGGCACGTGTGCGCAGTGGCCATTGGGCTTCGCCTACCCAAACAACTGGGGAATTACTTTGCCATCACGGACCAAGGTAATAGGGCGGCCAGTTTCAGTGTGGTATTCCATCTTGGGGTCGATTCCCAAGCTGTGATAGAAGGAAGCTGCTACATCATCGGGCTTGATGGCATCATTCTTAGGAGCAGCTCCATCAGCATCGCTTTCACCGATAACCTGACCACCTTTGATTCCGCCTCCAGCCATTAGCATGAACATGCATCGCGGGTAGTGATCACGACCACCTTCAGCAGTGCGGTCGTTGATCTTTGGAGTTCGACCGAATTCTCCAGTACACATTACCGCCGTCGATGACAACAGTCCGCGCTGATCTAGTCCAGTGTATAAAGCCGATAGTCCAGCATCCAACTTGGGCAACAACTGAGTGCTGAGCTTTGTGAAATTATCGGAGTGCGTATCCCATCCGCCCAACTGAATCGACACAAATCGAACGCCGGAAGCGATCAAACGAATGGCCAATAAACAGCTTTGCGAAAACGGCTCGTTGTCAAACTGGCCGGTGAATGCCGGATCTTCTTTGGAGACATCAAAAGCCAGTCGAGCCTGAGGGCTAGTGATCATGTCAAAAGCTTTTTCGTTGAAGCGATTGAGCCCAGTGAGCAATTGATGATCCTTTTCAATCTGCTCGAAGGTCTTATCCAAATCCGAAAGCAATCCGTGGCGACGCTGAATCTGCTCGACGGTCAAACCATTTTGTAAAGTGATACCACGGACTCCAAATGGCTTCCCAGCCGTTGGAGTAGAACCAGTGTTCATCGGCCCATATTGGATTCCCAGATAACCAGCTCGTTGATTTCCGCGCGGAATGGCTACAAATGGAGGTAGCTCGGGTGACACCGGGCGTTCTTTAGAAATCACAGATCCATAGCCTGGATACTCTAGCGATGCCAAAGGCCGGCTGCCGGTATTGATGTACTCAGAGCCGAGATTGTGTGCCGCCAAAGTGTGTGAAACGCCTCGAAGGATGGCGAACTTATCTGCGCATTTAGCCAGCTTTGGCAAATGCTCGCTGATCATTATGCCGGAAACGTTGGTTTCGATCGCTTCAAACTTCCCGCGAATCTCCTTTCGGCCCTCGGGCTTCGGATCGAACGTATCGATGTGCGACGGACCACCTGCCAAATCGATAAAGATCGCGGACTGCGCCTTGGCACTAGAAGAAACATGGCCAGCGTTGGCCATCTGGAGGTAGCTGGACAAGGAGAGTCCAGCCATTGAAAGAGCGCCAACTCGAATAAAGTCGCGTCGATTTTGTCCATCACAGGTTCGGTTAACGTTTGCGTTATTTTTAAGGTTTTTGAATTTGTTTGGATCGGTAATGCTCAAGTTGACAGGGCCTTCGGCTCAGCCAGTTCTTAGTGGTTCAAAATAAATTCTTTGGTGTTCACCAAGCTCCACATCAGGCTTTGAACAGCCAAGCACTGGATTAGCTTCGCCGGTCAAAAAGCTAATCGTGAATGACTTCGGATTCATTAGGTAAGCGATTCAGCGTTCTTCAGGTAGGTTTTCCTCTACGATCCATGAGGCTTGTTCGGTATTCATGGCCGACTTTGGACCAGTCACGCTGAAGCTTCTTGTATGGCCTTGATGTCCATCTCCATCAGCTTGGCCATGTCTTCCGAAAGGTTGTTCTGCAGCAAACGTAGCGATCTGCTGAATTCGCTGAGCCTTTTGTTCGCGAAGTTCTTTGCCCCGTTGTGTCGGTTCTTTTCTTCTGCTTCAGCGATCTGCTTTTCCAGATCCTCCAGTTGCTTGCGATAGCCCTCTTGTCCACTGGTCTGGAAAGCGTGTACCGATTTCCGGAAGCTTTTTGATCGATTCCGGCTGCAGGCGTTGCCTTCCAGCCAAATTTTTCAGCAACCGAAAATAATCCAGCTTTCCTTCGGATCGCTCAGCCTGTGCTACGATGGACATCTTGGTCGTTCAGCAGGAACACGGTTGCAGAATACCGGCCGGTCGAGCGATCGCAGTCGCAGTTAGATTCGCGCAAAACACCAAAGTCCAAAAATTCGTAGAGCGTAAGAGAAATGTTGCAGACCGCCGATCTTGTGCCGACGGCACCGCCTGCGTCAGGTCGATCGACGGTCCCCCGGCCAGCATAGAGCACTTTGCCGCTGGACAGTGCCGGCAGCAACGAACTGCAGGTCATTTCGGCCTGCAGCCGCGCTTAGTTGGCAAAGGCCAGCTGCGGTAGTCCCAGCCATGGTCTGCTCCAGCCTGCGCCGCTGATAGGTTTCGCTGTTGAGTGAGCCTGATGCAACCATTTCGCCCCGTAACCGTGATTGACGAATTCTTTATTGCTAATCCAGCAGCGATGCCGCCAGCGTTTGCCAGATTCAAGTCATCGGCGGGATGCACGATACCCACCGAGAAGTAATGAGCCCAAACGCGTTAACCATGGCCTGGCAAAATATGGATTGTCCTTGCGTAAACTTGCGTCCACCAACAATGCGCAACGTCCTTTTGGTCCAGGCTCACCCAATCGCCACCAAGCATTCCGGCTTGTTGAGCAACGGGAGCGTTTTCTTCTTGTCTTTTTGGGCTCCTTTTCTTTTCTTTCATGCGCGAAGCGTCAAATCAGGGAAAGGTACCGTTTCACCACTCATCATTTTCTCACCGAGTGCGCTACGAAGATCATTACTTCGGTTGAGCCGTTGATTTGCATCCTCCTTTTGATCATGCCGCTTTCTTTTTTGCCTTCGCTAGTCATGGTGTTTTGATTGACATCGACAGCCGTAAACAGCTTTTCGAAGTTGTCAAAGTCCGTCTTCGACCATTGATCGAAAGGATGTTTGTGGCACTGAGCAATATTGAATGCAATGGTCGAGAAACGCATAGGCAAATCCCACAGCCCGATCTTTCGGCAGTCTTGAAATTGTTGCGAGCCCAATAATGAACCGCCAGGCGTTCCGGTATAGCCTTCGTACCAGATTTTACCGCGGCATAGCTGTTCATCGTGCTCGGCGTATTTCACGATAATTTCTTCGCCAAGGCTTTACCGTTACATGACGATGCTCTGACGATCGCAGACCTGCGGCGTTCATTGTCGGCGACGCGTTTGCAGATCCATCGATACCACTGACTGGCAATTGGAACTCCAGCCGCAAAAGTTGTTCAGTTGTGCTTCGTTGTTGCCGGTGATATCGCACAGAAATGTAATCTGCCATAGCTGCGTATCCGGACGTGCGAGAAGCTCGTCACTTTGCGACGCTTGTCCTTATCAGAGGCTGTTAGAAGGCGAGAACTTCTGTTGGTCGTTGGTAGAGTGCCAGTTACGTCAAGCGAAACTCGACGCAGGAACTCGGCATCATCACATTGATCTGAGGGGACATTCCCAAACTGCTTGAGCTTATCAAGAATAAGTTGGTCTACCGAGTCTTGGCTGCAATGGCGGGGTACTTATCGCCGTAGTTGTCTGAAATCAGTCGTGCGGTTTGAATGGGAACCACGGGTTGTCATAAGAGATAACGATATGGGTATCGCCGACTTCAGCCGACTTCACTTCGCCCGATTCACTGACTGGAGATCGAGGGATCGTTCGACATGAATCGGCAAAGCGCAGGTTACATCCTCTTGTGATCCATCTTGCCATTGAGCTACGACTTCTAACCGAGCAGTTTGTCCTTTCTTGACAAAGTTGATGGCGGCAGGTGTTACAACCAGCTTTTCGAGCTCTTGAAGCTGTTTAGCCGAATAAGGAGCTTTGGCCTCAACCCATTTGCGTAACACCCAATACTGCCAACTTTCGAAGCGTTTTCCACCACCGTGATCATCGTCGCTAAGCGGTTTCGTCAAAACCAAACTCCTCGACCGGTTTGTCAAGGTTGATTCGGTTTTCATCAGCCGCCATCAGTGTCGTGATCAGCCTTGAAGTCGTAACCGAACAGCGAGAGGATCAACCGCCCTGGCCTTGGAACGAACCATGGCAAGCTCGACCATTGCAACCTAAGCGACCAAGGTAGGCGATACGTGCTTCTGAAAATCGGGAACCTCGTCGGTCTTCAGTTCTCCGCACGACGGGCCGCGAACCGTTCGAAAATCGGTCGCAGCGGGGCAGGGGGAGGTAACGGCGTTGTTGCTCTGCTATCCGACCGTACTGGATCGCGGCTACACACGCTAGCGGCAAGCAAACAGGGCCAGACAACGAGCAATTGTTGTAGGGGTTTTAGTTTCATAGGTGGGGTTTATTTAGGAGGGTTTTTTAGGCGTAGTGCGTTGTTTCTTGATGCGGTTCTTCCAACTCTCGACATTCTTGTTGACCGAAGTTGAAAGATCCGCTTGGCGATCCTTGAGTTGCGAATCCCACTTCTCCAACTGTTTGGCAGTTCGGTCTCGCATCAAGGTAATTCGAGCGATTTCAGCTTCCTGTTCCTGCTGCTGCTTCAAGCTGTTTTTCTTGCTCCATCATCTTGCACGCTCATCTGAGCAGCCAAGAAGCGCCATCGTGTGCGCCATAGTTGTGATTCAATCTCGTATAGCTCGGGATCTTTTTCTTTAAGCGATTCGAGTCGCTGCTTATTGCGACCAGTCTCTTTCAGAACTTGTTGATAGGAAGCTGGCCGCTTTTGTTTCAAGTATTGCAACAGTTCGAATAACCGAAGCTGTTCGCGTTTGGCGAACTCGAGAATGCTTGCCTCAGCATCGCTCGATAAAGCTTCAGTCGATAGGTTGGCGTTGACCTTTGATGCTGAGGCCAGCTTGAGTGGGATCAAGTTCTTTGTCAGCAGGTTGGGTTTGTTGCTGAAGAGCCGTGCGCCCTTTTGGCGCTCTTGTCGGAAGCCTCAGCTACAAATGGTAACAGCAGCAGCAGAGAGGCCAAGCAGCCTTCAAGGATTCGAGAGAAGTCGGCAATACCCATCGGCCTGTTCCTAAACTCATAATCCAGCGTCACTGAAGAAAATAACGGCTGTGTCGAGCAACCAATCTTGTTGGTGACATCGCCCGATGCACTCTCACTGACGGCTAAAGCGAAAGGTAGCGAGTCAGGCTCGACTATTTCACTCCTCATAATTGGAAAATCGTGGAGTTTGATGACGGCCTCGCTGGCTTCCTCCGACTCCAAAGCCAAAGCCAATTGCGCCGTTTGCCTAACTTGCCGTGGTTCCGACGATTGAACATTGGAATCAGTGCAACCAACAAACGTGGCTGAGACTGTCAACACTACCAAGAAAGCTCGGCGGAAGAATTGGTTTGATTGGCTTTGCTGAGTAGATACAGGCATGAGATCCTACAGAATTGGAACCGACCGAAATGGACCGGGTTCCGACTGGAGTGACCAAATGAACCCAGCTTGTCGAGAAATGGCCAGTAACTCCAAGTGCTCAGAAACTTCAGCGACTTGAAACGCAACGGATCGTCGAGCATCTACGCTCGAATTTGTCGCGATCAATTGTCGGGTCACCCAGTAGGTAGCCTTCGATCTGCCACAATTTGTCGTCGTTATTCATTGGGACTATCTTTCAGTGTGGTTCGAAGTCTTTCCAAAGCCAACCTCATGCGAGACAAAGCTGTGCCAAGCGGGATATGCAAACGATCAGCGATCTCTTGAAAGGTGAGACCTTCGACCAACTTTAGTTGTACAACTTCTCGTTGAAGCTCAGTCAGTTGGCTCAAGGCCCACTGCATCTGCTCTTCCAGATCCAATCTATCACTCACAGCACGACCATTTGGATCGGATGGTTGCGATGTTAAAGCTTCGTGCAACGGTTCCGAAGCGGACTGAGCACGACGTAGGTTGTGGGCCGAGTACTGGACTGTTTTAACCAACCATCCAATTCGGTTTTCAGGTGGGATCTGATGCCATTTTTGGTGTAAGGTCAGGAACGAGTTCTGCACAGCATCAGCGGCCAGAGACCAATCCTTAACGATGACCCACGCCAGCCGCTGTAACTTGGATCGCATTTGCAGATCCAACTCTTCAAACTCAATTGAAATTGCTGACTGTGGGTTTTGTTGGGCTGGTTCCGGCTGGGAGCCGTGTGATGAAATTTCCGGTCCTGACTCCAATTCCGCCTCAGTGTCTGGTGGTTTCGGCTGCATCATATTGTGTCTACAGCCCTTTCCGTTATTCACTCTGGCAACAAAAGTTACCAGTTTTTTGCGGATCGATAGTGACCCAGTTCTCAGGAAGCAGCCGCTCAGTCAAAATAAGCACTCTGCCAACTCGACTACCGGATGTAGCTTCGAGAATAGTCTAAATGCTTTTCGATTGAGAGAATTTAATGAGCAACGACGCTTCTAACTCTGCAACCCCAGCTCCGGTCGTGGCCAATCAAGCCAGTCCACCAAGCAGCACCTCTAGGTATTGGATCGGTTTCGATTTGGGGGGTACAAAGATGCAGTGCGCGATGTTCGATGAACAGATGCGCAAGATTGGAAGCAAAAAACGTCGAACTCGCCAGGATCTAGGCGTAGAAGGCGGATTAGAGCGCATTGCGGAAACAGTCTTCCGATTGTGTGCTGAGCTACAGGTGAATCCGACGCAAATCGCCGGTATTGGCATCGGTTGCCCCGGGCCAGTCGAATGGGACAAAGGCATCGTTCGAATCGCCGTGAACTTGGGCTGGGAGAACGTCAAAGTTGGGGCGTTCATGGAAAAGAAGTTTGGATGTCCTGTAGCCGTCTTGAATGATGTGGACGCAGGCGTTTACGGAGAACACATCGCCGGAGCGGGTAAAGGATCGCGGTCTACAGTTGGTCTTTTCCCAGGTACGGGTATTGGCGGAGGTTGCGTGTATGACGGGCAAATACTTCGCGGAAAGAAGCTAAGCTGTATGGAGATCGGCCACATCAAGATCTCAGGCTCAGGTCGCACCTCAGGAAGTTGTATGCCCGGAACGCTAGAGGCCGAAGCCAGTCGATTGGCTATTGCTGCTGAGCTCGCCAAGTTGGCATTCCGAGGTGAAGCGCCGAATCTTTATCAAGCGGTCGGAACCGATATCGCTGCGATTCGCAGTCGAGTTATTTTTGAATCGATTGCGGCTGGCGACAAAGAGGTTGAGAAGGTGATCTTGTCGGCCTGTGAAACAATAGCTCAAGGTATTGCCAATGTCGTGCTGCTGATTTGTCCCGACTGTGTTGTCTTGGGTGGTGGCTTAGTCGAAGCGATGCCAGAAAAATTCTTCAAACATATTAACTCCATCGCCAAGGCCAGCGTCTTTGAATGTTATCGCGATCAATTCGACATTCGCTTGGCCAAGTTGGGCGACGATGCTGGAGCGATCGGCTGCGCTTCATGGATTGCTAAGTTAGTGGGCGAAGCTGGCAAGAAGTAAGGTGAAACATGAATGAAGTTGGCGCCCTGATGCTTGGCATTGGAATCGGAGCACTACTAGTTAGTTGCCTCGCGTTCCCTCAAGTTTCACGTATCTTCGCAAAATCGATCGCAGTTTTGGGAATTGGAGTGGGAATTGGTCTGCTGACCTGGGGAATCCTGGGTGCGACCGGCATGGACTTTCAACCATTACGAGCCGGTCCTATTCAGTTTATGCACGCCAGTCAAGCAATCGGCTGGGGTGCGGGATCGCTCGGAGCCGGTGTGACCGCTCTAGTTCTGGCTTTTGTTCACGGTCGATCAAAAGATTAACCACTTTCTGAAGACCAATCGAATCGACAAACAAATAATTCATTTGAAATTTAAATACCTATGGCAATTAATCCCGCACACTACATCAATCGCGAAATGAGTTGGTTGGAGTTCAACCAACGAGTGCTCGATCAAGCTTGTGATGCTAAAGTTCCACTGCTGGAACGACTTAAGTTCTTGGCGATTACCACCAGCAACCTCGACGAGTTCTTTCAAGTGCGAGTTGGCAGTTTGCAACTTCAGCAACGAGCCTCCATTGCCTCGACCGACCCCTCGGGGCTAAGCGTGCAGCAACAGCTTGATCGTGTTGCTAAACGAGCGGGCGAAATGATTACACTGCAGTACAAGACTTTTCTCGAAGACATCGAACCTACCTTGGCTCGAGCTGGTATCGTTCGCGTGCGAATGGCCGGTGCAGGTGTGCGTCACTTGGAAGCCGCTGCTCGAATCATGGAAGAGGAAATTCTGCCTGTACTGGCTCCCATCGCGGTGTCCAAATTTGATCTATTCCCAATGCTGACGAATAAGGATCTGTACGTCTGCGTGCAGATGTCCAAAACGCAGGCGACTGGGCCGCTCGGGTTAGCGATTGACGATTCTTCCATCGGCGGCACAAGCAACGAACCTTATCGCTATGCAATCATCCCGTTAGGCAAGACGCTCTCGCGTGTTATGACATTGCCGACCGATTCAGGCTTTACTTATGCATTGCTAGAAGACGTGGTCAGCCACTTCGCAGATCGATTCTTCCCCAGCGAAGCGATCCGATCTACGGCTGTATTTAGAATCACTCGCAACGCTGATGTTAGCATTCAGGAGGATAACGCGGCCGATCTGTTGCACGGCATGAAGGAGCTTTTGCAACAGCGTCGTACATCGGACTACGTTCGTTTGGAAATCGGCGACAGCGCGCCCGATGAGATGGTCGAGTTCTTGCGATTGTCACTGCAAGTACACCCAAATCGCGTAGCTAGAATTCCCGATCCAATCGACATGTCGTCGCTAATGTCGCTGACCAGCTTGGAAGGCTTTGATCACTTGCGTGACGCTCCTTGGCCTCCGCAGCGCAGCCCTCAAATCGACTCTACCAAATCGATGTTCGCCACGATTGCTGAACGCGATGTGGTGTTGTTTCATCCGTATCAGAGCTTTGAACCTGTCGTGCGTTTGATCGAAGAAGCGGCCGACGACCCAGACGTGTTAGCTATAAAGCAAACCCTTTATCGCACTAGTCGCAAGAGTCCTATCGTGGCAGCACTTCGTAAGGCGGCCGAGCGTGGAAAGTATGTGACGACGATCGTAGAGTTGAAAGCTCGATTCGATGAGGCTCGTAACATCGAGTGGGCGCAGGAATTGGAGGCTGCAGGAGTTCAAGTGATCTATGGTGTGAAGCACTTAAAGACTCACGCCAAGACTTGCTTGATCGTCCGTCGTGAACCACACGGAATCGTGCGCTATGTTCATATGGGCACCGGCAACTACAACGAGATTACGGCTCGTTTCTACAGCGATATCAGCTTGCTAACATGTGACGTTAAGCTAGGTACCGATGCCAGCGCTTTTTTCAACGCCGTGACAGGCTTTAGTCAGCCTTCAGAGTTTGCCGAAATCGAAGTCGCACCACTTGGACTTCGCAAACGAGTGCTCAGTTTGATTGAAGCTGAGATAGATCGTAAAGAGCAGGGCGTGGATGCGGCTATCACCGTGAAGTTGAATTCACTGGTTGATCCAATTCTGATCGAAGCCTTGTATCGAGCTTCACAGGCTGGAGTTAATATTCGACTGAATGTTCGAGGTATATGCTGCCTGCGACCTGGCGTACCCGGACTGAGTGAGAACATTACGGTGGTGAGCATCGTGGATCGCTGTCTGGAGCACGCAAGAATTCTGCATTTCTATCACGGCGGCGATGATCGCGTCTTTATTAGCTCAGCCGATTGGATGCCTCGTAATTTAGATCGACGAGTTGAATTGTTGGTGCCGGTAGACGATCCAAACGGCAAGCGAATTTGCATGTCCGTTTTGGAAGATTATTTCCGAGACAATCAAAACGCATGGGTCTTGCAGCCCGATGGTAGTTACATTCGCAAATCGGCAGGACAGGCTGAAACGTATCGATCGCAAGAACGCCAGTACAAGGCCGCCGTTCAGCAATTGAAAGAATCCGAGCGCATGCGTCGCTCTGTTTTCGAACCTCATCAAAAAGCAGTTGAGTCCTAACCACCGTAGCCACGCTCCACCGTAGCCACGTCGCCAGAGCGTGGTTGGAAATGAGAGCGACCGTCTAGATACTTTTCGAACCCTCCCGCGCGCTTAACTAACTATTGGAAAAACTGGAATTCGTGGGAGGGTCCAAAAACCACAACCGTGTTTCAAAAAATGCTTCACGGCGTTGCCTTACGGATTGCCGATCTCTTTCTTGACGAGGCCAATAGCGGCTTGGAGCGAAAAGCCAGCGTCGTAACGTTTGGCGAGTTCTAGGTCAGTTAGAGCGTCTCGCTTCTTGCCTTGCCGGTTTCGAACAATGGCTCGACTGAGATATGCACTGGCGAGTTTTCCATTTTCCTTGATGGCCTCGTTGATGTATTGTTCAGCTTGTTCCAAATCATTCTTTTCTGTCAGCATATTGCCAAGATTCAATGCGTGGCTTGCATCGCGTCGCAACGAAAAAGCTCGCTTCAAGCTGTTGATGGCGTCGTCGGTCTTTCCCAGGCCTTGTTGAGCCAGCCCTAGATTGGACCAAGCTAGATCGTCGTTAGGATTGAATTGCGTAGCCTGAACTAAATCCTGCTCGGCTTCGTTGAGTTTTCCAAGCCGATATTGAACGGCTCCACGGTTGTTCAACGCATCGGGGTCATTGGGAGTCTTAGCCAGGCACTTTGAATACGACTGGATAGCCTGTTCCAAATCGTGATTTAATTCGTAGGCAACACCCTTCAAATAATGAGCCCTGCCGACACGCGAACCCTCTTCTTCTTTGATCTGATCTAGGATCTGCAGAGCCTCCGCGCCTCGACCACGATCACACAGCGCGGCAGCGCGCTCGTAGATTTCATCATCGGTCATTAAAGGCGTGCCACAACCGGACAGAACCAATGTTGAGCAGCCCAAAGTGATACAAAGCAAAAGACCACTCACAGACGACCACGTTCGCTTGGTTTGGCAGCATCTAGCTTTCGAGTTCTTTGATTCGATCGGTTTCATAGTCTTTTGGCTAAGTACAGGAATCTACTTTGGATGAACTCGACGACTTTCACTGGTTCGTACTGTTTCACTCGAATTTCTCTTGGATCGCTTTACGCGCAGAGTGCGAATGGAAAGGTACTCGAGTTGCTTCACATCGTCGAGGTTGCGCATTTCAAGCAACAGAAACGTGGCATCTGGCAGCAATCGTACTAACTTTTCAGCCTCTTTGATATTTGCGGCGGCGATCCAGTTCAAATCCGCTTGTTGATTTAACTGAAGGAAGTGCTGAACACATTGCTCAGAATCCGTTACCAAAACTACCGATGGCTTTGCAGCTAGCTTTGAGTATCCTTCGGCAAATGAGTTTACTCCCGACTCCGAGTTGGCTGATTCAGTGATCGAGGAGGTCGCAACATGTGCATTCGGTTTCGGCTCGGGATTGTTCGTATCGCTCGGAACTGCTTCGTTTAAAACTGATACGTTTGGAACTGCCGTGTCTTCGACCTCCTTCTGCGCTTCATCACTGATTTGCTGAGTAGATCGAAATCGGCTTCGAATCCAACTGCCAGAACCGAAGGCGATATAGGAAAAGATCATGATCGATCCAAAGGTCCACATCCCCAAGAACATGCAGATTCCCAAGTGCATGCCGGCTCCCAGTCCAAGCATCAGCCAGCGAGTAGGTTTGAGCCACACCAAACCTGCAAAAGACAGTTCCCAGGCAATGGTTAAGTGCGTCAAGAACTCTAGCAGGCGCGGATAACGCGCTAACCAAGTCATGTCCATCGACTGGTACTCGTAGTTTGCAAAGGCAAGCCACATTGCGTTGCCATTCCACCAAGCTTCACCTTGCAACTTGCCCAAACCTGCCCACAAATAGATCACGCAAAGATGCAATTGAATGAGCCGACTAGCCACGTTGGCGCTGGCAGAGTATTGGCAGAGTTGCTCGGGAGTTTTGCCAAGCTTGATTCGCAACCAACGGTCCAGCGACAAGTACTGAGTGGCTGGAGCGATCATCAAGTACAGTGTTAGCATACAGGTGATCTGGTCCAAGCCGAAATTGGCTGGAGCAGTTCGATGAGCATACGAAATGGCGATGATCCAGGTCAGCAGCGAAGTCAATCTGCCGCCGAATCCGATGATGTAAAGCACGATGATCGCGTTGCAAACATAGTGCACAAGCTCCATCGACTCTGCTGGCACATACCACCAAAACGATGGAAAGATGCCGTTCTGTCGAGTCATCGCAACCAGCTCGCGTGAGTTCCAGCCGTTGGGTCCAAGAAACTCCTGAAGCACCGATCCCCAAACGCTGTGTGCATACAGGAGCATGCAACCCGTTAAGATTCGTAAGATGCTTAACGGTAGGGCATCGATGGGTTGGAAAAAGAACCTATCCCAACTCGCCATCAACCAGCTCAGTTGCTGTTTTAATGTTTGAGTTCCGGAAAGTCGGTCCACGCAAAGCTGCCTAAGTTTTGTCGCTCGTAAGTTTGTTCTGCAGTTAGATCATCGCCGATCAAAATCTCTTGTCGATTGCTGGGGCGATGGCTGACCATGGTAAGTTGGATTTGAGTAAGCTCTTCGGTGAGCATTAATTCTTTGGCGAACGCTCGAACGATCGTCTGTTTGTTCTTTTCGTCAAAGGCGTTGCTACCCAAGAATTCTGTCAACATGAAATAGCGATGGTACAGAAGTCGAGGACGCATGCGCTGCTTGTCAGGCATGACGCCGTGTTTGATTGAACCATCAGCCGCGGTTCCGGAGAACTCGACTAAGGTGCTTGCACCGGGCTCAGGTGCGAAAAAGTGGTATCCGTTATTCAAGTTGGTCGCGTGTAGATATGGACTGCATACAGACCAAGTGGAATCGATCAACGTTGATGTGGGAGGAACTGATGCAGGCGCGGCAAAGACCGCTACCAGATGAAATGCTATGAAGCAACTGGCGATGATTTTTACTGCTTTAACTACTCGAGCTTTTTTCATCGGCTTGCAGTAATCAACTGAGTTGAAACAAATTTAAGGAAAGGATTTGAAAGACCAATTCGGCGGACTCCTTAGGATATCGGAGCTAGCTAACTGGATAAGGTGCTTTCAACAAAAACAATGACACAAACAACTCCAACAAAAAAACCAGGGCCGGTAGGTTCCGACCCTGGTCTGAGAATATCCTGTGTTGGGGTAAGCCCGCAACTAGCTGCGACAGATCGTCAGCAATTAGCGGCTTCCACCACTGGAACCACGGCTTCCGCCGCTCGATCCCTTGGAACCTTTGCC
The DNA here is from genome assembly GCA_046349795.1 of Pirellulales bacterium. Lineage (GTDB taxonomy): Bacteria > Planctomycetota > Planctomycetia > Pirellulales > Pirellulaceae > Aureliella. The sequence goes on along the minus strand of JAXMBP010000009.1, from coordinate 123,077 downwards.
CAACAGACCACCGCGTCCGCCGCTTGATCCGCTTCCACCGCTTGAAGCGCTGCCGCCTGACGAACCTTGGCTACCAGCCGATCCGCCGGATGAACCACGATTCTTCAACATGCCGCCGCGACCACCCGATGAACCACTGCTACCGTGGCTACCAGCTCCGACGCTGCCACCCTTTGATCCACCGCTGGATCCATGGCTTCCGAACAAACCTGCTTGTACATTGGCTGTAAACAATGCAATCGACAATACAACACCAGCGGACGCGATCCACTTAACTGCGCTCTTCTTCACCTTAGACTCCTTTGTGATACCGAGAGATTGGAATTGGGCATACCCCTTCGTGGCATCGCCTGAGCAACCAATACAGACCTAACGAATCCAGAATCCTCCTAGACCGGGGATACCCCAAAGCACTTTGGATTCGAAGCGGACTGTTTCAATTCTCTACTGCAGATTGGCTACCACGAAGGCGTGAAATATACCCATATCGGCGAGTTTCGCACGGGTAGGACTACTACATTGCCGATTCAATGCCGATGCGGAGTGACGTATCATGTTGTTTGTTCATCAGTGGGAAGGAGAGCAATCATGGGGCAAAAATCTCCAGCAAAGACTGTATCGGTAAGCCACGATTCGCGCTGCATTGTCTTGACCGGCGTAAGTAACGCAGGTCTTTGCGACCATTGCGAACAGGGTTCATCAGATTGGTTGGACGCCTATAAAACGGGCCGCTTCGTAGCTTGGGAGTTGCTGAGTGATCGCGGTGGAACGGCGATGCGGTTTATTTTTGATAGGCCACTAAGTGATTTTGAAGAAGATGAATGGTGCTCGAAGATTACCGCCTATTTGGATTTACTGGACAACAGAGTTGCCATATGCGGGAGCACGGATTTTCTGTGTGAACAGTATTTTTCAGATCCTGAAATGGTGCGCAAGATTTCGGTGGTTCCGGGTACCTATAGAGTAGATATCTACAGTTGTTTCGTTGGCATTAACGGACCGGCCTTCAATGCTGTACTTCAGAATTACGAAGGCGAGCCGTTGGGGAGCTGGTTTCGCAGAACAAGACCCGATGCCGAATTTCCATTATGGCTTCGACGCCTTTGCCAAGAATATTCAGAGGTTGATCCGGGTTATCAAGAAGTGTGGACCGATCGACAATTGATCAGCCGAGATGTCGAAGAAGAATGCAACACGACCTGGGTTGATTTCATGATTCAATTTACACCCAGCCCAATCGAAACGCAGCCAGCGTTACGTGAAGGCGTTATTCCAGCTCCATCAATGGAGCGCAGACTGGAAAGATGTCCGCTGGGAATTAAGGTCTAGGTTCAACTTTGTTAGACCGCAGTTCTGTTGCTTCAGCTACGGATTCACAGTTTCAAATAAAACGGCTTAAGTAGTTCAACGGCATCACGCGAGTACTGTTTCTCAGCAACGAAGATGATCAGCTTTTCTTCCTCTGCTTCATCGGTATTCTGTCTTTTGCAAAGACTAACGATCCGATTCGCTGGGGATTCTTCCTGGTGATAAATGCACAGTCGTCGATGAATCTTCCAGCCATGTTCGTTTAGAAGTTCCTCCCAAGCCTGATGTTCAACAACTGGCAATAGGATCGAGGCATAGCCATCGGGCGCCAGAACTCGATCAAGTACGCGAAGTAGTTCTGGATGTGACAATGCTATTGTGTGTCGAGCGTGATTGCGAGATTCCGTATCGCCGAGCAAACTGTTGCTATAGAACGGTGGATTACAAATCGCCATGTCGTAGCGCTTACGGAAATCATAAGTCCGGGCGTCAGCGTGAATGAGTTCGTCTCGATTCTTCCATGGTGACGCAAAAGCATTCTCTTGAGCCTGACCTGCCGCTGCCTCATCAAGCTCGATGGCTTCAACTTCAATATCTGCATTCCGCTGAGCAAGCATCAGAGAAAGTAGTCCTGTGCCAGTTCCGATATCCAAAACACTCCTGACGCCATCATCAATTGGCGTCCACGCACCTTGAAAGCAGGCATCGGTCGATACCTTCATGGCGCATCGATCTTGCTGAATAGTGAACTGCTTGAACTTGAAGTAGTGATTAGACATTTAACAATCGCAAAACTCGTAGCTGCCTTCGCCAGAACGCGGAACCGCAACTTCTCTCGCTGAAGAGTGGGTCTCTGGAAACGACTTCGTAACTATCTTCGTCAAAAGTTGGAGATGGTCGAAACTCTTCGAAGATCCTTAATCTTCCAAAAGAATGTCACGAACCGATTTTGAAAAGCCCAATTTCTTAAGCTGTCCTAATGAACATACGGGACACAAAAAAAGTTGGCGAAGCTTGCAGAACTGAGCGTTGCTAGACCGAGCCTAATCTGTTTTCTACTTAGAGTCTCGCAATCAGTATCAGACAGGGAAAAATCCTCAGTTCTGTGAAGCTGTTAGCGGATTTCCCCGGCGGCCTTAACTATCATCTTATCAGTCACCTCCGAGGAGAAAACCGACTCAGAAATCGCAACTCAACCCGTTGAGCTCACAATATGAAACCTGTTCAACTACTGCCCCTTTTACTTTCGATCGTTAGCAGTTTGTCTTACGCTGATCAACCCGTGCGGTTGGTTGAATCGCCGTCACTTTCGCCCGATGGTTCAACGCTGTTGTTCAGCTATCGCGGCGATATCTGGTCCGTTGCCAGTCAAGGCGGTCAAGCTCATCGACTGACAACCCATCCTGCCGATGATACACAGCCAAAGTTCAGTCCTGATGGAAAGCAGATCGCCTTCGTGAGCGATCGAACTGGAAGCCGACAAATCTTTCTGATGAGTTCGACAGGCTCGGAAGCTAAACAGGTGACACAGAACACCGAAGGCCATTCGCTGATGGATTGGTTTCCTGACGGGCGCTACCTGCTAGTACTTGCCAGTCGAGATCATGATTGGAAGTATGCGCAGCGACTGCTCAAGATTGATACTCAGCAGCAAAACCCTGAGCAGCTACTCTTCAATGATTCAGCCGCCGATGCAAAGTGCAGTCCCGATGGTCGTCAGTTGCTTTTCACCACTGCCGGAGAGCGATGGTGGAGGAAAGGCTACCACGGATCGCGAGCTGCGCAGATCTGGTTGTACGATATCAATGACAACGAATTCAAACCCCAACTCAAACAAGAGACCGATAGCCTTTCGCCAGTTTGGAAACGCGATGGATCAGGCTTCTACTACAGCAGCTCGCAAGGTGCAGCCACCGGGGCTCGCAATTTGTGGGAGTATTCGATCGAGAAGAAGCAGGCAACTCAGTTAACCTCGTTTGAAGACGACTTGGTTCATCAAACCACCATTGCTGGCGACGGGAAGAGTCTGGTGTTTTCTCACCTGTTTGATCTGTATCGTCTAGAGTTGGATGGCAAGTCAAAGCCAACCAAGCTAGAAATCACCGTAGCTAAAGAGGATGTCGACAGCGATCTATTTCGCCGTAAGCTCTCCGATGCCACCGATGCGTCGATCACCGATGCTGGTTTAGAAGTAGCGTTTACTTCTGGCGGCGACGTATGGGTCATGGAAACCGTTCTTCGTGAACCAGTTCGCGTGACCAGCACTGCTGAGTTTGAAACCGATCCAATCTTTATTGACGAAGGCAAGGCGCTCCTGTGTGTCGGCTGGAAGGATGGTCAAGCAGACATCGTCAAAATCACTCGGGCCGACGAGTCGAAATACTGGTGGCAGAACAGCGAGTTTCGCTACCAATGGTTGACGAACGAATCCAGCGTCGAGCAAGATCTGAAGCTGACTCCTGACGGAAAGAAGTTAGCCTATGTCCGACAGCCTGGCGATCTTTGGCTGTACGATTTCGCCTCTGGAAGCAACGAAAGATTCTTGAAGGGCTTTGATATCTCAGGCTTTGATTTTTCACCCGACAGCAAGTGGATTACCTACGCCACTGCAGACAACGATTTTAATTCTGACATCTGGATAGCGAAGCTCGACAAGTCTCAGCCACCAGTCAACATCACTCGGCATCCTTACAACGAGGTCAATCCGAACTGGTCCACCGATGGCACAATGATTGCTTTCACTGGCAAGCGAAACGATTTGGAAGAGATCGATATCTACTACGTTTACTTGACGGAAACGGAAGCCGATACCGGTTCGCGCGATCGCAAACTGAAGAAGACTTTGGAAGCCTTTAAAAAGGCTCGAGAGGCGGCTAAGAAAGGTGATTCAAAACCGGAAAAGTCGGATAAGCCTGAAGCCACCAAAGAAAAAGACAAGGATGGATCGACAAGCGAAAGCAAATCCGATGCAGACAAATCGGACGGCGATAAGCCAAAGTCGGACAAGTCCAAAGCGGATGACAAGAAGAAAGAGCCTGTCGAAGTTAAGATCGACTTCGAAAACATCCATCGACGCATTCGCCCCCTTTCGATCTCTAATTCAACGGAGAGCCTACTGGGTTGGCAGCCTGGCGGAAAGAAATTGATCTTCTCTGCCAGTGTTGATGGCCAGCGCGGCACGTACTCGGTCGAATTCCCTGAAGAGCTGAAGCCGAAGAAGATCTCTTCAGAATCGGGTTCGATCAAAGGTTGGCTCAAGTCTCCCGACCGCATGTTTTGGTTGAGCAAAGGTGTACCCGCAACACAACCAATTTCAGGTGGTAGCGGCGAAGAGTATTCCTTTAGCGCGCTACAGCCAATAAGTCTGTCGGCTCGTAACGCGGCTGCTTTCGAAGCAGCTTGGCGCACGATGCGCGATCGCTGGTACGACGATCGATTAGGCAATAAGAATTGGGATGCTATTCGTCGCAAGTACATCGACGCTGCAACTCAGCCTGATACCGATACGCTGGCTACGGTTATTCATCTAATGTTGGGCGAACTGAACGGATCGCATTTGGGATTTACACCAAGCGTTCGACTGGGCCGAAAGTCAGATTTGGGCGAAGACTGGCGACCGGTAACTGGTCATTTGGGAGCGAGATTCGATCCCAAATTCCGTGGCCCAGGTTGGAAGATCAAAGATGTGATCGAAGGCACTCCAGCCGCCGATGAGGATAGTCGACTGCGTGAAGGTGAAATCATTCTCAGCATTGATGGCAAGCCTGTTGATCCGAACATCGATCCTGCCAGTGTGCTAACTGGGCCTTTGGATCGCGATATTAAGTTGACGGTGAAAGCCAAAGAAGCTGATGGTGCTCAGCGCGATGTTACGATTCGCCCGACGACGTATGCTAGAGTTCGAAGCTTGCTGTATCAAAAGTGGCAGGATGATAATCGACGCATGGTTAAGGAGAAAGCCAAAGAGGACAACATTGGCTACTTGCATATCGAAGGCATGAGCTGGGCCAGCTTTATGGATTTCCAGCGCGAGCTATTCGAAGTGGGCTTTGGCAAAGATGGACTGATCATCGATGTCCGCGATAACGGCGGCGGATCAACGGCCGATCATTTGCTGACCGCACTCACTCAGCCGCGACATGCAATCACTGTGCCGCGTGGAGGTGGACCTGGTTATCCCAATGATCGCTTGGTCTATGCAAGTTGGCATAAGCCGATCGTTGTGCTGTGCAATCAAAACAGCTATAGCAATGCCGAGATCTTTAGCCATGCTATCAAGACTTTGGGTAGAGGCAAAGTGATTGGTGTTCCAACTGCAGGTGGTGTCGTCAGCACCGGCGCGACTGCGATCATGGACGTGGGCTCGTTGCGATTGCCATTCCGAGGTTGGTTTTTGCGAGATTCGGGCGAAGATATGGAACTGAATGGCGCAGTGCCAGATATCGTGGTTTGGCCAGAACCGACTGAGATTGCCAGTGGCAAAGATCGACAACTCAACCGAGCCATCAAGGCTTTGGAGCAATCGATCAAAAAGTGGAAGGCCGATGGCGAACCAGCCTTGATCAAGGCTACTGAACGCAAGTGATACTAGTCGCCAAACCGTTCCATTAAGGTCAACTTCATTCCAGCGGCACGGCGCGAGCCGTCCAGGTCCCAGCGGATTCGCTAGTAGCTCGTTACTGGGTTCTGCCTAGTAACTCACTGTCTTGCAGGCTCCGCCTGCGTTTTACTGATATTACGCAAACCGATCTTAGGGTGATAACATTTCGTTTTGCAGTTTCTCGCCAACGATGACTCGAATCTTTGATCGAATTGCGCGAAGCTCATCTGCATTGAATTGATTGAAATCCACTAATACCGCCTGCAAGCCTGGTATCTGAAGGTCAAGTATAGATTGCGCTGTTACTCGAGTACGACTTAGATCCAACAGATAGATGTCACAGCCTGACAGTTCGCTCAGTCCGTGTTCGCTAATTTCGGTATCGGCCAGGGAAAAACTTGAGATGTACACGGGGTCGTTTTTCCAGGCCTTGGCGATCTGTGCTAATGCCAAATCGTTAACGCTCGACTTGCTCAGAGAAATATGCCATTGCTGAGATTGTCGTGGAACTAGGCAAGTGCCATTCAGTTGCTCGCCGAATACGTAGAGTTCGTGGACCCCTCCCAATTGCAATATATTTCGAAGCCCTTGATCAGTGAACTGGCCATTTCCAACCTTTAGCGTATTCAATGACGCACAAGCCTTTAAGCCCACATCGGTGAGCTGAGTGTTGCTAAGACTGCAACTCGACAAACCGGCCGGGGTAAAAAACTTATCTTGCAAAGGGACGTCGTGAGCAATCAGATGTTGGATCGCTGCGTAGCGAATCCCGCTGCCTGTAATCGGGTTTCCAGAGATATTCAGTGTTGCCCACGCGCGGGATCCAGTGATGGTGGCAATATCGTCGTCATTGAATTTGCAGTTACTAATGTTGAGCATGGTAATTTGCGGAGGCAAATTCGCAATCTGCTCTGCGGTGAACTGCGTGTCGCTCAAATCAAGGCTCTGGATGTAGAGTTGAAAAGGTACTTGAGTTGATGAAAAGTGCTTGAATACATTTACCAAAGCATCGAAGTCAATCTTAGTTCCGGCCAGTCCCAGATGGTTGATATTGCCAACCGTTTCCAGTTGTTTCAAACTCTGCGCCGTCACGTTAGTGTAGCCAAGATCTAGTCGGGTTAAGTTGGAATAATGTCTAGCAAGTTGCGAAATGGTTGCGTCGGTGATCTGACTATGAGCTAATGAAAGATGTTGAACCGATGAGTACTTGAAATACGTATGCATCAATTCGTCAGTGGTAGATCTTCCGACATTCAGGCGATAGGGCTTGCCTTCACAGTTTTGCAAATCGCCATCATCGGAACGTAGCTGAGCTGCAAGATCGCTAAGTTCGACTTCAAGCCGATTCTTCGATGCCTCATGAACAGCCAGTGTGATACTGCTACATGCTGCTAATAGCAACGTTGCAGCGACCCAGGCAAGTTCAACGCGACGACGTTTAAAGGTAGGTTGCTCAATAGAAGCAACTTCTGAATTCGAACTAGAATCTGTCGCCTTGGCCCTGCGATTCAAACAGAACCCGCTGTAGTCCATCGCAGCTAATCCGGAAATAAACACTGTGGTTCCCAGTGTTGCTGTTAGGAGTGACTCACCCAAGGTGGAAGTAGCTCCATCGAAATGAGAGATTACGAACATGGTGACTGCTACTGCGGCAAAGCACCAAGCGATGGAACAGAGGCAACGAACCAGTGGTTTCCTAAGTCGAAAGAAGAACCAAACGACGGGCACCGTTGTTAAGAAACTAAGTAGGAACAGAAAGCCCATCGGAATCAGCGCACCTGTCCAAAAGGACAAGGTACCCATTTCCCAAGCTACCTGCGAGACTTTGGTCAGGAAAATCAGCGCCGCAACGCTTGTGATCGCCAGCATAAAGTCGCTGGTACTAATGTTGCGTCTGGTGACTGTCGGAGTTTGCTTTGGAACCAACCTCCAATCGCAAAAGTAACGCATCGCAAGCATGGGGCTAGCGACGCATAGAACAGTGATGGGAGCGACAAAAAAGACAACAGAAATTGTTGTCAGTTCACTAGAATCCTGGAAACCAAAGCTAACCAAGATAAGGATAAATGACAGCAGTGTAGATCGCCACACACCCGCCAACCAAAAACGCTCCAGCAGCCCTGCCGAAACCGTCAGTATCATTGCTTGTCCAAAGAACAGTCCACTGACCAACCAGTCCACGGGGTAGAGTTGCATTGTCGATATTATTGCCAATGGAATCAGGCAGATAACGTAATGTAAGACTCTGGGCCAGAGTTTGATTCTTGGTTTTGGGCGGGGCGAGGCGGAATCAGCGATAGGCCTTGTAAACTCATCCTGATTGAAAACTGCATCGTCGTTCACGATCTTCTCGCGATTGTTAGCGTCAACTCCATTTTGGTCAGCTAGCTTGAGCAGTGAACCATTCTAGACAATCGGCGTCTTCCCTGCTGCGCAGATTCTTCAAAAGTTCGTTCACAAAACAGCTCGATAATTGACTAGCTTACTCTCTGTGCCTTTGTGTCTCTGCGGTTCGCTCTTTCCAGATTTATCCACAGCAACGCGGTGAGCTATTCCTAAGATTCGGCAAGTCGTCAAAGACGGAAAGTCTGACGACAGCAGGGCAGACTTATACAACCTCAACCGATTATAATGCCAGGGGTGAACTGACGATGTACACCTACCCAGATAGCACGGTTGTCGATCGACATAGGCGTTTGGTATCGGAGGTAGCATTGGATAAAGCTCCCAAAAAACGATTGGAAAATTGACAAACATCTTCCCGGGAATGTTGTGAAAAACAGAAAAAATCAAATTAGCTTCTCACTTCGAGATGTTTTTTGGCTGATGATTGTGATCGCATGTTTGACACCGAAATTGACGGACCTATTACGACCATCTGTACCTATAGCTTTACGTCAATTCGAATGTGGGGATATGCGAGGAATAGTTCGAGATGTCGATCCTGAAATTAAGCTCGGACAGGGCGGAGGGGGGAGTACTTACTGCAACTATGCAGTGTGGGTGCCGAATAGCCTAGCGAATTCTTTTTGGCAACGACTGGACAAAACAATGCGAGCAAGAATAGCGAATGCAGGCTGGAACTTAGAGTCCTCTCATGGCACAAGCACAGAGGAACTTCACCCTATGTTTTACGAAATGACAAAAGATCGGATGAGGTCTGAGCTTTTCATTTTCTGCCTTTCCAAAAGAGATGCTCCCTCAGGCATAGAGAGAGTATGGGAAAAGGATTTTGAAGAGTTTCAGGTAGTTCTACATTGCGTAACTTATCCTCGAGAGTGATAGGGATACGTGCTTGAACCCTGTAGTCAACGTTGAGAATCGTTCTCTACTCTAGAATGTGATTACAGAGTAAGAAATGGACATGTTGGACAGGTTCATGTTCGATAGGCGAGCATTGGCGATATCATCATTGTTTGAAGGTGTTGTTTAATATGGCAAGAGCGCACGCGACGATTTGTGTTTCGGTTGTTCTCATTGTCGGAGGTCAATCATCAGGGCAAGGGCTACCTGAAGTCTTGTTATCGGTGGAATCGAAGGTATCACAATCGAATTTCAAGTTGGCATCAGAGTATCTAAAGGCACTAGATGTAGAAAAGGTTGCGAGTACTAGTCGAGCAGCTAGCGACAAAAGATACTTGGCAGTCGAAGGATTCACACTAGTTGTTCCAGGTATTCCCGATTGGCGAAAGAAGTCCTCAACTACGATTCCAATTCCAGGAACATCCGATGTCCAAAAGTCATCGGCAGAGATTGATTTCAACGATATTGCGACTGGATTTGCTACCGACTACAACATGTTGATTCGGCATCTTTTCTTTGAAGCTGTTGCGGAGAAAGGAGAGGTCGAATTGAGTACCGTACGACGGGAATTAGACATCCCAGAAGAACTTTGGAGTAAGATCTCTTTGCGCTCCCGTCTGAGAATTCGAAATATTGCAGAAATCGCGGTGAAGCACGAACAAATTCGTAGGTAAGCCGCGAGTGTGATTGGGCTAGGATAATCGCTGAGCTAATTGATCTTCACTGCGATGGACTCTGCATCGAAGACTCCTCGTAGCTGATTCCGCGAGGATTCAGTCTTGTCTTTTGGCGTAAGAACCCTCTCCTCGCTAACGCTCGACTCTCCCAGGGGAGAGTGCAAATGCAGCGGCGGGTGTGGCACTGGCAACGTTTCTATTCTTAAGCATGACGGCTGCTTTCCGTGTGCCACTTCTATGAAAAAACCGTTGATGTCAAGTAGCTTGCAAGTGAATTTTTGTAACCTATGTTTGAATTACTCCAGCAGAGGATAGGGCAACGCAGAGGTGCGACCTGAGCGCTGACTGGAGCCAAAGTCGAAGCGGGGTGGCGAGCGTCTCAAATGATGCTCGCCACCTTTCTTTTGGGCTTCGATTTTGGCCAATGCGTTAAACCTTCGCAGCATGGATGCTGTGATCTTTCTTCGTAGGACGCGTTCTTCGACGGAAATGACGCGGACACTTCGGTGCTCCCATTCTTCTATCCGAGCATTTAGCCCAGTTGGGATTCGAAAGGCGTGAGGCTGCCCCACCTGGAGACGAGCGAATATCTTGCGATACTGCCCAGTGGCACAACGAGCTCACCTCACAACCGAGAGCCAAACTGTATCCATCATTCGCATCGTTAAACTTTCCTCTAGTGTGATCAAGTTCCTATGCTGCAACTTCTTCGTTTTCTTCTATCTTGCCATTTCCCAAAACAACTTTCTGACCCAGCGATTGGCAACTGCCGCTAGCTACCGATCCAGGCTTACCTCTCTGTTTCAATTGCTCTTTTAGTGCTTTCCAATGCAGGTTGATAGCGAGCCAAGCGATGAGCTGCTTCAACTAGCATTGTTCTCAAAACCAAGCTACCAGCTTTAACCAAACCGCCATCGGCCATACGTTTGCCGCTCGATGCATTCTTGGGAGTCACCGCCGCTATAGCGAGCTAACTGCTTACCACTTGCAAATCGATTAAAGTCGCCAATCTCAGCTCGCATCACGACCGCTGTTACTAAGCCAACTCCCTTGGTTGACCGTAGTTTCTGCACTACGTCATCATCCTTGGTCGCCGCTTCCATACGCTCCTCAGTTTCGGCTATCTTCTTTACGACCCGATCCAAATCAGCAATATGACTGTCCATTACCCAGCGACTATGTTCTGAAAGTGATTTGGTCTCTTTCAGCCATTTAAACCAGGACTTTGTCCATACGTTCCCCGACGTCTGATGATGGCTCGATTCGCTCCTCCCGCAACAACGCTCGCATACGCAACTTGATGTCACGACGCTGGTCAACCAACTGCTGACGAAATCGCGTGAGCCGTCTTATATCTCGAATTGCTTTGGGCGGCAGCCAAACTTTTGGCAAGTAACCAACACGACACAGATCAGCCAACAGATGAGCGTCTGCAAGGTCCGATTTATCTGGGCTGCGTTTCATCTTCTCGCAAATCCCAGCATGAGCCAATGCGATTGGCCACTCTCGATCCTGTAGTTGTTCCGCCAAATTGCTTGCACCGCAACACGTTTCGATCGCGGCACCTCTGATTACGCGACCGTCGCGCAGGTTATCGACGTACTCTACGATCGCAGTCACGCGATTTTCAACCTGTTGATTCCCTATAATCGATCCCTTCGAATCCAAAATACAGACTTGAACGAAGCTGTCGTGGTAATCAAAACCAACAAAACAGTACCAATCTGCTAAACTAAACATGTTCGTCACTCCGCCTTAGTTATGGGATTAAAATTCTCGTCACCAACTATAGGTCACGGGTGACGAACTTCTTTTCATCCCATCTGGTGAGCGTCAGCGAACCAGCGTGATCGAAGCTTGTACTATTGCAGTATTGTTCGTTGATTGGGCTAGCACAGGCTCACCCGAGTGATCGAAGTAAAAAAGCCAGGAACCACTTGGCATTGAACCATGATTTCATGTCCCAGCTTGTTTACTTCGTTCTTGCTGTTTGGCTCCATCAGCTCGATTGATAAATCACTCAGCCAAGCTCGTCAACTCCTTCGACTGCACTGGTTCGCTGACGCTCACCAGTGGCACGCCCAGAAAGTCGCCAGCCTTTTCTTAGGCTGCCAACAATGCCTCGACTCCCTAATGGATGAAACTGTAAGCGATTCGTCTCAAGCTAGCCATTTCGCTAAGTTCACGCGCACAAAGTCATCGTCGACTAACCATGGATATGCCTCAGCCACACGATCCAGCTCCTCTACTTGGTTGCGGGAAAGCACTTCGTCGGGATCAAGGCATCGATTGGAAGCCAACAATCCTTGCCGTCGAAGCACTTCATGGACTCCAGGTATACAGCCAGAGAATTGATTGGCCACATCAAACACCGCCGAGTTTGCATCGGTCAGAGCTTGATTCTTGCTTAACCATTCCATCGCAATAGAATCCGTCGTGCGAACCTTGTGAATCTGCTTCAGCAACTCCACTGCGGCCCGAGTCCAGACTGCCCATTGCCCCAAAAGCCCTCCGGCTATAAACCTGGTTTTTCCGCGGTACGAAAACGGGGTGAGAAGATCGACGATGATGTTGTCATCATTGCCAGTGTAAAGTGCCAAGTCGTCGCGCCCTGATTCAATGACAGCTCGCACAACATCCCAGGTCTGATAGCGATTGAACGGTGCGATCTTGATTGCGATCAATTGCAGGTTCTCAGCAAGTTCTCGCCAGAATCTGTAGCTCAAGACGCGACCTCCGACAGCAGGTTGCAAGTAGAAGCCGAAGATTGGAATGAACTGCGATACCGTTTCGCAATGACCAATTAGTTCGGCTTCTGTTGCATCGCGCAGGGCAGCAAGGCTAACCAGTCCAGCGTGGTATCCATGATCGGCGGCAAAGGCTGCCTCTGCTGTGGCCTGCTTCGTGTTTCCACAAATACCAGCGATGCGCACAAATGGCAACTTTGCCGGAAGCGATTCAGTAAGCCAATGCGAAACGTGTTGCAACAGCGTTTCGTACAACATGTATCTCGGATCGCGAATAGCGAACTGTGTTGTGTGAACTCCGACGGCCAGGCCGCCGGCTCCAGCGTCAACATAGTATCGGACTAGTGCTCGCTGATGTTTCTCGGACCACGATCCATTATCGTTCAGCGCCAGCGGACAAGCGGGGATTACTTGACCGGCATTCAAGAACTCTCGCCAGGCTTGCATTTGTTAATACCCTTCGCCGCGCGATTCGAAGTGTGTTGGCTTGTTCAATGTCGTTCCTCCCTGCTGAAGCCACGTTGCGACCCAGTGAATCATCTGGTCTATCGAAACCTCGGGAGGTCCAAACAATGAGTGAGACCTCTTTGCGTTGTTGAGCCAGGCGACTCGGTCCTCGACACCAACTATAGTCGGCTCGATGCCAAACTTCTCACCGAACAGATGCGCTAATCTGCGAATACTCAACACCTCAGGTCCTGTAATATTAAGCGGTCGGGGGGGACTGGCTGAATAATTCAACGACTGGATGATGTGAGCCGTTGCATCGCCCTGCCAGATGACGTTGGCGTAGCCCATTGACACATCGACTGGCTTTCGGAGAAAGACCTTTTGAGCTACATCAAGTAGTACTCCGTAGCGAAGATCATTGGAATAATTAAGCCGGACTAAAACGACCGGAGTCCCATTTTTGATCGAGGCGTCAATAAAGACCTGCTCCTGCTCAACTCGCGAACGCGCGTACTCTCCTGGAGGTTCCACGGGTGAATCCTCAGTCGATCCACCTGATTCTGGAGTTGTAAAGGAGTAGACGCAACCGGTAGACAACATTGCAATTCGTGATTGCCTGTATCGCTGGGTCACTTGTTCTGATGTTGTAACATTGATCCGTTTCAGTAGACCAGGTTGACCACTGGTTCCAAATTTGATCGCGGCCATTGAAATGACATTGTCCGCATCAGGCAACTGTTCAACTTGGTCGGGTTCTGCTAGGTCAGCCGAAATCACTTCAAACCCAGCTTGTTCGAACTGCTTACGCTTCTGAACATCGGAGAAACGAGACACTACAATTACACGATCATCCCGTTCCGCCGCCTCAAGGGCTCGTAGCAACATCAAGCTAATGTGATAACCCATCTTTCCGCCAGCTCCCAAAACTGCAAACCGCCCTGGAAGAGTGCGTACAGTGCTGATTACTCGTTGGTTGGGCGTTGAGATTAGCCGATCAAGCTCTTGTTGAGTCGAAGGTGTGGGAACCATTTTTCTAAAGCCTGCGTGATGAGGTGCCTAGAAGAGGTTATAAATTACTCGATATCACGCAAATGACGGGCGACGATGCAGCAACACAACTCTGGAATCTCGCAATTTCAACTCGAAACCTCGTAGCTGATTCCGCCAGGATTCAGTCTTGCCTTTCGGCGTAAGAACCCTCTCCTCGCTGACGCTCGACTCTCCCTGGGGAGAGTGCAACCACGACTGAAGTTTGAATGGTGAAGTTCGAAGGTTGAAGTTGGTGGGCCGCGAGTGTGTTTGGGATTTGACAATCACAGAGCGAAAGGATTTTCACTGCGATGGACTCTGCATCGTAAGACTCCTCGTAGCTGATTCCGCGAGGATTCAGTCTTGTCTTTCGGCGTAAGAACCCTCTCCTCGCTGACGCTCGACTCTCCCAGAGGAGAGTGCCACAGCCTTAGCGAACCAGTGTGATCGAAGCTTGAATTAGTGTTCATTTGCCGAGGTTGGCCTTTCGGGAAAGTACAACTAGAATGGACTCGGCGTTTTGCCACGACTTTCACATTATCGTGCTCACTATGACGCGTCCGTTGTCCAATGTAACTCGAGCTAGCTTGCTGGTTAAACTGCGAGATCAAGATCAAGCAGCTTGGCGAGAGTTTTTTGAGATCTATACGCCAGTCATTCTGAGTTATGTTCAGCGACGCGGGTTACAGCAGCACGATGCAGAAGATGTGACTCAAGATGCCCTACTGGAAGTTACACGATGCCTTCGCAATTTTGAATATGACCGTGAAAAAGGGCGTTTTCGCGATTGGCTGGGCTTGCTTGTTAGGCGACGAATCATAGCCTTCTGGCGTAAACGCGGCTCCAACAAAGAAGCGCTGTCCGCTGAGATTGAAAGGCTTGAATCGGCATCGGATCAACCCATCGTCGATTCGGAATGGGTTGAACAATTTCAATCCATTTTGTTGCAGGCAGCCATGCAGAAAATTCAAAGCGAGTTCGAGTCGACGACATGGCAAGCCTTTAAATCCGTGTGGGTCGATCAGCAGAATCCATCTGATACGGCTAAGACACTGAGCGTAGCGATAGAGGTTGTGTACAACGCAAAATCGCGAGTTCTAAAGCGTTTGGAAGCAGAAGTCCAAAGGATCAGCGAAGACTACCCTTGGTTCACTCAATAGGATTCTATTGCCATGCCTGCTCACGAAGCTCGCCAGGCGAACAGCCAAGATTCCTGTCCAACGCTTGATGATCTGCTTAGGCTGATCGATGGAGTAGTAGATCCGTCAAGCCAAATCAGTCAACATGTGTCCGTTTGCAAAGCTTGCCAGGAACGCCTGAATGAACACACCTCCTCGAAGCTGGTTCAACCAGCGTGGTACAAACCAACCAGCGTTGACCGCGAGTCGGCAGCCAGAGTCCTTAGCAGTCTCTATAGAAGACTAGAATTGGTTGAGTCAAAATCGGACTTGGATTCGAATCAGCCAGTGCAGCTTCAACCGGCGATGATTCCTGGATCGATTGGGGAACTAAAACAGTATTTGATAGTCCGCGAACTGGCCTCAGGCGGGTCTGCTACCGTGTTCGAAGGAGTCGATCGGAACAGTGGTCAGCGGGTTGCAATAAAGTTCATCCGCAGTCGCGATCCGATGGTGTTGAAACGAGCTGAGCGCGAGGTTCGTGCAGTTCAGAAGTTGAATCATCCCAACGTGATTCCCATTCACACCATTGAAATGTCAGAGGATCACCGACTATTTCTGGTGATGCCGCTTTTCGAAGGGAAGACGTTGGCCGATTGGATCGACAGCCAAGGTCCAATGCCCTCAGATACAGCGGTTCAGGTGGTTAAGCAGATTGCAGTTGCTCTTATGGCTGCACACGATGCTGGTATCTGGCATCGAGATGTGAAGCCCAGCAACATCATGATTGACGACCAATTCACAGCTTGGTTGACAGACTTTGGCTTGGCCTCGGTGTACGGCGACGATACAACGCTGACGGAGTCCGGTACGCTGATGGGAACGCCAGCCTATATGAGTCCTGAACAGGCAAAGGCGGGTAAGCAAATCGATCATCGTAGCGATGTTTACTCGCTGGGAGCCACGTTCTACGAATGCATCACAGGTACTCGACCGTTTCGAGGAATTCCTCAGAAGATCATTCGAGACGTTTTGCTGGTTGATCCTCCTCGACCACGATTGCTAGTCGAACAAATTCCCATCGACATCGAAACAATTTGCTTAAAGGCGATGCAGAAGGATGCCCCAGACCGCTATCAAACCATACAGCAATTCCATGACGATTTGGTACGTTGGCAAAAGGGCCAGCGCATTCAGGCGAAGCGAGTAGGCTCGCTACAATCGCTTTGGCAGTGGTCCAAACGCGAGCCTCGACTCAGTGGAACGATTGCCGTTAGTTTAGCGGCAATCTTTGTTGCTCTAATTGTCTCGGTGTTCAATTGGCAACGAGCCGAACAACGTTCGAGACTGGCTGAGTCGCGATTTGATCAAGCTCGACAGGCAATCGACCGATTGGCCGATGTAAGCGAATCTCTGGTTGGAAATGATCCCGCGATAGAATCTGTGCGTCAGTCGTTGTTGGGGTCTGTTGAGCAGTTCCTAGGCGATTTGGTACGTGAACGGCCAACGGATCCTGACAACCTCGAGAAATACTATCTTACGATTCATCGATTAGCCCGAATCCGCGGTATCGTTTCTGGTCCCGATTCGTCGATTCAACTGCGAGAGACGGCTCTGGCCGAAAGCTCAAACGACCTAACTCGCTATTCAAAGCACGAAGGTATCCGTCAAGCTCATTGCCTGTTAGGTATTGGACTAGCCAGCATGCTGTACGAGAAAGGTCGTCAGCAGGAGTCGCTGGATCTGCTGGATGCGATTGCTCCAAAACTTGACCAGAGCAATCTTGGTGATCATGCAATCTTGGCGGCATTGCACCAAATGAAAGGATCCGTTTACGCGGCTCGCTATACATTTCAGGAAGCAAAAAACGAATTGGACATGGCGTTGTCCTTCGGCAAATCAGCCCAAGCAACTGAAAAGGTTTCGATAGGCACAGTGGTTGCTCGCGCGAATCACACTCTTGGTTTGTGCGAAATGCTATTGGGGAACCCACAAGCTGCGGAGAAACCATTAAGCGAGTGCATCGACTACTTTGACGCAGCCTGCCAAAAGACCCCCAACAACGAGAACGCTTTCAACGCGTGGTTCTCGACCTTAATCAACTTGGAGCGAAGCTATATCCAGCGTCGCCAATCGGAGAAAGCTCTTGAAATAAACCAGCAGATCAGTTCCAAAACGAAGTCTCATCTGGCGAAATATCCATCACATCGGATACCGCAGTTTGTTTGGTTAAGCCTAAGAACTGACGCCGAAATATGTCGAATTCAATTGGGCAAATACTCAGAGGCGATGGAGGAACTCGGCAAGATCCAAGCGGAGATCGCTCAGTTGGCTATCGATTTTCCTCAAGACTTATATGTGACTCGCAGTCAGTTGTTAGCGGGATCAACAGCAGCCATCGCCGCCTTGCACTTGGGTCAACTGACAGATGCGGCCAGCCTTGTGGATCGCTTTGAAAGCTCAATTCGAACCATTGACCACACGAAAAAGAATCAAGTTTTTCAACTGGAAGATGCAGTCATGTGGTATGTCTTGCGAGCATTGATTCACGAACACGCTGGTGAATACGATCAATCACTTGCATGCTGGAGTCGCGCGGTAGAACTTCAGCCCAGCAGATTCTCGCAGGCAATAAAGCTCTTGCAGTCGCAAACGCAGTATCGTTCGGAAAACGGGCAGTTCAATGATCGCTCTTCAATATCTGCCGATAATCGTCGGCGAGGACTCGAGGAATTGCAGCAAATGATCATTGTCACGGCAGTCGCATCGGATTGGGCTGACGGATTGCTGGCAAGCAGTTATCAATTTGTTGCCCTTGAGGCGGAAGCTGGGCTTCAGAAATCCGATACCGAATCCGTCACTGCAACGCAGGAGTTGCGCTATCAAGCTGCAGGGAAGCTCGAATCGATGCGAGCAAGGGGATTCTTCGAACCAGCGGTGCACGCAAAGCGACTGCAGTCTGACCCGATTCTGCGAACCATTTCTCCGGCGGGTGCGGCAAAGGTCGAGCAAGAAATCAATTGATTGGCTCGTTCGCGAAATATTCGGCCTGCTATCTTTTCAGGTCCTCGAAAGTCTGTGTTAAGCCGTCGCGGACAATTTCTGGAAAAATCCAACTTTCTGTGATAGGTCCTCCTAGTTGCCTCTAACTATCTACAGCGAACACGCCGCCAGAGCTTGAGTTCGTTTGGTTTTCGTTGTTTTTCCAGAGGTTGACCAGCCCTTTTAGGGCTTTGAGGCTCCTATGCTCCGCACACTTGGACACATCAAGCGTTCTATCCTATCGGCCAAAGTTCGAAGAAGTCGACGAAATCGGCGCGGGCTTCTCGAACAGCTTGAACCAAGACGGCTGATGGCGGCTGCTATCTGGCATAACGTTGTCCATGAGTTGGACGTTTCGGGGGACTCTCCCGCATTTGTTAGTCCGCGCGATGCGCTGCTAGTTATCAATTGGCTGAATGATACCACTAGTCCCAGAGTACTGCCGCGACAGATCGATCAGGCTCGACCGCTCCCCTTAATCGACGTCAACTGCGATGGCAGAGTCTCGCCGTCAGACGCCTTAGAGGTCATCAATCACCTGAACGAACAAGGAGCGGGGTTGGTTGGTGGAGTATCGACCAGTGGCGGAACCTTCGAGAAAGTGGGATGTTCGCCACAGTTATTGGAAGGGCAAGGTTTCTCTACAGAACTCGAACGCATTCTGAAAGTTCCAAGTGGCCGACCAGTGCTTGAGCTTATGTTTCAGGCACCGCACTTCGATACAGCTTCTCGAGGTCAAATTCGCGATGCGATGGAAGTTACGATAACCGACATGCAGGGAGTTCCTTTGCTCGCGCCACTGAGTTCGACTCGACAGGCTAGTTTTAACTGGACTGAAGGTTTCGAACCGATGCTGGCAGATGGCGTGTCCGCAAGTATTGCTCCGATGGATCAAGATTCAAAACTGAGATTTGATCTTTCGAGTCTGAAGGCTGACACTGAGTTTCGAGTCTTGACGCGGTTGATCAACAACGACAGCGACGATTCGACAAACGTCATTATTCGCGGCTACGAATTCGTGGAGATGTCGTCGTCATTTCCGTCGACAGGACAGTCCCAGGCCGCTGCGCGGAGAACCCAAGCTGTTCAACCGTTCGATATTCGACAACTAACAGATCTATCAGGTTATCTGAACATAGATCACGGCCAAACAAGTTTGAGTGCAGACGAACAACAACTGACGACGCGAATTAGCGTCACCAACACCAGTTCGCTGGCTATCGCTGGACCATTGATTGCTGTATTCGAGGACTTTACACAACTCAATGTGCACGCACTGCATCCCGATGGGATATTGCCCGACGGTCGACCATACCTGGATTTGACGCAGTGGTTAACAGACAAATCACTCTCGCCCAGAGAGCATTTTGAAGGCTCCGAAATACAGTTCTTGAACAAAGCGGGTTTGCGATTCGATTTTCAAATGAGTCTTTATGGACGAGTGAACACTGGCCCGTCAGGCTTTGTAACTCAGCCGTTGACCTCGATCGAAGGCGGTAAGCTTTACGTCTACACAGCTTCAGCTCAGGCGACTGTCGATCCACGGCTATCCTACTCGTTGTCAACTGGTCCAACGGGAATGACCGTCGACGCAGAAAGTGGCAAAGTAAGCTGGCAAACAACTCAGGCAGATGCTGGATCGCATCAAATAGTAATCCGCGCCACCGACTCTTTCGGCATGCATGTGGATCAATCTTTCGATTTGGTGGTTGAAGAGCTACTGGCAAACCGTCCACCTAACTTTGTAACCACGCCCTCAACGGAAGCCATCGCCTCTGGAGGGTTCGAGGTTTTGAACTTTAGCGTCGGCGGAAATCCAGCCAGCGCAGTGATTGGCGACTTGGGCTATGGCAAGCCGTCGATTGTAACGCTAAATCAACGCGATCAAACGCTGACAGTTTTGCCGTCGATTGCCCAGGCTGACCGTACATCAGAAAAGACGCTGAGCATTGGTGTTCCGCCTCAAAGTGATCGTTCCCTGATTGTTGGCCAAGAGATTGATCTGAGCTTTCCACCCTACGCATTTGAGTCGCGAAACTTTTTGGACGGGTTTGCTCAAGCAGATATGAATGGCGATGGATTCATGGACACGATAGCGTCCGTTCGCTTCACCTATTTGAACTCCGGAGGCAACTTCCAGAACGAGCGTTACTTGACCGTAAGTCTCGGAAATGGCGATGGAACATTCCGCGAAGCGGTTCGCAATCCAGTGCCAGGCCCAGTTCCAGGTCATGGAAACAATGGAGGCTTGGTTAGTTTGCAAGCGATGGATTTCAATCGCGATGGTGCGATCGATATCCTGGCAGTTGATACTTCGAACCAGTTGCTTGTGATGTACACAGGCCGAGGTGATGGCAGTCTGTTGGCGCCTCAGGCTCAAGCCAATAGCACTCCACTGAGTGGATTTCTAGTGGCTGATTTCAATAAAGACGGCAAACTGGATCTTCTTGCGCAACACCAAAGTCCAGACACGCTGGGCGTGATGCAAGGTGTGGGGGATGGAACATTTGGGCCATTCCAACAATTTGCGAACACACCCGGCACAGGCTATTACGACAGAGCGTACGCTGTTGGAGATTTGAATAAAGACGGCTTCGCAGATGTTGTCTTAGGCGGGTGGGAATCCAGATCGCTATCCATTTTTCTCAATGATGGTTCGGGTAGTTTACAGCTCGCCGGTGTGTTACCAGCCAAGACTTCGGAGACCGCCACTGAAAGCGTGTCGTCAGTTTCTATCGCCGACTATGACTCCGACGGAAAAGTAGACATTTTGTATGGGACCACCTTCGGAGCGAGCAGCGGCGGAGGTTTATCGCTTTACCATGGCGATGGCTCAGGAATTAATTTCGTTTTTCGATCTGCTGCGCAGAACTTCCTAAACCGTCCCAGCAATCTGATTGGCAACAATCAACCGGTCGACATCAATAAGGACGGATTGCCGGATGTTTTGTTGACGCTACCTGGAGCGGGCTACAGCTTTATTGGTGGAATACTGGTTGGACTTAATCGAGGCGATGGTACCTTTGAAACAAGTACCATAGAGGATGTAGTAGCAGGAACTCATGATTCAACCACCAATCAAGGCATTCCACTGGGAGCGCTGGTAGCTGACTACAACCTGGATGGTTTACTGGATGTAGTTTCAATAACTACGAACCCAACGAATGGAACAGGCTACTCTGGGGCGAGCTTACTTCTAGCAGATCGTCCAGCAAGTTTTCAAACTGCGACGGAAGTTGAGAACTCGGGTGCAATCACGCGCCAGCCGGCCTTTGTTCAAACTGGCGATTTCAACAACGATGGCTTAGTCGATCTGTGGCTCGCGGGAGGCCCGTCGATAACTCGACTCAGCAATGGAGATGGAACGTTTGGACCAGAGATTATTGCAACTCCGCCAATTGGAAATGAATTCCTTGCAAAAGGGTTCACGGCGGACTTTGATAACGATGGCAACTTGGACGTATTTTGGCTGGGTACTGGAGGAGTGCAGGGCGGTCCGACCGGAAGATATCTCACGGCCCTTGGCAACGGTGACGGAACATTTGGTCTAACATTTATGCAACCTGTGCCTGACACGTTTTACGGATCGTCATTTGCAATGCCAGGAGATTT
Organism: Pirellulales bacterium; assembly: GCA_046349795.1. Lineage (GTDB taxonomy): Bacteria > Planctomycetota > Planctomycetia > Pirellulales > Pirellulaceae > Aureliella. Next base: position 101,191 of record JAXMBP010000009.1, on the reverse strand, counting down.
TAACGGTGATGGTTACGCCGATTTTGCCGCGATAGGAGGCGGTATTTTTGGGGCTGGACCGTATGTTGAAGTGTGGCTGTACAATTCAGAACAACGAGGAACGTTCACTCAAAGTCAGAGAATGTTCCTGCCTCGAAGTCCTTCAAGAGGAAGCCTCGCAGTTGCGGATTTCAACAACGATGAGAAGCTAGATTTGGTCGTAGTGATGCCACGGGCGGAAAACTCAGGGCCACAACTTTTACAGTTCTTTGCCGGTTCTGGCAATGGCTTGTTTGAGCAGCCAACAACGGTTGAAGTTTCCAAGGACTCGACGCTCTTTCAAGCTCATTGGCTGGCGTCAGGAGACCTTAATGAAGACGGCAATGTTGATCTGGTGCTAAAGGGCAGCTACGGCAAGCTAAGTTTAATGATGGGGCAAGGTGACGGTACCTTTGGCTATCCGATAGATTTTGTGGCCGATGGTTACTTCGATTCCAATCCAAGTATCGAAGTCGTCGACTTCAACAATGATGGTCACTTGGATATCTTGTCCAGCGGCGATGGAGGTGGTCCCAATAATCGCATCAGTCTAAGGCTTGGTCGCGGCGATGGGACATTTTCAGATCGACAGGTTTATGACGTAAGTGGTACCGATGGCACTACAGGCGTTGCCGACTTTGATAGCGATGGAGCCTTAGATGTTGCCTTCCTTGGAAGCAATCCACTCGGAAATGTAGCCATCCTAAACGGTAAGCGACGCGGTCTAGTCGATGCAGCCATTGTGCCGTCTAACAATGGCCAGCGGTTAGACCTGTTGGCTCTGAATCATACCAATTCCCACCTAACGATTTTCAACAAAGATTCTTCAGGCAATCTTGTTCGCAAGTCCGACTTGTTCGTGGGAGCTGGTCCAGTCGCCTTAGCTGAGGCAGATCTTAACGGTGACAATGTTCGAGAGATCGTTACCGCTAATCGAAGTGCACATTCAATTAGCGTTTTAACAACGACTCAACAGGGCTGGGCTCGATCAGACTTTGACGCTTCACCGGGATTGGTTGATATTGAGCTTAAGGATGTTACTAGGGATTCCGTGCCCGATGCCATCTTGCTCGACGATTTCCTCAATGTTCTGGTGGTGATGGCAGGCGATGGTCAAGGTGGATTTAATGCTCCAGAGTATTTCGCTTTGGGAGATCGACCAATCGCGATGGCCGTTGGTAACATCACTCAAACCAACCGCGTTGATGCAGCGATTCTTTTGGCTACGCAGCCGCGGGTTCTCCTGATGTCGCAGAACTCGCAGGGAGGATTCGAACCCACTGTCACTGTCGATCTACCAGCAGTCGGTTCCTCCATCGCGGTCGGAGATTTTAATCTAGATGGTCTTGGCGATTTGGCGGTAACGCTTTCGGAAAGCAATCAGGTTTTAGTACTTTTCGGCATGGGCGGCGGGCGATTCACTCGACCTCAAGCAATAGAAGTTGGACAACAGCCAAAGGGAATCAGAGTCGCCGATGTCAATGGCGATTCGCGTCCAGATATATTGGTCTCCAACTTCGGCGATGACACAATCAGCGTCATTGTGAATCGATACGATCTAACCCAAGTTTATCGCTATGACGCTCGAGCAATTGATCCTGATAACGACATCGTACATTATGAGCTGACCGATTCTCCTGGCGGAATGATCATTGATTCAGGCTCCGGCGCAATTCGCTGGGCCCCTAGCGGTTACCAACTGGGAACTCATCGAGTGACCGTGCGAGCTTCGGATGAAAGAGGCGGTTGGACTGAGCAGTCGTACTCGATTGAAGTCGTTGCACCAAAGGCCAACGAAACACCAGTAATCGTAACTCCCGATTCGATCATCATTAGCGCAGACCAACCGTTGGATCAGTCCCTGAAAGCCATCGACTCAGATGGAGATACGCTGCGATACCGTCTGCTTGAAGGACCTGAGGGCGCATCGGTTGATCCTATTACGGGTCAACTTCAATGGGACCCTCGCAACCCGACAGTTGATTTTGGAGTGACACGAAACGATTACAGCGTCATTAACGTTCCGAACCAGCCGGCGCTCGATATAACTTCGCTGACTGCCGAAGGGTGGTTCCGCTTTGATCGCAACGACATGAACGTTATCTTGTTTCGCAAAGCCGTTTGGAATCCTTACCCGTTTGCAGAAGAGTCTTACACGCTTCGATGGCAATGGGGCGCGCTGCGCGGACAAATTGGAAGGACCTATTTCGACTCCGATTCTGCTTCCTATCCCTGGACGCCTGAGCTTGGTCAGTGGTATCACATCGCCATGACATTTGATGACGCGAGCAAAAAGATTCGCGTCTTTCTTAATGGTAACGAGGTTGCAAGTACTACCACAGATCAGCAAATACGAGTTGACGATAACCCGCTTCAGATTGGCTATTCTGGCGACGAGTACAACGGAGCAGTTAGTCAGTTCCGATTGTGGAATTCAGCTCATGATCAAGCTACTATTCGTTCAAGGATGTTTCAAACAGTTCCCAGCAATTCCGAAGGATTAGTGCTGGATTATCGGTTTCAAGAAGGCAGCGCACTGACGGTAATGGATTCGTCCGTCAACGCCATTCATGGAACTTTTGGCGGCAATAGAGCTCCGTCGAGAGCCAAAGGACTAGGCGACGAACAGACCGCGCAGTTTCGAGTTTCCGTCGAAGATGGTCGAGGAGGCGCGGACACTCAAACTCTAACCGTGAAAATTTCTCCTACGATTCGAGGAGCCATTGGTGGTCAACTGTTTGACGATACCAATGGCGACGGATTGAAGCAGGGCAGCGAAAGTGGGCTGGCCAACTGGACTGTTTTTGTCGACCAAAATGCCAACGGCACACGAGATGAAAACGAAGCAAAGACAATCACTGATGGCCAAGGCAACTTCCAGATTAATGGCTTGCAGGCAGGCAGCTATCCACTGACGGTTGAGCCGCGCGTAGGTTTCAAATCGGTCGCGCCCAGAAAGATAGAAGTCAAGGCTAATGAAACCACCAGCGTGGCATTACCTACTGAGGCTACTTCGGGCGGTCGATTGCGAGGAACCGTGTCCGAGGCAAGCAGAGGCAGCGTTCTGGCTCATCAGCGCGTCTTTGCAGACCTAAATCAAAACGGCTTGTGGGATGCAGATGAACCTGAAAGCTACACGGATCAACAAGGTCGATACGAACTTTACGGACTGAATGCAGGTAGCTACCAACTTCGATTAAGTTCTCCACCAGGTTGGAGCGTCACTTCTCCAACCAGTTTGGTGCATGATGTTGTTCTAGCTAACCAAGAATTGCTTGATGGATTGGATTTTCAACAAACAGCGTTAAACGCTTGGTCTAATGCTCAGCCAATCATCAGTTCTATCCCAGCCGCAACGGCCAGGGTTGGCAATCAGTATCGGTATTCTGTGAGCGCCGTCAGTCCAGTTGATCGACAATTGAAATTTGATCTCTCAGTTGCACCTTCCGGAATGGTGGTCGATCCGATAAATGGAGTTGTTGTGTGGACTCCATCGCAGTCACAAATCGGCGCAAATGAAGTAATCCTTCGAGTGACCGACGAGCAGGGAATCGTCTGTTTGCAGTCGTTCTCCATCGCGGTTGCTATACCCAATGCGAATCCGGTACTCACCTCCAGTCCTAGTTCGCTAGCCTTGGTAGCTAGTCTTTGGCACTATCAAATTCAAGCTCAGGATGCTGAAGATAGTCAATTGACTTTTAGCCTGATCAATCCGCCGTCAGGTGTTACGATCGATCAGCAGACCGGCCTTGTTCTGTGGACTCCAACACCGGCACAAGCATCTCAATCGGTTGGAATTGTAGTACAAGTAAGTGACCCTCAGGGCGGGCAGTCTAGACAGGCTTTTAACGTACAGGTTCTAGCGCAGCAAATAGATAGCCTTCCCTACGTGATTCAGCCACCAAGCGGGCAAGCATCCCTGCTATTAGGTTACGCCGCTCGGACCTCAGGTGTTGACAGATTCGGCAACCCTTTGCGAGTTGAGTTAGTTAGCGGACCGGCTGGCCTAACGCTCGAGCACAACGGCCTTCTACAATGGCAACCATCTAGCCAACAATTGGGATCGCATGATGTTGTACTGCGCTATCGCGACACAGTTGGTGGTCACCTCGACAAGACCTCTTCCATCGTGGTCAAGTCGACGGCGAATCGTGAACTTCCCGAAATACTGTCGCAGCAGTCTAAATTTGCCGTGGCTGGTTCTCCCTACAGTTACGATATTGCGGTCAAGGATACTGGAGATGCAGTGACCTACGCGCTCATTCAAGGGCCAGCAGGAATGAGCTTGGGCGCTGGGACCGGTTCGCTTCGTTGGATACCAGGGCGCGCTCAACAAGGCTTTTGGAAGGTCGTTGTTCAGGTAAGCAATTCTCTAGGTGGTTCCGTAACTCATGCATTTGACGTCACTGCACGTCTATCCGGCGGCCCGCCATCTATAGAGTCTGTACCACCTACAGTCGGCAGCGTGGGTAACACTTTGCTTTACTCTGTCGTAGCCACAGATCCTGAAAACGATCCTCTGATTTACCGAGTCGCAGAAGGTCCAGCAGGAATGTCGATCGACTCTAGGACTGGAGAGTTGAGCTGGACTCCGGATACACCAGCGGTTGGTCAGCATCCAGTCGTCGTGGCAGTAGCCGATGGATTTGGAAATGAATCGGTGCAGAGTTTTTCCATTGTCGTTGGACTCAGTGCATCGAATCGAGCACCATTGGTCGTCAGTCAACCAACGGTATTTGGCGTAGTAGGGAAAGAGTACACATACTCCCTATCAGCACAGGATCCAGAAGCCGGGGCGTTAGCATATCAACTTCGACGCGGCCCCACCGGTATGACGATTGATTCAAGTGGATTGGTTCGTTGGACTCCTACGGCAAACCAAGCTGGTCGGCATGCTGTTACGCTGGTCGCAATGGACGCTCAGGAAGCCGCGGGCATTCAAACCTTCGAACTGGATATACTTGCGCAAAATGTTGCGCCAGTTATTTCTTCTTTGCCGAAGACGATCGTCTATGCAGGCGCAGTCTACCAATACGACATTGTTGCCTCTGATGCCAATCTTGATCCTTTGGTGTATGAGTTTGCTTCAGCGACTCCAGCGGGGATGAACCTAGATTCGCTGGGAAGAGTTCGATGGCAGACGACGACTTCAGATTTGGGAGAGCATTCAATAGCGATTCGAGTGCGTGATCCTCGCGGGGGCGAAGCAATTCAGACCGTCAACTTTACGGTGGCTGCCGATCAACTCGCACCGCGACTTTCAGTGGTTGCCACACCGGGTAAGTGGCCGTGGGAAAGCCCGATTGTCATACAAGTCAGCGCGATCGACAACGTTGCTGTCGCAGATCTAAAGGTTCTGGTCAATGATCGCCCAGTTGCACTAGATGCATATCTTTCAGCTCGACTTAGATTTGATGATTGGGGAGTGGGTGATCTACGGATTGAAGTTTCAGCCAGCGATGCTGCAGGAAATCGTTCTACAGCTTCGACAACTTCGTTCTACCGCGATCCGGAAGTTGACTACGAGTCTGGTGAGGGTTTACCAGTCGCGAACATTCTCTCTCCGACTGCCGATGGAACAGTATTTGGAATGGTAGAGATAACCGGCAGCGCACTTCGTGGAACGGCTGTCGGAACTGCCTTCAAGGAATATCGGCTCTCATACGCACGGCTCGACAAGCTTTCGTTTACGGAGATTGTTCGAAGCCAAACCGAAGTCAGCGATGGGCTCTTGGGCGTTTGGGATACAAGCCTGTTGGAGAACGACAGCTATGTATTGCGATTGGAGGTCGTTAGCGTTTCTGGCAACACAACCGTGGACGAAATCCAAGTTGGTATCTCAGGTAATCTAAAGCTTGGTAACTTCCGGCTTAGTTTTGATGACTTAAAGATTCCTGTTGGCGGGATTCCAATCACTGTCGTTCGAACCTACGACACGTTGCGTTCCGATCGTGATGGCGACTTCGGATTCGGTTGGAGGATGGAGTATCGCAGTACGGACCTTAGAACCAGCCTGCCAAAATCAGGCGCGGAGAACATTGGCATCTACACTCCTTACAGGCTCGGTACAAAAGTGTACATGAGCTTGCCTGGAGGACAGCGTGTGGGCTGGACATTTACACCTGAGATTCGTGCACTGGCTGGCTTTGGTGCCGGAAGTGGACTTGTGCTGGCATCGCCAAAGTTCACACCCGATCGTGGCAACACCAATCAACTGTCTGTTGGTGGTGGCTGGTTACTGGTGAATGAGTATGGAGAGCTGTACTCGTCGGGTGGAGTACCCTGGAATCCTGCTAGTCCAGACTTCGGAGGCTATTCGATTACTACCGCCGAAGGACTTGAGTATAGGATCGATGGGACAAGCGGCCAATTGAATAGCGTCACTGACCGCAATGGAAACATGCTAAGCTTTTCAGAATTAGGGATATTCAGTTCTACGGGATCGCGTGTCGCAATTGCCCGAGATCTTCAAGGACGCATTACCCAGATTAAAGACACAGCGGGTAAGTCTCTAGTGTACGCCTATGATTCTGTGGGCAACCTTACGTCGTTAACTGACCGAGCGGGCAATCGGACAACGCTCTCTTATTCATCAAGCATTCCGCATTACTTGGAAAGTGTAACCGATCCGCTTGGACGCAAGGGTGTTAGGGCGGAGTACGCAGCGGACGGCAGATTGAGAAAGACTATTGACGCTTCCGGGAACTCGGTGGCCATCAACTATGATCCAAACAATCAACTCATGACTACTTACGACAGGCTCGGGAATCCAACTACATTTGAGTACGACACACAGGGCAATGTCATTGCTCAAACTGACGCATTGGGAGGCGTAAAGCAGACGACCTACGATTCAAACAATTATGTCATCTCGGAGACAGACCCGCTAGGAAGAACAACGCGGTTCACTCGAGACCAATTTGGTAATGCGCTAACAACAACCAATCCGATGGGAAGTACCACGCAATTAACCTATGACAACTTTGGGAATCTTATAAAGGAAGCAGATCCACTTGGAAGGACAACTCAATCGGCTTACGATGCCCACGGGAATTTACTTCGGACTGTCGATGCTAGCGGAACAACGACTTCATACTCGAACGACTCATCCGGACGACTCCAAACAATGCAGCAGCCGAGTGGTTTTGGATTCTCGTTCGGCTATACGAATTCGTCGGAGCCTACGGCAAGTTCCGATTGGAAAGGGCTAAATGTTGCTCTCTCATACGATGCGAGTAATCGTCCAATTTCGCGTACGTATGGTGTTCAGATGGCATCAGGTCTTGTCAACGCTACGGAGGCGTTTCAATATGACGACAACAATCGTGTAATCGCTGTTACGGATGTAGCCGGTGCAACCCAGCGCAGGGAGTTTGACGCAGCAGGGCAGGTAGCAGCTTCGATTGATGCAGCAGGAAATCGTACTACTTACGTTTATGACGTGAATGGAAAACTGATTCGAACTCAACGCCCTGATGGGTGCAACTCTTGACGTCAACCTACGATGCTGCTGGTCGACTTGTCACAGGAACCGATGCCGCAGGAAGGGTAACCATGTATCGATACGATGCGGTTGGACGAAAGACTGAGACGATTTATGCAGACGATACGCCGCTCGACCCAAGCGACAATCCAAGAATCAAAACCGAGTACAATCTAGCTGGTGAAGTAGTTGCTACCATCGACGAACTTGGAAATCGTACGGAATACGAATATGATGCCGCAGGTCGAAAGATCGTCGTTCGCGATCCGCTCGGCAACACAGCGCGTACTGCTTACGATGCATCAGGCGCAGTCATCTCCGTCACAGATGCTTTGGATCGAACAACCACTTATCATTACGATTCGGCTGGTCGTCAAGTGAGCGTTACGATGCCAGACGGCGCGACCAGAAGCCGAACACTTAATGCCAGTGGACGTCCTGTCTCGATTACCGATGAAAATGGAATCACTACTGCTTACGCTTTCAACGCAGGGGATCAACTAACGCTTGTTACTGATGCACTTGGCAACGATACAAGCTACGAGTACGACAACCGTGGTAAGTTGACATCACAAACCGATGCGAACGGTAACGTAACACGGTTCGAATATGATATCGTCGGTCGAGAAACAGCCCGATTACTTCCAGGAGGACAATTGTGGAGTTCTTCCTACGACGTGATGGGGCGGATTGCCCAGACGACTGATCCGAACGGAAATGCAATTAGCTTCGCCTACGATTCACTTGGCCGGATGGTAACGAAGACGCGATCCGATGGTGCGGTGTTTAATTACACGTACACTGCTACCGGAAAAGTAGCTTCCATTACTGAGCCTAGGGGAATTGTTCAGTATTCGTACGACAAGCGTGATCGATTGTTGACGCAGATCGAACCTGACGGAAAAACTGTCTCGTACACCTACAGTTTGAACGGCCAAATTCTATCGATGACAACTCTCGCGGGTACTGTTTCGTACAACTACGATGCCGCGGGACGCTTGATTACGGTCACTGATCAAGGGCTAGCAACTACCAGATATGACTACAACGCTGCGGGAGAACTTATTCGCACAGAATTCGCCAATGGTGTTGTTGAAGATCGACAATACGACACCCGCGGTAACGTGATCCACATCATTGCAGTTGGTCCTAGTGGAGTACTTACCAGCTATAGTTATCAGCGTGACCCGACCGGTCGTGTCGTTAGCAGCCTGGATGACGGTACCACCGTGCATTACACATTCGACGCCGCGTACCGCCTCGTCTCCGAGAAAACAATCGGCGGGGAAGAGATTGAATATACCTATGATGCGGTGGGCAACCGACTAACCCGGACGGATTCTTCCGGTTCGACTACCTACGAATACGATAACAACGACCGTCTGAAACGAACTACTGACGGCACGAAAATTACACTCTATGCTTACGACGCTGCAGGTAATCAAATTCGAACTGAAACAGGAGCAGATCACTCAGACTACAAATACAACGCTGAAAACAAGATGATTCGCGCGGATGTATTAGTGAATGGCAATACGAACAGGGAAGAGTATCGCTACGATGCGAATGGTAATCGAGTCGCGGTAATCTCTGATGGTGATGAGACTAAGTACCTGGTCGATTTGAGCGGAGAGTTGTCGAGAGTCATTGTTGAATATACAGCAAGCGGACAGGTAATAGCGACGTCCGTCTATGGAATAGGAATTATCGGAGAAACACGCGGCGGAGATACTTCAGTCTTCCTTACTGATCGATTGAGATCAATTCGAATGATTACCGATGCAACTGGCGTGTCGGTGGCAGCCTTTAATTATGATGCGTTTGGCAATGTAATTGCGGAAGTAGGTTTTGCTGAAACTTCTTTACGATTTTCCGGAGAACCGCTCTCGCAAGTAACGGGACTCAGTTACTTGCGAGCAAGAATGTATGATCCGATAACAGGGCGATTCGAATCGGCCGATCCATTCCGAGGGTTGATCGATTCGCCGGCTACTCTGAACAAATACGTGTATGCAAATTCCGATCCAGTGAATAACACTGACCCTACAGGATACCTATCCTTAGCCGAAATGAGCGTTGCCACGGGGATCATAGCAACAACAACACTGATCGGCGCTAGTTATGGATACACGAAAGCCAAAGCACTTGGTAGAAGCACCTTTTGGTATACCGCCGGCTATGGATTGGCGGGATTCGGGATTGGAGTAGCTGCAGTTAGCGGCACCTATGCCCTACTCACAGTTGGAGGCGGCACAGCCGCAGAGTCGACTGTAGGCCAGGTGCTTTACAAGATATCTTCTAGTGAAATTGGCAAAGTGGTTATTCAAAAAGCCACGATCTACCTGTCTGAAGGCACGCGGGCCATGCTCACGGCGGAGAGTATCGCATCGACAGGCGGGCTCTTGGCCTTTGGTGGTCCGCTTGGAATTTTCTCGGCGTTGTTCGGCTGCGGTGTAGATCTGGGGTTAGAGTCGCTTAAGTCGATTCTTTCATCAGTGGGAACCGTTTCTTCTACGCTGGACAAGTGATAAGCCTTTCTCTTAATCTGAGGTTGCAATTCTCGAAAAATCAGAACCGAATCCAGCCCTCTCCGGCAAACTGCTGTATTCGAAATATTTCACGAAAGGTGAATTGGAATGGAGTTATCTCGCGACGTATCTCGTGAAACGCTTGGTCATCGCAAATGCCGTTGCGTGGATGAATGATGGTAACGTGCGGTGTAGCTCGACGCGGTTCTTTGTCCAGCAGCACGCGTCGCAAGTCATGAAAGCGATCATCACCATCGACGATCGGCAAGTAGACAAAATTCTCGTCGCGCTTGGGTTCGCCAAAGCTCAGCGTTAGCTCGAAGTCTTTGATCGCCTCAATTCGCTCGTGCAGCAACTGCCAATCATCCACCTCGTCTTCGCGACAGAGCGTAACATGCGCGGGGATCAGTTGAGCTTGCTGCGGATTGAACTTCCACCGCATAGCTTCGACTTGCGGTACGTTTGTCAAATACAGACTGGCTTGCTTGCGAGTCAAACTGGTCACGGGAAACGGTACTCCATTCTCTTTGGAGAAAAAAATGCAAATGGGGAGCTTTTCTCGAAAGAACATCTTTCATAAGCGATTGATTTTGTTGCGAAACGCGTGCGCACGTCTCATAATTTCACGGTCCTGCCCCAAACCAACATCTTTTCGGTAACTAGTCGCAATGAGCTATTTCTCCAATGGGTTTGATCAAATTGGTTGGTTCGTCGTTCTATTTGCTTGGCTCGTATTCGGTACATATAGTCTTCCAACCGTGATGAGGGTCTACGGCCGAATGATTGGACAAGGGGAGAGCTTTAACCAGATCCCTTATTCGCACTCGTGCCTGATCAACTTTGCCGCCATTGCTTGCTCTGAAATTTTCTGCTTCGTTTTCTTCGATTTCGCTGCGAGGAACAATATCAAGCTGGCAAGTTTCGTATTTGGGCCGGACAATTCGGCAAACTATGGAAAGGTCGTGGAACTTTCACTATTCCTCACAATCTTCTCAGTAATCCTGGTTCTAGTTCTACGTCGCTTTCTAGGAACATCGCTTGTGAGGGCGATTCTGATCGCATTTCTGTATGTCCTACTTTTCTCACTAACGACGATAGCGGTTTTAGCCACCATCGGCAAAGCATTTACCTTGCTAAAATGAATTGTCTAATCGCGATCAGTCCTGGTTGACAAGCTTGCGGCTCGACTCCTGTTCGTCTAACCTATCCAAGCCCAGCAGCGAACGCTGTAATTGATTGTCTCGTATAGGGGTAGCTGGACCGGTCACGTCCGGCCACGATTCAGACCAGCCGTAACCCAGCAGCGAACGCTCCAATTCATTGTCTCCTTTAGCTCGTTACTTTTCAGGTTTCCCGCCAATCTACTCTCTCAGCAATTCACTTAGCAATGTCAAGATATCGTAATATTCAGTCTGCCATCGTCGCTATTTGCATGATTTGTGTTTCAGCATGTCGAGCTGACGAGCCCGAAGTCGTCAATGATGCTCCGGGGCGTTGGAGCAAAGATCAAGCCAACACATGGTATGCTAAACAACCTTGGTTAGTTGGAGCCAACTATCTTCCGAGCAACGCGATCAATCAACTGGAGATGTTTCAAGCTGAATCGTTTTCGCCCGAGCTGATTGATCGAGAGATAGGTTACGCAAAGAGGCTTGGTTTCAACAGCCTTCGAGTTTTCCTACACGATCTTTTGTGGCAACAAGACCGAGAAGGTTTTGTCAAACGTTGCGATCAATTCTTGACTATAGCAGACAAGCATGGCATCAAGATCATGTTTGTACTCTTCGACAGTTGTTGGCATCCCATTCCGAAGCTGGGTAAGCAGCCCGATCCGCTTCCTCATACCCACAACTCAGGTTGGGTACAAAGCCCAGGGATCGAAGCTCTGAAAAATCCTTTGGCACATCCTCACTTGAAGGAATATGTCACAGGAATTGTCAGCCGTTTTGCGAATGATCCACGCGTTGTAGTTTGGGACGTCTGGAACGAACCAGATAATTTTGACGGCGGCGCAGCTAAGCGAGCTGGCCTTGAGCCGAAAAACAAACCTGACCTAGTCAATCAGTTGTTGCCACAAGCCTTCCAATGGGCTCGAGCAGCAAAGCCATCGCAGCCACTTACCTCTGGAGTTTGGTTGGATTCAGAAAACACCAACAAACTGGACAACTGCAAACGCATTCAACAGTCTCATAGCGACGTGATCAGCTTTCATTGCTACGGCGATCCTGCCTCTTTGGAACGCTGCATGAAGAACTTGGCGTACTATGGACGGCCATTGTTGTGCACTGAATATATGGCTCGACCCAATGGCAGTTTCTTCGAGCCGCATTTGGGAATGATGAAGCAGACTAAGACTGCAGCTTATTGCTGGGGATTCATCAACGGCAAGTCGCAGACGATTTACCCGTGGGACTCGTGGACCAAGAAGTACGACGCTCCACCGCCAGTCTGGTTCCACGATATTCTTCAACCCGATGGAACGGCATTTAAGCAGGCTGAGGTTGATTACATCCGCAAGACCACCGGTGCAAAATAGACTTTTGTTCACGCATACGCAAGCTTTTTCTGATTGTATAAGCTGGCTTATCAGGGCGAAGGAAGTGACTAATTGCGATTCTCGAATGGAATGACCGAGCCGTTCTCGACGTAGTCTTTCAAGCCTTTGAGCAACTGCCCCCAGCAGTAGTTGGTGATCGCAAAATGGTCGCTGGTACTTTCCCAATCAACATGAAAGAATCGCACGCTGGTGGACTCGCCTGTGGCCGTTAGCTTAAATCCAAACGAGGTTGGCAGCCATCTTCCATCGATCGGACAGGTCTCCAAGTCATCTGTGTATTGCCTTCCAGATGAATTACTTGAGCCAGCCAATCGTACTCTGGGCCGAAGTAGAGCCGATACAACGAGTTGCTTACTGGCAGTCCTTCCGATTGAAGTGTCCACCAACTATCTAAACCCGCAGGCGTTGTGAAGGCATCAAATACCGCCTGCATCGGAGCAGCAACTGGAAACTGATGATGAATATCTGGCATGGTAATCCACTCGATTGAATGAATTTGGAGTTGTATCTGTAGAAGGAGGGCAGTGCTCATTGCTGACCATTCGGGAGCAAATTATACCAGTTAGAAAGGACTCGGATGCTTGATTGCCTGAATCGAGCCTACAGGAAGACGCGGACGGGCTGTAAGCTGTCCGCTCGACGCTGCAAAATAGCGACGAGTTGCTGGTGAGCATCGACGGCTACGATTACCTCAGCCGTAACGTCGATGTTTGAATGATCGCTGGCTCGCAAAATTTGCCCGTTGCGCAGTCGTTGAAGCTCGCTGGAACTAACTTCGATACGCGGTAACTCGGCGACTAGACCGAGTGGGCCGGTTGCAGCTTGCCGCACATCGTCGCCTGATCGAAGATCGTCAAGTTGGCAACATGCGCTCAGCTCATACACTCCCACCGAAGTTCGCTGCAACTTAGACATCACTGCCGCTGATCCCAAAGCGGTAGCAATGTCATGACCGAGCGAACGAATGTAAGTTCCGCTGCTACAGTCGATACTCATTGATACTCGCGGATATTCAAAGTCGATCAGTTCGAGCTGATGGATGAAGACTTCGCGGCTAGCGAGTTCGAATTCGACACCCTGGCGAGCTAATTCATAAGCTCGTTTTCCATCGACCTTGCAAGCCGAGTATTGTGGCGGAGTTTGACGAATTGAGCCTCGCCAGTTGGATAATTCCTTCAGCCAAGTTTCTCGTTGAATGATGGGAGGATCTTCAAGTTGAACCACTTGGCCTTCGGTGTCCAACGTGTCACTTGTTTGTCCGAGTAAGAATTCGGCCAGATATCGTTTACGTTGCAAATGCGAGAACTCGACCAATCGCGTAGCCTTACCAAGCGCGATTAGCAGAACGCCGGTCGCCATTGGATCGAGAGTGCCAGTGTGACCGATCTTGGGAATGTCGCTCCTTCGCTTTCCGCGTAGAAGTCGCTGAATGTGATTCACACAATCGCGGCTGGTGATTCCAGCAGGTTTGTCGATCGCCAAAACTGCAAACAGTTCTTGGCGGTCGCTGTTGATCGGCTCGCTCAATTGCTCACCAGCTCCAACGCCTTACCGGTGGTCCATTTGCGGAAGTCTTCCGGGTCGCGATGGATCTCGTGATACAGCGTGTCGCGCTCTATCGGTTGTCGTCCCGTTTCGGCGATCAATTCGCGAATGCGTTGGACAGACAGAATCTGAGGAGTAGTTGCACCAGCGTCGTGATAGATCAATTCGTGACGCACCGTACCGTCGATATCGTCAGCTCCGTAGTGCAAGGCAACTTGAGCCGTTTCGATACCGAGCATAATCCAATACGCCTTAACGTGCGGGATGTTGTCCAGCATCAATCTCCCCACGGCGATGTTTCTCAAATCTACCAACGCCGATGGCTTTTTCAGATCCGACAGTTCAGTGTTGTCGGGATGAAATGCCAGCGGAATGAATGTTTGGAATCCGCCCGTTTCATCTTGAAGGTCTCGCAGGCGAAGCATGTGGTCGATGCGATGATGCGCCTGCTCGATGTGTCCATACAGCATCGTGCAGTTAGATCGAATGCCAAGCTGATGAGCTGTTCGGTGGACTTCGAACCACTTGTGAGCGTTCGCCTTATGTTCGCACAGTTGATCGCGGACTTCAGAGTGGAAAATCTCTGCGCCACCGCCAGGAAGGCTGCCCAAACCTGCTTCGCGCAGATCGATCAAGACATCGCGAACAGATTTTTTGGTCAGGAACTCAAACCAACCCACTTCGACCGGCGTCCAAGCCTTCAGATGAATCGAAGGGAACTCGCTGTGCAACTGAGACAGTATCCCGCGATACCAATCATAGCCCATCTTGTGATGCAAGCCGCCCACGATGTGCATTTCGGTGCAACCGTTGTCGTACGCCTCTTGGCCACGCGCGCGAACGGCCTTTTCATCCATGACGTAGCCCTTGGGGTCGCGAAGATCGCTACGAAAGGCACAAAATCGACAACGGTAGATGCAGACGTTGGTTGGATTAAGGTGAGTGTTGATATTGTAGTAAGCCACGTTTCCGTGCATTCGCTCGCGGACCATGTTGGCCAGCTCTGCCACCTCTTGCAGCGGCACCGAGGGATCGTACAAGGTCAAGCCATCGTCAAAGCTCAAACGCTCGCGAGCTTCTACCTTGCGTTGAATCTCTTTAAATCGCTCTTTGGCTGTGGTGGCAAGTGACATCGTAAAGGTCAGTTCAACTCGGGTGTAAAATTGCTCTTGTAGAGGGAGTTCTGCACGGCATCAGTTAGTTGGCCGAGCCGCACAGCCAGCATTATAGACTAAGTCCCAAAACCGTCATCTGAAGGTTTTTTGACCTGCAGAACGGACAAATCAAGCTGTCAGATTGCTAGAGAACCGCAGGGAAAGGGAGGGATTCACCGTAGCCTGGCGAATTGGTAGCGGAACAAGGGCGTCGGAAACGGATTTCGAACCCTTCCGCGCGCTGAAGTTGGCTATCGACCGCTCAAATCTTTTCGCGGGCAGGGTCGCAAGGCGAGTAATGCGAGCTCTTGCGGGGAGGGAAAAATGGGCCGGGAACTGCAATTCAGTTTCAGCACATCCAATTGATCCGTGTCGCCGTCTAGAGCAGTACTTTGGCAACATCTGACTCCTTATGCCGATCTTTCCCGCAATTCAAGAAGCATTACATCGCCCTCCCGGAAATTCATCAAACGGCTGTAGTTACATTCTCGTTCTAGGGTCCGAAGAGCGAGTTTCAGCAAACCGTATGGCAACCACCTGCAGGCGAAGGTAGCCACGTTTTTGAAGGTAGCTAAGATTTCACTAACACCCAATCGAGCCCTAAATCAAGATTGACTGCAGAGTGGGTGAGCGCGCCGACGCTGACTCGATCAACGCCAGTCTCGGCGATGGAGCGCAAGGTGTTGAGGTTGACTCCACCCGAGGCTTCCAATTGAACTGCGGGATTGGTTTGGTTCCGCATCTGAACAGCCTGACGCAGTAGGTCGGGCTTCATGTTATCGAGCAATACAATATCTGGATCAGCCTTTAGGGCCTCGGCGAGCTGCTCCAGCGAATCGACTTCGATCTCAACCATCGCATCGGAATCGACACCTGGCTGACTGCTGAGAAACTGCCTGGCCTTCCGCACCGCCTCGGCTGGATTGAGCAGATGCCCAGTGACTCGCTGATAACAGGCCAGATGGTTGTCCTTGATCAAGATTGCATCATACAATCCACCGCGATGATTGTGACCTCCGCCGCAGTGCACCGCATACTTTTCTAGCCGCCGCCATCCAGGAGTCGTCTTGCGAGTGTCGTAAAGTCGAGTCGGTAAACCAGCGATGCAGTCAACGTGCTTACGAGTCCAGGTAGCGATACCACAAAGTCGCCCGATGAAGTTCAGAATGGTACGTTCGCAAGTCAGGACATCGCGAGCAGTTCCACGAAGCACAGCCAATGTCTGTTTGGCTTCAAATGTTTGACCATCGTGACAATCGATCTGTACTTCAATCGGACAATTTAGCGCTTCGACAATCCATGGAATCAGATCGATGCCTGCGGCGACTCCAGCAACGCGCGAGATGATCGAAGCTTCCGCACCTAGCTCTGGTGGCACGATTGAGACTGTGGTGATGTCGAACCCGCGATCCAGGTCTTCGCGAATCGCTAACCGCGTGAGCTGGATCAGATCGTCCTTGAGCTTTTCGTCTCGAGTTTGTGTTGTGTAGTCTCGCATTGTGAAAATCAATTTTATGTGACATATGGTGTTTGTCATGGCAAGCTGGAAGCATACCCCACGGAACCGAGTGGGTGTGCCACTGGCTCTGCCAGTGTACCGAAGAGTTTGACAGCCTTGTACGTCTTGTTTTCCAGTTCCCAAATTTTGGCACCAGGAATTGCCGAAGTATCCAATGTTTGGATTGTCTAGAGGTTTTTTTCCAGTGAGTTTGTGCTCGAGGTTGGCTTAGCCCAGCCTCATGATCCGTCCCACCAGCCCGATGGGCTGGGCTGAGTAAATTGCTGAGCCTTCGGCCCGAAATCCCAGAAACACTGCAACATCAAAACTAACTACCTAGCTAGCTAGCGCTGCAGGCTCAATTTTCGCAAAGCTAGTTCTAGCAGAATAATGCAGGTTGGCGAGTGCGTGATTTGTCCGCTGCGAACCATTTGCAAGGCTTCGTCGAGCGGGTAGACGACATGCTCGATCAGTTCGGTAGCTTCGGGGTTGGTTGGAACGCTGGTTAATTGCTCGGCGACGTACATCGTTACGGTCGAGTCGATCGCGGCGGTAAATGGATCGATCTTCCCCAGCAGCGTCCAACGCTCAGCTTTCAATCCGATCTCTTCGGCTAATTCACGCTCGGCCGCTAACTCGGGCGATTCGCCATCTTCAATCCCGCCACTAACGCCCTCGATGGTGACTCGGCCAACGGCGTAGTGAAACTCACGAGTCAAGTGAACTTGGTTCAGTTCGTCCAGTCCGACAACACACACGCCTGATTTCAATTGGACAGTTGCATAAGATCCTGGCGATCCGTCGGGACGCAGCACTTGATCGCGTACCACTTTGATCCATGGATCTTGGTACATCGTTTCAGAGCTGAGAATGTTCCAAGGTCCGTGCTTTCGCATTGGCAATTCGATTTCGACGAGTGGCGAGTTAGGTTGGGTTGCCGACACAGATCAGTTTTGATTCGGTGCGAATCAGTATGTAATTTTCAGTAATCGCTGGTGTGGCTCGCGTCTCCTCACCTAACGAAATCGAGCCAATGTTTTTAAAGGTACTCGAAGCACTCAGCACAGTGACGGTACCATCTTCGGCAGTCCCAATCAACTTATCACCGATGATCACGGGCGAAGAGAAGACGTTCCCGCCGACTCGCTCGCTCCACACGATCTCGCCTTTCGGAAGACTCATGCAGGAGACGATGCCTTTGTCGCTCCAAAGAAAAACTAAGTTGCCCTTCACCACGGGAGTTGGCACGTAGGGGATGTTCTTATCGAGCGTGAATAGTCGCTCATGATCGCCTCGCATGCTAACGGCAAACAGAGCGTTCTTGCCTGAGCCAGCGCCCTCGGTAGCTATCGCGATGTCTCCCACGATTATCGGACAGGACACAGATCGTTGTGTGAAAGCTTGACGATTCCAGAGCGGTTTTCCGTTGGCCAAATCTAGAGCGAAGAAGCCCTCGGCCGTGTTGGCGAACATCAATGCTGGTCCGGAATCTGCTCGAAACAGCGTGGGTGTTCCGTAGCAAGTTCGAGTTGCGATGCGCGAGGTGTTCCACTTAGGCTGACCCGTCTTAGCATCAAAAGCCAAGATACGACTATCCCCGGGAGCTTGTCCAGGTGGCAGTTGCTCGGCGTCTTGGCTGATCCAAAGAATTACAGTGCCTTGATGAACTACGGGTGAAGCTCCGAAACCATGCTGGCCTACAAAGCCGCCCAGCTCCTTTTCCCACAGCTTCTCGCCGCTATGGCTAAGTGCAACCAGTTTTACAAGCTGCGGATCTCCATAGGCTAGGTAGACTCCGTTTTCGTCAGCGCACGGAGTGCCTGTTGCGAAGCCGTTCTTCTGATGAACCTTGTGCTGAGTCAGTTCGAAAGTCTTGGACCAAGATTGCTTACCGCTACGAACGTCGATCGCCTGAAGGACGCGTTGGTTGGCGTCGATATTACTGCTTACGAGATAGGCGGTGTTAGACCAAATGATCGGCGAAGCATTACCTTTGCCCGCTAGGCTGACCTTCCATTTGATGTCAGAGTCTTTCCAAGGCAGCGGAACATTGCAACGTTCCACCGATCCAGCGTTGTTCGGGCCACGAAACTGCGACCAGGTGGATTGAGCCTGCGCCCAATTGGTTGCAACATTGAAGAACAACGTTGCAACCAGGACTGATGATGCACATAGCCGAAGAACGAAATTGGGAAAGCGTTTTAGGTTCATGGCTACAAGATGACTGGTTCACAGTCACCGGTTAAGGTTCTTGGATAAAGGTCAAAGGAATTAAGTTGCCATCGCTGTCGCGGCAATCGCATTCGAAATGCTCTGGGAACAAAGATTCGCTACCAAGGATCTGAACAGTCACTCCGGTAGCCTCTTCCATGTTCATAACTTCGCGACGTTTGCGATTGTTCAAGTAGGCTGCCACCTTCTCGTTGACTCGGACGGTAATGCGGCTCGCTCGTGGTTGTTGGCAAGCCATCATTAGCACGCGGACAACTTCAATGGCCATGCTTTCGCCGGTCTTAACCAAGCCGCGACCTTGGCAGCAAGGACAGTCTTCGTACACACTGCGTTTCAAACTTGGTCGAATGCGCTGACGCGTCATTTCGATTAAGCCGAACGGGCTAGTTCGTAGAATCTTAGTTCGAGCGCGGTCGCGACGCAAAGCATCGCGCAGTGCTCGTTCAACTTTTCGGCGATGGCTATCTTTGCGCATGTCGATGAAGTCGTTGACGATCACGCCGCCTAAGTCGCGAAGCCTTAGTTGTCGAGCGATTTCCCGAGCTGCGACCATGTTGAGCTGGAAGGCCGTCTCTTCAGCCGAATCATCGGTGCGGAACGAACCGCTGTTGACGTCGATGGCTACCAACGCTTCGGTAGGATCGATAACGATCGAACCACCGCTCTTCAGCGGTACGACGCGTCGCTGAATGTTAGCCAGCTCGCGTTCGAGATCGTACTTGTGGAACAAAGGCTCGCGGCTGTCGTAGAACTTTAGACATCCGACATGCTTAGGCATGACGAACTGCAGGAACTCTTTAGCGCGTTCATAGGCAGCCTTTTCATCCACCAAAATCTGATCGATATCCTCGGTGAAGATATCGCGAATGGTACGGATGATCATGTCGCTTTCTTCGTAGATATCGCACGGGCCAGGCGTGTTCTTGACTCGCTTGACCAGCACCTTCCACAAACGCAGCAGATAAGCCATATCGCGAGACAATTCGCGTCTGGTGCGATCTTGGCCGGCGGTGCGAACGATGAAGCCTAAGCCCTTGGGTGGGTTCAGTTCCAGCAGAGTTTGCCGAAGAGTGCGTCGCTGCTTTTCGTCTTCAATCTTTCGGCTCACGCCAACGCGGCCCAGAGCGGGCATTAAGACCAGGTAGCGACCAGGAATACTAATGTAGGTCGAGAGTGTTGGCCCTTTTGATCCGATACCTTCTTTGATCACTTGGACAAGGACTTCGTCGCCTCGCTTGAAGATCTCTTGAATCGGCGGCTTGAAGCGAGGTCGAGTGCTGTGGCGACGCTTGCGCTGGGGAGCGTCATCTTCGCCGTCATCGACATCGGCACCTGGGACATGACCGTCCATGATCTCCTTGATCTCTTCTGGATCATAACCAGCCTGTCGAAAGTACTGTGGTTCGACGTCGCTGATGTGGAGGAAACCGTTGCGACCGACGCCGAAATCGACGAAGGCAGCTTGGATGCTCGGCTCCAGGTTGACGATCTTTCCTTTGTAAATGTTACCAGCAAAATTGTTTTGACTGGCGCGCTCCATGTACAGCTCTTCGAGCACACCGTCTTCTAGAATCGCAATCCGACATTCTTCGGGTTGCGAAACGTTGACCAACATTTCTTTGCGCATGCTAAATCCTTCTTTTACGTCGCGACCGAGGTCGCGCACCCCATGTTTCAAAATACGGCAATCGCACGCAAAGTGAGATTACCGACAGTAGGGCACAGCCGTGTGACAAGTGTTGTACAACGAATCCGCGGTGGTCATGTGGACCACGGGTTGCCGCAGGAGATTTTTTACAGCAATTTGGCCTTAAAAGTCTGCTGAGATCGGCGTCGCGGAGCTGTGCTGTGGAGTCTGCTGTTCGAGATGAACCTGTGTGCGTTGCAGCAAGGTTCCATCGGTCAGCAATTCCTCCAAATGCAAATGCGTTAGCAGCTCTGACGGACGCAAGGATGCGCCGGACTCGGCTGCTGGTATCGAGAAAAGTAACTTGTTCCCTTCTAACTTGATTTCAAAGTAAGCGTCCTGACAGGAGCACTCAACGTGTTTGCCTTCGCGCAGAACTTGAATGGTTCCGGCCTGTAAAACTTCTTCAATGCGTCGCCCAGTCGACTCGACCAACGACTGCGGAATATCCATCTGATAGCTGGCGCCTAGTAAGCGAGTTTTGCCAACCTGTTTTTCCATGCTCAGCAGTTCCATCCCGCTGGGCATCTGTGCAGCGATGCGCTGGCGAATGTCCGCCAAATCGAGAGCACCAACTAGCTCAAGCTCGACCACTTCGTCCAGAGCTTCAATGCCAAGAGTCAGCGCAGATGGGAAGCTGATCTTGGGCTTGGGATGGAAGCCCTGGCTAAATGCTAGATCCAATTCGGCTCGACGAAGCAGCCGTTCCCAGACTCGTGCCAAATCACGATGGCTGATCCAACGCAAATCGCCACACTTGGTGAAACGAATGCGTAGTCGTGTTGTTGCCGAGTCACTCATTGTGGAACTCCTGAAGATGAGTCCACAATGTCGGAGCGCGACCCCAGACCAGCACTATTTGCTGGATGTAAGCATGTTTGAGGGTGGCGATCTGAGGAATGTATCTGAGAGTGAGTAATTCCAACACCTTCCTGGCTTGGAATCAAAACCTTTCCGATGGCAACTCCTGGCAAGACCGCAATACATTGCAGTTCAAGCATGTTTGGTGGAACACGACATCGCCTCTAAGTTCGATCACAGTCTGTGAATCTTCGAGGCGCATAAAAATTGATTTGGTGGGACAAGTTGGTAAAAAGTCTCGACCGACTGGCGTTAACCTGAGTGACCAGATGAGACGGCCGAGTCGGTTTCGTCGAAACCATTCTCAAAAAGGTGAGACAAAACGTCAACCGCTTGTTGAGCATCTTGGCCATTTGCCCGCAAATGCAACTGAGTGCCCTGCGCGGCTCCTAGCGTCAAAATGCTCAAAACACTCTTGCAGTCGATGGCCTGACCGTCCTTTTCGATTTCGATCAGGCACTGAAACCGCGCGGCGGCTCGCGAGAGCATATCCGCAGGGCGGAAATGCAATCCCATCGGATTGACTACGGTCACAACCTTTTGCGCGATTAACGTCATCGGCTACTTAGGATACAAACTGATTGTTGTCGGCTTCTTCCAGGAGTTGAACGATATCTTCTGCGTTCTTGCTTTGCTTCAAGAAGCGGCAGAATGTTTCGTCACGTAGCTGGCGAGAGATGTTTTCCAAGGCTCGCAAGTGATCGCCAGGACGATCTGGTGGTGAGACCAATAGGAAGAAAAGCTGGACTTTCTCTCCGTCCAAGCTTTCGAAGTCTACGCCGTCAATGCTAACGCCAACGGTGCCAACCAGCTTAGGAACACTGGCGTGCTTGGTGTGAGGCACTGCAATGCCGCGACCGATCCCAGTGCTACCCAGATCTTCGCGTTTCATGATCGCCTTGATGATGTCGTCGCGATCGCTTTCGTTGATTTCACCAGCTTTTACAAGGCAATCGACCAATTCGGCGATCACGCTGGGTTTGTCGGTCGAGCTAAGCTCGGCACAAATGGATTGTGTACTAACAAAATCAGAAAACTTCATAAATCAATCAACCTTTCATGGGTGTCCGTACTGCTTGAGACTGAATTGATAAGCTCTATGACTAAGACAACAGCGGCGTTTTCTGCCAGCTCATGTCTCCAGTGACTATTCAGCCTCTTCGGCAGCCGGGGTGATGTGTTTGGCACTCGAGCCTTTGTGGTGGCCCGTGAGTTTTTCCTTGTGTTTTCGCAATTGTTGTTCGATCTTCCCTATCGCTGAATCCAGCGCGCTGAGCACGGTATTGGCTTCAGCCGAAGATACGAAATCTTCCGAGTGTTCCGCAGACACATTGATTTCAACATGCAGTTTGTCATGATGCTGAAAATCGACAGTTACCTGGATCGAATTGACTCGATCAAATATTCGTCTAACTTTCTCCGACTTCTCGCGGATAACTTCTTGGTCATGGGCGGAAAGGGAACCATGGCGAGCAGATACATTGACTTGCACTTGACCACTCCGAAGGTGCTTTGAGTAGAAATTCTAAAGAATTCCCGGAGGAATACAGTATTTAGCCGCGACCTAATTCGCCTGAATGGTCAACATAATGTGCATCCATCAGGCCACAAGCCCCCATCTTAAGGGGCCTGAGCGGGGAGGTTATCTCCACCGGTCACCATTCTAGCGATGCAGAACACTTGGTCCATCGACCTGCCGGACTGCTATGCCTATTTTGCCCCCTTTAACGCCAGTCCAGTGTAGCCGTCCTGCCGCAAACTAAATCAACTCAACTCTACTGCGCATTTGGCCAAGTGCCAAAAAAGGTATCCCCCTGAACCCAAGGATTTACTAGACTCGCCAGAAAAAAAAGCGGGGCAGGGAGGTTCAATTATGTCGCCGGAATGGATTGTGATGGGTGTTGGCGGTTTGCTTGCCATGATGGCTCTGGTCAAATTGATGCTCCGTCGACAAGAACATTTGAGGGGTTTATTGCGAACTCACGTAGATGGCCAAATGGAATGGTCTCGCAAAAAGGCTCGCGCCGCTCTGATGGCTCTGCGAGCTGCTAAGAAGAAGGAAAAGGACGACGACCTGTCTCAGTTGACCAAGATGATTCAGGAATCGCCAGAGGAACCAGCCAGCGATAAACCAGCATTTGAAGAGGATGGCGTGACGCTGTTTTAGGTAGAAACGTTCGCCAGAACGTGTTTGAGGATTGATGCGATGCTTCAATTTAGACAGTTGAGAAAATCCGTTTGCTAACCACAGAGACACAAAGACACAGAGGTCGATGATCGAAGTGCAGTAGGTACGCCTTTTCTAACATGGTCAACCCCTGAATCAAGAGAATCTTACCACCACCACTATCTCCTCTTTGCCGATGTCTAGCCCTACGCTTGTGCCCGCTCCTCCCTTAGCGATTGCGTCCTCCGTGACCTCAGCTTGCGATATCTTCTTGACTGATACCCGGCGATAGATTCTCTTAGTACTCACGGGGATGACCTCCTTTGCACTGGATGTTGAATAAAAACTCACTTACCAGTTTTGAGGCATCCTCGCTTTTCTCAAGTCCCGTCCGATTTATAGCCAACTTCGGCTAACGGCTAAACAGGATCGCTCTTAATCGATCTGCAATCGATGAACGCGGCGATTTGAAAAGTACTCGATCAATCGCTGATCGGCCTCTTCCGAAATAGATCGAGCCCAGACCACTTCGGCTCCATCAATGTCCGCTTGATTGTAAACCCACTCCTGATGCGGATTGTGCTGGGACGAATAGCTGACCAGCACCAAATCCAAGCCTGGTTGCTCGGTAAGCTCTTGCTGCATCTGCTGACGACGTATTGCCCAGGGAGTCTGGTTCAACTGTTGATCCACTTGAAACAAAGCCCATCCGTGAAGCCCAAAGAGGGCGGCTGCGATTGCTACAACAATTCCGCTAAAGACGGATTGCTGGTGCCTACGAAGCAACTTAAGGATCCTTACCAGCGCCAACACAATCAGCATCAAAACCAATGGCATCGCCGGTGCTGCATAATGAGTCAACGTCCAAGGTGTAGCGGCAGCAGCCAATAGCGTTGGAATCAACAGCCACAGAATCAATCTGAAGCGCGAGCTATACCAGGCTAATGGCAAGACAAGTAGAAACAGAAAATACTCGCAGCCACCTGCGATAAAGTGAATGACTTCGAGTAGCGATTTGCCCTTCTGAACGATGATCGAGCCGAATGAGGAAAACTTCCGAGCGGCTTCGGTGGCTTCACCATCGTAATAGACTTTGAATACATCGTGACGATATTGCGGTGGATCTGCCTTGGCTGCCTGCCACAAGAACAATGGCAATCGTCCATACTGCTGCTCGTAAATTTGATAGGCCAGCCGCAACGGATGCCCCGTGACTCGACTGTTGTTGACCATTAGCCCAGCAGCGAAGAAGGCTAAAACTATGCCAGCGGGCACAAACACTTTTTGAAAAGCTAATCGCCACTGCCCGGCTCTACCGATTCGAATCAAAAGAATCACTGAAACAAACAGTGTTAGTACGGCTCCTTCGAACGGTCGCGAAATTGCGAGAAGTCCAATTCCAACGGCTGCCAGAATCGACTGTCGAACTTGTAAAATTCGCAGCGAACGAAACAAAGCACCCAGCAACAAGCTGGCGGCCAGCACAGCGATCGCTCCGCCTAAATAGCTGTGTCCCCATTTGATATGCAGACCAGGACTAAGCCCTGAAAAAGCAACACAAAGCCAGCGATAGCGCCACGGCACCCAAGCAATCATCATCCAGGTCAATGCTCCAGCGGCAAGAGCAGAACTCAGGCAAACACCGAGATAAGGATGACCCAAGCGCTGCCCCACTGCTAACACGACCGACTGAGCCGGCGGATACTTGGGCATGAAGCTCGGCTTTGACAACACATGGAAACTTTCGAAATGTTCCCACATGGGATGCGTTGGATTCGATAACCTACCAGACGCAAATGTGTCCGCGCCAAGCAGATAGGCGAATTCATCGTGTACTCGCGGTACTGAAATGCCCATCAGCGATACACATAGAGCACTGCTGAGCATTGACAACACGATGGCAAATAGAACGCACCAGTGCGAAAGTCGCAACAGTCGATTCAGTCGCCCTACACCGGCCAGCATGGCTATGCCTCTGAGCGTCGAGCCAGCCGCAGTACTCCTAGAAAGAAGCTGGAGAGTATGGTTTGAAAGCCAATCGCCGCTGCCGTCATCCCGGGTATGACCACTCGCATCATCGCTGCGTAGTCGAGTCGACCAAACTGCGCGATGCGCCATGTGTCAATCGCCAGTGCCAATAGAGTCACTCCTACAGTCAACAGCAACGCTCCATAAACCAAGCCGCGTTCGAGCGTGAACCAAGCTGAATATCGATCCAAAGACTTTTTGTTTGGCATCAAGCCCTGTTGAACGGCAAAGGTCTTGCTGAAGATAGCGAACTGAACTGTCTGATAGCCCATCATCAACGCCAGAGTTCCGAACAGCAATGTATGAGCGTCAAAGGTAGCTCCGAAGAGCTGAACGGCTGGCATTGCCAAAGCGTAAGCGATCAAGCCCACCAACATCAGTGCAAGACCAGGCACTAAAAACAGGTAGCGCGGACTGTAGACTAAGAAGAAACGAAGCGTCCGCCAGCCATCTCGCAAGGTGCGCAGGTGAGGTGCGTGAGCTTTGCGTCCGTCGGGGTGCAGTGTGATCGGTACTTCCGCGATTGAAGCTTGGAAAAGGCTGCTCTTGATAATCATCTCGGTGGCGAATTCCATACCACAGCACTGCAAATCCAAACTGCTGACGAACTCGCGACTAAAACCTCGAAGCCCGCAGTAAACATCGTGAATCGGCGCGCGAAACATTCGCTGTACCATCGCAGAGAACATCGGATTGCCAATCCAACGGTGCGTGAAAGGCATCGCTCCAGGCTTAACGGTACCGCCTCCTGCAGGCAATCGACAGCCTTGCACCAGTTGATGACCTTGGCGAAGTTTGTCGACGAACTTAGGCACCTCGAGAAAGTCGTAACTGTCATCGGCGTCACCCATGATGACGAACTTACCCCGAGCCGCAACGATGCCACCTCGCAGCGCGTTGCCATAGCCTTTGGCAGCCACATTCACTACGCGAGCACCCAACGACTGAGCAATCTCAATCGATCCATCGGTACTGCCGTTATCTGCAATGATCACTTCAGCGCGATAGCCGTTTTCGGCAATGACTCGTTGGCACTTTTCAATGCATGTCGCCAACGTATCGGCCTCATTGAGGCACGGCATAACAATGGACAGCTCAATGGCATCACTATCCAACGAACTACCAACGATCGATTCCAATTGATCGAGGTTGCGTTCCACCTGCGAAGCATGAGTGGAACCAGCAGCGGAACCAACAGTGCTGCTGACCAGGTTGTTTTGATTGAGCGGTTTAAGTAGCGGCATGACCATGTCCATGGAGTAAGATGCCGCCTAGATACTGTGAGTCAAATTCGCTACGCTTGCTAGCATCGCTTTAATCCGGCAGCTCTTCGCAGCCTAGCAGTACCGCCTGCTTAATCGCTACAGGCCGCAAACTGACGAAGCTGTTTTGCTACTTTGGTGATCGGCTGCCAAGGGCTCGGGTCGCCGCACGGAAGCCGAAAAAGTCGCTCAAAATCCGCAAAATCTGCCAAGAAATAGCAGCATTGGCAAGCGTCCGGAATGGTTCGCCGCCCTAAAGGTTACGATATCACGAGTCAGTGTTTGGTTAAGATAAGGTTCGGTTCAAGCGTAGCCGCGCGAGCGGCACGGTTCTTCGGAGTCACGCTTGTTTTTGCTGATCGCTGAGTCGTGTACGGGGAACCGTACAGCTCGCGCCATGACGCTGGAATAGCCCAACCCGCGTAATTCGCATTACAACCGTTGGAAACTTAATCCCCTCATGAAGAATCCATCGCAAATGCTACGACTCGCGATCCTCTGATTGGGATGCTTGAATTCCGGCCTGCGAATCCTCGAAGGTCGCCCATCAAATCAACAAGCTGCTTCCACTGGCGCTCAGCATTCCAGCGAGACCCCTGTAATCGCGACTGAGCAAACCACCAGCGAGCAAACTCCCGAACAGCCGGTCGAGCAGATCGAAGCCAAGCTGCCCAAGAAAATCTCAACAATTCCTGACTCTTATCCACCTCCCTTTCTTCGATCACCAAACGCCCGACGCAATCCGATCGAACGAGTTCCCCAAGTCTGTGTGGTGGATGTAGAACTTTCTGAACCTGCATTGATCGTGCTAAAGATCGACGATGGCTCACGACAATGGCAGCAGAAGGAAACTTTGCCAGCCGGAGTCAACTCGATGGCAATTCTTGGAATGTACGCTAATCGAAAACATGCCATCGAAGTGGAAGCTCACCTTACTGACGCGAACAATGCGGAACGAGTAGTTGCTGCCGCTAACAAGTTAAGCTTTACAACGCCCCCACTGCCGGACAATTTTCCGCCGATGGAAGTGATCACCACACAACCGGATCTAGCTGAGCCCGGTGTTCGAATGTTCGCGGTGAACCTGTGGGAAAAAGATGTCAGCTTAATCGACTACGGCTACTTGATTGCCGTGGATGAAACGGGCCAAGTCGTTTGGTATTGCCAGACCGTAGATCGCACAGCCGATTTCAAACTGCTTTCCAACGGTCACATCCTGTACCAACACGGAAGTTATCGTTACTTGTACGAGATCGACATCTTGGGTCGCGATATTCGCAGTTGGTATGCGGCAAGAAGCGCTGAAAAGCCGAACGCCAAGTCGATCGCTGTTGATGTCGACACTTTGCACCACGATACGCTGCAATTGCCTAATGGCAACTACTTATCGCTAGCCACTGAGTTGCGAAAGTTCGAACGCTATCCGGTGGATGAATTCAAAGCCGAAATAACTTTTGGTCCCGCCTGGGCTGTGTGCGACGAGATTGTTGAGTTCAAGCCGAACACGGGAGAGATTGTTCAGCGGCTGGCTCTGACCGATCTGCTGGATACCAATCGATTTGGCTATCTGTGCAACAATCGTTTTTGGAAGGACAAGTACGATGACTTCATCGACAGTCCATGTCGCGATTGGAGTCATGCGAATGCGATGCAGTTGCTTGCCGATGGATCGCTCTTGATCTCGCTGAGGCACTTAGACTGCATCATCAAGTTGAACTGGTCGACTCAGAAAATCGAATGGATCATGGGTGATCCGGCTGGCTGGTCAGCCGCGTTTTCAGAGCTGCTCCTCAAACCCATGGGCGAGCTGTCATGGCCTTACCATCAGCACTCGCCGCACTTCACAGCCGATGGTCTGCTGCTAATGTTCGACAACGGCAACTACCGCGCGTTGCCCGGATTTGGCCAAGCTATCAGCGCTGAGCAGAATTCGAGTCGCATCGTGGCCTATCGTGTTGATGAGAACAACAAAACTGTCCAGCAGGTCTACAGCTACGGAGCCGCTCAAGGGGATCTATTCTACAGCCCCTTTTACGGTGAAGCTGAGGTGCTACCCAAAACTGGCAACTTGCTTGTTGTCGATGGCGGACACATCGAAACGGAAGATGGGAAACCTTTCGACATGGTTCCAGGCGAGCGTCAGTGGGCGAGAATTTTTGAGATCGACCACAGCTCGCCACCTAAGAAAGCTTTCGAACTAAAGCTTGCTAGCCCCCTAGGCAGTGAAAAAGGCTGGAGCATCTATCGCGGCAATCATTTTGCCAGTCTGAACGCTCCTTTTGTCGTACGCGCGCCGAAACCAAATCAAATTCCACCAGTTTTTCCTCGAGCTGATATTGTCAAACGAAATCCGTTAGAACGTTACACCCCTAAAATTGTTCCTGGAAAGTGAATTACGTCGTTCAGTCCAAGCAAATAATATGTTCGAACTGCTGCACTTTAAGCTATACTAAGAAGACAATTTAGAGGTCGTAGGGTGCCGACTACAGATTCTCGATTTTTGGATCGCAAGCATGACTCTCCAAATCAAAAGTACGCAACTTGCCACAACTTTGCTCGCCACTTGTGCGTTGCTATTGGGCATTCAAAGCGCTTCGGCCGACCAATTCATTTTGAAGGATGGTCGAGTTATCGCAGGCACGGTGGTCTCCAGTCAAGCAAAGGCCACTGCTAATCCCGACAAGAAAAGTGCGCTAACCGATGAAGAGTTGGTGATCGAAGTCGAACCGGATGTTCAGGTCGTCATCCGAAAATCTGAATTGGCACTCAACGGTACTTTCGCCAAAGATGAGAGGTTGAAAATCTATGAAGCGGGCACGGCTAAGCTAACGGATACTGTCGAAGCTCACACGGCCGCCGTGCAATGGGCCGATTCGAATGGGCAGAAAGAACTTAGAAATGCTCACTATTGGCGAATTTTGGATTTAGACCCAGAAAACAGTGTCGCAAGGGCCGGGTTAGAACACATCAATGATTCCGGGCAATGGGAGCGAATGGAAG
Organism: Pirellulales bacterium; assembly: GCA_046349795.1. GTDB lineage: Bacteria > Planctomycetota > Planctomycetia > Pirellulales > Pirellulaceae > Aureliella. The sequence continues at coordinate 71,171 of JAXMBP010000009.1, read as the reverse complement.
ATCGCATGCACCGTCAGGGAAAAGTGAAAGTGAAGAGCAAATGGATTTTTCCCGAGACGCTCGAGCTTGAAAATGAAGACTACGATAAGCGATTCAAAGAATACAAGGCGCTGACCAACATCACCAAGAATAATATCGCGCAGGCGACGGCGAAAATTGAGAAGGTGGATGATCCCGTACTAGCCGATGTAATTTCTGAACGACTTGCTGACAAACATGGGGTGACGACGAAGTTGCCTGAGCCAGTCAAACTGTTCTTCATCTCTCAACTTGCTCGACTGCACACAGGTGCTGGAATTCGCGCATTGGCCGTCTGTGCTTTAGATCCGAGTCAAGTAGTACGCAACGCAGCCATTCAGGCTTTGCTAGAGTTTGACGATAAAGATGCTCGAAGGTTTGCAAGTAATTTTCTTATCCAAGCTCTAGGTAGTAATGATAATGCCAGAATCAATCTAGCTGGGTTTGCGCTCGGAAAATTGGAAGCTGAAGAGGCTATCTTGCCGCTTATCGGTCGACTAACTAGCAAGCACGAAATCGCCATTAATGAAGGTGATACATTTTCTCCTGATGGCGGCTTGCAGTACAACAAACCTAAGAAGCAAATTGTAATTGCCAAGAACGAGGGTGTGCTCGGCGCATTATCGCAGATCACTAAGCAGGGGTTTGGCTATGAACGTGCTGACTGGATTAGTTGGTATGCCAGCATCCATGCTAAATCTGTAGCCGACTTGCGTCGTGATCCCTGAGATAAATTGAAAGGATACTTGTGAGCGAAGGAATGCCACAGTGGCCAATGCAGCAGTGGAGATGGCCGACTTGGGTTGATCAGTTACACAACTTGATCGCCTCGCCTCACTTACTAGCCGAACGTCAGAAGTGGCGAGCCAAATACTCGCCGCAGTTATCCTACGGACGTCACTTTAGTCCGCCCGGCCCATTCGCTAAACCCGCAGCCGTGATGGTTATGTTGCAGGTTCAAAACGATTGTGAAAACTGGAAACAGGCCACGATCCCTCTAACAGTTCGCCCAACGCACCTACCTGATCATCCAGGTCAGATTTCTTTCCCTGGCGGCCGAGTTGAAAAAGAGGAGAGCGAACAACAGGCTGCGGCTCGCGAGTTTGAAGAAGAGCTAGGAGTGAAGCCATTTCCTGGTCGAGTGATTGGACAACTTCAGCCAATTTGGGTCTACAACAGCGACTACATTTTGACGCCGTTTGTTAGCGTGTTCCCGGGATCGATTCAGTATCATCCTTGTGAGCACGAGGTAGCTAGGCTGATTCATTTACCCGTAGCTGAACTGCTCAGTTCAACCACCCACGTTAGTCGCATCTCGCGCGGCTCTGTAAGCTGGGATACCAACGTCTTTCGATATGGCGATGACAACGTCTGGGGCGCCACCGGAATCGTCCTCGGCGAACTAGCTGCAATTCTTCGGACCCTAGTATGTCTCTGACATTGCCTCTCCAAGAGCGCTGAGGTGCTTCATTCGAACTCAATAACACGAGCGGATTCTAAACGCCGTCGCCATCCCCACATCCGAATTAAAAAACCCCGCGCTAGCGCGTTGGGCTCATGAGCCTACGGCGCTAGCCGAGGGTTTTTGCGGTTCAGATGTTCTGTTGGCACCTTAGCCCGAATGTTGTTTCTTGCGAAGTACTCCACGCTCTGGCGAGCGTAGCTACAGTTTAGAAACAAAGCCTAGTATAATCCTTCTCGCGCTCCGCCCCTCATTTCATTAGCAAGCCACGAACTGACAACCTTTTCCTGGCCAGCAACCTTCTTCCGAGACATATCGATGAAGACCGAAGAGCCAGCCGGCATTCCGCTGCACACCAAGATCTTGATTGCACTTATTGTTGGAGCAATCCTGGGTATCAGCATCAACTTTTTGATGAATCGCGAAGGCGGTGGTGCGCTCGCCGAAATGTTGAACACCTGGATTCCACGCTTGATCACCTATGTGCTGGAACCCATCGGGCAGATCTTTCTGCGAATGCTGTTCATGACGGTGATCCCACTGGTGTTTGCCTCGTTGGCCCTGGGAGTCGCTCAACTGGGTTCGGCTGGTAACCTCGGTCGAATCGGCCTGAAGACGATGATCTACTTCGTGACCACCATGACCTGCGCCGTAGTAATTGGTTTGACTCTGGTGAATACAGTCAAGCCGGGCGATGGTTTGCCTGAGGACTTGAAGGCCTCGTTGATGGAGAAGTTTGCTGGCGACGCGGCCAAGAAGACTGGGCCAACGGATTTCGGAGTTCAAACGTTTGTCAATATTGTGCCTCGCAATCCACTGAAGGCCATGGTCGAAATGGACATGCTGGCGGTGATCTGTTTTGCGCTATTGATTGGCATCGGCTTGACCAAGATCAACAAGAGTCATTGTGCATCTGCGGTCACCTTGCTGGAAGCGATCAACGACTTGATGGTGATCATCATTTCGTGGGCTATGAAACTGGCACCATACGGAGTTTTCTCGCTGATCTTTGCAGTGACCGCGCGGTTTGGTTATTCGTTCTTGGCTTCGCTGGGTTGGTATGTGGCTGTGGTACTGATCGGTTTGACGCTACAGATGTTTGGCGTCATGCCACTACTACTGATTACCATGGCCAGATACAGTCCGCTAAAGTTTTTCTCCAAAGCCAAGTCGATCATGATTACGGCCTTCTCGACCAGCTCGAGCAATGCAACTTTACCAACATCGATCAAAGTAGCCGAAGAGGAATTGAACGTGCCACCAGCAATCGCAGGCTTCGTCTTGCCGCTTGGTGCCACCATGAACATGAATGGTACTGCTCTTTTCGAGGGCGTTACCGTCATGTTTCTGGCTCAGGTTTTTGGTGTTGATCTTAGTTGGGACCGTCAAGCAATCGTTGTTGTGCTGTCAGTTCTAACAGCCATTGGTGCCGCTGGCGTGCCCGGTGGTTCATTGCCTCTACTAGCTATGGTTATGGGCACTGTAGGCGTTCCACCCGAGGGCATCGCGCTGATTCTTGGCGTTGATCGAATTTTGGACATGTGCCGAACAACACTTAATGCAACGGCTGACGTCATCGTGGCAATGTGCATTTCACGATCCGAACAACACCATCAAGAAACAGCAAAGAATTGACCTTCGAAGTTTGGCTAGAAAAGATCATCGCCTGGACCGAGCAACAAATGTCGGGCGCCGATTCGGGACACGGTATCGATCATGTTCGGCGCGTAGTGACAAACGCCACTAGCATCGCTCAGCAAGAAAATGCAAAGCTGCAAATCGTCGTTCCGGCGGCTTGGTTGCATGATTGCGTGTTTGTTCCCAAGAATTCGCCCGATCGTAGTCGAGCCTCTCAGCTAGCCGCCGACTCCGCAGGTAAGTTTTTAAGCTCCATCCATTTCCCTGCCGAACTGATTCAGCCGATTCAGCATAGCATCGCCGCTCACAGTTTCTCGGCCGGCATCGCCTGTCAGACTCTGGAAGCTTGCGTGGTGCAAGATGCCGATCGCTTAGAAGCCGTAGGAGCCATCGGTATCGCTCGCTGCCTAATGACCGGCGGAGCGATGAAGCAAAGGCTGTATCACCCCGACGATCCATTTCCTATTGAACGCACTCCGGCAGACACATTGCAGTCGATCGATCACTTTTTTGCTAAGCTGTTGAAATTGGAAAAGACCATGAAGACAACCGCGGGTCGTCAACTCGCCTTGGAACGAACGCAATTCATGAGCGACTTTCTGTTCCAACTGGCTGATGAGCTTGGCGTTGATCGTCGAACTGTTAAATCCGCCATCGATCAAGCTCGTGCAGGAGGATGATCATGCTTCTTAAGTTCATTCGATCGCAGCCTGTAGTGCTGTTCGTCTGTCTATTCGCTATGAAGTTTGCCGCAGCACAGGCTCAGTCGTCGCAGGCTCAACCAGCTCCAATTCAAACGATCATCGTCTTCGACCGCAAAAAAGTTTTCGACGAAGTCTGTACGATTGTTCAGCGAGAGTTTTACAAGCCAGACCTCGGTGGAAACAACTGGCCAAAGCTTGAGGCCGAATTCCGCCCTCAAGCACTCAACGCCCAGAGCCATGATAAGTTCGCTGAGCTTATCCATCAAATGCTTGGCGGGCTGAAAACATCGCATACCGCCTATTTTTCGACTCAAAACCCCAAGCGATATGAGTTGTTGGGGATCTTTGAAGCTGTGGCTCGTCCGCTTATTAATGATGAAGATCCCTTCGCGTCAGATCCATGGGTCTATGAAGGCATCGGAATCGATCATGAGGTTCGCAACGGCAAAACATTTGTTCGATCTGTTTACGATGGCTTGCCCGCAGCCAAGGCCGACATTCGATTCGGCGACGAGATTGTTTCAGTGGATAACAAGCCCTTTCATCCCATTCAGTCTTTCTACCATAAAACTGGGAAGACCGTTGACGTTGCCCTTCGCCGAAAGCAAGATGCAGCGCCATTATTGGTGAAGGTGACCGTTGAAGGCCTTGATGGAAAAGAGATGTTCCTGCAAGCTCTCGAAGCCAGTTCACGTATTGAGCTTCGGGGATCGAAGAAGATCGGCTACCTTCATGTTTGGAGTTATGCGGGTGAGAAGTATCACGACTTTGTGAGGCAAGAAATTTTGTTTGGCAAGCTGGCCGATTGCGATAGTCTTGTTCTGGACCTGCGCGATGGTTGGGGTGGCGCGAACTTTGAGTATTTGAATCTGTTTCGCCCCTCCATTTTGGAGATGAAATCGGTTCAGCGAAATGGCACAACCATTTTGAATCGCGGTGCTTGGGAAAAGCCGGTTGTGCTGCTAATTAATAATCGCTCGACCAGTGGTAAAGAAGTCTTTGCATACGGCTTCAAAAAACATAGCCTCGGAAAGATCGTCGGTGAAAATACCGCCGGTGCGGTCGTTGCGGGCAGACCTTTTGTATTGTCGTCGGGAGACGTCTTGTACTTGGCGGTAGCTGACGTTCAAGTGGACGGAAAGCGACTGGAGCAGATTGGTGTGGCTCCAGATATTCAGGTCGACAGACCGCTGGAGTATGCTGCTGGAAGGGATCCGCAATTGGAACGCGCCTTCGAGACTCTTGCCAAGTGACCGCCGTGACCGATTCGCCTTCACTTACGACACAGGAAACTATCGAGGAGATCTATCGTCGCGACAGTCGGCGCGTCTTTGCGACTCTGGCTCGACTGCTTCGCGATCTTGATCTTGCCGAAGAGGCGTTGCAGGAGAGCTTTGCCAATGCAATCCAGCAATGGCCCATTGAAGGTATCCCCGAAAACCCAGTCGCCTGGTTGATCTCGTGCGGCCGATTCAAAGCGATCGATCTTCTGCGCCGCAAAGGAAGGCTCGATCGGCTGCAAGAAGAGTTTCTCGTGCGGCAGGATTCAATTCGCTCCAGCAATCAAACCAAGAACCATGAAGATCTACAAGACGATCGACTGCGATTGATTTTCACCTGCTGCCATCCGGCCGTTGATCCAAAGATACAGGTTCCGCTAACTCTTCGCGAAGTTTGTGGGCTGACGACCGACGAGATCGCCAGCGCGTTTTTGGTTCCGCCCGCTACGATGGCTCAACGAATCGTTCGCGGTAAAGCCAAGATTCGCGATGCAGGAATTCCCATCGACATTCCGTGTAGCGAGGACTTGCCCGAGCGACTGGAATCGGTGTTGAGCATTATCTATCTGGTCTTCAACGAAGGATACTCAGCGACGGCTGGCCCAACATTGACGCGAGCCGATCTGTCAGCGGAAGCGATACGACTCGGGAGATTGGTTGTTGAGTTGATGCCGGATGCCGAAGCGATCGGACTGTTATCGCTGATGATTCTGCACGAATCGCGGCGACTCGCCAGAACGGACCAAGCCGGCGACATCGTTCTACTGGAGGATCAAGATCGAAGCTTATGGAATCAGTTCATGATCGAAGAGGGGCTATCGTTGCTGGATCGCGCAATACAGTCGACCAGTATCGGCAGTTACACTCTGCAAGCCGCCATAATTGGTTGTCACGCTCGAGCCAAACGAGCCGACGAGACCGATTGGGCTCAGATTGTTTACTGGTACGATCACCTTCTTTCGGCTCATCGAACCAGTATCATCGAACTGAATCGCGCGGTTGCCATTGCTATGCGCGATGGGCCGCTGGTTGGCCTGCAATTGCTAGACGAGTTGATTCAGCGCGGCGAGTTGCAAAATTACTACTTGGCTCATTCGGCTCGAGCTGAAATTCTTCGGCGCCTGGGTAAGCTCAGTGAAGCCAAAGCCGCATATAAGGCTGCTCGTGAGTTAACTCAGCAAGAACCGGAGCTGCGTTTCCTCGACCGCCGCATCTCCCAGCTAGGTGAGTGAACGAGCAGCGATTCTTATGAAGGCCGAGAAATGAACATGGATGGACAAGATTTACAGGATTGAGAAGCGCGACAACAACCTGGTTCACTTGCCCGAGATTGTTTCCAATTCATATCAACAGCGACTTGCGCGCATTTCATGGTTCGTCGATATTACTCGTCAGCGCGGTTTTGAGTACACTATAGCGAGTAACGTCGTGTTTCTCGGAGGACAAAGAGTGAGTCAGCAATTTGGGATTCCTGGTATTGTTCGTAACGGCGTGGTTGTACCTCAATCTGGTGAGCCGTTACCGGAGGGAATGCACGTAGAGATCCGCCTGGAGCCCGGTAAGTTGCCAGCCTCTCTCCAAGCAGAAATTGAAGCATGGGAGGCGGCAAGCGACGAATCATGGAAAAGGATTGACGATCTGGAGTCCGAGAAAAATGATCGGTGATATACATTGGGTAGAGTTGCCGAATGCTGGCGGTCGCGAACAGGCTGGCCGCAGGCCAGCCATCGTAATGCAAGATGACGTGTTCGCAGGCAGTCTTCCAACAACGATTGAATTTCCATTAAGCACTGCAGTCACTGCACTCCGATTTCCCGGGACGTCATCTGTAAAGGCCACACAAAGTTCAGGGTTGCGTACGGATTCGGTTGCTCTTGTATTTCAGATTCGGGCCATCGATCGCAGTCGAGTCAATGGCTCCATTGGTTCAGTATCCGAACAAGAATTGTCGAAATCAAGTTGGAGATGGCCAAGTTACTGGGCCTTTAGAACATCGTCGAACATCCACATTGACCGAGCCCAAACTGCGATTCCTCATCGCCCCATCCCAGCTAGGTGAGTGAACGAGCAGCGATTCGCAGGCAGGGTGAGAAATGAACATGGATGGACAGGATTTACAGGATTGAGAGATTTTATTACTGGTTCGTTCGTAGGCTCGGATGAAAATTGGCGAGGGCGCGGCGTACAATAATCACTGCCGAAGTACAGATTTCTTGAGGCTCGATCTGCTTGCTCACTACCTGGAGCGACCAATCATGGTGCGACCCACACGACACGACGCTATTCTGACGATCGCGATATTGTTTTGCTTGGTCGGCAGTTCTTGGGTCAGCGGCTTCCAGCTTCAACTGCTTGAATACAGCAAGGGAGAATTGCTCAGTGTTGAACAGTTGGGCGAGCGTCGATACGCAATTGTGGCCAAAGAGGCTGGTCAAATAGCCTTCATCACCGCTGCGACTCTCAACACTGAAACTAAGGTTGATTCTTTAGTCGGCCCCAGACTCTTTGTCGATCGACCTGTGATGAGCGTATCTTCGACGGTTGCCAATGATCAACTATACCTTGCACTTGTCTTTCACGATGGAAACGCCAATAGGATTGTTGGCCGATTTGACGACAGGCTGGAACTAAGAATGTATCGATGGGGAGAGAACGCCTGGGAACAAGTGTTGGGGACTCGCCTTCTGCCACAAAAGGAATTGGATAAACATTTTGAAACTAGTGTATTGTTGGAGAGCGCCGGCGATAACCTAAGACTCAATCTTATCAGCAACAACCGTGGTACAAAATCTATCGCTAGGTATGACCTCCTGGATACATCGCCGCTCCCCGAAATGAAATTGATTTCGAAGTCGATTCATCCTTCAAAGCAATTTTCACTCAAGAGCAATGGCGATAGCTTGGCTTGTTGTTCAACCAGGGACGCAGGCGACAGTACTTCAGCAAATCTCTCGATTTACGTTGGCAAAGATAGTTTCACAACTTCGGAGAGACTTTCAGGAGAAGCATCTCGATCTCTTGTAGCCACCACGAAGTCCGGCGATTCGATCTTTGCATTTGTCCGCAAAGGTTCCGCCGAAGTGGAACTATTCTGCGTCTTAAGACCTGCTACTGAAGCTGAGCGACTTCGACGAGTACTTCAGATCGAAGGCGATACCGAATTGCTCGATATGGCTCTTCGCGGTCACACAGTATCAATCTTGTTTCGTGAGGGGAATAGATTGCGGGTTAAAGATTTTGATCTGAACGCTGCCGGGATTGAGTATAAGAACATTCATGAGATCGAGCTCGCGGGCCAAGGCATGTCTTCAATGCATATGTTCTCCAAAATTGACAACAACTTGCTTCATCTGCCATGGCGCGACATGAAGCCCGACCCTAGCAACAACAAAATACTTCTCAATTCAATTCTGCAAGTCCAAGCGCAGTAGCAGCTATCAATTGAGCCGATCCGCCATTCCAGCGACGCATCATCTAATCCTTACTATGTGGTCCAGATACCATACGCGACCGAGCCCAATTTGAAGCGCGGCGAAAATACTCCCACATGATCAGGCAGAAAGCCAATGCAAAACATGTTGGAAAAAGTAACGAAATGCCTACACGCATCAAACTAACAGGCTGAAGTAGATAAGAATCATCGAGACGCTGGGGGTTTATGACGCATGGCACAGACTTTCCTTCACGAAAAGCTGCTTTTACTGCAGCCGAGGCAGTATGAGGATCAGCAAAGGTCCTAGGTCTCGCGTTGCGAACTGACACTTCGCCAAACCAACTTCGCTTTGGCATGTGAATTCAGTTCGAATAATATTCTTGCTTAACCTCACGTTTCGATAGGATAGAATCTTAGCTTCGGACTTTGGTGCGTGCCACGAGTTGCGAAGTTGTGAGAATTCCTGTGCAAGACCATATCCAGTCCATATCGCAACGCCTAGACTGAACGCTGCAAAAACGACCGGGACGAACCTCAAGGACATGTAGTTCACTTTACGCAAGGATGATGTCGTGCGGATCGTCGACGAGCAAATTCTCGGTGGATTTTTTGTTACTTGGCATGTGTCCTTCGAGACCATTCGCAAATCAAGAGTCGCGAACGGTCAAGACTCGACTGGGAGTTCACGCGTGCATTTCGCACAGACACTTGCTTGTCGGTCAATTGTGGATTGGCAAAAGGGACAAAGCTTTTGCGGCGTCCAGCCAAATTCATTAGCAAAAAAGTGGTCCAAAGATTATGGCATGTGGTAGTGAGAATAGGACAACAAACACCGCGCGCTCAGGCCTCGCGGATTTGGTGAGAAGCAGAATCGATCCAACCAATCCGAGTCCAGACCAAACGAACGAAACGACGATGATAAGTAGGAGATTCATACAACGCTGTCAGTTATTTTGTCAAGCAATCTTAGCCCATGCGTCCGGTCGAATGCTCCGTGTCGAACGCTTTGTTCTTCGTTTCCAGTTTAAAGTCTGCGGAGTTTAGTGTATCGCAGCCAGTACCAGTTTTCAAATACTAGGTTCGGCGTTCGAGAGCGTTGTTTTGCTTCCGGCCTGAAAGGCCCAAAACAAATCAGCTCAGGGCAAAGCCAAGCCGCCTCCTGGGAATCGTACATCGTGCAACGAATCGCCCTGAAGGGCAAAACAATCTCGCAACATTATCAATTCTGAGAAGAGGTGTTTGATGACTGGTGGCGTGTAGTTGGAAACTCAACCATCCACCGTGCAAGCCGGTGGGATGCTAAACCCTGGCGGGATCAGCTACGAGGGAAAACTAAGCCGTAGCCGGGCCAGCTACGAATAGTCAAAAAAGGCTCTTTACTCGATTTTGCTGACTGTGTACACTGTGTATATGCACATGCACAGTTGGCTTACGATCTCCGAAACGGACTCAAGACCGCTCTACACGCAGCTTATCGAACAGATTAAGCGTCGCGTGGCGGTCGGAGATTTGCCTCCTGGAACGGAATTGCCTTCGATCCGTCAACTAGCCGCTGAACTGCAGATCAGTGTGATCACAGTCAAGCGAGCCTACCTGGAACTGGAGCACGAAGGCGTGATTCACACTCGGCACGGCAAGGGATCGGTGGTTTCGGAAAACCCTGCAATCCAAAGCGACGTGCAAGAATCGCAGCTTCAGGATCACCTTCGACAAGCGGTTCAACTGGGAATCCTGCTCGGCAAATCCAAAACGGAAATGCAACGCTGCATTGCACAAGCCTACGAACAAGCTCAAAAGGATCAGGCATGATGATAGACGTAACAGAACAGATCGGGTCGCAGTTGGCCATCTCCCTGACCGACGTTAGCAAGTCGTACAAACACTTTAAGCTCAACAGCATCTCGTTGAACTATCAACGCGGCATGGTCGCAGGCTTGATCGGCCCCAACGGCGCTGGCAAGTCGACCACTATGCGAATCATGATGGGACTGATTCAACCCGATTCAGGACGCGTAGAGGTCTTTGGTTCAGAGATCTCTTCCAACTTAGCAGCGAGTAAGCAGGAGATTGGATACTTTTCCGATGACATGCGGCTGTATAAGCCCGAGACTGTCGGCTGGCACATGCAGTTCATTCAGTCGATGTACCCAAGCTGGGATCAACATTACGCCAACGAACTGGTTGAGCGATTTGGCTTGATTACCGATCAAACGGTGAAGGGACTATCACACGGCCAACGCGTAAAAGCCATGTTGCTGTTGATTCTGGCACGGAAACCAAAACTACTCATCCTGGACGAGCCCACCAATGGGCTCGATCCGGTTGCCAAGCATGAAGTACTGCAAGAGTTAATGCGAGTCGTCGAGGATCCTGAGCGAACCATCTTGTACTCGTCGCACAATACTCAGGATGTCGAGCAAATATGTGATTGGGTTACCTTCATCGATCGTGGCCGAGTCATTTCGTCGGACAATCGTGAAAAGTTTCTTGAAACTTGGAAACGCATCAAGTTGACCGCGCCCGACAATTGGATGATTCCGACCATTGAAGGTCTGCGAGTGGAGTCTACCTTTCGCAGCTTGAAGGTCCTTACTCACAATCAATACACCGAAGCGGCTCTTCAACAGCTTCGCAGCTCCGGCGCTCAGATTGAATCGGTCGATGCGATGTCGCTGGAAGAGATCTTTATCAACACGGTAATGCGTGGACGCGAGGGAGTCGAATCATGAACTATCGAGCTGTAAGAATACTGTTTCTCAAAGACCTTTTCCTAGCCAGAAAGTTCTTGTTCGGTTACTTTACGGGAGGCCTCGTAGCCTGTGCGATGGCGGGCTTTCCGGAAAAGACAGTCGCCTTCATCGGTTTCATCATGATGATTACGGTCGCGATCGCCGCTGGGATTCACTTCATTGGCAATCTACTGCTGGGCGAGTCGATCGATCAGACTCGCAGTTTCATCATGAGCCTGCCAGTTAGCTTGCTAGATTACTCCATCGGGAAGATCAGTGTAGTGCTGACTACATTCATGATCCCTTGGACTGCCATGTTTGCCAGTTCCTTCTTGCTTACGTTTGTCTTGCCTTGGGCCAAGCACGGCTCGGTTGTCATACTGCCGCCAATTTTCTTGTTCCTGCTGTGTACCTTTACGTTGCAGTTGGTGATTGCCGTTATCACCGAGTCGATTGGCTGGACCATTGGTGTGATGGTGGCCTGTAATGTTGGGCTGAACCTGTTTCTGATGAAACTGTATGCTGTTCCCGAAGTCGAGCAAGCGGTGAAGAGCGAAACGATCAGTTGGCCAGGAGTGATTGTCGGTTTGACAGTGATCGAATTGCTGTTTGTGGTCGCAACGATTGGAATGGCCTTTGTTATTCAGACTCGCAAAAGAGATTTGATTTAAAGCAGGCTGAGTTCAAGTAGAAATAGATAATCTTCGATGGCATTGATAACCACTTCAAGCTCGCAAGCTGAGAGAATTCATTACCTGGACAACTTGCGTGCCTTGGCGATGATGCTTGGTGTGTTTCTGCACGTTGGACTGGCGTATGCTCAACCAGGCAGGCATGTCTGGCTAGCCACCGATCCAGAAGGCAGTCGGTTTGTAGATGCGAGCATCTGGTTCATTCACCTGTTTCGTATGTCGCTATTCTTTTGGCTTTCGGGTTATTTGGCCAAAATGACTGTCCAGCGAAAGGGATTGCAGCACTTTATCAAGAATCGCTTGCTGCGAATTGTCCTGCCGATGGTCATCTTCTATCCAGTGCTGCTGGTGTTGATGACCTTGGTGATCGTGTTCGCAATCGGCTATGTTGAAGAACCTCAGGGATTGTTGGGCTTCATCGTAGAGCAATCGGAGGCTGGGACGGAGAAGGATGAGTTTCGAACGTTGGATACGATGCATTTGTGGTTTTTGTACTACTTGATTTGGTTCTCCTTGATCTCAGTCGTACTAGCCAAGCTTCCAACCATCAAGTTACCGAAATTGTTTTCATCGAAGTGGATACTTGCACTCAGCCCTTTACTGCTGGCACCAGCAGTAGTGGCAGCAGGTGTTCCACTTCCAGCTCCTGCTTCGTTCATTCCGGAGTGGTGGCCTTTCGGATTCTACGGCTTGTTTTATTTGGCTGGCTGGAAAATGTATGGCAACGATTTACTGTTACAAGCGTTGCAGCCCCATGGGCTCAGGTTACTTGCAGTGAGTTTAGTGTTGTGCATTCCCTACATTTTGATCCAACCCGACTTAGATCTCAGCACAGTTTTTGGCGAATCTAATCCACAGCCGGTCGGCTTGACCGTATGCTTGGGAGTGCTAACCGCCTACTTGTCGGCCTTGTTAACGCTCACGTCAATTTTGCTCGGCAAGCGATGGTTGAATCGTAAGAGCGGTTGGCTAAGCTTTGTGGCCGATTCGTCGTATTGGGTCTATCTGGTTCACTTGCCAATCGCGATCTTTCTTCAAACATTGTTGATTCCCTGGCCCGTGTCGATGTGGATCAAGTTGCCCCTGGCAATAGCGGGTACAATTATCCCTTGCATTGCAACCTATGTGGTATTTGTTAGGTACACTCCGCTGGGGTGGCTGCTGCATGGCAAGCGGAGTTTTCCTTAGCAATGCAATGATCCATGCTGGATATTGGGGCAATGTGAGAACAACATGCATCCGATCTACATTACTGCATTGTTCACTTCTATTCTGGGACTAGGAGCTTTTGGTTCCATTCTGTGGCAAGTAACGCCAACTGATTCTCGCAAGCGTATCTTCGCAGTATTGGCCTTGGGGATGTTGATGAGTCCGGCTGCTTTTTATTGGGTTCGGACTCCATTGCTGCTTAATCCACTGAAGGATTGGATCGAGTCCAACGGGCAGCTTGGCGGTTGGCATCAAGCGATGGCCGATGCGGTCAGTTTAACGTTCGCCCCATTAACTGAAGAGCCCACCAAGCTGCTACCTTGGGTTGTGTTGTTGCTGGCAGGTGTACGGCTATCGCCCACGAAAAAGATGGTTGTGCCCATCGCACTGGCGGCCGGCGTCGGATTTGCAGTGGGAGAGATATGGTTAATCGCCAAAATGATCGCTACTGCCGATAAACCAGAGTTTCGGCAGTTGCCATGGTACGCGTTTGGTGGTTTCATTGCCGAGCGACTAGAGACTTGCTTCACGCATTCCTTATTTGCGTTTCCAACTGTAGTACTCGCTCGTCGAAGTTGGCGTCACGCGGTTCTTGGTCTGCTGCTGGGTATGCTGCTACACTACCTTGGCAACGCACCCATTGTGATGATGAAACGGGACTTTCCACCATTGGGCGCAGGAGCTTGGAGCGTAATTCTGCAACTTTGGGTCCTGGGATTTAGTCTCTTTGGAGCCGTTGTACTGTTGGTCTATCACTACGGCTCAAAGATGCTTCGCAAGATACTGCGACGACGGATCATTTGCCCAGAATGTGGCTGTGAGTACAGGCAGCCAATCTTGATGGGGTTGAACTTCGGCAACTGGCGCTACGAGCAGTGCCAAGTGTGCTATAAATGGCACTGGGTAAGCCTAAAGAACTTAGCCGAACTGCCAAAATCAACGAAACGTGAAAGCAAATCATCACCTACGAATTAACGTCTTGATGAGCATTGGTTTCATTGACCGCAGATATGACAAGCTTCGCCAGTTGTGATGGCAAGAATGGCTTTTGAATACTGGCCGACACACACTCTTTTCCGCCGCTCGAATTTGCCCAATCGATACTGAAGCCACTGCAAAGAATGGTGGGTAAGTTAGGTCGAACTCGTCTAGCGTGTTCGCAAAGTTCGATACCGCTGATTTTCGGCATTGTCTGATCCGTAATCAGGCAATCAAGTTTGATCTGATCGTTACTAAGTAGTCTGAGGGCATCGACTCCATCATGACAAGCGGTAACTCGAATCCCCAAAACTTGCAGCGTGCTTGCCAAGACTTGAAGCACAGCCGGTTCATCGTCCACCACAAGCGCATGCAACTTGGTAACTGGAACGGTTTCCGACGATGTTGACCGAACGATTTGAGTGATTGGATCTGAGCATGTTGGTAAGTAGACTTGGAATGTCGTCCCACAATTCTTGGTTGACTTCACCCAGATACAACCCTGATGGCCTCGTACAATTCCCATTACCGTGGATAAACCCAATCCGCGGCCTGAGAACTTGGTGGAGTAAAATGGATCAAAAACGCTTCTTAGAGAAGACTCATCGATTCCACAACCATTATCTTGGATTTCTAAGCACACGAATCCGTTGGCAGGTTCGCAGTTTGGCTGCAAGAAATTGACCGTCAGCATACCGTGCTCGGCTTCGGGCAAATCCTGTACACAATATGATCGAAGGTGAATGCAACCTTCACGACCTTCCATGGCTTCCGAAGCGTTGCGGACCAAATTCAGCAAGATCTGTTTGAGCTGAGTCGCATCGGCCTTCACGCCCGGGATCTGATGATTTAGTTCGAATTGCAAGCTTACGCTCTTGTTTGCAGTGGCCTGCAGCAGTTGGGACATCTCGGCGACAATCAAAGAAAGACTAACCACGCGGATATCGAATCGCCCACGACCCGCATAAGCCAACATCTGCTCCGTTAGCTCGGATGCTCGCGTCGCGCCGTCTTCAATTCCGGCAACTCGTTCTGCCTGATCGCTCGACAGCTCGGTTGCAGACAAAAGCGACGCATTACCGAGAATCACCGTCAGCAAATTGTTGAAGTCGTGTGCGATTCCACCAGCCAATACACCCAAGCTCTCCATTTTTTGCATGGCGAGCATCCGCTGTTCCATTTCAGCACGCTGGAGTTCCATCTGCAATCGCTCGGTAATATCGTGCCAAATGAGATGGTAGTTGATCTCTGCGTTTTGTCGCGTTATCCAACAACTAACCTCTTGAGGAACAGGTTTCTTGTCTCCAATCACGAGACTAACCTGGCAATTGGCAATCTGATCCGATTTTTTTGAATTGATTAGCAACTCTTCCAACGCTGCTCGCGATTCCTCCGTCACCAGCGAGGCTAACTTCGAGCCCAACAATCGGTTCTTAGGCAACTTGGTCAATCGCAGCACGGCTGGATTCACGGTAGTGATTGTCCCGGTCTCGTCGGCCGTCATTACCATAACCTGAGCATTGATAAAGATGCCTGCATACCGTTCTTCGGTTTGGTGCTGCAATGCGACAGAGTCTAGAACCTGCTGAGTCTTGCGTTGAACTTGTTGACGAAGCGTGATAGCCCAGATGCTGGTTGCTGCTGTGACAACAAATGCAATTCCCACAACGGTGAGCAGGATCCACGGAATCTGAGTACCGAAAACAACACCTGAACTCCTGGCGTACAGCGCGCACGATCCAATGTTGAAGCCGACCAACGATTTTTGCTGAACCCAGACGCCTTGCACGTCAACTCTAGTTCCCGCAACTACATCGCGATTTAAGGTCTCGTTGCCAAGTATTACTGGCAGCAGGTTTCCCTTGTGCTCCATCAAGAATCCATTTTGATCCTTCAGTTGCAAATTGCCAAAATAGGTTCCCGTTGTTTTTACAATTCGACCGCTGTAGTCACCGACAACTAGGTCTTCTATACTTTGAAATACCGCTTGGCGATTGACTTGTATCAGGTGATCTATGGATTGCAACTCAGCCATTCGTAGGATAGGTGGAAACACGCTGGTGTCGAGTGTACCGGAAACTTCATACGCTCGATCAAGAGTAAACTTGCCAGGCTTTAATGGCTCGATAAAAATCTGATACTTTTCATCCTGAAGCATTAGCATTGAAGGCGATAACTGGTAGGTTAACTGCCCTTGAGTTCGGAAATAGAAAGATTGCCTCTCTAGAATGCGATCTGCGGTAAGCTCAGAAATGGGGACGATTGGAATAATCGAAGAGTTCTGATTGGGAGCTAATTCGACGTTGTTTGGATTCGTCAGCCAAAGCTGAAAGCCCGACCAACGATCCGACTTGTCAAATCGTGCTCCAACGATTCCACGCAGCTTCAACGTTTTACCCAGTAGTGGCGTTAACTGCTCACGATCCACCCTGGTTTCATGAATTAGCCCACGAAACCTTCCGCCATCGCTGCTCATAAACTCTAGGCAAATCTGGTGTTGTTCGTAGTCGATGCCGATGAACTGACCTTCCATCTCGACGGGTTGGCTATCATCTTTACCTGCTTGCAACCACGCAAAATCAACCGGCTTGGGCACTGGAAGTTCAAGACCATTATCTGATGGTTCAATAGTAAGTCCTACGGGAACGCGTACCGGGCTGAGCATACCGCGAATTCTTACACGATCACCACGATGTAGCGCCAAACCTTGAATATTGCCGGCATAACCACCACGTTGCCCATCGTGAACAAACAGAATTGCCCAGTCTGGTTCGTAGCAAGTGACAATGCACTGCAAATCAACACGATAGACTTTGCTCAATTCTTCTGCCGGCAGTTTATTGATCTGCTCGATACTTCGTAGCACACGATCCGGTTCGGAGTCGCTTTGAGCAGCACAAGCAGATTGGAACAGTAACTTAAACAGCAACAACCAACAGATGGAAAACGCTTTTCGATTTTGAAGGAGTAAACAGACCTTTTTGCCAATGTTGCATGCAAGCATTTTCAATCGAGCATCCTGTCTCGTGTGTGAATGAGATTGGGAAAAGTTTAACAGCTTTTAGCTTTTCAGCCAATCAAGAAAATTCGCGAAGTACCCCCTCAACTTGCCTTCGTTAGCCTCATCTTGAAGCGTTGGCCGATTGCTTGTGAACGTATGGCGGCGAAACACAATGGCTTCGCAGGAGTGGTGCACTCCCGTTTTCGCGTAAACTCGAACGAAAAGATGTTTAAGGCAGTAGTGTACGCCTGCTGCTAAGGGCTAAACACGGCCAAACACAATACTTTACAATTTGACCAACTCAAAGAACCATCACTCGAACCTCGAAATGCCCGCTATGAATATCGACACCGAAAAGAACTCTGAAGTCGCTGCAGACGCATTGGTTGTTCTAGCTTACGAGACTGAGCCAAAGGCTACTTTAGCTTCACAAATCGCTCCACAAGCTGCAGAGTACATCCAACAGCTTCAGTCGCGAGGCGAAGTAAGTTACAAGACTGGAAAGACTGCCATACTCCACTCTGTTCCAGGTGTGAGCAGTCCAATCGTTGTCGTAGTTGGTGGAGGCAAGCCTGAACGGTTTGGCAGTCAAGAAGCTTATCGCTGCGCGGCGGCTGCATCGAAGTTGCTCTCGAGCAAAAAGCGAGAACGCGTAATATTCGACTTCGGGCCGTTGAACTCCGCACAGGCCCGCGCGGCCATAACCGGATCGATGAATGGATGTTATGGCCAAGATATCTTAAAGGCTGAGCCAGCAATGCAGCCTATCGAGCGAATCAGTTGGTTGGGCGTTTCCGAGCTAGATTTGCAGTGGAGCGATACTGTTGGCAGGGCAATGCTATTGACTCGCGAACTGGTCAATCTGCCTGCGAACCTAATGTACCCAGAGTCTTTCACGGCCCGGGCTGCTCAAGTCGCTCAGCAGAGTGGGCTGGAGTTGGAAGTATGGGACGAAATGCGATTGCGAAAGGAAGGCTGTGGATCGCTGCTGGCTGTTGCTCAAGGTTCATCCCGTCCACCTAGGCTTTTGATTATTCGTCATAGCGGCAACCGGAAGTCACCTCCCATCGCGCTGGTTGGTAAGGGAGTCACCTTTGACAGTGGAGGCTTATCGCTCAAACCAAGCGATAGCATGCTGACAATGAAGTGTGACATGGCCGGCGCCGCTACCGTGCTCGGTACGATGCAGGCCATCGCTGAGCGGCGATTGGACGTTCCTGTAGTTGGTTTAGTTGGACTAGTCGAGAACATGGTCAGCGGAAACTGTTTTAGACTGGGTGATGTGCTTACGGCTCGCAGCGGCAAGACGATTGAGATTCACAACACCGATGCCGAAGGTCGCTTAGTGTTGGCTGATGTACTGAACGTTGCTCTTGATTCCAAGCCTGCTGCGAGGGTGGATTTAGCAACGCTAACTGGAGCTTGTGTAGTCGCTCTGGGTACTGACATTACGGGACTCATGACCAACAACGAAGAGTTACAAAACAACATTCAGCAGGCTGCTCGTAAGGCTGGCGAAGATGTTTGGCCGCTGCCAATGCTGGACTTCTTTGCGGATCAAGTGAAGGGCAAGATTGCTGATCTCAAGAACATGGGAGACGGCCGCTGGGGAGGAGCCATCACAGCAGCAAAATTCCTACAAGAATTTGTTGGCGACTGCCCTTGGGTTCATATGGACATCGCAGGTCCAGCGTTTTATGACTCGCCAAAGCCCTTCCAGGATGCTGGCGGAACCGCCTGCATGTTGCGATCCTTGGTAACATGGTTGGAAGGTCAGTGATGTGTTTAACCGTCAGCCGTAGGCGTACGCTTTTTGGGACCTAATAGTTGGCAGTCGCGTACGCTTATGGCTGACGGTAAGCGGTTCCACTTCGAATACTCAGAATCAATTTCAAGGATAATTAAGGACTTCAACATGCTTCGCCCAGCTAGTCTGTTGTTTGTGAGCTTCCTTCTGATAGGTGTAATCCTCGCCCAGGTTGCTTACGGACAAAAAGTGTTTGAACTGGCCAGCCCAATCGATGGCTCGTTCACTCAGCGTAGCGATCTTTCCTTTTGGTACGCATCGACCAATGCTAATTTGCCTGGCGTCGCTTTTGTCATTAAGCCTAGTAAGACGGAAACAATCACTGGCGAAGTAGTCAACGAAGATGATCAACCCGTCGGCGATGCTGAAATATGGTTTTCTGGATTCTACGGTCGACTGCCTTTGCGGGAACGCGTCGTTTCCAAGAAAGATGGCACGTTCAGAGTCGAACTGCCGGCCGATCCAGGTTTAGGAACTGTGCAATGGGCGTCCTATGCGATAAAAGGGCCACTCATCAGTCGCCATTCTCGCAAAGATGGTGGCAGCTTGAAGTTGATTGTTTCCGCAGGTCGATCCATGAAACTGCAAGCCGTTGCTATGCGAGATGGCAAGGCAACCGCGGAGAGGATCAAAAACTACTTCGTACACTTGCAGGATGGTCGGATTATTCCGAGCGACGAAGACGGTAAGTGCGCCGTAACAGGACTGCTACCTGAGATACAGTATGTTCTAGCTACTTCACCTGGGCATGCTCCCTTCGTAGCAATGTTCGACCTTTGCGAAGATCGAACCGTCGAGTATTCGATGCCCATGCAAACGGGCAGCAAGATTGAAGGCACGGTACGTAGCAGCTCTGATGAATTGGTGCCATTCAATCCAGTCAACGCTTGGACATCGGAACGCAGCGCATTCACAGTAGGCCACAGCTTTACCGACGCGAAGGGCCACTACCAGATTTCGGGGATACCGATCAATGTACCCGTGGAGATTTCTTCCTTCTCGCATGCCGATGGAAATGTGATGTACCGTGAGAGCCAGGAGGTAGCCCTCACAAGTATCGATGAAAAGAAAGTCGTTGATTTCCGCGTGTCGCCGAACAGAGTTGCGCAGCGAAGTGGAATGATGTTGACGGCTTTGGTTGGAACAGACGAGCAAGTTGGTCGAATTCGTGGCAAGGTTTTGTTGCCAGATGGAAAACCTTGTCCAAATTTCACATTGCGTGTTGGCCTTACCAGGCTTGGTCAGGCGTCGGGGGGTTGGGCTGCGAGTTATGGCAGCATCGGCATTACGTTCTCCAATCCCGACGGAACATTTGTCTTTAGCGGGATACCTGCCGGAGGCGCAATCCGAGTTACCATTTCTTCGCCTGGATTTGGCGACGCAATTGTTGATCCCGTAACTTCGGCTCTGTTCGATGACGTTGACGATTTGCAAGAGTACGAATTCACACTTAAGCCTACTGTGATTCCTAAGATCATTGTTACAGACGTAGATGGCGAAAGCATTGCAAATGCAACAGTTGAACTCTATCGAGCCAATCACGACGAAGCAATCTACCGCCGAGGTAGATACGTGGTCAAAGGTCAGACCGACAACTCAGGTCTAGCAACGTTACCACCTTCTGCGGTCGAGTCGGGCCGATTAGTCATCACAGCGAAAGGCTTTGGGACTCAGCAATTCAATTGGACTCATGATGAAGTACAACCATTCAAATTGGTTCGAGCCAAGTCACTAACGTTTCGAATGAAACTGAAAGGCGAACTTGATACGCCGGAGGATAGATTCGTCTTCTATCTCGTGGATGATCGACGAATGTTCAATCATGTTTCAGAGCCGCTCGATTTCAAGAGCGGCGAAGCAGTTTGGCAGTTGGCCGAGGTTGTACCGAGCATTTACACAGTGATTCCTGATTCCGATTCGGATCATTCCAAGTATCACTTCATGATAGAAGATCAGGACTTTGCGTCCGTTAGATTTGACCTCGCCAAAATCGAACAGGATACTGTTGAAGTTGACGTTATCGTCGAGCCTAAGTAGTGACGCGTTAGCACGCTTCGTTGATTGGACCCTCCCGAACGAAAGTGCAAATACAGCCGAACTGAAACCGAATGCAAGTCAAGAACATCGCTCCAGCTTTCATTGCGACCATCGCAATGCTCCCGTTTGCGTTCATGCAGTTGCCTAGGAATTACGAATATGTAGAAGGTAGTCTGGGCATGGAAACCTTCGAGTGCGTGCATGGCTGGCCAATTCGCTATCGAAACGCGTGGATTGTCAGGGATATGACGGGTTCAACTCATTCAGCAGGGTCCAGGTTCTATTCCACTGCATTTCTTTTGGATTTAATCAGCGGCGTCTTGATCTGGTGTTCTATTAGGCACATCTGCAAACGAACAATCCTTCGGCTAAAGATAACGATTGCGGACGTTCTAACGCTAACGATTGTTGCAGCGGTGATGATCCAATTTTGGCCGCTAATAAGAGACTCAACGTCAAACCTGGAATCATGGCTAAGTATCGAGCACCCACTTTATCCCAATCGATTTTATGCGTACATCGGAGCCGCCTACATTGGAATTACACTCCATTTCTCTCTCCTGATGATCTATCGAATGGCAAATAGGATTCATCGCAAACGATTGCAGGCCGAACATCGACTCGACTGATGGCTGAGCGTGATTTGAACCCGTGCTAATTTGCCCAGAACATGAAAAACATGAAGTTACCTCGAAAGGCCCGACCAATATTGTTCCAGGTATCATCGCTGGTGATTTTGCCTTTCTCCAGGAATGGCTGAATGCCTGTACCTTGAATGGCCAAGACCAGATCGAACCGCTTCGGTTCGGTAAAGATCTTACGAACGTTGATCCCGTACTCTCGATTCACCGGCAGCGCTGCGTTCGGCTGAAAAGGAACACCTCGCCAAAACGGAGCCAGTTTCTTGCCTTGAAGAATCGCCTCCATCTCATCCAGGAACAACGACCATCCCATCTGCATCTCTTTGGAGACAGACACTCCCATCACCACCGACTTCTGATTGATGTTTGGCAACCACTCTTCATCGTCATCGGTCTCTTGATTGATCAGCTTCCACGACTTCCGACTCAAGTCGATCACGCTCTCCAGATGCGCTAAAGCGGTCTTCATTCGGGCGGGTTCGGTGCATTCATAGTTGAAGGTGTGAATCAATGCGATTCCATCCAAAATGGACTGAGAGTTGAAAATGTTCTCTGCTGGCGGCTCTTTCAACAAAAACGCGTAGGGAGTTTCCACGTTGGGATAGAAGAGATGAGCTGTTCGTTCGAACTGATCTTTCCAGTCGTAAGCAAGGACCACTTCGCCCAAAGCAGCCATCACGTGACAGTAGCCGCGCAACCACAGCACATCGGCGTCATCGAAGGCAATCGATATAGCTGGAACCTGCTGTGCCGCACCGCGGCCTCCAAAGTTGAACGTTCGAGCATTTTGCAGCGACTGCATCACCTGGCCGAAGGTTGCATCATCTTCGTAACTGTCGTTGCCGTTGAGATCCAGCCGAATCTGATCGACTCGTAATCGAAGCTTGATGTCGGCTGGCTTTACTTTGGCAAGTTGCTCTTCGGCTCGCATCAAGCTATCGACAAAATTCTGCACGATCTTTCTAGCGGAGGCATAGTCTAACTTATCGGGCTTTGGATTTTCTCCTAACGGCAAACGCATCATCGGCAAAGCGATACTACGATTGGCCAGTAGGCCGAAGCGATACTGATCTTGTCCTAGCTTTTCAACGGCCTGCAAGAACTCGCAAACACCAAGACCGGCTTGCGCTAGCTGATCATCAGGCTTAGCCGCAATGTCCGACTTCAATTGCGTCGCGCAGTCTTTAAGGCGTCCTTGAGTAAGCATCTTATTGATGGCTTCTGAATCGGCCGAGCGAACGTGAGATGCTCCAACACTCAGAAAACAGATTGCCAATAGACCTGCAATAGTTCGTGAAATATTGTGAAATGTCATCTCCGGCTCCTCGCAAAATGGTGGTCCACCGCTCCAATTATTCAGACTCTCGACCAAAGGTGTTCAGATGGAGCTTCAGAAGTATCTTACAACTTTCTGGTCGCACGTATTTAGTCACAAGCGAGTCTTCATCGTCCATCCCATCGAATTTCTGTCGAAAAGGTCGATATGCGCGAATCGATGCTTGCTTTTCAGGGTTCAGACTCCTGTTATGCTCATGGGTGAAGCAACATAGTTGGATTTTTGCTTGGAGTAATTGGGATGCGTCGATCGATTCGCACAACTTCTATTGTCAGCGTACTTTTGTGCGTTTCTGTTGCTCTTCAGGCACAACCACCTGGTGGCGGCGGACGCGGCATGGGAGGCCGATTTGGTGGTGGCACAGGGGAGAAAATCGAGCCCGACAAGTTGCCGTTTGAGCTTGGCGTACCCACGGTGCCCAACCGAGAGATGTTCGAAAAGCTCTCGTATCAAGGCCCAATGCGCATGGACGAGTACTTGAGCGGGCTGGAGTTCGTGAAGTTCATCATCGAAAACGCCATGACGGATTCTCCTAAAGTCTATTGGATGAACACTCAGAACATCCAAGCGCATCCACAGTTCATGGGCATGGTCGGCATGCGCGGTGGACCTGATGGTGGAAGTGGTTTTGGTCGTGGAGGTGGCGGAGGTGGTGGTCCTGGGCGGCAGTCTGATTCCGGCTCAACAAACTCCGAAGAGAACAACCAGTCCTTATCGTCATCCAGTTCAAGTTCAAGGGATTCGAATCAAGCCTCTGGCAGCACGACTCAGCCTCAAGGTCGAACGATGCGCGGCGCAGTAACGTGGTTGCCTCGCCTTAAGAGTCCCGATGGAACGGCTGGGCTTTATGTTTTCGATTTTCAACCCAACGATCGATACAGCTTTGAAGAGATCAAGTTCGCTCGCGACTCAATCGTCAAGACCATGCCCTTTGTTGCTGGCAAGATCGCCTTTCATCCTCTGTCGGGCAGTCTACCTCTGTATCGCAACGAGAAGGCCAAGTATGACAAGTCTGATGTCGCTGTGCATATGGACGACGACATTTATGGAAGCATCGCCTATCTGCCGCTCAATGCTGGAGAGTCGTTCGGCGCTTGACGATTCTTGATAGCAAGAGCCTACCTCGGCTCGCGATATCGTCGTTTGCAAGACTCTGCCCAATCAATTGCCTCGCGTGGCTGGTGTGATTACTGAGGAGCGACAAACGCCGCTGTCTCACGTTAACCTGCGAGCCGTTCAAGACAAAGTGCCCAACGCTTACATCGGCAAAGCTCTTGAGGCTCCAGAAATCAAAAATCTGGTTGGAAAATTTGTGAGTTATAAAGTAACCGGCCAGGGCTACAAGATTCGCGAGGCGACGCCGGATGAGGTCGACAATTACTTTAGGGCTCAACAACCCGCTGGCAACTTTACTCTTAAGCGTGAATTGTCCAAGACTAAGATCTTGCGGTTGAAGGAGATTCAGTTTGTAGACTCAGCCAGCTTCGGAGTCAAAACGGCCAACATCGCTACGATGCTTGGCTTCGATTTTCCAGCCGGAACCGTTCCTGATGGCTCGGCGATACCATTCTATTTTTACGACGAGTTCATGAAGCATAACGGCTTTTACGAGCAAGTCGCGTCGATGCTCAAAGACCCTGAATTCCAGCAGAATCGTGACGTTCAAGCTAAGAAACTGGAGCAACTTCGATCAACGATTCGCAAAGGCAAAATGCCCGAGTGGATGATGACGGCCATTGAGGATACTCAAAGATCATTTGCTGCTGGCACATCGATTCGCTGTCGATCAAGCACCAACAACGAAGACTTGCCAGGCTTTAGCGGCGCGGGTTTGTACGACAGTTGCACTCATAAACCCGATGAAGGCCACTTGGCCAATTCCGTAAAGCAGATTTACGCCAGCTTGTGGAACGATCGAGCCTTTGAAGAGCGCGAGTTCTACCACATCGATCACCTGCAAGTGGCAATGGGCGTGCTGATGCACTCTAACTTTAGCGGCGAAAAGGCAAATGGAGTCGCCGTCACAGATGATATTCTCTATCAGACCAAGAGTAACTACTATATCAACACTCAGCCCGGTGAAGACTTGGTCACTAACCCTGACGAACAATCTTCGCCTGAAGAGGTTCTGTTGGGCTGGTGGAAGCGAGATGGACATCAGGTTGTTCGCAAGGCAACTTCGGGCCAGCCACTACTTAGCCAAGAGCAACTGGATGAGTTGCGAGAACGATTGGCAAGAATTCATAATCGATTTCGAGTGTTGTATGGAAAGTCCGAGAATGAGCGATTCGCGATGGAGATCGAATTCAAGATCACAAAGGAAGGCAAGCTATCCATTAAGCAAGCGCGACCTTGGGTGTTTTGATTGATGTCCAAACTATCAGCTCGGAATGTTTCTTATGCCTATCCTGCTACTGGTCAATTAGCTCTGGACAACGTGTCGCTGGACTTACAAGCTGGTGAGATACTTGTCTTGCTGGGCGCCAATGGAGCGGGCAAAAGCACTTTGCTGCATGTTCTTTCGGGTCTCTTGCGCCCGAGTAGTGGCGAAGTGTTGCTGGAGCAAAAATCGATCGGCCAGCTCTCTCGGCGTGACGTTGCCAAACGAGTCGCGCTAATGCCGCAATTCGAGTCGATGGAAAGCGAACTGACCGTTCGCGACATTGTTCGACTTGGGCGAGTACCGCATCGAGGATGGTGGATGCCAACCACTCAAGATGACGAGGAGATCGTCGACAATGCTCTTCAATCGATGAACCTGGTCGATTTCCACAATCGAGCTATTTCACGGTTATCGGGTGGACAATGGCGAAGAGTCATTCTAGCACGAGCGTTAGCTCAACAAGCTAATTGCCTAGTACTCGACGAACCCATCACAGGGTTGGACTTGAAATATCAAATTGAAGCACTGCGCCTGATTCGGAGCATCGTCAAACAGAACCATGTGGCAGCCGTTTTGTCGTTGCACGATCTCAATCTGGCCTCGATGTTTGCCGATCGGATTGCATTATTGCTTAAGGGATGCCTGACGGCAGAAGGATCGCCACAATCCGTTCTAACATCGCAGAACATTGCGATGGTATTTGAACATGGATGTCGGGTTATTAACCAGTCAGAGTCCGAATATCCGATGGTATTTCCTGAGCGTTAAGGCAATTTAATCAGTCTGAAATCGCTTAACGGAACCACCTTCCAGCCCTCGAATCACGGTTCATTTCCAAGAATCTACAATGCTCTGCTATTTACTTTGCTGGGCCGAGTTGCTAGCCTGATACCAATGTTTTTTCGAGGCACGCAACTTTTTCTAGTCTTTGTACTGACGCTGCAGTTTTTAATACTGCCGTCGCGGCCGGTTCTGTCTGCGCTTTTCGAACAAGACATTGCAGCTCTCGAATTGGAAGAAAAGTGTGAGCTAGAGAAAGAGTGTGACGATTCGTTCTGGGTCGACACTTTCATCACCTCCGTCTGCGAATTTCGCCTAACGCGAGAACTATCGCTAGACTGCCTGTCTTCAAAAGCAGTCGTTGCAATCTCCTGTTTTTGTAATGTGGGCCATTCTAGAGACCCACCCCAGCTTGCGGCCTAAAGATAACTGATTGATGACCAACATCGGTGCATTCAGGATGCGTTGTGTTGGCTCGAGGCAAATTTCTCTCAGCTATTCTGTGTGACCATATGGACTGTATGTTTTGGGGCCTAGCGGCCTTTGTGGTTGGAATTGTATGCGCGCTCGCATTACCGGGTAACCGTCTTCGAGTTTGGGCAAACTTGCTTTTGCAAGCTGTTGCTACAACGCTAATTCTGAAATGCACGATACCGGTGCTATTCGGAGCAGCACCGCTGGAAGGTGCCATAATCTGGTCATATCCAGTTGAGCGAGTAGATTTGCTCATCGACTCAATAGGCGCGATGTTTTTGACGTTCTCTGTCCCCATGACCTTTCTAGGGTCAATCTATGCGGTTGGATACCTCAAGAAGGACATCGAGAGCGGTCGCCACGTTGGGACTCATTTCGCGCTTCTGTGCTTGGTTCAAATCTCCTATTTGATTGTCTACAGCGTTCAAAACGCATTCATCTTTATGGTGGGCTGGGAGTTTGCCGCCATCGGAGCTTGGTTGCTGGTGATTTGGAACCATCGTGACCAAAAGATTCGCTTCGCCGGTTTCAACTACTTGGTCTCAACACACTTTAGCCTGTTGTTTCTTGTTGCTGCCGTGGTGGTGATGCACGGGGCAACGAATAGCTTCCAGTTCAGTGATTTCAAAGTGTTCCTAGCGGAGCCGAGTACTGCACGAAACATAACATTTGTTCTGATGGTGACCTGCTTCGGGTTGAAGTCTGCATTTTTTCCCTTTCACACTTGGCTACCACGAGCGCACTCAGCGGCACCTGCTCACATTTCTGCTTTGATGTCTGGAGTAATTCACAAAGCCGGTCTCTTTGGCATGTTCAAGATCATTCTGATGATTGGCAAGCCCGATCTGTGGATGGGTTGGTACTTGATTATCTTCTCCGTTGCTTCAGCATTCATGGGAGTGCTGTACACGATATCCCAGCGAGACATTAAGCGTATGCTGGGTTACTCCAGCACTGAAAATGTTGGCATCGCAGGAATTGGCTTAGGCACCGGCTGTATCGGACTTAGCACGAATCAGCCGTTACTGGTTGCGTTAGGCTTTGGCGGAGCATTCCTGCATGTGATCAATCACGCTTTGTTCAAGTGTTTGCTGTTTTATGCTGCCGGAGCTGTTTACCGATTCACTCACACTATCGACTTGGAAAAACTGGGTGGTCTGTGGAAAGGTATGAAGTGGACAACCCCGCTGTTCCTGCTTGGCAGTTTAGCAGGTGCGGCTCTACCACCTTTTAATGGATTCGTGAGCGAGTTTGTAATCTACAGTGGCCTACTGCAACCCTCCAACGCAGTTGGACAAGGTCGCCTTGTCCTGCTGTTTGTAGTAGCCATGTTAGCCCTAGTTGGCGGCTTGTCTGTACTGTCTGCAACTCGAGGTTTCGGCTTGATCTTCTTAGGCTCGCCGCGCGATCCTCATCACGTGCATCCAAACGAAAAAGAACATCCGCTGATGATCATTCCAATGGTCGTGCACTTAATTGGCATCCTGCTTATC
Organism: Pirellulales bacterium; assembly: GCA_046349795.1. GTDB lineage: Bacteria > Planctomycetota > Planctomycetia > Pirellulales > Pirellulaceae > Aureliella. The sequence goes on along the minus strand of JAXMBP010000009.1, from coordinate 43,076 downwards.
GGTGCTATGCCGTTTTTGGGTATTCAGTTGATCTCACATCCAACGCAAGAGTTCCTCGATTTAGCAGCAACATCGGACACAACGTTGAGCACCTACATCCCTTGGAGTCTGCTCAACATGCTGACAACTACCTCTGCAAGCTTGATTGCCGTTATTGCAATTTTGCTAACTTTCCGCTTTGTCTTGTTGCCTAAGTGCACTCGAAAGCATGTCACCTGGGGTTGTGGTTACACGGCTGGCAATACACGAATGCAGTACACGGGCTCCTCATTTTCGGACCCAATGGTCGCTGTTTTCAAAGATCTGCTTCGCTTTATTACGAGGCAAGAGCTTCCAGAGGACGTGTTTCCAGAGAAGGGAAGTTACGAAACGCACTGCGTCGACTCGGTGGAACGCAAGATCTTTTCGCTGCTAGATAACGGAGAACAACTTGCCAAAACCGGCATGGATCGACTTCCTGAAAGCAGTGCCTTTTCTTTTGCCATTGGTCTACTAGCTCTGATCCTGTTGGTCAGTCTAGTGTCGTTGAATCAATAGTTGGCTTGGTGCATCTAAGAACCTGAGATGGAATGCCGATGACTACTTACATTTTGTTACTTGTCTTTCACCTAGCGGTGTTGTTGATCGCACCGATCTTCATGATTGGGATTATCAACAGAGTCAAATCCATTTGGTCTGGCCGACGTGGACCGAAGCTGTATCAAAGCTATTTCGACCTAATTCGATTATTGCGAAAACAACCCGTCTACAGCAATGTCACCAGTTGGATTTTTCCTCTTGCACCCACGATAGTTTTGGGTACGACTATCGTCGCTGGCTTGTTGTCACCAGTCGTCGCTGGATTCACACCATTTGCGTTTCCAATCGACTTCATTCTGTTTGCCTATACTTTGGCACTAGGCAAATTGTTCATGATGCTCGGAGCTTTAGACACTGGTAGTGCATTCGAAGGTATGGGGGCAAGCCGCGAAGCTACTTACTCAGCCTTGGCTGAACCAGTATTTCTACTTGGTTTGGGTACGCTGGCTTGGGCCAGTCATTCCAGCAGCTTTCAATCGCTAGTAGCTCCCACCGGCGTTCTTTGGTTGGACATTGCCTTACGAATGTCCGTTGGCCTAGCGATCTTTGGGGTCTTATTGATCGAAGCCTGTCGAGTTCCAGCGGACGACCCCACAACCCACCTGGAACTGACAATGGTTCATGAAGTCATGATACTTGACCACAGTGGGCCGGAACTGGCGTTTGTTCAATACGCAGCCGCGATGAAATTGACCATCTTCTCTGGAATCATCGCTTCGATATTGAATCCGCTTTCGTTAGGAAATGTGGCAGATGCGTCCATCCTAGCTGTTGTCGCATCAGCATCCATTTCTGTTGTGATTATGGCCGTCATAGCCATCATCATTGGAATGATTGAATCATTGATTGCTCGGCTGCGTTTTAGAACGCTGCCGCTATACACGATGGCCGCTTTCGTAGCAGTGGTCATCTCTTTGGTAGTGGTTAATGCGAACCGAGGTTTATTCCAATGAACGATCTTTTCGTTGCCTTCGCAGCAGCCTTTTTTGTGCCGCTGCTTTTTCAATCCAGCAAAGTCGCCATCCTTGGTTTAGCAGTACAAGGTGTTTTACTGGCAATGGTCCCAGCATCACACGTACATGAGTGGAATGCACAATTGATTCTCGAGTGCGGATTGCTTGTCGTATTGCGTTCGATTGTTGCTCCGATCTTGATCTACCGAAATACGGACGCATCACTTAAAGGCCAAGAGTTCTCGCTCATCGGCAAAAACATATTTCAGTGGACTATTGCCGGCTTGTTGATGGCCAGCGCGTACTTTCTGGGTAACAACCTAGCACCTGAAAGCAGGGAAGAGGCTCTTCAGGTTGGAACTGCCGCCGGCTGCATTTTGATTGGCATGTTGATCTTAAGCAATCAGTCCAGTCGACTTGGGCAAGTGATTGGCCTACTGACGATCGAAAGCGGTATGGCTCTGGTTGAACTTTTGTCACCTCATGCAATGCCGCTGCCGGTCAGTTTGGGTGTGAACGTCGTCTACGTGTTTCTACTGCTCACAATTCGAATTTACCTGAAGCAGCCCAGTGCTGAAGAAATATCTTCCTCAAGTAAAGAAGATGAGGTCGTGGCATGAGTGAAATTGCCTGTGCTTTGATTCCATTGTGCTTCGGACTTCTAATTCTCTTTGGAGTAGTTCGTGGCAGCAACGCGCTGTTAGCGCTGATTGTCGCGGCAGTACTGGACCTGATTATCGCTTCCTATGTTGCGGTGAATCGCCCAGCGGGATCTACCGAATACCTCTTGCAAAATTACTTCGTTGTCGATGCAAGTTCAGTACTGTTCTTGATGCTGATAAGTCTCATATTCGCAGGCATCGCCATTTATTATGCTCACCGCGTTTCATTTGTTGAGCTAGACCAGGTAGAGGCGCCGGATAACTTTTGCGGTCGAGCGCTCATATTCTTTTCGTTCTCAGTTTTGGCTGTCTTAAGCAACCACTTGCTTGCCATGTGGGTATTCTTGGAACTTGCCACCTTCGCGATTGCACCATTGATTTTTGCAGGCCGCGGTGGTGCAGCCACTGCTGCGTCTTGGAAGTATTTACTGTTTTCAGTAGCCGGCCTTGGGTTCAATTTCGTGGGACTGATGTGTCTCGCGCGAGCGATGGGCGGCGCGCACGGAGAACATGAACTGACGTTCTTCATCGATGGCTTGCGGGCGATTCCCTCACTGGGGGAATCTCAATGGTGGAAGCTGGGACTGGCTCTAATGGTCTTTGGTCTGGGAACCAAGATTGGCTTGGCGCCAATGTACACATGGTGTCCGGACGCTTACGACGAAGCTCCGCCAGCGGTAACTGCGCTGATGGCGTCCGTTCAGTTTAGCAGTGTAGTATTGTGTCTATTCCGACAGATCGGGCTGTTGCGATCGTTTGATCAGACCCTGGTCAGTGAAGAGCTGATTGTGATGGGTCTGTTGTCAATTTTGATTGCTGCAGGCCACATCATCTTTGCCACAAACTACAAACGTCTCATCGCCTACGCTTCGATCAATCACGCAGGTTCGATCGCTATTGGACTAGCCGTGGCTGTTAATATCAATGCGGCCTATGGACTAGTGCTGTATGTCGTCAGCAATGCCTTTGTAAAGGCGGCCCTATTTTTGACTTGCGGCAACATCAAAGCTCAATTTAGAACCAAAGAGATTAAAGCCCTACGCGGCATTATTCGAGTGATGCCCTTTAGTGGCTGGGTGTTCATGGTGGGTGTATTCGCGCTGCTTGGCTTCGCACCTTTCGGCAGCTTCCTTGGGGAAGTCACCATGCTGAGCAACATGACGGAAGGCAGTTACATCATCGTATTCTTCATCATTTGCGTCGTACTGACACTCATGCTGTTGGCTTGCGGTCGACTGTTGTTCCCTATGATCTGGGGCGATGCAGGCGATGATGGTGTAAAACATCAGGATCCATTGGGCTCAAATATCGCCAGCATTTTGTTCATTGTGATTCTTGTTTCGCTGGGTATCTACTCGCCAGCTCCCGTTAGCGATTTGATCAAAGAAGTCGCTTCGACAATTGTTGGCCGCTAGCGGAATATCAAGGAATAATCATGTCACCATCCACTGTTCTGTTAACCCCACTGAACGAGCTAAAGAGCTACTCTTTGGCTGATTTCCGAGCAAGAGTCGCTGATAATCTTCGAGCAGGCAATCGGCTGATCACGATGTTTGGGGTTCCTGCGAATGATGAAGCAGCAGATCGCCCAACACTGCATGCCGTATTTATCAACCAAGGCAAGTTACAACAATTTTGCGGTCGCCCCAGCACGGGTGAAGCATTTGAGTCGCTGAGTCGTGAGTTTTCCGAAGCTCACTGTTTTGAACGTGAAATGCACGAGCAATATGGCTTAGCCTTTAACAATCATCCTTGGTTAAAGCCAATTCGTTTCGAGGGCAAAAATCTTCGTCGCTTGGATGATTATCCGTTCTATAAGATCGAAGGCAAAGAGATTCACGAAGTCGGTGTAGGCCCCATCCACGCTGGCGTTATCGAACCTGGCCATTTTCGATTCATGTGTTACGGGGAAAAAGTTCTTCACTTGGAGATACATCTAGGCTACCAACATCGCGGTGCGGAATTGCTGCTGAAGCAAACCAACGCTCGCAAGATTCCACCACTTATCGAGAGTATCGCTGGCGATTCGGCCGTGGCTTACTCGTTAGGGTTTTGTCGCGCTTGGGAGGCTTTGTGTTCGGCTGCGATACCTGGTGAGGTTGAATTAGTTCGCGGTGTCGCTTTGGAACTTGAACGCGTCGCGATGCACCTTGTTGGTCTTTCAGGCCTTGCCACAGACATCGCCTTCCTTCCAGGCAGCTCTACCTATGGACGTTTGCGAACCAGCATGATCAACCTGTCAATGAGGCAGTGTGGCAGCCGATTCGGTCGTAGCTGGTTTAGGCCGGACGAGCTTCGGTATCCGATGTTGGCTGCCAATCGCGAAGATATCAAGAAGACAGTCAATCAAGTTCAAGCAGATATCGCACATATCAACAAACTGTTTCAAGCGTCGGCAACGGTTCGACATCGATTGGTAACAACCGGCACTGTAGAAACCAAGTTGGCTCGCGAGATTGGACTCGTTGGAATGTCCGGTCGAGCATCTGGCCTAACCTGTGACAGTCGTCTCGAACTTCCCAGTGGTGCGTACTCGCAGATTCCAATCAACCTAGTGAATCAACCCACCGGTGATTGTTGGGCAAGAGGACTAATTCGTATTCGAGAAATCGACGAATCGCTGAACTGGGTTCTTAAGGCGATTGAAAAACTGCCTGATGTGCAAGAATCAAAGCCGCGCAATTCTGTGCCGCGACCCAACACTGGCGTTCTATCGCTAGAAGAAGGTTGGCGAGGCGAAGTGGTTCACTATATCGAAACCGATGGTGACTCAAAGATTCGACATTACAAAGTTCAAGATCCATCGATTCGCAATTGGTTCGGATTGGCTCAAGCCGTTAAGAACAATGCGATCTATGACTTCCCGATTTGCAACAAGAGCTTCGATCTTTCCTACTGCGGAAACGATCTTTGATTTGGTGGCGAAAGAAACCTAAGTTGGTTAACAACTGCTTATTCTGGTTCAGACTATGGAAAACTTAATTGATGCCCTGCGAGTTCGAAAGTCTCAAGGGAAACAATTCGTACCTGATGTTCGAGGTGCAAATCCTGTCGGTTTTCGCGGCTTGCCCGTAATTAGCCAAGCAGCATGCGGATCTGGGTGTCAGCAGTGTGCTGAGTCTTGCCCCACGGATGCCATTAAGCTTCAGCCCTTTTCGCTGGACCTAGGTCGATGCGTCTTCTGCGATGAATGCGCAAAAATCTGCCCCGAGCAAAAGGTCAAATTCTCTACCGGTTATCGACTGGCTTCGACGACGCGTGAAGGACTGGTGGTCCGTGAAGGCAAGATGCTCAGTGACGTGGAAGCCTCGGCTGCCATTCAGAAGATCTTTGGTAGGTCGCTGAAACTGCGAAGCGTGTCGGCAGGCGGCTGCAACGGTTGCGAGTTGGAAATTAATGCGATGAGCAACGTTAACTTCGACATGGGCCGTTATGGAATCGATGTCGTAGCTTCACCACGCCATGCAGACGGACTTATCCTAAGCGGACCAATTTCGGCCAACATGGCTGAAGCTTTAGAGCTGTGTTATCACGGCATGCCCGATCCGAAGTTTGTTATAGCCGCAGGAACTTGCGCCATCTCAGGCGGTGTCTATGACGGCTCGCCGGCTCTCGACCGCAGTTTCTTGGGTCGCTTTGCACCATCGCTGTTTGTTGCTGGCTGTCCCCCGCATCCGCTATCGATCGTCAACGGAATTCTTGACCTGATGGGTCATGCAGATGGCAAGTGGTAGTGAACCAAACATTTTTCGATAGCTGGTTTCAAGATAGTGTTAAGCCAACGGGCAGGAATTGATTAAAGGCCAACGCAATGAGTCAACCAACTGATGCTTCCTCCAGCAGCGAACCAATCGGTGAAAAGCCCGTTGGAAGTATTGCCAACTTGCCCAAGAATTTTCGCAGCGACGTAATCTCCGGATTTTTGGTATTTCTGATCGCGTTGCCGCTCTGCTTGGGGATCTCGATCGCCAGCGGCTTCCCAGCGATCAACGGTGTCTTTACCGCGATCATTGGTGGAATGGTTTGCGTGTTCTTCAGCAATTCGGAACTTACCATCAAAGGCCCCGCGGCTGGGATGATTGCTATTGTGATGGGTGCTGTCACGGATTTCGCGAAGACGGCCAACGTTACTGCTGATGCAGGAAATCCCGAAATCTATATGCAGTATCTGCCTACGGTAGCTGGCATTGCTGTTGTCGCTGGCGGAATTCAGATCGTAGCGGGATTGATGAAAGCCGGATCTTTGGCTGACTTCTTTCCAACATCAGTAATTCACGGTCTGCTCGCATCCATTGGTTTGATCATTGTTGGCAAGCAACTTTACCCGCTGTTAGGCCTCAAACCAAACTCTGCCGAACGAGCCTACGAAGCTTATCTCGAATTGCCCGAACACCTACCACATTTTGCTTGGCAAGTCGCAGTGATCGGTGTGGTAGCTTTGGTATTCTTATTTGTCTACCCAACGCTGAAGAAGTCGATCTCAATCTTCAAAGGTCTTCCTGCACAGCTAATTATTCTCGCGGTTGCTATCCCCGCAGCGATTTATCTGTTAGGTGATTTCAGCGATGGAAGCGGAACGTTTTCGCGAAAATATGATCTTAGCCACGGTGAGAATCCCACTCAGCAAGTTAAGACGCTCTTGGTAAAAGTTCCGGCTAGCCTAGAAGTCCTCAAATCCTCGATCATATTCCCAAGCTTTCAGCACATTGGAACTGCGAAGTTTTGGACCTGGGTTCTAATGTTCATGTTGGTTGGATCGATTGAATCGCTCTTAAGCGCGAAAGCGGTCGACACCCTGGATCCATGGAAGCGTCGAAGCGATCTGAATCGTGACCTTACCGCAGTCGGTCTCGCAAACTTGCTAGTAGGATTAATTGGCGGATTGCCAATGATCTCTGAAATCGTTCGTAGCTCTGCCAATAAGGATTACGGAGCCAGAACTCGCGGAGCAAATTTCTTCCACGGACTATTCTTGTTGTTGAGCATTGTACTTTTGCCATTCTTGCTGAACAAAATTCCATTAGCAGCTCTTGCAGCCATGCTGATCTACGCCGGTTGTCGATTAGCAAACTACAAAGAGTTCATCCACATGTGGGAGGTTGGCAAAGAACAGTTCATCATCTTCGTTGCCACGATCATTGGTGTTCTGGCCACGGATTTGCTGATAGGTGTAGCTGTTGGGATAGTGACTAAGCTGGTAATCCATCTAATCAATGGATTACCTATCACTTCGATCTTTTCACCGGCGGCACAGTTCGTTGAACAGATTGACGAAGATGATGTGATTATTCGAGTTTCCAATGCGGTTGTCTTTTCAAATTGGCTACCGTTAAGAAGCAAGATCGTTCGCGCTGGCATCGAGAACAAGTCCAACGTCACACTTGACTTTAGCACTGCAAAACTCGTTGACCACACAGTAATGGATAAGCTGCACGAATTGCAGAAAGAGTTTGAGGCGTCCTATCTAAAGCTGTCTTGGACGGGTTTGGAACAACTCAATCCACTGTCAGCACACCCTTTGGCTGCCAGAAAGAAATAGGATTTCTTGATTTTTTACAGTTCGAGCGACAGTTCCCCCAAAAATTGCTAGACCGAGGTTCGACGGCCAGCGGATAGCATTTCGACTGCTCTTACGCGTCACATTTGCTCGCGTCTGACATCCAATGTTCCTTTGAACGACCATGATCTGATGCTACCGATTGGTCGCAAAACTTCTTTTAGCATGAGCTTGTTAACACTTTCAAAGCCAAACCTCCCCCAATTCCATCTGGGCAAACTGGCTACTTTGTGTCAAATTGTTGCCAGTCCCGAGTCGAAAATCTGGCTGCAGATTATTGGTCTCTGGCTTTGGTAACTTCCGTTTTCCCCCTTCCCTCAGAATTGAGAGACGATCGATGCTAGCGGTCAGCATTTTACTCTACATGCTGTTGACTATTAGTCTTGGGGTGGTTGCTGCCCGACGCGTGCATGGGGCCAAGGATTTTATGGTAGCTGGTCGATCGCTACCCTTGGCGATGAGTTTCACCTGTGTCTTTGCCACTTGGTTTGGAGCTGAAACGGTTCTATCTGTTTCGGCAACTTTTACCAAAGGAGGCCTCAACGCAATTCCCGGCGATCCCTTTGGCGCTTCGATGTGCCTGATGTTAGTGGCGATTTTCTTTGCCAGACACTTCTACCGGATGGACCTTCTGACCATCGGCGACTTCTACCATAAACGATACGGAAAGGGGGTCGAAATTTTTACTTCCATTGCGATCACCCTCTCCTACCTTGGCTGGACCGCAGCTCAACTTACCGCATTGGGCTTGGTGATGTCAGTGCTAGGAACCGGCTTGGGCATGACTTGGATGACGCTAAACAATTGCATCATCATTGGCTCGTTCATTGTTTTGTTCTATACAGTGCTAGGTGGCATGTGGTCTGTAGCATTAACCGACGTAATTCAAACTATCGTGATCATCATCGGACTGATTGCGATTGTACTGCTGTTGGGCAATATGGCGGGTGGATTCGGCACGGTCATCGAAGCAGCTCGCGACCAAGGTAAGTTCGAGTTCTTTCCTAAGGGAGGACTGCGGGAATGGATTGCGTTCCTTACTGCGTTTATCACCGTAGCGTTAGGCTCAATTCCGCAACAGGACGTATTCCAGCGAGTCACCAGTGCCAAGAATGAACGAACTGCATTCTTAGGTACATTCTTGGGAGGAGTGTTCTACTTTTTCTTCGCATTCGTACCTATGTTTATCGCTTTTTCTGCTGTGCTAATTTCTCCAGAGTTAACAGACGTTTTCAACGGAGAAGACGAGCGTGCTATTCAGTCGATCTTGCCGCAATTGATTTTGGACAAAACTCCATTTTGGGCTCAAGTATTGTTCTTTGGGGCTCTCTTATCTGCAATTATGTCAACCGCAAGCGGTACGCTGTTAGCTCCGTCAAGCTTGTTCGTCGAAAATGTTTTGCGACCAAGCTTTCGCGGGAAGATAACAGAAGGCAACATGTTAGTGATAGTTAGATCAACACTGATCGTCTTTGCCGCTTTGGCCACCTACCAGGCTGTCACTAGCAACAAGACTATGTATGCCATGGTCCAGGGGGCCTACAGCGTTACTTTGGTCGGAGCCTTTGTGCCGCTCGCCTTGGGCTTATATTGGCATCGAGCGACGAACCAAGGCGCAATTTTGTCTATTTTTTGCGGAATGTCGGTCTGGGCGCTATCATTGTTTTTTTTGCAGGATAACCCAGAACAACCTTTGCCGAGCTATAGCTTTGGGATGATTCCACCCCAACTCGCCGGATTGATTGCCAGTTTGACTGGCATGATTGTTGGCAGCTTGAGTCCCCAACTCATAGCGAACCACGGAAAGATGATTGAGCGCGTTGAGTATGAGATAAGCCATCATATTGAGCCCAAAGAGGACTAGGCGACCGCAAAGACATCGCTGCCCTCCTAACAAAGCAGCGATCAGTTCAAGTTGTCCTACCAAGCCACTAATTCTTGCTCCCCTCACTGTGCAGTTCGTTTGACTGAAGCTGAACCGACCGTGTTTAGAGGAGACACTACTTTGATCGAGTTAAGAATCTTGAAGTTCAATCGCTTCTCAGCCGCCACATACTGGAACTGAATGGATCGAGTTGAAGCTGATGTTTTCGATGCCAGTAGATTATTGTCTGCCGTGAACAGTAGATCGACTAAGGCAGCAGGCACATCTTCATAGGTCGCATTGAAATCCGCTTCCAGTTCTGCATTGAAGGTGTCTTCATACAGTATTCCGTCATTCCAAGCTTCCGTTCCGCTAAATCGCACAGCACTGCTAACGATTTGAGTTGGATCAGAGAAAGTGTCGGTGAGCTTGATATCGATGTCTAAGTGAATGTTGGTTCGAACACCAACATCGCGATCAGGCCAGTTGTTCAAGTTTGCTCGGCAGGTAATGACATTATCTGGAAGAGTCAACGTAATTCGAGCCTTACGATTGTCAGGCCAAACGTAGACGGCTCTCGAAGCCTGCGATAAGCCAGTCAACGAAATCTGTATGTTGTAAAAACCCTGCAAATCGGGGCCCGTTAGCGAGCGGTGTGTGTTTGCAAGTTGATCTTCGATGCCTTGAGTTACGCTGCTCTCGATTGTCGACCAGGTTTCATCGATGAAGGCTGGTAGATCGATGGTGCCAACATTCTGAAAGATGCCTTTGAAGTTCTGCGACTGAATGCGAGACACTGCCAGCAAAGCTCCACCAGTACCCACAGGCCCAGTGCCACCTCCTCCTCCGCCGCCACCACCGCCACCGGTGTTTCCTGGATCGTCTACAGCAATTCGCATCGCTGCTGGTGGATTGACATCACTTGGATCGATACCAAGAAAGTGAATCAGAGCCTGTTCATCGACTTGATCCATCCAGGTTTTTCCAAGGTCTTGCTGGTTACTCTTCGGCAATGACTTTCTTGCAACGGCCGTCGTTTTGTTTGTCTGTGCTCGTACACTGCTCGAGGTAATCACCAGACCAATTGCCGCGATCAGAATCATGTAAACAATTTTCTTCATTTTCCAAACCCTTCGAAACTCGCCAAGATCATCAAGATCTAAGCTATGTTGTTATGCTTGCGATCGCCTTAACGAAGGCGATTCATCAAGGCACCTAGCGGTTTGGAGGTGAGTTCTGTTACTGGAAAAGTCTGAACGCGCTTGTTGCTTTCAAAGAATGTAAAGCTGTATCAATTGATCGCAATGTAAGCCGACTAGAGCACTTGTTCACGGAGATTGCGATTGAGTTTTAGTGCTGGTGCGTAGCGAGCAGTAACGTACGCCTACGGCTAACGGTTAAACACAATACCGTTCACAGCTCGGCGGAGTTAGCCAGAAACCTCGAAGCAACAAGTGATTTGCTCGCGTTGTGTTTCTTAGTTACGTCAACTCACTTTTCAGACTTTCTCTTCTGTTGGAGATCCACTTTAAGGTCAGCGTTGACTTTGTCGCGCAATTGGTCCTTTGTAGTCTTCAAGCCTGGAAGAACTTTTCTCACGGAAGCCTCGTAACTTTCGCCACTTGGTTCAATTGAAACTTGGTCAATGAAACTCGCAACTTCTGAAGACTTCATCATCGGATTGATGGATTGTGCAAAAATCTTCTGTTCGGGAGTCAAGTTTGCGATCGATGGAGCAAAATTCGACAACGCAATCTTCATAACCTCTAAGCGATTCTTGCTTCGATTCTTCTCATTATCTCCAATTTCTTTATTTTCCACGATCTTTTGCTCATACTCGATCCTTCGGTTTAGTTCTCTAAGGATCGCTATTTCATCGATTATACTTTCCGGAGGCTGATTACTTGTGCTCTTCAAATCAAGTAGCCGTTGCAACCTTTTGTAACTTTCCGCTTCTCCTTCTACCCTTTCGTTCCACTCAATCCACTCTGCAAGAAAAGCTGAGAAAACAGCGGCCTTGTCGTCAGGACCCAATGCGAGCGCTGTCATAACGTCCGAAGTTAGATCATCTAGCTGTTCGTTGCTACAGGTGAAGCGATAGTGAAAAATTGAGCTAATAGGATCTCTTGAAACATCATTCTCCGGCAGCGAGGATCCAAGAGCCGCAGCAAAATCGAATTCCGTAGTTACTTTCACCTTTTTGGCTAAGTTAATTGCTAACAGTGATGGAGAATGAAATCTCGTCAGCATATCCTCGACTAGTTCATCACCGATTCTTAGCGAGTTGGTGTATGACGAATTGCCTAGAGCTGTTATTGGACGTACTAACGCACCTGAAGCTCTTCCATCGGACTCATTGACTGATGGCTTCGCACCCGAGTCGATTTCAATTAGCACAACCCCTCGGCGTCGCAACTTATCATAAATCCGAGCAGCTTGAGACTTGGGATCCGCATCTGCTCGCTGAATTACTGACTCAAGCATTGAGGCAATTGAATCTATCCCCGTGTTATCCACAACTCCACCGTCCATCAACTCCACGTATCGCCTCGCCTTTTGGCCGCGAGCCTTTGGTGCAAGTTCTGACACGATGAGGGCCGGTTCAGACTTTTCACTAAAGCGCTCAATATCGAATCCCCATGGAAAGTTCGATGACAAACGCACGGCCCTGGTTAGCGACACTTCAAAGGAACGAGTATTGCAGACGTAATCTGAAATGGACACACCATCATAAGTTGAAGTTCGACCACTTCGGACAGCGGATTCGCGAACGGTTATTGGAAACTCTGGTGAGCCGACTAAAAAACCAGCTTCGATGTTGGGAAATCCAAGGATAACCCGTCGACCAGTGACCACATCCGTAGTGTTGAGAAATGCCAACGGTGGCAAGCTCTTTTGCAAGTCTCTTCCAGGAAGGTGTAATGTCGAAAAATATGACTGATCTTTAGCACTCCAACCATAAAGCTGATCCCAGAATCCATAAAGGCAATCACCTCGATTTGCAAATGGAGTAATGGAGCCTCGTAGAATCGGCGCCATAAAATCGGCCGCCATTTCGTCTGTAATGGTTGAACCGAAAGCTTGTAATACCGCCTTACCAACATCGTTGTTTCGGTCAGGTTTCGAAATCGCCGTCTTCAAAAGTTCTTTATTCTCATCCGAGAGGTTGCTCAGGCCATCGATTCTCTCAGTAGTACGGAGCTTCAGTTCTTCTTTCGATGTAAATCGGAGTTGACCAGTAGTGTCCTTCGCGTGAGCGACATCAGCCATGTATCTTGCGGTTGCGATGCTACCCCCCGAAACACTACTAATGAGCACCACATTGTCGCCCCATGTCTTTTCACTATCACCCCAAGTCATAGGCTGGATAGACAATTGCTGTAACACTAAGGAGGCAAAGAGCGCTGCTCTCGAACCACCTCCACTCGCTGCCACGAAAACTACCGGACCATCCTTAGTCTGATCAATCTTGTTTTCAAAGGCGTCCATCCAGTAGCTAGGTTGCTTTCGCTCGGCGGTTACAGATAAAGGTTTCTTGGTAGAGCCACTCGGGTCATTCAACTGGCTATCGAACAAGCCTGGAACCACCATCATGAATACCAAAAACAGTACACATATCATGCGCCACTTACTACCTGTAATAACCTGAGCAAAGTCGACGACGATCATGATCCCGACTACAATCGCTGGAATGTGAAAAGCAGCCCAAACCGAATACAACCGATACGATGCCAAAGGGATTTCCAGCGATCCGGCAATCCATAATAACTCTCCAATTATGTTCACGACCGCCATCCACGAGAGAACTCGACTCGTGGCACGCCAAACCCAACGCTGTCGATCTTCGGTCGTTAAATTCGAGAAGTCTCGGGCTTCGTCGAGCACGTTTTCGACGCCATAGTATTGTCCAAGCGCCAACCAGAAAGAAAGAAACACCAGCCAGAATCCCACCATGCGAACAAAGCAGCCCATCAGTGGATAGGTTATTGGCCCCAATCCCAGTGCAAGTGGGACCCTCATCATCATCCACATTCCAATAATCGCGATTAACAGAATCAAAACCCAGGCAATTGGTCCTTGAGAATACCGCTTGCTTCTGATGACGATCTTCGCCAACATACTTGTGGCCAGTCTCGGAAACTTGAACACAACGGAATCAACGATTATCAGAAACTTATGTCGTTGTACGAATTCGATGAACCTTTGACGAGCTGAGAAATGTTGGAAGCGAAATGTTGTGCGTTGCCAAATCCAAACGAGTGTCACCGGGTACAGAACCAGCAACATGAGGAACATTAGAAGGAACCCGACGCTCTCCGTGATTGAGATTGGCCATTGCATCCATAGGTGAGAGATTTGTGGCACTTGGAAGATCACAAAAATACCTAAGAAAGTCGCTAGCAGAGTAAAAAGGTGTCCATCAATAAAGGAAAAAATGGAAAACGATTCATCTTGTGATTTGGCCATCGCACCGTCTCTTGTTAAGTTGCATTGAGCCTTGCTAGATCTCAGCTTGTTTCGGATGAGAGTGTTCTCATAAGAACGAATATCGTACCATAGTTGAATCAATGTGTTGCCAAAGGCATACTTTTCCTTTTCTCGGAGCAATAAAAATCCACAAATTTCAATAAACGGCCATATTTTTAACAGCTCGGAGTCCCTTTAACTGTACGAACGAGTTGTATACTGGGCTCGCACAATACGATATTGATTTTCGGAGAACTATTTCCATGGGAAAAGCTGAACTTGTTGACGTCACTCCTGAGCAGCTCGAAGCTGAAATCGACCGAGTTAGCAAATCCGGCGAGACCCACCTGGCAATTGTCAGCGGACCGGTTACAAGCTACCCAACAGATTTCTGCCCGGAGGGCTTTGAAGGACGGAAGGTATTTTGCCTCCATGGAAATCCGACGTTCTTTTCGCGACTTTCGGAGTGTCCGTCGCTAACGCACCTCGTGCTTAGCAGACTCCAGCTAACAGACGCAGACGTTGATCGTTTCATCTCGAAACTGACCGGGCTCATTTCATTGAATATTGAAAACTGTCAACTTAGCACCGTAGGGGCCAGGGCAATTTCAGCCAACCTTGAACATCTTTCCTCACTCTCGATAGCAGGTAACAATATTGGCGATGCTGGAGCGGCTGCGATTGCCGGAAGTCTAAGTAAGCTCATTTCATTGGATATTCATGATTGTCGGATTGGCAGGACGGGGGCTAGGGCAATTGCAGCCGAGCTTTCACAACTTACTTCACTCTGGATTTGGGGGAACAGGATTGGCATCGCTGGAGCGGAGGCGATTGCCCTCCGGCTAAATGGACTCACGTCATTGAATATTGCCAATAATCGGATTGGTAGCGCGGGGGCTACGGCAATTGCAGCCAACCTCAAACAACTTACTACACTTAGGATATGGGGCAACCAAATTGGAGATGTGGGAGCACAGGCGATTGCATCGGGTCTAAATGGGCTCACTACATTGAATATTGGCCATAATCAGATTGGCAGCGGGGGCTACGGCAGTTGCAACTAAACTTAAACAGCTTACTTCACTCTTGATTTGGGACAATTGCGTTGGCGTAGTGGGCGCTGAAGCGATTGCATCGGGTTTAAATGGACTCGTTTCATTGAATATTGGTAGCAATCAGATTGGCGAGTTGGGGGCTAAAGCAATTGCAGCCAAGCTCAAACAGCTTACTTCTCTATATCTCAAGAGCAACAATATTGGCGATGCAGGAGCAAACACGATTGCATCGAACTTAACAATGCTTGAAAGACTCGACGTTTCGAACAACTTGATTGGTGATGTCGGTGTGAAAGCAATCGCAAGTTTGAACAATCTGACATCGCTTGATCTAAGCAAAAATCCCGTAAAAGACCTGTCGCCGTTTGCCGAGAAGATCAAAAGCGGCGTCCCGGTCTATTCGGACAGCTATTATAGTCGTACGCATGCTATTGGCGTCGCTGCTTGCCCGTTGGAAATCCCGCCTTTGGAGATTGTCAAACAGGGCCCAGAAGCTGTTAGAAACTACTTCATCGAACGCGATCGGCAAAGCACCGTTCGCCTCTATGAAGCCAAGGTACTGATTATTGGTGAAGGTGGCGCTGGCAAGACTTCTCTACTGCGCAGGCTTTATCAACCGCACTTGAACATGCCCGAAGAGGATGAAACGACTCGAGGCATCGACATCCATCGGCATGACTTTCAAGGATTACATGGTGGCCCCTTTCGATTGAATGTTTGGGATTTTGGTGGGCAACATATCTATCACGCGACGCATCAGTTTTTCCTCACCAAAAGTTCTCTTTATGTTCTGGTGGACGATACGAGAAAAGATGACAAGTGCATCCACGACGAGAGCTTTAAGTTCTGGTTCGAAGTCGTAGAGACTCTTAGCGAAAAGAGCCCATTGATCATCTTTCAAAATCAAAAGGGCGGCCGAAGTAAGGACTTAGATCTTTCGGGCATCCGTGCCAGATTCCCAAACGTACTTGATGTCTACGCTGGAAATCTGGAACAGGCCGAGGCGACAACAAACCTTCGAGATGCAATCCACTTCCAAGTACAACGATTACCCCACGTCGGTACCGAGGTACCTGCAAAATGGGCAGAGATTCGCCGAGCTGTTGAAGAACTCTCACTCACCAAACCTTTCATTTCACAAGAAGAGTATTTCAAGATCTACGTAGAACATCTTGAGTTCGATCGAACGAAGGCGTTATTCCTAAGCAGATACTTGCATGATCTTGGAGTCTTCCTGCACTTTCAAGATGATCTGCTCTTGAGAAAAACGGTGATACTTCAAAATCAGTGGGCAACAGACGCCGTTTTTCGAGTGCTCGACGACGAACAAACGAAGGAAAGAAATGGCAAGTTCTCGCTCGAAGATTGTTCACGGCTGTGGCATGAAACCAAGTACATGGATATGCACGCCGAATTGATCGGTCTAATGAAGAAGTTCGAACTGTGTTACCAGCTTCCAGAAACCGGCAAGGAGCTTTGGCTAGCACCGCAATTGCTCCCCGTATCAAAGCCAGCAGAAATTTCGAGCTGGGCTCGAGCGTCCGACCTTGTGATTAGATTCAAATACTCGTTTCTTCCCCGTGGTTTAGTTAGCCGATTGATGGTTCGTCAGCATCGATTTGTTAAGCACTTGGATAGATGTTGGACTCATGGGGCTTTCTTCGAACATCAAAGCGGCAACGGTCAGTTCTCGCAGGTGCTAGTCGAAGAGACGCTGCGTGGAAATGAAATCGAACTTCGCGCGCGAGGCCCAGAAAGGAAAGAGCTGCTTAGCGTTTTAGTTACCGATCTAGAGGCTTTGAACGACTCGTTTGAAGGTTTACGTGGGCGGGTACAAAAGCTTGTTCCCTGTGACTGTAGCACTTGTAGTCAGACGACAGACCCACATATGTATCGCCATGACGAGTTGGTTGGCAGAAAAGCTGCCCGAAGACGAACTATTGGCTGCAGTCGTGACCCCTACGAAGACGTGGATGTAATTAAATTACTCGACGGCATTACTGTAGAACGATTACCCGCCTGGGCCGAAAAGCCTCCGCAGGAAAAACACCTCAAGATCTTTCTCGCCTCATCTTCCGAATTGCGTGACGATCGAGATGCCTTTGATCTCTACTTCCGCCAGCAGAATGACTCGCTACGAAAGCTGGACGTCACTTTGGAAATCAAACGTTGGGAGAGGTTCCTGGATGCCATGTCCGAAACTCGATTGCAGGAAGAATACAATGCGGATGTACGAAACTGCGATGTCTTCGTTTGCTTGATCCAGACCAAAGCTGGCAAGTTTACTGAAGAGGAATTTGATGTGGCGTTCGACCAATTCAAGAGAACGGGCAGACCAAGGATCTACACCTACTTCAAATCGGGGATGGTAGACTTGACGAAGTTAAAAGCTGCAGATTTAGCTTCGCGCGAGGCGTTTCAGAAGAAACTAGGCGACCTTGGACATTACACGACTGAATACAGTTCTATCGACAATCTGAAATTGCAGTTCACCGACCAATTAAGGCTGCTGCTAGAGTAACAAGTGATGACTTTCTAGGTAAGCACCGCAAGCGGTATGTTAACTTTGAATTCGTTAACAACACAATTATTGTCGATCCATTTTGTGATCTTCGCGGCTTTGTGGCCAAAAGACAGCTTTCATCAGCAACAAAACGGATTGCTACAAAGGCTGCGGAACACTTGTTCACGAACATTTTACGATTGAAGTTTCAGTGCTAGTGCGTAGAGGATCACTGTCAACTTCGTGGTAGAAGCTACGGATTGAAAGTAGAGCGAACTTCGGGAGTGGTTAGCGATGATGAGGGTTACTGGCTGCAATCAGATTATTGCAAGGTCTGGATCGAGCCGCGCATGGCCTATCTGATGGCTTCAAGTCCAGCCCGTTATCCTTTCTACCTTCATTTTCGACTCTCACCTCTTTGCTCTTCTAGTTTCTCCAGCACCTTCCGCACTCTTGCACCCATGTCTCCGGACGGGAACTCTGCCTCTTGCCAGTCAGATAGTTCAATAACTACATCGCATAATACAAAGTCCATTCCATCATCCTGCCGTAATTTTTCTTCCAACAAAGGAATTATCTCCTTTCCAAGCGTGAGAAAATCCTTGTATTCCTGCATTTTCTTTATCGGCGTAGTTTTAGAATAGATTCGCAACTCCGGCTCAATCTTCTTCCATCTGGCGTAAATTTGGCTAAATTCCATGTTGTTTGGTTCCATCCTAACTTCCGGTGTGCAACCACCGACTAGTAACAGCAAACAAACTACTTTTTGGGAAATTGAGATTTGCACTATTCTTTCCAAACTTTGACGGGATCAGGACAACACCAAACAGACTTTTTGTAATCTTTTGGAAGAACCTTATAGATCTTCTCAGTGTGTTTGTCGGGATCACATATACCGGTGTATATCTTTGTTGCACCACACTTTGCGGACCAGTTGTCGGGACCATTACATCGAACAATATGGAACTGGTCCTCTTTAAGCCATTCGTAGAGAGCGACCTTTCGTTCACCTTTCTTGCAATCTTCATCTGCTTTAATCTCACGGCATCCAACGGCTTTCAGTGAATCCTCTTCTGGAAAGTGTTTGGGCCCAGTTTTCGCACACGACTGCCACCATTCCTTCACCTTAGGAACCTCATTCGGTCCAACAGCATATCGCATACAATTAAAATTTGGATCATCCTGCCCTGGAATCTTCGGATCTACCACCCCTTCATCTGGTGGACAGGATACCTCTACGTACTTTCCACGCGGATAGAGCGGAATCGGACCTCCATTGACGGGATCTCGAACGTAACACTTCTTTGAGTGTAAATCTCTGTAAATGGTTCGGTCATCCTTGTCTTTTGCTCCTGTGTCTTGCATGTGGGTACCATCAGGATCCAATGCACTCGGCGCGAAATACGCTGAATAAAGACCATAACCATCAACGTATCCGATAGGATCTCTAGAGCAAAACCTCCCTAAGCTTGCGTCATACATTCGAGCGCGGAAGTGGTACTGCTGAATATCATTGTCCCACTCGCGACCTGTATACATGTAGCGATTGTCTTGAGCTGACGCAGTTAACACGGCACCTGAGGCGTTTGCAATGGTTGGAACGCCATATGCCGTGTAGGCGTATCGCTCTTGCACTGCTCCAGCCGAGTTAGAAACTGCAGTAATGCTGTACTGCTGGTTGCGATGGTAGTAGAGCGACGAGCTGTTGGAGGTTTGCCACCGCATTACAGGCTCGTCGACGTAACTGCCGTAAACATAGCGATAGGTCGATGACGCTGGTGCGGCTCCAGCCACATAGTCGGCGATGGTTTGCTGGTATATCTGCACGTAGACCGTGGTTATACCACCAGCCGTGCGGGCAACGCGACGACCAAGCGCATCGTACAGGTGGCTAACCTCGACGGATCCATTGCTACCAATATCGGCTGAGGCCATACGGTTATCAAAATCCCAAGTACACGTGAGGCTTGAGCCGTTAGGCCGCATTACAGCGGGAGAACCGGTGATGTTACCCTTGGTGTCGGTGGAAACGCTTTGACCGGCTCCCGTTAGCAGTTCGTGAGCGGGGCCGTGAGTGCGTGTTTGTGCTGAGCCGTTAGTTGTAACACTGTTCCAGTCACCGACCGCAGAAAGACTCCACGACTGACTCAAACCACTGGTGCGATTGAAGGAGACCAAACGGTCCTCGCTGTCATAGCCACCTGTCGGAATGCTGAAGCCGTAATTACTCATCGTGCCAGTAATGGTTTCTGAGATCTTATTTTGGTTGTTATCCCAACCGTAACCCAAATTACCAATTGCTGACCCACTACCGCCAAAGCTAATCGATGAGAGTTTGTTGTCATTGTTGTAGGTTCGAGATTCAACCACACCGTTGTTGTAGGTGCTGGAAATTTTGCGACCACCATTGTCATAAACGCGTGTGTCCACAATGGTACCCGCGTGAATCAATTGATACAGTTCTCCGCGTTCCGTGTAGCTGCGACCTACGACAGTTCCATCGGGATACGTGTATTGAGTCCGCTCTCCTCTAGCGTTGAAAGCAACGGTCGTTGTGTAAGTCTGTCCAGAAATCGTCAAGCTTTCCGCTTTCCTACGGCCCGCCGAATCGTGAGAATAACCGACTGTATTACTGTATCGACCGGATTGGCCAGTGAGCATCCTACTGGCTTTGTCATAAGTAAACTGATCAGAATCCGCGATTGTCCCTGATGGACTGTTGGCTGCCGTGCGATAATCACGGCTAGTCAGCCTGCCAGCCAAGTCGTAGTTGAAGGTGCAGGTATCCCCCTTCTGATCTTGCTTGCGGCTAACTCGCCCAACAGCATCGTTAACAAAGTTGACAATGCCATAAGTAGAATCGCCCGGATTGCCACTAGTGTGATCAGGGTATTGCTCGGCAAGCTTGCCGCCAGCATCGTCATAGGTGTAGTTTGTGGTCTGATTTTGAGCGTCAGTCATCGAGGCTAGCTGGCCCGTTTGTAAATACGTAAACGAAGCGACCCCGGCAAGCCTATCAGTTTGTGACTTTTGGCGACCACGAGCATCGAATGTGTAGAAAGTGATTTGATTCTTGCCATCAGTCGCAGTGATCTTATTACCTACTTTGTCATAGCTGCTGTTCATAGTGTGGTTAGCAGTATCCGTTTTTATTCCTGCTCGTCCCAGAGCATCATAAACTACATCTTGACCAACATTGTTGGGATCGCGCACAGAAAGTTGATTGCCGGAAGCGTCGTAAGTAAATACCGTGGCGTTGCCCAGTTGATCGATCGCGCGCAACGTGCGCCTAATTCCGTCGGTCAGCGTCTTGGTGACTTTTCCCAGAGCATCGATCGAACGCGACTCAAGGCAATTACCGAAGCCAGCCACGTTGGTAACCGTATCGTGGGCTTGGCAGGACCAAGTCAGTAGATCGTTGGCCGTGCCTGTGAAGTTGTCCAGCTTACCGCTCATCACAGTGCGTCCGGCAGCATCGCTGATGGTAAACGATACTTCGAACTCAGGGTTGATTACTACGGAGGCTCGTCCAGATGATGTCGCACTGAAGTTCACAGCCGCACCGCCAGCGGTTTCAGCAGATGCGAGTTTGGCAATTGCTGAGGCAAGAGATATCTTCCACGCGGGATTGGAAGCCGCCGGAACTGCTGGCGACATACCTGCGGCACTATCCAGGCCAGTGCCATCGGACAAATTGTCGTCGTACAAGTATTGCGTTGTCAGTCCATCGGCACTTGAAACACCGTTTAGTCCAGCGATCGGAGGATTTTCCCGATCGACAGCGCCGAGCGGTACGAGCCAAGCAGTGGTGGCGATGGTTCGCCCTAAGCCATCGTATTGCGTCGTACTCTCCGAAAGCGTCTTACTATTTATTGGACTAACCATGTCCGCGATATGTTGATCCACATCCGCTACGGTAGCAGTATGCACGATCCGACCGAGCGAATTGGCGTTCCGGATCGATCCGTGACCTAGAGGATTCTTGGAAGCAATTGATTTGTCGCAACAGGAATCATAGATCGTTGTCCAAACCTTACCGCGAAAGTCGGTGTGGGTTACTTGTCGGCTCTTTAGGTCGTAAGTGAAGGACTCTGTCGCAGCTACAGCGGTGCCAGGAGCTTCTGTGTGTGTGGACACTAAGTTGCGCCCGTTGTAGGTCCAGGTTTCTCGTGCCTTTTGATAACCTTCGTTATCGCTAGCGTCAAAGTAACGAGAATTTCGCAATTCTACGGTATTACCTTGCGCGTCGTAAAGTGTTTGGGTTTGAGTTTCCAGCGAAGTGGTGTAGGCTTGATAACGATTTGTTTGACGATTTCTACTGTCACGTGTGATGTGAGTACGAGTCATCAGAGGGTCGTAACTTTCGACCAAATGGCCGCCAGCGTCATAGACGAGGTCATGGATAACGTAGAATGCGTTTGGTGTAGTGTCTCGCGAAAGGTTCAGCAGAACAGTGTTTTCCGTTTCATTAACTCCTGGAGTCGGAGGCGCCCAGCCGGATTGAGTTGTCACTACAGCGCGAATCAGTCGTTGGTCTGTGGCATCGTAGGCGCGGTAGGTTTTGCGTCCATAAGGATCGATTGAATTGTATAGCTTGTCTCCGATATACGAGTATTGGCTCTCAAGTACAGTTCCAGAGCGCGGTCGAGTAATCTCTTTGATCGTTCTACCTCGATGATCAAATTGCCGCTCACTGACTTGGCCGTTTTGTGTCGTCTTCCACAGCCTTTCTGTTCCATCTACATATTGGTAGCTAGAAGTCTGGGCTATGCTGGGAGTCGCGGTCTCGTTACCTGCAGCGTCTTGAACGCCAGCCGCCTGAACTTGTGTTATCAATCTCCCGGCTGCATCATAGGATAGGTTGGTTACAACTCCACCTCGATCGACTTTCTTTACTATTCGGTCAATACCGTCTCCCGATGTGCCATAAACAATCCGATCGCTACTGCCGTCGGGATACTCAGTCTTGATTCGACGTCCAGCGCTGTCGTAAACCAAGTGCACTACGTTACCTGTAGGGTCTGTCACATCTGTCAGAGCACCGGTCGCTTGATTGTAGGCATAGAGTGTTGAAGGTCGTGGGCCGCCTACGGTTAACGGTGGCTCTTTGACTTCGCTGAGTCGACCGTTGCCATCGTAAATGTAGTCAGTTCGATTTCCGTTGAAGTCAATCGATGCCGATACTTGGTTTGCGCCGGGCTGATTGCTAGGTACATACTGCAAGTATCGGACGGCATATTCGCCGGTTTGTACGTCGTCGGTGGCACACCGGCTGTATTGACTTAGTGCTCCGTAGCCCGAGCCATTTGTGGTTGGATTGTCCGTTAATCCAACGTGTTCTTCGATTAGGCGACCTCCGCCATCATAAACGCTTCGGACTACACTGCCTTGTCGATTTCGATAACGCGTTACCTTGCTAAAGTCGTTGTAGCACCAAGACTCGAATGTCGAATCTGAGTGTAACGTGAAAACAGTGCGATTGAACTCATCGTTGACATAGGTCATCTCTTGCCCATTAGCATGACGCACTATTGTATTGGAACCTGCGTTACTTGCGTTATCTTGTTGATACTCCATTCCCGCATCCACCGAGCCGATTATCTGACGCGATGTGCCATAACCACTGCCGGGCTGCCCTACACTCCAACCCGGTAACAAATAGCTACCTCCTGAACCGTTGTACCACTTGGCAATGCCACCGCCTTCATAGTGCAGTTGATCCGCTGCCGTGTTACGTAAGGAAAGATACGCTACCTCGTCATTGCCATTTAACAGCAGCCGAATTCCATTGAGAGGAATCGTTACATTGTATCCGGAACCAGCTTGCAAACTTAGGTAAGCCTTCTTTTTAAAGTGTCCGTCGGGTGCAGCAGGATCATTGATTTGAACTGTGGTCGCATTGGCTGTTGTGCTAGTCCCGTACACAAAGGTAGCCGTAGCTCCAGAAAGAAGATTAACTTGAGTCAGCTTGCCTGCAGAGTAGGTATAGCCGACCGCACCGCCAAATGGTGAGGTGACTTGACTGACAACCCACGCACCTCCAACCTGCGTACCGCTATAAGTGAAGACTAGCTCCTTTCCATAACGATCAGTTACCTTGGCAATTTGAAATGCTCGAGTTGGCGACGCTGCTAGCTCCGCTGAAGTCCACGTCTTAAAAGTGACTGTAGTGTTGGCTCCCGTCGAGCTGGTAATCTGCTTCAGCCGACCTGTCCGCGACTGGTATTCATTGACATCAAAAAGCTGCAATAGAAAACGGCTTCCGTCCCAACCGTTGATTGCTACAAAAGAAGCAATCGGACTGGAAGGTGTTACAGGCTGTTGATTATTGTCTAACAGCACAATTGACTTCATACGCTCTCGAGTCGATGGCAAGTTGCCACTACCTGACGCAGGTACCATATAGGCGTATCGAGCTGGCGCGGCAGGGGCGGGTTGACCCATTGCAGCAGCCATCTGTGCTGCTTGCTGATAACTAGCGTAGCTTGAATCCCGAGTGTAGAGCTTACGGATAGTAATCGTTGGGTCAAAAAAATCGGCCTCTATCACATGATTCTCAGAGTTCAAGTCGCAAACAATATTGTGGTCATAGTTGCTAAACATCCCATTCCCGAAACTGCCCGCGATCGACATATCGATAGGTCTGAAAATCCGCGTTAATTGAACATCGTTAGAACCTGCCCGTGGAATATCCACACCCCAATGGTAGAACTGCATGGTGGCATTGTGGATCAACGAGCCTTTGGAGAACCCGAAAGTTGTTTTCGATTGCTGTGGGAAGGAACCGGGATGCGTGGAGGGGCATGTATCGGAACCACCTCCCAAAGCACTCGGCAATGCTGATCCACTGAACGAGAATTCTTTTACACAACTTCCACTACCGCAACCGCCACCACCGCCTCCTGCTCCACCACCTCCTCCATCACAAAGTCCTTCTTCACACGGCGTTCCCTGAGTATTTGGACAGTAGCAATTTGAGCTAGTGGCGGCTAGCTCCTCAGCCGCCGCCAAGGTCAAAGGCGTACAAACGGTGCCCGCGCTTTGCGCTAAGGCCGTTGGCATTTCAATTGAGAGCGTCCCAAAGAATGCAACAAGAATTAGGACTCGGCAATTGAACAACATGAGCGGACTCCTCAGTGTGTAGGCCGTACAACCCTACTAACGCAAATTAGTTCATTGATTTTAAACGATTGTATAAATCAAAAGTCTATAGTTTCATACTAGTGTCAACATGTCAGTTGCTATTTCGATTCAGCAACTCGAACATTAAATCGAACCGTCCCTGAACTGGTTGGGCTTCCTGCCAAAATATCCGAACGATCTATTGAGCGGCTAGTGAAAACAGCCGTCGCAAGACCAGCCTCATCCGCAGCCACCGTGATTGCTCCTGTCCCGTTAGCAAAACTGCCAGTACCGAAAACGGTGAAGCTTGCAGGCGCATTGGGGGTGGTTTGAACGACTAGCCGAACTGACTCACCTGGCACGATTTTGGATAGCCTGGAAGAAACACCTTTGAGTGCTGGAGCTCCGCTATCGGGCTGGGCCGTATCGAAGACTCGACCTGGCTCCGCTACAGCCAGATACTCACCAGAGTCCGACTGCCACTTTTCCGCATTAAACTTTGTGGGCTCAATGTAGGGCGAGAGCCGCTCGTAGTGCGACTTTGTTGTGATGGCTTCGATAATTGAATCGACTTGTGCATCAGTCCCTTTAACCAACTTAGGTATCTTAGGACAGTCGGCCAACCCAAATATCGTATTGTAGGGTTTGACTTGATCCAGTTTAGGATCGATTCTGGATGACACCGAACGAAGTGCAGGCGTGCCAATATCTGATAGCGGACGACTGATTCCACCAACTTTTTGAGACCGATTGCGAACAATCATCGGGTCTGAATCTAAAAGCAATGTTTCATCACTCATCTTGGATACACGCCAAGCGAATAATCCGACCGGCAGAATCATCAATAGGCTGACCAAAATAAGCCAGTGTTCACGCGAGAGCTTCATGGTTTGCTCGTAGTTGAAAGGGCCTTATCGGATGGTGTTAACGAAAGTTCAGGGCTGGTCGTCGCGCTAGTATTCGTGAGCGCCACATGGTCGATTTGTGTGACTCGGCTTGACGAAGGCGAAGGAAATCCAAGAAACTGATGGAACTGTTTTGCCTGATTCGCATCTAGTCGATAAACCAACATCGTTTTACCAATGCAATCAATTGGCTCCATTTGTTGGAAAAAGGTAAGTGCTGGATAACTCAAGAATCGCTGCGAACCATCCTCCACGGGAAGAGGCATGGGATGCCCAACCAAATAGTTTTTGCTGATTGCGTAGTAGCCTTCAGCCCATCCAGCCGAGATCCCGTCTCGGCCCCTCATAGCTTGAGCGGTCAATTCCGAAACACTTGGCACCGGACAGCGGTACTTGATACCCAAATCGCTTGGATTTATACATCCGAAATAGGCTAGCCCGAATGATGACTGTGCCTCTGGATTTCGCTCGAGCCAATCAGCAACTCGGCCCAAATCCTGACCCCAATCGACATTACTGTCAGTAAACCAAAGATGACCTTGATCGGGACCACCCGCTGCTAGATTAAAGTAGCTTAGCGCATCGCGGTGGTACAACACACCTGCTAATCCATGAATGGCAACTAGACCCAGGACGATCAACTGGCAAAAAACTGCTCGTTTGCGAGCGAAAATCGTACTTTCTCCATTGGTCCTGGCGTACCACAATACGGCCCCCGAGGCTGTAATCACCAAAACAGGCACAATTGGTAGTGCGTATCGCAAGTATCGGTTTAATCCCACATTGACGCTGAGCATCAGCAATACTCCCCCAGCGGCTATCCATAAACCAAGCAGTCCCACATAACGCACATCCATGTCTCCCAGTTTACGCAAGCAAACAGCAGCTAGCGCCATCGCAAACAGTATCCATAACGACAGCGGTGTCTTCAAAAACAGTCCGACTAAGTAGAAGTACCACCAACCACCCTGCCGCCATTGACCATGGAAGTAGCTGGCCCATTCAGGACGGTACAAACCCATCTCAAAATCTCTTCGCTGGACATCAATGCCTTGAATAAACTGAGCGGGCAATGGAAACCTCAGTGCACCCATCCAACTTCCGGCAAATCTATTGCCGGGTCGAGCATCCCAAAACTCAGGTTCTCGCACTGGCTTTTGAGATTCGGCAACTGCATTCTCCGGCGAAGACTTCGATTCTTCAGTCGCATTACAATGTGGGCAGGGAGGATTGATCCCCACTAGATTCACGGGCGTTGAAAGATCCCCTAGCTTTACGTAACCATCAAGCGGACGCGGCCCAGGAAGTGTCATTGAGGAGGATGATGCAAATGACCGACTAACAAACTTCATGCTGTCGAGTCGCTCAAATGAACCTCTAAATCCATATCCAGCATTTAGTATCAACAACCCAAAACATCCGATCGCGAGAACAGCAACAATGCGTTTACCAAATGAAAAAGGAGATTGCGCAGTACTACTGCGATCCATCGATACGCGCTGAGCTATCCATCGATAGAGCCAACCTGCAACTACCACTGATGCATAAATTAGCGGCAAAACCAGCCAGAAACTCTTGGTCAGCATAGCCAGTCCAGTTGCAACACTACAAAGCAGAAATCGCCCTAGCGTTGCGTTTTCCCAATACAGCCAAAAACTGTAAACACCAAGCAATCCCATCACTGCGGTGGCCATATCGGGAGTGATGAGTGGACCGTAAGCCCACATCCACGGCGAACCCACCCACAATAGAGCCGCGATCAAGCCCGCCTGCGGCGATTGGAAAACGTGTTTGGATATTAGAAAACAGAGCACCGTTCCGAGAATTGCAAAGGGAATGACTGCGAGCCGAGCCACCCAAAGCATCTCAGTTGCACGCGACCCTTGCTGCCCAAAGAAATCCCTGGCAACCTGAACTTCACTTCGATGAGCTGAATTCGTTGAGTAGCTAGTGAAGTCGATCTCCGGCGACATTCCGAAATGAACCGGAGCAGTCGCGACTAAGCGGACTAGAGGTGGATTCACCGCATAGAGATCAAATCGCCCCAACTGCCAGTGAGAAAGCCCAGCAATCAGATGTCCGGGTTCGTCCCATGTTGGGCTGTGAACCCTCGCACAGTAAGCAAGTAGTGTGGTTTGAAATAGCAACAAACCAACTAACGTCCATCTCAATTTAGTCGACGATGGTTTCATGAAATCCTCACTGACTTAGCATGCCATTCTCGGGGTAATGACAGCGTTGTCCCATTCAGGAAAGCGTGAGTATGCAGTGTGTTTGCAAGATACTGAACTCACCGCGTATATGGATTTTGATTGTACAGATTATTTTCTGCTGTCAAGAAAATTCCGTCATAATAGCTTCGTAACATCGAGTTCATCAATGAAAAATCAGTGTAGAAATAATAAAGAATTTTCTAATAACTAGTCTATTTCTGCCTGTTTTGCACTGGTTTAGAGACAAAGAAATTTTGTTGCATTCACATGGATGGGCACCAACAAGAAGAAAAAATTGGGTGAACCAATCCACTGCGAAGCTAATCTTGTCAAATTGCATGCAATCACAATTACTCAAGTATGTCTTTCCGTCACTTTACCCAAAAATTAATGCATCTCTTCTCAAACCCAGCCTGGCCTTTGGAACTTAACAAAGTTGTGCTCAACGGCAGTCAATCCGAAGAGTTGAATCATGCCTCTCTCCTTTGGGTAAATCACCTATTGTGAAATAACACCCGAAGAAGCAAGAAACGTAGTAGAATAGACCGCGACCAGCAACGATCTGGACGTCGCGTTACAATGAGCGACTTGTTGAGTCGATGATTCATTTACTTCTCGTAGTAATTAGCATTTTTTGTTTCGAATCATGGCCCCAAGTACTATCGCTTCTCAAGCTTTTCAACACTGGCTGGAGTTCTCGATTAGGGTTCCGATCGAGCACTGCCGGCGACATCGTCTGCTGGGAGTCTTGGCGGACAATAGCGATCCCATGTTGGTTATTGATGAAGCGACTACCTCTTTTGCTATAGACAATATTGGAAGGCTGTTTGGAAATCCGCTTAATACTTGGCAGGTTGAAGCTTCGCAACTTACCGAAATGATCAATCAACACTACGAGCAAGCGGTTGCCAAGCAGCGGGAAAGCGACGAGGCTGAGACGCTGGAGGAGTTCCTCGGTGAGCCCATTCCATCGGAACGATCCGATGATCTGCTTGAGACCGATAAATCAGGTGCCACAGTCAAACTGGTGAATGATCTGCTGTTAGAAGCGATCCAAGTTGGTGCCAGCGATATTCACCTGCAGCCGTTCTCGGATCACGTCATCGTCCGCATGCGTATGGATGGCGTGTTGGAGGATATCCGCAAGCTTCCGCGAACCATTCAAGACGAAGTGATCAGTCGGTTGAAGGTGGCTGGCAAGATGAACATTGCCGAACGCCGATTGCCTCAAGATGGTCGAGCTACCGTACGAGTCGGTAATCGCACAATCGATCTTCGCCTAGCATCGATGCCGACAGCTTTTGGTGAGCGGATGGTGGTCCGTTTGTTAGACAAGAGCGCTCGGCTCTATCGACTAACGGAACTGGGCATGGATGAGTTTACTCGCGAGCGATTTGGAAGGCTAATTCATGTAGAACACGGCTTGGTGTTAGTCACCGGTCCAACTGGCAGCGGTAAAAGCACAACTCTTTACGCTGCACTCCAAGAACTGGATACTCGCTCACGCAATGCAGTTACCTTTGAAGATCCAATTGAGTACCAGTTGACGGAATCAGCTAAACGCAGATCAATTACTTTAGGGCAAAGCGTACGACTCCGCCAGTGGTCTTCGTAGCGTGCTTCGGCAAGACCCCGACATCATCATGGTTGGCGAAATTCGCGACGAGGAGACAGCCGTGATGGCTGTTCAAGCCGCTCTAACAGGCCACCTCGTGTTTAGTACGTTACACACCAATGATGCGGCCAGTGCTGTCACACGAATGCTGGATCTGCTCATCGAGCCCTACTTGGTAGCCAGCAGCGTGCTTGGTGTTCTGGCTCAGCGTCTGGTTCGCCGAATCTGCCAACAGTGTATCGATCTGCCGGTTGAACAAAAAAAGCAGTGCGCCAAATGCCGGGGCTCGGGTTACAAAGGCCGCGAGGGTATTTACGAGCTTCTCCTGGTGAACGACCAAATTCGCAGCTTGATTCAGCAACGTGTTCACGCAGCAGAGATTCGAGATTGCGCCGTTCAGGGCGGCATGAGGCTTCTACGAGAATGCGGTGATCTGAAAATTGCTCAACGACTCACTACACTGGAAGAGGTCGAACGTGTAACTATGAGGTCGGAACTTTAAGCTCGACAAATCTCATGGCAACATTTCAATACCAAGCCACCGATGCAACCGGCAACCGAGTTAAGGGACTCGTGTCCGCGGATAACGCTCGAGCTGCTCGCGACGAACTGCGTCGACAAGGTTTGCGCATTCGACAGCTTAACGAGCGGTCGCAAGCCACTAAGGAAGTTACCTTAGCCGGATCGCTACGCAGGCGCAAATACCATTCGGCACTAACCGAGTTCTATCGCGAATGGACCACATTGCTTCAAGCCAGCGTACCACTTCTTGACGCTTTGGATAGTTGCTTGGCTCAGTTGCCAGCCGGGCTAACGCCTGCGATTTCAAGTTTGAGAGATCGAGTCTCACAGGGAGCAAGCGTCGCTGAGGCTATGGAGCTTGAGCCGTGGCTGTTCGACGAGATGACAGTTGGCATGGTTCGCGTAGGTGAAACAGCAGGTAACCTCGACGAAGTGCTAGATCAAGTAGCTACCTTTCGTGAGCAGTCCTCGCAAATGCAGGATCGGGTGCTGTCAGCGATCATCTATCCAGCAATTGTTCTTTGTGTGAGCATTGCAGTCACAGTGTTTTTAATGACTGTAGTTGTTCCCATGCTGTTGGACAATCTTACGGAGCTGGGTCGTGAACTGCCTTGGCCAACTCAACTGCTCAAGTGGATGAGCCATCTGATGCTCAACCACGGCTGGTGGTTAGGATTGCTCGGAACTGCCGCAGCTATAGGACTTCTAGTTTGGAGTCGTCGACCATCCGGGAAACTGCTTGTTGGTAAAATTGGGTTACGCATCCCCGTGCTTGGAAATCTAATCCGTAAGCAAACAATCGGTCGCTCAGTCTTGGTAATTGCTTGTTTGTTACGTTCAGGTATTGAGTTAGTGCAGGCGATTCGAATTGCTGGCAAATCCTGCAATCATCCAATTTTCCGAGAGGCACTTCAGTCAGTGGCCAACGATATTGAAAAGGGCCAAGGGCTAAGGGAATCGATAGTTCGTCAGACCGTTTTTCCAGCCTCCATCGCTCAAGTCTTCTCCCTTGGACAACAATCTGGGCAACTTGAGTCAATGCTTCAGCGGCTTGGTCGAGATTACGAAAGGCAATGCTCAGTTTTATCAGGACGACTAACCACCATTGCTGAGCCAATTTTAATTGTAATGCTGTCAGTCATAGTTGGATTTATTATGTTTGCTACCGTGATGCCCATCATGGAAGCTGGTAATATGTTAGGTAAATGAAGCCAAGACCCTCTAAGCCCGAGGAACCTTATGTCTAGCAAAAAATCGAGTATGATCACTCTGCGATCCCAACGATCTGCTTTCTCGCTAATCGAGTTGATGGTTGTAATCGTGATTATTGGCATGCTGGCAGGCCTAGTGACTGTCAGCGTCCGCAGCTACTTAATCAACGCTAAGCAGAATGTGGCTAAAGTCGATATTAGCAAACTGACTCAGTCGGTCGATACCTTTTACACGGCCTTCAATCGCTTCCCAACGAACGAAGAAGGGCTAGAGGTACTGACCAAGAAATCTGAAAAGTTTGTTGAGGGAATCATTCCCAAACTAAAGAATGATCCTTGGGGCCATCCGTACGAGTACGTTGTGCCAGGCCGGAATGGACCATTCGACATCATCTGCTATGGAGCCGACCATCGCGAGGGCGGCTCCGGCGCAGATTCCGACATACGAAGCGATGAACTGGAGTAGCCCATTGAGACTGACTAGAAGCTCGTCAGCTCGGTGGCCTCGCGGGGCCTTCACTTTGACAGAACTACTCGCGGTAATTTGCATTCTAGGAATGATTGCATCGGCCGGAATGTTCAGCCTATCCGCTGCAGTACGTCGAGCCGAACGAGCTACGTCGCTCACTAGCCTCGAAGCCAACTTGTCGTGGGCCTTTAATCGCAGCTTTCAAGAGCCTGTACAATTGACAGTGGACCTTCAGAGTCAAACGTTGCAGATTTTAGCCTTGAGCAGTGGCAGACTCAAGCAACAGAAGTTCACTGGCGGGCTGAAAATGGTAGAGGTACAGCAGTATGGACTGCTTCGAGAACAAGGCGCTGTAAAGCTTGATTTTCGAAATGGCAGTTGTGAGACCTTTGCAATACATGTTCATTCAACTGGCGGTGAGCAAGACTTCGATCGCTGGTTATTTGTTTTGGGAGCTACGGGTGAGGTCATCCAATTTGAGCATTCGCCACAGACCTCCGCAGCCATATCGAATTGGTTGGCGAAGTGGTCTAGCCTTAATTGAAGTAGTTGCAGGAATCGCCTTAGCCGGGTCGCTTTTGGTTGGAATACTGCTATCGATGTCGGCTCACGCGCGACAGTTACGGCAACTGGAACTCGGTGAAGCGGGATTACAGAAGCTGGATCAGCTTCTATGTCGGTGGGCTCAATCAGATTTTCGACAAGATCGACTTGTTCAAGCGGCGAAAGAGACTGATACGCTCTTGGACGCGTCGCCTCAAGACGTGGGTCAAGATTCCATCGCTTCAAGCTCACTTTGGATTCGCGTTAGCCATCGTCCGCTTCTTGAAGGCCCAGAATGGAAGCTTGAACAAGTGAAGCTAGAAGCGGTCAGTTTCGCCAGCGGTCAAACTGTTGCCCTGTTGGAGATTGTTCGACATGCTCCATAGAAAGGCATTCACGTTGGTTGAACTTGTTGCAGCGCTAGCGATGGCTGCGGTGTTGATGGCCGCAATTTCTGGCGTACTAATCTACTCGCATCGCCAACTCGGTTCAGTCACACAGCAATCAGCCAGTAATTGGAAACAATCAGTCGAACGAGTTTTTCGAAACGACGTTCAATTAGCCAGTGAAATCTATGTGGAAGACAATTGGGTTTGGCTGGTGGGTGAGTTTCCCGTTCCTGGCAGCGATTCTTATGCCGACCGCGTAGGCTACGGAGTTGATCTATGGATTCCAGAAGCTAACTCAAATCCGACTGATCAGAAGACGACGCCGACTGCTTTAATTCGAGTCTGTGGAACTAGCGGTCAACCGATGCTAGTCGGCGTGAACCGCTTTGTAATCGAGCGACTGGATGATAGCGGTACACCGCAACCAATCTCGGCCAGTCCAACACCCATAGCCAGGCAGTTGCGATTGTGGATATGGCAACAATCTACGTCAGAAAAGTCCACGCCAGCAGGATTAACTCAGGAACCAACGATGATCACTGATTTGGTGGCGCACTGATGATTCGGCAGACTTGCAAAATTCGACGAACTCGCAGAACCGGCTTTATACTGCTATTGGTCATCTTGCTACTAGCAATTTGCTGTCTGATTTTCACGCAGATAGCTCTCCAATCGTTCGGAAAGATCAACGCACAAACCAATCGGCAACGAGAACTAGAGCAGTACTGGGCAACTTTATCAATTCGACGCGCAGTTCTCCCGCATGCGTCTGCGACTTACCAAGCATCGATCCAACAACAAACGGTTCCAGAGCTTACCATCGATTTGGCCGACACTCGTTACAATCTACGATTAGAGAATGAGAATACGAAGCTCAACTTAGTTCGAACTTGGCAAGACTTCCCAATACAAACTGCCAGAGACACGGTCAGCAGCGAGCTGTTCCAGATTGATGGTGATGCGTTTGAGCAATTTCAGACTGCTGACGGTAGAGTTCAGTCATGGAGAGATCTAAACGTCGGGCTCGACGAGCAGCTTTTGAGCCAGACCGACAGCATTACGTTATGGGGCCAAGGATTAATCGATATCACACAAGCAGAAGACGCAGTGATCGAGCAAGCCTGGAAGGGCCTCTTTGGCACAACACCTCCAGCAGAACTTTACCAAGCCCGCCAGTCTTGGCCTCCGCCGAGTTGGTCACAGTTGCGAACTCAACTGGGCCTTCGTGAAACGCAGCTTCAGCTTGCCGACAAATGGTTCACTACAAATAGCCAATGCTTTAGTTTGGAGTTAACTTACACCAAAACCGGCAATCAAATATCTGGCTACCTATTTCTCCAAGATCGAGATCGACACCACGCTTATCGCTTCTAAAAACGATATCTCGAAATCAGCAAATTGAACTCACTTTGGTTGAAGCGGAGAGGCTTTGAGTGTCAATCGGTACCAATTCTTGCTAACTGCTTTTTGTGAGGAATCACACTCGATTCTAAAGATTCTTAAGATTAGGCAGAGTTTTGACTGAAGTCTGTTTGAATTGTTATCGCAGGAGAAGCCTCGTGATTGGTCCAGCACGAACTTTACAAGCCTACGATCATCGATTAAAAGAGTTCGTTCATCGTTCAGGTGATGACTGTACTGCCGTCAACCTTGGTGTTCCCCGTTCGACAATCTATGGGTTGAAAAAACACCAGCCCAGATCAACAGTCAGCATGATTGTTTTCGATGACTCAGTTGAGTCGCTTCAAGCTCAGGTGGTTCGGCTTACTCAGCAGGTGAGAAAGCTACGTTGTATCGTTCGGCGACTGCTCGTGATACTTAAGTTATCGGGATTTCGATTGGGTTCAGAACGCTTGACAGATGGAAAAGTTAAACTTCGAGTACTTAACGAAATCGCAAGGGCAAGCAAGGTGTTTCAACTTCGCACCGTTCTGCGAATGGTCGATCTTTCTCCAAGTCGCTACTACGCGTGGTTGCGAAAGTCTGAGTGTAGATTGAGCGACTTGTCGTCCTGCCCAAAGGCGACTCCGCCTAGTCCAGGGTCAATGATATGTGGGTGGCACAATCTGGAGCGGAGCGACCGTTACTACCTTGTCGTAGGTAAATTGATCACTATCAGCAATTGTGCCTGAGGGGCTGTTGGCGGCAACTCAGCCTGGCCCTCGACTTAGTGTATTCTGAACTCGGCGGTTTCTGCAATTTGCATCCCAAGCTATCAACTGCCATAGCGCGTATGAAAAAGATCCATCCATTCCCTTCTGTAGGTTGCTTGAACCAAGTGATATCGAGTCACTCTTTTACACTGATCGGTCGAGAAGCTACAATTGTCTGGGCTTGGTGATTAGGAACCGATGGGAGTAATTCAGTATGGATTCAGTTGAAGAGCGCCTTGCCAAAGTCGAACGCGAATTGGAGGCGATTAAGCGAGACAAGCATGCGGATAGTTCCAAATTAGGATGGCTTGAGCGAGTCAGGGGCTCGTTTAAGGGTGATGCAGATTTCGAAGAGATCGTTCAGCTTGGGAAGCAACTTCGCGACCAGGAACTGAACGAGGAGAATCATTAGTGTTTATCTTCGACACCAACCACATCAGCGTATGGCAACGTGGTGAAGGCACTAGCTATGATAGGCTCTGTGCTCACTTGGAGAAATACAACGGAAATGAAATTTACGTGTCTGTGGTGTCGTTTCACGAGATGATCAATGGCTGGAACGCCTTCATTGCAAGAAGAGGCAAGAGTGATGCACTGGTGCGAGCATATTTTGAATTTGAGAGAATTCTTAAGGATTTTTCGGTAATGCAGCTTCTGCCGTTCGACAGAAAAGCAGCAGAAGTTCTTGATGAGTTAGCAAAGCAGAGGCTTCGAATTGGAGCGATGGATTTGAGAATTGCTGCCATTGCAATCGCAAATCAAATGACACTGTTAACTCAGAATACAGTTGATTTCGAACGAGTGCCTGGGCTTCAGATTGAAGACTGGCTGCGCTAACAAAAAAGATCTCGCAACTATGATAGCGGTCGCCAACGTGTTAGCATGGTGAGCTTGGGCCTTGATCGTAACTGGACCGGCCCGAGCTTGACGTTACCCAAGTT
Organism: Pirellulales bacterium; assembly: GCA_046349795.1. Classification (GTDB taxonomy): domain Bacteria; phylum Planctomycetota; class Planctomycetia; order Pirellulales; family Pirellulaceae; genus Aureliella. The sequence goes on along the minus strand of JAXMBP010000009.1, from coordinate 7,353 downwards.
TTGATGGGCTAGAGTTGACCCGTTAGTCGTGCGTAAAGGATCGTGACAGAGGCACACTCACCAAGCGATCGCCGAGACCTTAAACTCGATGGGTTACCAGAGTACACAAAAAGGGAATTCACCCGTGCGATCATTAGTTCCTTGTGCCGACTAGGCTGCGGGAGAGAGTTGCATGGCGATTGGTGGTTACGAAGACCACTGGACGATGAAGCTGTTAGGAGAACACCTTTCGATCCCCGTCTCAACTTGGCGCTGGCATCAACGCGAGTGGCTGTGTTCAATCCGCAGTGGAGAACGTTGGATCGTATGGGCTGATGAAAAAGAACTGTCGCGGCTAACTCAACTAGCCGAACATCAACAAGGCGGCTTACTGCCGAAGTACGCCGACTAGCCTGACTACCCCTAGAAGACCGACCTGACCCATCAGGCGCAAACCTCACCAAGGATGGCATTATGAATGATTCGAGATTACTGCGTAGGTCAACACGTTGATGCCGAACACCGAAGCGAGTGACTCTAAGCGTCTGCGAATCCACTCACGCCGGTAAGAAAAATCCCTATCGGATTGCTGATCTACGCCAGCCAGGAACGCTCGTCGCACGCAACGCTGGATGTTGTGCACGATACAAACTTCGTCAGGACTAAACTGCTCGCTTCGATTCGGCCTTCCCACGATTACTTCCTGGCTTTCAGAAATTTCCCATATTCTGCCAAACTGCCGCTCTGCGTCAATAGTATGTGGGTGGCACCATAATCATCTGGAGCATAGCGACCGCTCAGTTCGACTCACACGACCCCTCTATCTCTTGTCTGATTTTAACGCTTTGGGTAGCTCCTGCTTAGAAATAGCGACTCTAAATCCAATTGTAAAATCCGGCAATGACTTATCGACAAAATCCGCTGGCATCCACCCGCGAGATGCAGAACGACAATTGTCCGCAGGATCGCTGAAATCTCCCCCTCGCTTAACCTTCCTTACATAACTCAAGTTCTCAGTTAACTGCGAGTTTACTGGGTCAGTGCCGGGTGTAATATCATCTTTGTATGTATCGAAACACCATTCTTCAACATTTCCATGCATATCCCGCAGATTCCACGAATTAGGCAGCTTACTACCACCCCTTATCGGAAGAAATGGTTCCGCACCAAAATGACAATAACGATACAATCTTCCGGGATCACTTCCATAACAAAACGACGTTGAACTTCCTGCTCGACATGCATACTCCCCTGCGCCTCAGTTGGCAAATGAAAACGCCACCCTGACGGCAGGTCTTTATCGTACAGTTGTGACAATCTCTCGCAAAACTCACATGCTTCGGAAAACTGCACATTCACGGCTGGCAACTCCGGGATTGAATCAAGCACATCGGCAACCTCCTCCCACGGTTGTGATTTCATTACAGCTTCCCACTCACGTTGAGTTACTTCGAACTCCCCCATCCAAAAGCCATTTCCGAATGAAACATTGACCTGTTTTTCGTTTTCATTTCTACCAATCTCTTCCATTGGTGATCCCATGATGAACTCTCCCTTTGGGCACCAACAGAAAGAAAGTGAACCGATTGATCGTCTATCACCGGGTTCCTTGCCTTCAAACTGTCCCTTAAGTTCAAAACACTGAAATACAATCGTGAGAAAAGTAAAAATCCAAACACGTGTTATCATTCCTTTGGTTCCTCGTACTTCTTCGATGTCCAACTGCTGGATTTGCAATCGTAAGTCCACTTTCCGCCACACGGATTTTGAGAAGGAAGCAACGGATTTGCCCCGGTTGGATCGATAAGCGGTGCAAAATACGACTTAAGTTTTTCGTCCGGGCAGAAGAATTGCACGAAACACTCTTTGCAGTCGCATTTAGCATTGCAACATTCGTTCATCGCTTGCGGAATGTATTTTGTAAATATTGTAATCCATTGGCGTAGACCTTTTTCTTTATCTGTTTCGATTAATCCAGGCCATTCGGGCCAATTATTGGGAACGGGATCCTTCTTAGGGTACCGTAGCTTACATCTCTTCACTCCCTTATCCATCCAACAACAAAACGGCGCAACTTTGTCGCACTTATCAAATTCAAGAGGGAATTGATTCTCTAACAGCATGTAAGTCCAGTCAAAGTCTGGTTGGAACCCCTGCCACGGACCATGAGAAACTACAAGATAGGTCGTGCACTTAAGTCCCAAAGGGTCTAGCTGAATCATCGGTTGACTAAAGACAAAGCGATTCAAATTGAAATCGAATGATCGATACCCGATTGGATCTCTGGAGCAGAATCGACCTAAAGTTGGATCGTATATGCGAGCACGATAATGGTACTGCTGAATTTCGTTATCCCACTCTCGACCAGTATAGGTGTGACGAATTGCGAAGTTTGAAGTTTGAAGTGTGACTCCGGAAGGATTGCAGAATGTTGGGACCCCGTAAGCCGTGTAGGCGTAACGCTCAAGCACTGCCCCTGATGAGTCAGTCAGTGCTGTAACGCTATACTGCTGATTGCGATGGTAATAAACGGCAGTGCTATTGGAAGTGGTCCAGCGCATGACCGGTTCGTCAATGTAGCTGCCATACGTATAACGATAGGTCGAAGAGGCTGGAGCAGCCCCGGAGGCATAGTCAGCCATCGTTTGTTGACCGGCTTGAACGTAAACGGTCGTTGAACTGCCCGATGTTCGGGCGACTCGGCGACCAAGTGCATCGTATTGATGACTCACGGTGGTCGATCCTGTGGTGGCACTCGACAACCTATTGTCAAAGTCCCACGTAGAGGTGAGGCTTGAGGAGTTAGGTCTGAGGGAAGTAGGAATCAGAGTTATGTTACCTTTGACATCGGTGCTCAGATTGCTTCCGGCTCCCGTAAGCAGCTCGTGGGTTGGCCCGTGAGTTCGAGTTTGAGCCGTGCCATTGGTAGTGACACTGTTCCAATCACCCACCGCCGAGAGACTCCATGATTGGCTTAGACCGCTGGTGCGATTGAACGAGACCAAACGGTCCTCGCTATCGTAGCCACCCGTCGGAATGCTAAAGCCGTAGTTACTCATGGTACCTGTGATGGTCTCTGAGGTTTTATTGTGGTTGTTGTCCCAGCCATAGCTGAGATTACCGATCGAAGTTCCACTACCAGTAAAGGTGATCGACGATAGCGTGTTGTCTGCTCCGTAAGCCCTTGTGTCAACGACTCCATTATTGAGTGTCGAACTGCTCATCCGACCGCCGTTATCGTACGCTCGTGTATCGATTGTCGTGCCAGCATGCTTGAGCTGATAAAGCTCACCGCGAGCAGTGTACGTTCGATCTACTACTGTGCTATCTGGGTAGGTGTACTTCGTTAGTTCTCCTCTGGCATTATAGTCGGTTGTGGTTGTATAGGTCTGTCCCGCAATCGTCAGACTTTCCGTCTTTTTGCGGCTTGCCGAGTCATAGGAATAGCCCACCGTATTGCTGTAACGACCAGAATAGGCTGTTAGTATTCTACCAGCCTTGTCGTAGCTGAACTGATCTGAATCGGCGATTGTTCCGAGCAGTGTCGAGATCAGCTACCAATCGTCTTCAATGCGGAGAAAACTATGACGCAAAGCATTCGCGGACTTGAGCTTGACCTCGGTGCCAGCGCTTGCCGTGACGCTCGGCGTCGGCAGACATCGAATTCGGTGAGCCAGCGCAACTGCTCTTGCCAAAGTAACGCTTAAAATTCCATACCAAGTCTCGCCACATCGAGGCCTCGATGCCAACTTTGCTGAGCACCGACTTCAGCGACTCGGGAACCTCTTCAGCCAACTCCTTGATGCGTTGCCGAGCTGTCCAGCTCAACAGTTCGACATACTCTCCTAAACGAAGACTGAGAAAGCCCTTGTCACTGGCTCGCAGGCGACTCGAACTAGCCTGTGCATCCTTGGCTAAGATGCTTTCGTCCATCGTTAGTGGAGCCAACCAACTATCTCGCAAGACACTTCGACCTGTTGGGCTTTTACGTTTCGCCTTTCGATCCTTACGAAGTTGATCAACGGTCTTAGTCGTACGCTCTTTGGCAGCTTCGGCTTGCGGAATGGCTTCTAATTCAAAGGCTGACGATTCAATCTCGGCTCCTTGCTCGGCGTGAATGCGATCATAGGCCGAGGTGTGCAATGAATCCTCGGGCGACTGAGCCATGGCGGCTCGCACGGGATTTAAGTCGACATACATCGCACAGGCCAGCAAGCCAGCTTCATCGGTAATACGCTGAGCCTTAAAGCGTCCTTCCCAGAAACGACCAGTGCATTCATCTTCCTTATTCGCCATACGAGCAATCGGCTCGGCCAGCGGCTCGCATGAACCAAGATATATCCGACAAGCGACGGCGAATCTTTTTGATCTCGGTGGGATTGTTGGCAAGCGTATAGACTTGTATTTCGGTTGGCTGAGCTAAATGCAGCTCTTCCAAGCGTTGCCCAGGAAAGACGCTCAGCCAGCGAATGGCCACTTCTTCATCGGTCCATTTAGCAACGACATCGGGGCGATTGCGGAGAATGGTGTGAATGATTGCTCATCACCGCATAGGTCAATACATCGATGCCGAACACGGAAGCCAAGGGACTCTAAGCGTCGGCGAATCCACTCACGCCGGTAAGAAAAATCCTTACCGGATTGCTGATCCACACCAGCCAGGAACGCTCGTCGCACGCAGCGTTGGATGGTGTGCACGATACAAACTTCGTCAGGATTAAACTGCTCGCTTCGATTCGGCCTTCCCATGATTCCTCCCTGGTTTTCAGCAATTTCCCATATTCTGCCAAACTCGCCGCTCTGCGTCAATGGTATGTGGGTGGCACAATCTGGAGCGAAGCGACCGTCAAGAGATCGCGCAACTGGTAGATACGCTAAGTGCACGATTGGGCCGCAAGCAAGTGCTCCGCGCCAAAGTGATGCGTGAGTCACAACCTGAACTTGCTTACGATCTGCAACCACTCACCGGACTGAAGCCCGATGGTAGCTCGCAAGACACGGTTCGCAAGATCAGCTCGCGGCAATCAACGAATACCATCGAGCCATCGCGCGAAGATCCGCTGCGCCGGCCAGCTCAGCTACTGAATCCGCCAATCAAGATTGAGGTTGCAGGTAGCTTTGGAATCAGCGGAGTAACGACCGAAAGCGAGTCTGCTCCAGAGCCTCAAGCGGTTGCTCCAGCCAGAATCAAAACGGCCAATGGCTGGCATCGCGTCCTGGGAGCCGTTGGGCCCGAGCGACTTGAAAGCGGTTGGTGGAAAGGCGCTAGTGCTCGTCGCGACTACTACAGGATCATCACACACCTGGGCTGCTGGTGGTGGATCTACCGCGACTTGAATTCAGCCGAGTGGTACTTGCACGGGATTTTTGACTGAGCTCGAAGAACAGGCTTGGGGCAGTAAGTGGACGAGGTTACGATTCCCATCGCGTTTTGTCATCTATCCGTATGGACGAGTTATGTGGCGCAATCAACATCTCAAGTCATTTGAACACTTGATAATGCGATACCATCGCCCTCCCGGCCGCGCTCGTACCTCACTTGCCACCCTCCCACGAAATGATCAAAGGGCTGTTGTTACGCGCTCGCGTGGGAGGGTCCGTTGACTGGCCTGAGCTGTGAGGGTGAGGAGCAGCCCCCGATGCGTAGTCAGCAATCGTTTGCTGACCAGCTTGAACGTAAACGGTGGTTGAACTGCCCGATGTACGGGCCACTCGGCGTCCTAATGCATCGTATTGATGACTAACGGTCGTCGAGCCCGTTGTTGCACTGATTAGCCTATTGTCAAAGTCCCAAACAGACGTGAGGCTTGAGGCATTAGGTCTGAGGGAAGACGGGATCAGAGTAATGTTGCCCTTTACATCGGTGCTCACGTTGCTTCCGGCTCCAGTAAGCAGTTCGTGGGTTGGCCCGTGGGTTCCAGTCTGAGCTGTACCGTTGGTAGTAACACTGTTCCAATCACCCACAGCCGAGAGACTCCACGATTGGCTTAGTCCACTAAAATCATCCCGGGAGAACACTGGCAAAGCCAGTGCCAACTGTCGCTTCTTTCGCCAGGGGCACACCCGCCGCCTAACGAAGGATACGAACGAGATTGATTTGATTTATCTTGCTAAATGAGTCTTTTGATTGCAACTTCTCTGCGAACTTCGGGGTTACTTTGAGGATATCCAATGCACTAGCTTCATTTTCGAATCTTTCTGCGGAAGGAAGAAATAATGAAAAACCCTGGGATGATTCTTCCAATCGAAAAAACCAGTATCCAACTTCGCCATTCTGATTGCTCTTTACGAACAAGATTAGATTATCTCCAATTTTACGAACGAACAAGGACTCAACGTCAGTCTCAAAACGCTGAGATTTTTCGTCCCATCGGATAGAAGCAGACGCAATCGTTCCGTCCTTCGCAACTCGGACGTCTATCATCTGTTCATCATCGACTAACCAAACTCCAGCTAACTTTTTTAGTCCATCTTTTGGAAGCAATTCTCCAACAAGATCGGTGCAGAGCACTGGGGAAGGAACATCATTCTTTCTTACAATATTGTTTTGCCCAACAGCCCGACCAGCCAAGGCAGTAATGGCTAATGCAAGAGACAAAACTCCCATCAATCTTAAAGAAACCATGGTTACTTATCCTCCTTATTTTCGAGCGGGAATTCTCCGGGAATGTGAATCGTCAGGCTTTTTGACATGTCTGGCAAAGGTATAGGGCAAGGGCACTTTGCATCCAAGCAAACTCCAATGGTCAATTTTGTATCTGTGTCAACCGTGATGGTCGCAAGATATTTGGGTGCCTTCGCTGGGCGGCCTTTAAACACTATCTTCAGATTTAGAATGAACGTCTGGATCGGGCAACATCGCCCAAACAGGCAATCTACCTTCATTCCAAAGTGAATTGGAAACTTCTTTTTCAATCCATTATTGATTGCCACTTTAACGGCAATTGAACCTATCCCACCTGGGACAATTCCCGTGACGCTAGCATCCGCATCGAATGAAAAGCTACCACAAAGGGGGGGTGGATGCCATTGATTGGGGGAAGAAACGGAATTGTGATGTTATCATCAACGGACTCGCCGCTCGGGTCCAATTCGGACAACCCAAGATAACTGCAATAAATCGATGCCCCATCCACATACCCGATAGGATCTCTGGAGCAGAATCGCCCAAGGCTCGCATCATACATTCGAGCTCGATAATGGTATTGCTGGATATCGTTGTCCCATTCGCGACCGGTGTACATGTAGCGATTGCTGTGGGCCGAAGCGCTAAGTACAGTGCCAGAGGAATTAGCAATTGTTGGCACTCCGTAGGCCGTGTAGGCGTAGCGCTCAAGAACTGATCCCGATGAATCGGTGATCGCTGTAACGCTG